>CAVTVR010000012.1:0-345302 GCA_963738225.1 uncultured Verrucomicrobiae bacterium
AATCAAAAAATACGAAAAACAGGGCGAAGCCGTGGCGCTGGAAGACCAGAGCGTCAATTTCACGCGCAAAATCCAGGACATGTCTCGCGAATGCGGCGTGCAACTGCAGAGCGACCCGCCGCCGGTTACCAGGACCAACGATGTCTTCTTTATCGAACAGTGGAAGAACATCAGCGTGCTGGCCACCGAGGAGCAGTTGGTGGATTTCCTTTACAAGCTCGGCAACGATCCCGCGATGATCCGCGTGGCGGATTTGACACTCCAGCCGGATGTGCCGCGCTATCACCTGTCCGCCGGCATCCGGCTGATCGCCAGTTATCAGAAAAAACCGGCGACGGCGTCCGCCGCGAAAACCGCAAACGCAAAAGCAAAATGAAAACAATTCTTCTCACATTGGTTTTGGCCCTGACCGGCCTGGAACTCTGGGCGCAATTGCCGCCAAACCTTACCAACCAGTTGCCGCGCCGCTTCCCGCGTTTCGGCAACACCAACGGGTCCGGTCACGCTGCCGCGTTATCCGACGCCCGCGCCGGGAATTTCAAATCCGCAAGGCGGAGTTTCAAATCTGCCGGGCGCCGCCGCCGGCGTGCCCGCTGCGGCCGCCGGCGCACCGGGCGCGGCTAGTGCGCCAGGCGGAGCGGCCGGGGCGCAAGGTGCGGCGGGCGGAGCGGCGGGCGCCGCCGCGCCGGCGGAAGAAGAAATGATTGCGCCGGGAACGATTGATTTTGAAGGCGTGGATCTGAACGAGGTGCTGATGATTTATGCCAAGCTGGTGAACCGGACGCTGCTGCGCGCCGCGTTGCCGCAGGCGCAAATTATTTTGAAAACGCAGACGCCGCTGACCAAGACCGAGGCGATTGAGGCTTTGCAGGCGGTGCTGGCGCTCAACGGCGTTTCGCTGGTGAACATCGGCGACAAATTTGTCAAAGTGCTGCCTTCCACCGACGCGGGCGCTTCCGGCGGCGAACTGGATCACGGCGGCTCGACCAATCTGCCGGATCTCGGCTCCTACGTCACGCGCATCGTGCAGTTGAAATACGTCAAACCCACGGCGATGGTGCCGCTGATCACTCCGTTCGCCAAATTGCCAATGCCATAATTCCGCTCGACGACAACGGCATTCTCGTGCTCCGCGACTTTGCGGAAAACGTCAAGCGCATGTTGGAAATGATTGAACAGATGGATGTGAGCATTCCCGCCGAATACATTTCCGAGGTCATTCCGATCCGCTATGCAAAAGTGGACGACATCGCCAACGCGCTGAACGCGCTGGGCGGCGGTGGCAGCGGCGCTTCCGTGAGCATCGGCACCAGTCCTGGCAGCGGCCAAATCAGCGGATTGGCCGGCAACCGAAGCAGCGGTTTAGGGCAGGCGGGATGGGCGGTGTTGGCGGCGGTGATTCGGCGGCATTGGCGGTGGCGCTTTTGGCAGCCAGACCGGCGGACGACCGGCCTGACCACGCCCAACGGCACGCCCAGCGGCGGAAATTCCTTCCAGCAGCGTCTGAATAACATCATCAACGCCACCGGCGGCGGCGGTGGCGCGGCAAGCAGGATCAAATCCAGTTGTTTGGCCAGACGAAAATCATTCCAAACGAGAGCAGCAGTTCGCTCCTCATTTACGCCACGCGGACGGACATGGAAGTCATCAAAGGCATCATCGCCAAGCTCGACGTGCCGCTGGCGCAGGTGCTGATCGAGGCCGTCATCATTGACTATGCGCTTGGCCCGAACACATTTAACTTCGGCGTTTCGGCGGCGCAGAATCCCGCAACCCTGGGTGGCACCAGCGGAAATAATAGCGTCGTCGGCGCTGGCGGCGGGAACAACGGCGCAACTTTATTGCATCAATCTGGCCAGCTTGACCGGTGCCGGCACCAATGGCGCCAGCAGCTTTGCCAACAACCTGGGCGGTGGTCTTAGTTACTTTGGAAATATCGGACAGAGTTGGGACGTGGCCATGACAGCAGTGGCTGCGGATTCGCCACGCCAGCGTCATCCAGCGTCCGCGCATCCAGACATCGCAGGCCAAGCCCGCGCAGTTTTTCGTCGGCGACACCGTGCCCTACGTCACCGGCAATTCCTATGGCAGCGCCTACGGCAACGGCGTTTCCTATTCGCAGTTGTCGGTGGGTGTGGAACTGGACGTGACGCCGTTCATCAATCCCGACGGCCTGGTCGTGATGGACATTCAACAGGAAATTGACGACCTCAACGGTTACACCACCATTGACAACGTGGGACAGGTGCCCAACACCATCAAACGCACTTTGAACGCCGAGATCGCCGTCAAAGACAAGGACACCGTCATGCTCGGCGGCTTCATCAAATCCAACAAATCCACCAGCCGGTCAGGCGTGCCCTTTTTGATGGACATTCCGCTGCTCGGCAATCTGTTCAGCTCGCGTTCCGACAACAAGCAGCGCGAAGAATTGATCGTGATGATGCGGCCCACGGTGCTGCAGACGCCGGAACTGGCGGCAAAAAACACCATCAAGGAACAACAGCGTCTGCCCGGGGTTTCCGCCACGGCGGCGGAGAGCGCCGAAGAAGAACGCAAGCTGATTGACGCGGAACGCAAACGCGAACAGAAGCAATTTCAAAACACGAAACAATACGACGGCTTCTACAATCCGGAACCGGAGACGCCCGGCACCAACTTCCCGCCGCAGACTGGCGTCATGCCGCAAACCCGGCCTGGTGTTGAGGCCGTGAATCCAGCGCCCGAGATGTCGCCGGATTCAACGATGGCGCAGCAAAAAGCCGCCGCCGCGCTGGCGCAGAAAATGGCGGAGTTGAACAGCGCCACCAACGCGCCGGGCAAATAAATTTATTTTGCCGCCGGCGGGTTGGTTGCCGGCGGGGAAAAAATCTGCTCAAGACTGCGGAGGGGATGCAGCGGCACGGCCAGCAATTTGGGGAACGGCAGATAGACCGGCGTGATTTTGGGATCGGCCAGCGTGCCGGTGATGTCACATTCAAGCACCTTGCTCACCGGCCAGAGGACCAGGCTGACGACCGAGCCGAACACCGGCGTGTTGCGGAGCAACTGCGCCGTGGCCCGCGCATTCACGTGCTGCCGCAAATCCACCGTCCCGACATATTGCACCCGCATCGTCAGCGAGCGGATGTCCAGCGAATCGGTGAAGACCACGCCGTTGGTCATGACGAAGCGCGCCGTGGCGTCGGTCGCGCGGCTGTTGCCCACGTCCAGCCCCGGCGTCAGCGTGTTCAGCAACGGAGAGATGATGCCGAAGATCGGGATGTTCCACAACAGGCCGTTGTGCAGGCGCACGTCGCCAAAACCGTTCCACGAACGCCAGGTTTTTGAATTTCCGTCGGTCACCACCGCCTGCCCGCTCAAGATTCCGGCGAACTGGTTCGTTTTCACCGACGGGAAATCCACCGCCAGCAGCCGCACGTCGGCATTCGTCAGCTCAAAGCCAAAATTAAAATCACAGTCGTAACCCACCGGTTGAAAATCAAAATACGCCTGGCCGCCGGCCGTGCCGCCGTAAAACGCCGCCGTGAGATTCGTCAGCACCAGTTCCTGCCCCAGCCAATGGATCGTTCCGGTGATGTTCGTCGTTTGGAGTTTGGTCCAGCGGAACGGCACGCCCTGAACGATGTCAAAACTTAAATCCGTGCCGGCCAGATCGCGCCCGTTGTTGATGTCCCGCAACGGCAATTGTCCATGCACCCGCGCGGTCGGCGGCGAAAGAAATTCATACGGCGCGACGACCCGGGTCGTCTTCGGGCCGATGGCGCGGCAGACCGCCATCGGCTCGGTGGTGCTGAAGCCGTTCGTGAAGAAAATCATTCGGGCGTTGAAATCCAGCGCGACCGCGTCCGCCGTCATGGTCTGCGTGCCGTGGGCGCGGAACATTTGCGGGCGCAAAAAATCCAGCACCCGGTTTGAATAGGATAAATCCGCCGCCACGCTTTCAAAGGTCTCGGTGCGCACCGCAAAATTCGTCGCCGCCACCCGGCCGGTGGCCGACCAGGTGGCGAAGTCGCGCAGGTTTCCGCTCGCGTCCAAAGCCAGCGCCAGCGGTTCGTGCAAGGTCACCAGTTCAAAACCGCGCGCCGCGTTGCTGGTGGTCAAAAATGGACGCGCTATTTCCGCGGTCAACCCGGCCGGCGACGTGGCAGTGGAAATTTTTCGTGGCCTCGCTTTCCTCACCGCTCAACGCCAGTTCCGTCCGTCCCCGCGTCAGTTCCAGATCCGGCAGGCTCCAGATCAGATTGGCGTAATTAAAATGCGTCCGCGCGGAATCCAGCGTCACAAGGTCGTCCACCCGCGCGTTGGTGAACGCCAGTTCGCCGCGCAGCCGCACGCTGGGTTCCACATCCTCGCGCCAGTCCGCCGCGCCGTTGGTCCACGCGGGCAACCGCAGCGCGCCGCCAGCCCGCAACTGCGGCGGCTGGGTCCAGGAAATTTCCGCCAGCCGTTCGCGCGTTTTTTCAGTCAGCAACGCGGCGACCGCGTGAAGGTCGAAACTCGAATTGTTCGTGAAGACCAACTCGCGCGTGGCCACATCTAGTTTCGCCGCCGCCGCCAACTGGCCGTCGCCCAGCCGGGCGGACAGTTTGGAAACCGCCAGTTCCGGCGCGCGCCAGACTCCATCGCATTCCACCGCGGATGCGCGCAATTTATCCGCCTGCAAATCCGCGCCACTGGCCGTCCAATCAAGCCGGAACGGTTGCAGGTTCGTCCAGAAACCCCACGCTGGATCATCATTCGCCGGCGCGTCGGCGGGCGCGGATAAATGCGCGGTCGCCTGCCAGTCCCGCGCGGCGAACCACGGCGTGTGCAGGCCGCGTGCGCGGGCGTCGAGATTCATCGTGACGGAATGGATGTCGCGCGCATCGCCGGCCAGCCGCGCGCGCAACTCCGAACGGCCTTGAAACTGAATCTGCGCCAGCGTTTCGGAAATTTTTTTAAACGAGCCGGGCGAGCCGCCGCCGGCTTTTCGCCCGGCGAAAATTTTCCAGTTGCGGATTTCGGGCGCGTTGGTGATCTCGCCGCTCATTGAAAGGTTCAGCCCGTCGAGCCGGGCGGATAATTGAGCCTCCAATTTTGGCGCGCGCCAGACGCCGTCGCATTCCGCCGTTTCCGCGGATAGATTTTCCAACTGCAGATCCGCGCCGCGCGCCGTCCAATCGAGCCGGAATGGCTGCAGGTTCGTCCAGAAACCCCACGCCGGCTCGTCATTCGTCGGCGCGTCGGCGGGCGCGGACAGGCGCGCGGCGAACTGCAAATTTTGCGCGGCGAACCACGGCGTCCGCACGCCGGGCGCGCGGGCGTTGACATTCAAGGTGAACGAGTGAACGTCGCGCGCGTCGCCGTCCAGCCGCGCGTTCAACTGCGGCTGGCCCTGAAAATGGATTTGCGCCAGCGTTTTTGAAAAGCCTGACAAGGCGGCCTGCAAATCGCCGTGATCGCCGGCGGTTTGCCCGGCGAAGATTTTCCAATTGCGGACTTCGGAGGCATGGGCGATTTGCCCGTCCAATGACAGGTTTGCGCCCGCCAGTCCCGCGCGGAAATGGTCGAGCGTCCAGGTGCCGTCCGCCGCGAATCGCAGTTCGCTCTGAAGGTTGGTGAGCGACAGGGAATTGGTTGGCGACAGCGGCAGCGTGAAATTTCCGTCGTGCAGAACCAGGCTGTCCACTTGCAAACGCCGATGGAGCAGCGCTGGAAAATTCACGCGCAGTTGCACCTCGCGCACCGTCAGGACGGGAACGCCGGAATCCCGCAACCCGCCGATGCGGACGTTGTCGCAGACGATGCCGCGGGTGAAGCGCAGGCGTAGGCGGGAAAAATCCAGGTCCGCGCCGCGTTCATGCAGCGCGGCGACGAGGCGGGTTTTCAGAAAACCGGGCAGGCCGACACGGTTGAACCAGCCGAACGCCGCCAGCAGCAGCAGCACGACGGCCCAGAACGTGAAACGAACGCAGCGGAATGCGATGCGGCATTTGCGCCAGAAACCGGTAAAATGCACCGGGAAATTTTCGCTGGAATGGCCGGACAACTCAAGACGAACCCGCTTGAGCCGCAAAAGCAGCCGCGCGCCGTCTGTGGGCAGAGGCCAGCCGATTGGCCAGTTTCACGGAGTGGTTGGCGGAAGGGTCAGATACGACGCCACCATCGGGTAGAGCACGGGCGGAAAAACCAGCGCCCAACGCTCGCCGTCGAGCGTCACGGCCGCCAGCGCGGTCTGCGCCACCTGCGCGCCAAAATCCAGCGAGTATTTTTCGCCGGATTTGAGTCCGATGGTGAGGGACAAATTATTCGTGTTCAGCCCGAATTGCTGCGCCGCTTCCGCCGCGGTGAAGTTGCGCCCGATCCAGCCGGCAACGGTGAGTCCGCCAAGGCGGTGGACGGTTTCCTCGACGGCAAGCGGATCAATGATGATGCCCGAACCCGACACGACGGACCACTGGTTGGTGCCGGTGCGGAGAAGCTGGGCCGTTTTTCCATTTTGCCGCAACGTGACCTGCGCGACGTTGGTTTCGGAAAAATTCCAGATGCGGCGGTCACGGAAAAAAAAGCCGGTGACGGGCAGCCGGTTCAAATCCGCCAGCGCCAGCGCATAGACCGAATCCTCGTCGCTGCGCTTCACATAAATCTGGTTCGGTGGATTGTCGCGCCGAACAACAGTTGCGCGATGACGCTGTTCGTGTCGCCGGCAACGGAGCGCAGCGTGATCTGGCGCGCCGGCGGATTGGTGAGACCGAAATTTTGCCAGGCCCGGCCCGGTGACGACATCCTGCACAAAATCCGCGATGGTCAGGCCGGCCAGCAGCCGGATGAAGGCCTGGATATTTTCGGCGTCGATGGGAAATTTTTCGCCGGCCACGGTCCAGGCGTTCGAGCCGCGCTGTTGCAAGGTGAAATTATTTTCCGGGTTTTCAGCCCGCACCTCGATTTCCGCGACGGGCGCGGTCAGTTCCAGCAGATGCTGGTCGCGGAAATCGTTCACCGCTCCGCGCCACGGCGCCAGCGGTTCCTTGGCGGTGGTCACAATGGCGTTCCAGCCTTCGCGGCGCGCGAACATTTGTCCCGCGTTTCCGGGCGCGTCTTTTCCGGCGTGGATGGCCGTCAGCAAATTGGTTCCGCAGCCCAGCCAGACATCCAGGGCGGCCGGTTCCAAACCATAAGCCGTCAGGTCGGCTTTCGGGTCGTCGCTGACAAATTGCGAAACTTTGGCGGTGCGCAATTGCTGCAACGCGGTGACGATGCGCGAACTGTCGGCGCGGGTCTGCAACGGGCGGATCATCCGCCAGAGACGGTTCGTCGCGTCGCGCCGAAGTTCGATGGCTTGCGCGCCGTTGGTGATGACAATCCAGTCCACGTTGTCGGCGGATGTCAACGAGCGTGGTGTCGCGCCAGTCGGTGGCGTCGCGCGGCAGAAATTGCAGCCAGCCGGTGTCCGTCACAAACGCGCCGGTGGCGCCGACCACGCGGACATAGACGCCGTCGCCGGGCGCGGTTTTGTTGCCGACGCGCAGGTGCCAGCTTTGCTCGCCGGCGGTCAGATCGAGCGTGAACTGCGGGTTTTCAAAACCGAATTCGGCGTCGGCATTTTTTTGCGCGCTCATTTCGGCGGCGGTGAGGGACATGACCGGCGTCAATTTTTCGAGCGCGCCAAGCAGATCCTCAATCGCGGCGGTTTGCGCCGGATAGGCGAACGGTTTTTCCAACTGCCAGGTTTTGTTGGTGCGGCTGGCGCTGATTTCGCGCGCCCCGGCGGGAATGATCTGGATCCGGTCACCTGGCTGGCCTGCAAACCGGCGAACACAATGTTTTCCGCCGGCGGCCGGCGGGCTGGAAATGGTTTTGCAAAAACCAGATGGCCGCCGCGAGCGCGGCGGCGAGCACAAACCAGAGGGCGGTGGTTTTGGATTTCATTTTCTGCGCACGAGCCAGACCAGCCAGCCCAAACAGAGGACGCCGCCGGGCAGCGCGCCGAGCAGCAGCCAGCTCAACTGCCGCTGCTGTTGGCGCGTGAGCAAGAGGCGGAATTCCGTGACCGGGCGCGGGCCGATGCCGGCCAGCAACTGCTCGCCGGTCGCACAGCCAGTTGACGGCGTAGTTCAGAAAATCCCGGTTGGCCGCCGCGCCGATCAACTGGTTGCCGAGGAAGAGCGAATCGCCGGTGACGACGATGCGCGTGCTGCCGCGCGGGATTGGCCACGCCCGCCACCGGCTTCTGCTCGACCGCCGCGATCAGCGAATAGCTGCGCGGCGCGGCGACGCTGTCGCGGGCCAGGGTGGAGGTATCGCCGGACGCGACGAGCGCGTCCACTTGCGGCGCATTCGCGGATGGATTGGCCTGGTCCATTTTCAAAACGGGCCGCGGCAAAACCATTTCCAGCGCGAACTGCATGAGCGGGTTGACAAAAGTGTTCGGATTAAAGCTGCTGACTTCCACGAACTGGTCGCTGGTCGAGCTTTGCGGGTCTTTGACATAATCCGCCATCACCTTCACGCCCCAGCGCTGCAACAAGGTTTCCAGGCCGGTGGGCTGCTGCAACGAGGCGTAGTTGAACAAGGCCAGAAGCTTGCCGCCCTGCGTGAGGAAGCTGTCAATTTTTTGCAGTTCAGACGCGTCGAACTCCTTGACCGGCGCGGCGATGACCAGCAGTCTGCAATCCGCCGGCACATCGGCGGCGCCAGTCAGGTCCAGGTTTGCCACGGCGATGTAATTTTGCGCGAGCGCCAGCCCGAATTTCTGGTAGCCGAGGTCGGAGGTGTCGGTGAGCGACGCCTCGCCGTGGCGCTGCAAAAAATACGCCCGCAGCGGCTGGTCATGCGCCAGCGCAAACAGCTTGGAGGTGAACAGCACCTCGCCGTTGAACTTGACCGGCTTCCGCAAAAATTGCGGCCGCTTTTCATCCGGGTCAAAATCCGGATCGTTCGTGCTCATCAGCACGGTTTGCGTCCCGACGATCACCGCGCCGGGGATGATGTCATGCCGGTCGCCGCTGGCAAAAATGATCAAATCCTTTGCCGGCGGCGCGTTTGGACTGGCGAGGGAAGCGGGGAGATTATATTTTTCCTTCACCTTCATCGCCTCGCCCGGATTGCGCGCATAGTCCACCGTGCGGATGGAAATGTTCCGGTTCGCGTCGTGGTAGGCGTTGAGCAGTTCCAGGATGTCCGGGTAAAAATTATTCCGGTCGCGCGTGTCGTAATACAGCGTCACCTCCACGCGGTTGGTCAGCGAATGCAGCATCGTCAGCGTGCGCGACGACAGTTCCACGCGGGTCTGCGAACTCAAATAAAACCGGTGGTAAAATTTCGCGCCGAGATAATTCAGCCATGCCCACCACCGCCAGCACCAGCGCCGTGCGCAGCACCACGTCCAAGCCGATGCGCCACCGGCTGGCGGCGGAGAAGCTGGGGCGGGATTTTGGCTCGTCGCTCATGTTATTTCCAGCGGCGGCTTTCCACCACGCGCAGCGTCAGGAACAAAAACAAGCAACGTCGCGCTGACGTAAAAAATCACCGCGCGCGTGTCCACCACGCCGCGCGCGAAGTCGTCCATCTGGTCGAACAGGTTGAAAGCAGGACAACCAGCTGCGACTGCCACTCGGTCGGTGAACCGGCAGCGCCCGGCGCCACGAAGCCCAGCGCAAACAGGCTGACGCCCAGCGCAAAGCTGATCATCGCCGCGGCCATCTGGCTGCGCGTCAGCGACGAGGCGAGACAGCCGAGCGACAGGAACAGGCCGCCGACCAGAAAAATTCCCAGATACATCGCCGCCCAGCGTTGCCGCAGTCCAGCGCGGTCGCCTGGTTGCGTGAAATGCCGCACGATGAACAGGCACGCCAGCAGCGGCAGCCACATCACGAGGTAAAAAATCACGCCGCCGGAAAATTTCGCCGCCACCACCTGCAGGTCGCCGACCGGCGTGGTCATCAGCGTTTCAAACGTGCCGCGTGGCTTTTTCCAGCGCGAACAGGCGCATCGTGATCACCGGCGCCGAGCAGCAGCACGATCAGCCAGAAATAAATAAGTGCTGATAAAACATCTCCGTCACCGGCATCGGCGACGGGTCGGTGCCGAGGGTGTAACATCAACACGCACGAAACTCTAGCCCGTCAGCAGCGTCACCGCCGCGATGATGACGTAGCCCGTCAGCGAAAAGAAAATACGTTCGCCAGTTCGCGCCGCAGCAAGGCCCAGAAAATTCTCATTCCGCCTCCTCCGTGTTTGGCTTGGTCACCTGCACGTAAATGTCCTCCAGCGAATGGCGGCTGCGGGTCAGTTCGCGCAGCGCCCAGCCGTTCTCGCGCGCCAGCGCAAAAATCGCCGGGCGCAAATCGCAGCCGTCGCGCGGCGTCAGCGCGCAGCGGAAAAATTCGCCGTCGCTGGCCGAAACGTCAAACTGCTCCACCTCCGGCAGGTCTTCCCAAAGCCGCGCGCAACGCCTCCGCCGGCGCGGCGATTTCCGCGATGACCTGGCTGCCGCCCGCCATCCGCCGCTGCAAATTTTCCGGCGTGTCCGACGCCAGCACGCGCCCGTCAAACATGATCAGCACGCGCCCGCACATCATTTCCACTTCCGGCAAAATGTGCGTCGAAATCAAAACCGTGTGCTTGCCCGCCGAGGCTTTTGATCAGCGCGCGGACGGAGCGGATTTGGTGCGGATCCAAGCCGATCGTCGGCTCGTCCAAAATGATCAACTCCGGCTCATGCACCAGCGCGTCCGCCAGGCCGACGCGTTGCCGGTAGCCTTTGGAAAGCTGGCCGATGACGCGGCGGCCCACGTCCGTCAGGCCGCATTGCTCCATCACCGTCGTCACGCGCTCGCGCGAACGCCGCCAGCCCAGGCCTTTCAGCCGCGCGCGGAATTTCAGATATTCGCGGACGCGCATTTCGGGATAGAGCGGATTGTTTTCCGGCATGTAGCCGATGCGCCGCCGCACCTCGTCCGAATCGTGAAACACATCGAAGCCCGCCACGCGCACCGTGCCGCTGGTCGCCGGCATGAAGCCGGAGAGCACGCGCATGGTCGTGCTTTTGCCCGCGCCGTTCGGGCCGAGCAGGCCGACGATTTCGCCGCGCGCGACCGTGAACGAAATGTCGTCCACCGCCGTGCGTCCCGCGTAGCGCTTCGTCAAATTGGAAACTTCAATCATCAGCTTCGTGAACCGTAAAAAATCTTTCGCCAGTGTAGCCGGAAAAACCCCGCTGCGGCGAACAAAAACTTCGCCGGCTTCCCGCATTAAACAGGCAAGAAACCGCTTGGTTGCGTTCAAAATAAATTGACTTCGCATCGCCGCCGCCGGCAGCAAAAGCAGCTTGACTTTGCCTCGTGCAAAACTCCGTACCCGCGCGGAAAATTTCTACGCCGTCTGGCGCGAACGCTGCCGCGCCGTCAACGTGCTGCGCGACGGCGGTTCCACGCCGCCGGAAAAACTGCTGCAGGCCGTCTGGCAGCACCAGCGCCTCCAGCGCGACCAGCTGCAAAACGGCGGACGGAAAAAGCCTGCGCGTGCTGCATCCCGGCTTTGCCAGCGCCGAAGGCGGGCCGGATTTTCGCGGCGCGGTCTTGCAGTTTGAAGATGAAAAGCCGGTGTCCGGCGACGTGGAAATTGATCTGCAACCCGCCGGCTGGCACGCGCACGGCCACGACCGGAATCCGAATTTCAAAAATGTCATCCTGCACGTCGTCTGGGAGGAAGTCCAAAGTCCAAAGCCCAAAGTCCAAAGTCCGCCGGTCAGCTCTGTCGCTGAAAAATGTGCTCGACGCGCCGCTGGCGGAACTGGCGCTGGCGCTGGAAAACGAATCCGGCCTGCCGGAAAACCTGCGCGGCAAATGTTCCGCGCCGCTGCGCGAACTTTCCGAACCGCAGCTTGCGGAAATTCTGCACGCCGCCGCCAAAGTGCGTTTTCAAAACAAGGCCGCCGCGATGCTCGCCCGCGCGAAAAATTCCGGCTGGGAGCAGGCGCTCTGGGAAAATTTGTTTCGCGCGCTCGGCTACAAGCACAACGTCTGGCCGATGCTGAATCTGGCGGAGATCAAAACCGCGCTGGTCGCGCGGCGCGGATTCCGCGTTTGAAATTCAGGCGCGGCTGCTCGGCGTCAGCGGGCTGCTGCCGGACGATTTGACCCGCGCCCAAAAATAGTCCGACACGTTTCTGCGCCGCGCGTGGGATGTGCTGGTGGCGCGACCGCGATGAGTTTGAAAGCTGCATCTTGCCGCGCGACAGTCTGGAAATTTCACGGCCTGCGCCCGGCCAATCATCCGCAGCGGCGGCTGGCGCTGGCGTCGCACTGGCTGGCGGCGGAAAATCTGGTTTCAAAAATTGAAGGCTGGTGCGCGGCGGAAATTGCCCGACAAGCAAGCTGCTGGAATCGCTCCACGAAATTTTCCAGGTCGAGCGCGATGAATTCTGGTCGTGGCACTGGACGTTCAAATCGGCGCGCCTGGCCAAACCGCAGCCGTTGCTGGGCGCGGCGCGCGTCACGGATCTGGCCGTGAACGTCGTTTTGCCGTGGCTGTGGATTCGCGCCAAGGAAGGCGGCAATGAAAAATTTCTGCGCGAAGTGGAGCGGCGGTTTTTCGCGTGGCCGGCGGCGGAGGACAATTCGATTTTGAAACTCGCGCGGCAGCGTTTGCTGGGAACTTCCAGTGCGCGCAGTCTTGAAAGGCGCGGCGCAGCAGCAGGGTTTGATGCAAATCGTCCGCGATTTTTGCGAACACTCGAACGCGGTTTGCGCGGACTGCCGGTTTCCCGATCTGGTGCGCGGCTGGCGGACGCCGAGCAGCTACTTGATTTCCAAATTGGCGAACGGATTGTTGCAGGCCGCCGGATGGCGGCTGGTTCGGCGACGGGACTTTTGACTTTTTCCGGCGCGGGATGCGCGGGCGTTTTTTCGTGATTGGTTTTTTCCGGCGGGGCTTCGGCTTCGCCGGCTTCGTCGGCTTCGTGCAGTTCCGCCTCCTCCTGGCGCGGATTCTTGGCGCGCTTGTTGCGCGGGAGCGGGCTGATCATCAGGTTGATGGCGCGGCCCACGAGCTTGGGCGTGAAATCGGGATGGCCGAACGGCGCGATTTCGGCGATGAACTTGTTGATGACCTCGAAGCCGATTTCGGTGTGCGCCATTTCGCGGCCGCGGAATTTCAGCGCGACCTTCACCTTCATGTCCTCGCACAGGAAATTCACCGCGTGCTGCACCTTGATGCCGAGGTCGTGCGGGTCAATGCGCGGGCTTAACTGCACTTCCTTCACGGTCGAGGCGTGCTGATGCTTGCGCGATTCCTTTTCCTTCTTGGCGAGTTCGTAGCGGAACTTGCCGATCTCGATGATGCGGCAGACCGGCGGCACCGCGTTCGGCGAAATTTCGACCAGGTCCACGCCGTGCTGGCGCGCGAGGTTCAGCGCGTCGTTCAGCGGAAACACGCCAAGCTGTTTGCCGTCCGGGCCGATGACGCGCACTTCGCGGGCGCGGATTTTGCCGTTGACGCGCATCTGCGAGGCGGGAGAGGAATTACGCGGGGAAAAAGGGCGACTCAAGCGACCCTCTCTGGTTGGGGCTGATTGGTGATGTGCATCAAAACTGTCGTCTGGCTAATTCTTACGATGCCGCTTTTTTAAGCCATGTGCGGAACTGCCGCAAGCAAATAATCGTGACAAAATCATGGCAAATGACGGAACGCCTGCACGCTGCGGACAAAATCGTCCGGCACACCGAAGTCAAACCGCTCCGCGCCGGTCATTTCCAGCGCCAGATAGCCTTCGCGCTGGCGCTGGATTTCCTGGGCGCGCGTGAGCTGGAATTCGCCGTTGTCGCGCACGTTGTCGCGGATCATTTCGCCGAGAATGTCGTAAATCGAAGGCGCGAGCAGGTGCATGCCGAACCAGCCGAGCCACGTTCCGGCGGGCAGATCGTCGACGCGCAATTTTTCCTGCGCGACGGCCACGGCGGGTTTTTCGATGATGAGCGAAACGTCAATCAACCGGGGATTTTCCGCGCGGCGCGTGCCGGCGATGGTGCCGTAGCCTTTCAATTCGCCGGCGGAAATGCGGTTCACGGCGGAAACACTTTTGCCGTCTCGGAACAGCGTGTTCGCCATGTCCGCCAGTTCGCGATAGGGCGAAACCGGCTGTGCCGCGAAACAAATGGTCGCCGAGGCCGAGCAAAACCATTTCACCCGCCGCAAAATTTTTCGTCTGGAAAACCGCGTGGCCGTAGCCTTCCTGCTCGCGCTGCACGGCGAAGGTCACGCGTTCGGAAAACCGCTTCATCTGCTCCGCCTCGCGCAGCAGCGCGGGATATTTTTCCAGCCGCTTGAGATAATTGACGTCCGGCCCGCGCAGATAGTTGCGCACCATCTCATCCTCGCCGGGCTGGACGATGATGCAGATTTCCTCGATGCCCGCCGCGTCGAGTTCCAGCAGGTGATAATGAAACAGCGCGCGGGCGATGCCGTCCGCGCCGACGACGGGGAACAGTTCCTTTTTCACCGCGTGCGACGCGGGAAAATGCCGCGTGCCGAGGCCGGCGATGGGAATGACGGCTTTGCGAACCGGATTTTTATTCATACTCATCGTCATGCTCATCCTCATCCTCGCTTTTGTTCCTCAACTTGAGAATGAGCATGACGATGAGTGAGGATTGTTACACATCAAACCGCTTCCAGCCGCTGGCGCCGAAGGCATAACGCTTGGCGCCAAATTCAATCGCGCCGGGCGACGTGCCTTCAAAAATGTCCGGCATTTCGCCGACGCGGCGCGAATATTCGATGGCGATCTGCGGAATGTGCTCCTTGAGCGCCGCGATTTTGCCGAAGACGGCCACGGTGCCGCCGGTGCCGCCGCCGGTGATTTTCGCGCCGTAAAGACCCGCTTTCCGGTCCGCGCTTGCGGACGGCTTCCACCAGAAAATTCACTTCCGGCACGGAAAGCCGGCAGTTGTCGCGGTAGCTTTCGTGCGCGGCATACATCAATTCGCCGGCGGTCACGAGCGCCTGTTCGTCGCCGGTTTTGGCGGCGTTGAGCGCGGCGATGAATTTCAGCACGCGCTCGTTTTCGCCGATGGGATGCCGCGTCGGGCCGGCCACGCGGTAGGTCGCGTCCGGCTGCATCGTGGTCACGGGATCGTCGTGCGTTTTGTATTTCGAGAGAAAATCGGAACCGAGAATCGTTTCGGGAATCTGCGATTGAAATTCGGCCTTGAATTCCTCGCTGGAAATTTCGGTCAGATAATTCAGCGCGGCGCGGCCGGTCGTGGCGCGGATTTCGTTGATGATTTTTTTGCCCATGAACGCGCCGATGCGGACGTTGCCGTAGGCGTTGCCGGCGACGGAATGGCGCACCATCGAGTTGATGCCCACGAAGCCGGTGCCGGGCGGGATTTCCACCTCGCCGACAATCGCGCCGGGCCGGCAAAGGATGTGCGTGAGCTTGCCTTCGCGTCCGCTGGTCGACGGCGATTTGGTCCATGATGCCGCACGGCGCGCCGACGACGTGGTTCTCCGCCATCTGGCCCAGCCGCGCGATGCGCGCGCCGTCGAGCTGCAAATTCAAATAGGCATTGAGGCAGCGCAGAGCGTGCCGATTTCCACGGCGGCGGAACTGCCGATGCCGACATTCATCGGCACCGCGCTCAACAGCAGAAAACTGAAGCCATAGGGCAGCTTCGACCGGATTCCTCTTTCAGCAAGGTGAAAATGCTGCCGCCGATGTAGGCGGCCCACGCGGCAATGGGATTGGCGTGGCACAGTTCGCGGACTTGCGCGTAGTTGCCCACGGCGTCGCCGGAGCGGAAATAATCCAGCGGAATGCGCGTCTCCACCGGCAGACTGCGCGGGCCGATTTGCGCGGAGCGGATGCGCAGCGTGCGGTCCGTGCGCGCCTGCAACGCCATGAGCATCCCGCGGCCGAGCACGGCTTCGCAGACGTTCGCGCCGGAATAGTCGGCGATGCCGCCCATCACGTCCAGCCGCGCCGGCACGCGCGCGACCCAGACTTCGCCGCTGTTGAAAAAACCGGCGAAGCCCGTCGGGTCGCTGTTCGGTTTGCGCAGCAGGTTTTCAAACTCGGACACTTCATACGGGAGCGCGGTTTTCATAGGTTCAATGGTGGTGATGCCGGATGATCCGGGCGCGGTTTTGGAAGAGATACCAGACGATCGCCACGTTCACCGCCAGCACAATAGCGATGCCGATTTTCGGATGCGCAAAAAGGTGCGGATGATCGGGGTTGGGCACATGCCGGCGGATCAGTTCAAAAATTTCAATCGGGATGAAAAAGGCCGATTCGCCGATGACCAGCCAGACGATCCAGCTTACCCGAAAGATCAGCCCGCCCGCCTGTAGCAACATGAACAAGCCATAAATGACCGAGCCGGCGGCCAGCCACTTCAAATTGTTCGGCGTGATGTCCGCGACGCGGTCGGCGAGTTCCAGAAAGAATCTTTTTTCCGGATCAATATGGAAAAATTCGAGCAGCCTGCGGAAATCCTCCGGCAGATTGTTGTCTGTGAGACTGTAAGAACCCAGCGCCAGCAGCAATGCCGCCGCGCCTTTCACAAGCTTGACGGCCACGATGAAATACAGCGTCGGGCGCGCGCTTGGGCTTGGGTTCGGGCGCCAAAACCGCCAGATTTTTCGGCTCGTCGCTCATCAGCGGATTTTAGACAGCAAAAAGTCCAGAAGTTCGGAAATTTTCAGCCGTTCCTGCCGGCCGTCGTCGCGATAACGGACGGTCACCGTGTCGAGCAATTCCGGCTTTTCGCCGAGCGTGTCGAAATCAATCGTCACACAAAACGGCGTGCCGGCCTCGTCCTGGCGCGCGTAACGGCGGCCAATCGAACCGCCGTCGTCGTAAAAAACATTCATCCACGGGCGCAACAGCTCGCGGACGTCCAGCGCCTTTTGCACCAGCGCGGGTTTGTTTTTCAACAGCGGCAGCACGGCGGCCTTGATCGGCGCGACGCGCGGATGAAATTTCATCACCACGGTCGTCTCGCTCTTGCCTTTTTCGTCGGTCTTGGTTTCTTCGGAATAGGCGTTGCAAATCAGCGCGAGAATCAAGCGATCCACGCCCGCCGACGGCTCAATGACGTGCGGGACGTATTGGCCTTTGGCCAGACCATCGGCATCGGTTGTCGCCTGTTTTTGAATTTGCTCCGGCGTTTCGTCCGGGCGCGCCATTTTCGTTAGATACTTCTTGCGGTTTTCGTAAAAGCGGCGCCAGAGGTCGTCCTGTTTTTCTTTTGGCAATTTTCCCCACGCGGCGCGCAACTCGTCGTCGAACACACCCATCGGTTTGCCGGAAAATCTTTGGTGCTGCGACAAATCAAAATCGCTGCGCGCGGCGATGCCTTCGAGTTCCTCGCCTTTCAACTCGCCGTTTTCGTCACGCTTGCTGAACGGGAACTTGAACAAAATGTCCACGCAGGCGCGGGCGTAATGCGCCAGTTCTCCCGGCGTCTGCCAGTATTCGACCAGCGTGTTGCGCGGCAGGCCGATGCCTTCGTAAAACTTGATACGTTCCTCGACCCAGTATTTGTGCCACGCTTCCCAGCCCCAGTTGGCAGATGGAAGTTGGGAGTTGGAAGTTGGGCCGGAAACTTTTGCGACGTTGCCGGAAATCGCCTCCACCACTTCGTCAGGTTTGATGAAAAATTCCAGTTCCATCTGCTCGAACTCGCGCGAGCGGAAGGTGAAATTGCGCGGCGTGACTTCGTTGCGGAACGCCTTGCCGATCTGCCCGATGCCGAACGGGACTTTCTGACGCGACGTTTCCAAAACATTTTTGAACTGCGCGAAAATCGCCTGCGCGGTTTCCGGGCGGAGGTAAGCGACGTTGTCCTCGCTCTCGACCGGGCCGACGTAGGTTTTGAACATCAGGTTGAACGGACGAGCTTCCGTAAGTCCAACCAGGCTGTCTGGATGAAAGTCTGTTGAGTTTTCGACCTTTTCACGCCTGCCATCTAACAAAATAAAGTCTGCATTTCCACTTTCAGTATAAAATTGTATCGCGCTTTTTCTCGCACTTTCATCCGGCTTGCCCGGTTCTAGCAGCATGCTGAAGCCTTTGAGAGTCGCATAATTGCAATAATAATCCGCCGCAACAACTTTTAAGGCATTAAGTTTATTCGGATTATTTTTAATAAGCTCGTAGGAATCCGGCTGGTATTCTTTGAGTGCCGATTCTGTCATGTTTTCTAAAATCAATTTCTGTAGGGATTCTCTTGTATCAATCGAAGGAGCAAATTCTTCTATCAAACGAGCAAAATTCTTTTCACTTCGCGGATAAATTCCCAAATAGCGAACAACATTTCCAGATTGGGTTTCTACTTGATCCGCGCGAACGCGTTTTTTTGTCAGCGGACATTCACGCATCAAATCCGCGAACGTATCCACATGCCCGCTGGCCTTCCAGATTTGCGGCGACATGATGATGGTCGCTTCGAGGCCGGCCACGTCGTCGCGCTGGCGGGTCATGGCGTGCCACCAGAGTTCCTTGACGTTGCGCTTGAGTTCCGCGCCGAGCGGGCCGTAATCCCAGAAACCGTTGATGCCACCGTAAATTTCCGACGATTGAAAAATGAAGCCCCGCCGCTTGCACAGCGACACGATTTTTTCCATCTGCAAATTCTCTTTTGGCTCGGACATAGGAACGGACAGTCTCGGCAAATGCGCCGGAAAAGCAATCACGAACGCGGCGAGATTGGGGTTATGCGTTCACAAACAATGGGGCGGCGGAAGTTGTTGCGCGTCCGGTTTCAACTTCGGGATTCGAGCTGATTCCAGATCCGCTTGATCAACCGGACGGGCCGCCGGGCAGTCTTTGGCCGGAATTTGGTTTCGCGGAATTTGTTATTGGTCACCGGTTCAGGGCCGGCGCTTCCGGCGCATTGGTTGCAAGAAAAGATTCCCGCCACGGCTGGTGGTTTTCATAGAGATGCAACCGCCGGCTCAGTTCGTCGGGATTTTTGAGGCTGACCGAGTTGGTGAGTGCCAGCGCCCGGCGCACGGCCTCCTGCGCGTCGTCAAAGCGGCCGGCTTCCGCGCAAGCCATCCCGAGGGCGTCGAGCACGGAAGCATCCGTGCTGCCGGTCAGCAGATTCGCCCGGACGGCATACCGGAGCGCGGTCTGGCCATCGCGAATTGTCGGATGGTCATCCGCGGCGAGCACGCGCGCGGTGTAGGCGAGAATCGGGACGTTGTCCGGGTCGAACCGCAGCGCCTCGCGCAACTGTTCCAGCGCCTCGGCATTGCGGCCCTGTTTGAGCAGCGCCATGCCCATTTGAAAATGCGTCCAGGGGAAAACCGGATCCAGCTTCAAGGCGTTGGTGAATTCCTGCATGGCTTCGTCGAGCCGTCCCAGCTTGGCGAGAACGTAGCCGACGTTGTCATGCACCATGGGAATTTCCGGCTTCAACCGGGCGGCGGCTTGGAATTCGGCCAGCGCTTCCCGGTCTTTGCCGGTGTCCACCAGAATGATGGCCTTTTCGTTGTGGATTTCGTAGCGTTCGGGCGCGAGCCGCTGCGCCTCGCGCAATTCGGCCAGCGCTTCGTCCACCCGGTGTTCGAGGGACAATTCCTTGGCGAGATTGATATGCGCGATGTAATTGTTGCGCGTCACCGCGATCGCCCGGCGGAACAGCGTCTCGCTATTGCGCCAGAAACGCAGTTGGTTTTCCGTCAACGCCACGCACAGCGCCAGCGCGATCAGGCCGGCAGCCAGAAAGGTGTTTCGCGCGCGCGATGTTTGGAGCAACGGCCACGCGCCGAAAACGATGGCGATGAAAATGCCCACGGACGGAAAATAAGTGTAACGGTCCGCGCGCGCCGCCATGCCCACCTGCACCAGGCCGATGACCGGCACTAGCGTTCCCAAAAACCACAGCCAGCCGATGAGCGGCGCGCCTGATCGCGAGCGCGCCCGCCACACCAGCACGGTGATCAAGCCCAGCAAGGCGCATGAAGCCGCGATAACCGGGAAAGCGATGCTGGCGGCCAGCGGATAGCAGACTGAGAGGCCGGTCGGCCAGACGATTTTGTCAAGATATGCCGCGTAGGAGACGGCCGCGTTTTCCAAACGCAAGGGCAGCGGCACGGCCTCCAGTGTGCTCATGGCCGGCCGTTGCGCCAGAATGGTGGCGACGCAGGAAATCGCGGTGAGCAGAAAAAAGGGAATTTTTTCGAGGAGCAGCGGCCGCAGATTTGAAATGTGAAATGTGAAATGTGAAATTCTCCTGAGCGGCCAGAAGTCGAGCAGCAACATGACGAACGGCAGCGTGACGAGCATCGGCTTGGACATCAGGCCGAGCGCGAAAAACAGGAATGAGAGCCAGTAAAAACGTGATGCGTGCCGCGCGCTGCGCGGCGCCTTCGCCGTTTGCTGGTCAGGCGGCGAGGAGCGCTCGCCACCCGCCACCGCTTTGACATAAGCCAGCAGTGTCAGCAGCGCGAAAAACGTGCTCAACACATCCTTGCGTTCGGAAATCCACGCCACCGACTCCACTCGCAGCGGGTGCCAGGCAAACAGCGCGGCGACGAACGCGCCGGGCCACAACTGCCTCGTCAGCCGCCACAATAGCAGAAACAGCAGCGCGACATTGGCTGCATGAAACAGCACGTTGACGAAATGATGCGCCGCGGCGTTTAAATCAAACAGCTCGCAGTCCGTCATGTGCGAAAGCCAGGTGACGGGATGCCAGTTGTCCGAGTGGTCCGTGGTGAACGCCCATTTGACGCCGTCCCAAGTCAGGCCATTTTGAACGACTTGGTTGGCCGTGATGTAATCTTCATCATCGTAAGTGACGAAACCGTTGCGCGTCGCCGGCAGATAAACCACCAGCGTGACCAGTGCGAGCAGCAGGGCGGTTAAACGCGGACGCGACATGCATGTTCCCTTGCCATTTTTTGCGGTTCGGTCATTTGAGCGGCCAGTGTCCGGCAAGTCGTTTGGGAAATCAATCTTGATGCGCGATGCCTGAAAGAGACACGCATGGACACGGCCTATCACCCGTCATCCAGTGCCATTTTAATTGTGAATAACTTTTCGCCGATGCGTGAAATTCACGCATTATGCGTGAAATTTTCACGCATGGGGCTGTTTCCTTGGTTTTTAGCGGGCAAATTCCGAGCATTTCCGGGTTTTTCACGTTGGCACCGGCATTGCTAGAGAAAGTTTCAGAAATCCGTTTGACAGTCGCGCCGATTCATTTAGAATTTGTCACCTGTCACCCGGATAAGCAAACAACAACAACGAATTAAATTAAGCAACATGAAAAATCAAAAGAAAGCGTTTACGCTCATCGAACTGCTCGTCGTCATCGCGATCATCGCGATTCTGGCGGCCATGCTCCTGCCGGCACTCGCCGCCGCCAAGAAGAAGGCCCAAAAAATCAGCTGCACCAACAATCTCAAGCAGGACGGCCTCGCCTTCCGCATTTGGGAAGGTGACAACAACGACCGCTATCCCCAAGCCGTCAGCTATGCTTCTGGTGGCGCCAATGAATATGTCGGCCACACCGGCACCCCCTCCACGTCCGGCGCCCCGCTCAATCCCGGCATGGTGTTCATGGTCATGTCCAATGAGTTGTCCACACCCAAAATCCTGTTCTGCCCGTCGGACACCGTGCATACGGCCGGCAGCGGTTATGCCACGAACTTTTCGTTCCAAGACACGCTGGGCATCGCAGCGCCAACAGCAGGCAATAAAGCAGCAGCGGGCGGTATAACCAAGATCAGCTATTTTGTGAACGGCGACGCGCAAGAAGTCAATCCCCAGGACGTGATGATCGGCGACTTCAACATTGGCGCCACCGGCACTGCGAACAACGGGGCGTCTTCTGTTTCTTTCAACGTGGGCGCTAGCACACAAGCAGCGGTTCAACTCCTCCCCGCTGCCTGGGGAACCGGTAACACTGCGTGGGCTTGGACCGCGAATGACCTGCACCAGAAATCCGGCAACATCGGCATGGCTGACGGCAGCGTGCAATCCTGCTCCATTTCCGGCCTGCACACCTATTTGAACAATAGCACGAACAGCGGATTGGAAGTGTTTAACTTCGCTAGGTGATCTGGGTTAATTGTAGCATCGCGAAGGCACCCGCAAGGGTGCCTTTTTTTCTTTCGGATCACCGGCAAAGGTTTGATAATTCCCGGCACTCACCCGCCGGCCATGCTGCGGACTGGCGGCGGTTGCGAACCACAAATGAATCCAACTCCAAATCATCCGGGCGCGTCCGTTAAATCCGGTTACAACCGTTTTCTGCTCCTGGTCGCCGGACTTGGCGGGCTGCTTTACGGGGTGGACGTCGGCATCATCGCCGGCGCCTTGCCGTATCTCGAAGCCACGTCCGGGCTGACCGCCAACCAGCTTTCCTTTATCGTCGCCGCCGTCTTGCTGGGCGGCGTGATTTCCACCTTGTTTGCCGGCGCGCTCGCGGATTTTTTTGGCCGCAAAAACATGATGATTTTCAGCGGCGCGCTGTTTGTCGTCAGCGTGCCGGCCATCGCGCTGTCGCACAGCTACGACGCGCTGGTTTTCGGACGGCTGCTGCAAGGCGTCAGCGGCGGGCTGATCGGCGTGGTCGTCCCGCTGTATCTGGCCGAATGTCTCGCGGCTTCGGATCGCGGCAAAGGCACGGGCATTTTTCAATGGCTGCTCACGCTGGGCATCGTCGCGGCAGCGGTCATCGGATTTTATTTCAGCGGGCGCGTCGAGGAAGTGGCCAAACTCGGCGATGCGGACAAGTTGTTTGCGTTCAAGGACACTGCCTGGCGCAGCATTTTCTGGGTGTCGCTGCCGCCGGGAATTTTGTTTGTCATCGGCGGTTTTCTGGTGTCGGAATCGCCGCGCTGGCTTTTCCGGCGCGGCAAAAAGGAAGCGGCCCTGCGCGCGTTGCTGCGTTCGCGCTCCGACGAGCAGGCGAAAATGGAATTGCAGGAAATGGAGGACATCGAGACGGCGGAAAAATCCGCCAAAAAATCCGCCGGCAAAAAATCCGACCCGCTGATCCAGCGCAAATACATCCTGCCGTTCGTGCTGGCGTGCATCATCCTCGCGTGCAACCAGGCCACCGGCGTCAACTCGATCATCGGCTACAACGCCACGATTCTCATCCAGGCCGGCTTGAGCGACAAGCAGGCGCACCTCGGCTACGTCATTCTCACGGTCGTGAATTTTCTGATGACCATCGGCGCCATCGCGCTGGTGGACCGCAAGGGCCGGAAATTTCTCCTCTCGGTCGGCAGCGCCGGCGTCATCGTTTCGCTGCTCGCCGTGGGCTTTATTTTTCACCAGACCGAGGTGCAGCGCGTGGATGTGAAGGCCGCCGTTCAGGCGCAGGTGATTTCCTCGAATCAAACGGCGTCGGTTGAATTCAGCGATGCCTCAGCGGCAAGTCTTTTGGCGCAATCCGGCAAAATCATCGCCCAGCCCAAAACCCTGGTCGTGATCTATTCCTACGGCGATTTTCACGCGGCCACCAAAGTCGTCCGCTCCGACGACCTCGGCGCAAAACTCACGATTGACCGCGACGAGCTGTGTGCCGGATACCAAAGTCGCCGCCTTCTTCAAAAATCCGTTCGCCGATCTTGCCGCCGCGCGCGTCGCCCCGTTGAAAATTGAAAATGCGCTCATCACGCCCGTGCCATCCGCACAGAACGGCTGGCTCACCGCGCTGTTGATTTATTGTTTCATGGCCTCGTTTGCCGTCGGCCCCGGCGTGTGCGTCTGGCTGGCGCTCTCCGAGCTGATGCCCACGCGCATCCGCTCCAACGGCATGAGCATCGCGCTGCTCATCAACATCGCCGTTTCCACGGCCATCGCCGCGATGTTTCTGCCGACGGTGGGCAAATTCGGCTACTCGACGATGTTCTTTATTTTCGCGGGCTGCACGGTGATTTATTTCATCACCGCGACATTCTTCCTGCCGGAAACCAAGGGCAAAACTCTGGAGGAAATTGAAGAACACTTTGAAGGCGGACACCACCGATGAAAAACACCATGAAAAAAATTATCTACACCACCCTCGTCGTCGCCAATTGCGTGTGGCTCCACGCGGCCAGCGTCACTCCCATCATTCCCGCGCCGGTGAAAGCCGAGGCGCGCGCGGGGCAGTTTCAACTGACCGCCGCCAGCCGCATTGTGGCGGACCGCGGTTTCAAGACTGAAGCGCGCTGGCTCGCGGCGCGGCTGCGTCCCGCCACCGGCTTCGCGCTGAAGACCGGATCGGCCACCTCAAAAATTTCCGCCGGCGACATCGTTTTAACTGCGAGCGAGGCGGGCGCGGCGCTCGGCCCGGAAGGCTATGAACTTTCCGTCACGCCCAGCAATGTCATCGTCCGCGCCGCGACGTCCGCAGGCATTTTTTACGGCGCGCAGTCGCTGCGGCAACTGCTGCCGCCCGAAATTTTTTCCGCCCAGCCCGCGCCGGAAGTGGCGTGGACCATTCCGTGCGTGGAAATTTCCGATGTGCCACGTTTCGCGTGGCGCGGGTTCATGCTTGATGTCAGCCGCCATTTTTTCACCAAGCCGGAAGTCGAACAGGTTTTGGATTTGATGGCGCTTTACAAATTGAACACGTTTCACTGGCATCTGGTGGACGATCAAGGCTGGCGCATCGAGATTAAAAAATATCCGAAGCTCACCGAGATCGGCGCGTGGCGCGACGGCGTCGGCTTCGGCTTCGCTTCGAACTCCGCCACGGCTTACGACCAAAATGGGCGCTACGGCGGATTTTACACGCAGCGCGACATCCGCGAGGTCGTCGCCTACGCGGCCGCGCGGCATATCACAGTCGTTCCGGAAATTGAAATGCCCGGCCATTCTAGCGCGGCGCTCAAGGCGTATCCGCAGTTCGCCTGCGCGAGCGCCCAAATTTCCATGCCCGAAAATGGCGGCGTTTTCCACGGCGTTTATTGCGCGGGCAACGATGCGACCTTCGTGTTCCTCGACAATATTTTGTCGGAAGTGGCGAAGCTGTTTCCCGGAAAATACATTCACATCGGCGGCGATGAAGTGGACAAGTCCAATTGGAAAAAATGCGATGATTGCCAGTTGCGCATCAAAAATGAACATTTGAAGGACGAACGCGGGCTGCAAGCCTATTTCATCCGGCGCATCGAAAAAATTGTGAACGCGCACGGCAAAAATCTCATCGGCTGGAGCGAAATCCGCGAAGGCGGACTCGCCCCGAGCGCCGCGCTGATGGACTGGATTGGCGGTGGCGCGGAATCCGCTGCGAGCGGCCATGACGTGGTGATGTCGCCGACGGAATACTGCTACTTCGACTACTATCAGTCCACGAACCGGGCGGCGGAGCCGAAAGCCATTGGCGGGTATTTGTCACTGGAACGCGTTTATCAATTTGATCCGATGCCGGAAAAACTGGCACCGGAATTTCAAGCGCATGTCCTCGGCGGCCAGGCCAATCTGTGGACGGAATACATTCCCAATTTCCGCCAGGTTGAATACATGATGTTCCCGCGCCTCGACGCCTTGTCGGAAGTGGACTGGTCGCCGAAAGCCGCGCGTGACTGGGACAATTTCCAGGCGCGCGCCGCGTTGAACGAAAAGCGGCTGGATGCGCTGGGCGTAAATTATCGTCCGCTGTCCAAGCCTGATTAAAATGAATTTCGCCTCCGCCGCCAATTTTCCCGCGCCGCTGGACCCGCAATTTCAGCCGGCAGTTTTGTTCAACCGCCATTACGTTGACGCCGCCAAGAAATCCCGCCGCGCGGTGCCGCTGGTCATCGGACTCGAACGCGAAAACGGCTTGGTCTCGCGTTACGAAACCGTCGTGCTGCCGCAGGCGGACGAAGTCACCGCGCTTTTCGCCGAGCGGCTCGTGAAATTTTTGCTGTGGGCGCGCGGCGGCTGGAAACTTTACGTCGGCGGGCCGAAGACCATTGGTGATTTCATCCGGAAAAAATATGCGCCGCGCGGTGCGCGCAAGTTTGACTGCGACATGATGGCGCGGGCCTACGGGAAAAAATTTCAGGTCGTCGCCACCACGGCGGAAAAAGTTCCGGCGGCGAAGGAAATGCAGGTCGCGGCGGGCGGCCATTTGAAAGGCTGCCGCATCGGTTTTGATCTCGGCGCGAGCGATTACAAGGTTTCCGCCGTAATGAACGGCGAGGCGGTTTTCACCGAGGAAGCGCCGTGGGATCCGAAGTCGCAGCCGAATCCGGATTATCATTATCATCACATCGTTTCCGCGCTGCATCGCGCCGCCGCGCATCTGCCGCGCGTGGACGCGATTGGCGGCAGCTCGGCGGGCATCATCGTGGACAATGAAATTCGCGTGGCGTCCTTGCTGCGCGCGGTGCCGAAAAAAGATTTTCCGAAAGCGGCGAATATTTTCAAGCGCATTCAAAAAGAATGGAATGTGCCCGTCTTGGTGATGAACGACGGCGACGTGACGGCGCTGGCGGGCGCGCTGTCGCTCGGCAGCAAAGGCATGCTTGGCATCGCGATGGGTTCGAGCCAGGCGGCCGGCTTTCATGGATCCGCAAGGCCACATTCTCGGCTGGCTGAATGAGCTGGCGTTTGCGCCGGTGGATTATCAGCCGCAGGCCGCCGCGGACGAATGGTCCGGCGATAAAGGCGCGGGCGCGCTGTATTTCTCGCAGCAGGCGGTGAACAAACTGTTGCCTGCCGCCAAAATCAAGCTGCCGGAGAAACTGGGTTTGCCGGATCGGCTCAAGGAAGTCCAAAGTCTCATGGCGAAAGGCGATTCACGCGCGGCGAAAATTTACGAAACCATCGGCGTTTATCTCGGCTGCGCGCTGGCGCAATACGCGGAGTTTTACGAGTTCCGGCAGGCGCTGATTCTGGGCCGCGTCACGACCGGCCAGGGCGGCGACATCGTGATTGAAACGGCGCGCGGCATTTTGAAAAGGAATTTCCCCGAAGTGGCGCGCCGGATTAAACTGCGCGTGCCGGATGAAAAGTCACGTCGCGTCGGCCAGGCCGTGGCGGCGGCGAGCCTGCCCGCGCTGCGGAAATGATGTTATGAAATTCCACAATCCCACGGCGGAAATTTTCGTGCCGGACGGCAAACCGGTCGCGGCGGCGCTGAAGCGCGTTACCCACTTGGGCATTGGCGCGCATCAGGACGATCTCGAATTCATGGCGTTCCACGGAATTTTGGAATGCCGTGCCAGCCGATCAAAATGGTTCGGCGGCGTCACCTGCACCAACGGCTCCGGCAGCGCCCGCGCCGGAAAATTCAGAAAATTTTCCGACGCGCAGATGATGGCCGTGCGGCGGCGCGAACAAAACCAGGCGGCAAAACTGGGCGGCTACGGCGTGATGATTCAACTGGATTATCCCAGCAGCGCGGTGAAAAGCGCCGCTGACGACGCGCTGAAAGAGGATTTGAAAACGATTCTGACCGCGACCAGGCCGGAAGTGATTTACACGCACAATCTCGCGGACAAGCACGACACCCATCTTGGCGTGGTCATCGCCGTGTTGCGGGCGTTGCGCGAACTGCCACGCAGCCGGCGTCCGAAAAAAGTGATCGGCTGCGAGGTCTGGCGCAATCTCGACTGGCTGGCGGACGAGGCGAAAGTGGTGATGGACGTGAGCGGCCACGACCGGTTCGCCGCGAAACTGAACGGCGTTTTTACCTCGCAGATCGCCGGCGGCAAGCGCTACGATCTGGCGACGCTGGGCCGGCGTTCCGCCAACGCGACTTTCTTCGAGTCGCACGCGACCGATGCGGCGACGCAGTTGATTTTCGGCATGGATTTGACGCCGCTTGTGCAGGATGCGCAACTGGACATCACGAAATATGCCGTTGGTTTCATCGAGCAATTCCGCGCCGACGTGCAAACCCGGATTGGACCGCCGGCTCGGAAAAATTTGAATCATGGAAATCATCATCCAGCCCACGCCGGAGGCCGCGACCGCCATCGCCGCGCGGTTTGTGGAGCGGCTCATCCGCAACAAGCCGGCCGCCGTGCTCGGCCTGGCGACAGGCGGCACGATGGAGCCGCTGTATCGCGAACTCGTGGCGCGGAAACTCGACTGGAGCAAGGTCACGACGTTCAATCTGGATGAATACGCCGGCATCGCGCCGGAGCATCCGCAGTCGTATCACCACTTCATGCGGGAAAAACTGTTGCAGCACGTCAACGTCTCCGCCGCGAACGTGAACATTCCCGACGGCCTCGCCCAAGACGTTCCGGCCGCGTGCGAAAATTACGAGCGAAAGATTTCCGCGGCCGGCGGCATTGATCTGCAACTGCTCGGCATCGGGACGCACGGCCACATCGGTTTCAACGAGCCAACCTCGTCCCTCGCCTCGCGGACGCGCATCAAAACCTTGACGCCGCAGACTCGCCGCGACAACGCCCGCTATTTTGGCGGCGAGGAACAAGTGCCGCATCACGTCATCACCATGGGCATCGGCACGATTCTGGAATCGCGCCACTGCCTGCTGCTGGCGTTCGGAAAGAAAAAAGCCCGCGCCATCGCCGCCGCGGTCGAAGGTCCGATCACCGCAATGTGTCCGGCGAGCGCACTGCAACTGCATCCGCAGGTGACGGTGTTTCTCGACGAGGAAGCCGCTGCGGAACTGCAACTGACGGACTATTACCGCTGGGTTTTTGCGCAAAAACCGGACTGGCAGAAAATTTAATTTCTGCCTGGCCGTGCTGTGCAAATAATGCGCGGCAACGTCAAACCGCGCAGGGTTTGCGCAGGTGAAATCGGCGATTCATTGGGAAAGGAGTCTTTTTGAGGCTGGCACGTTCCTTGCATTGGAGCCTTGAACCCGGTGGCAGCTTGTCGTGCCGCCGATTGATCAATAACAACTAACCAACAGGAACATTCGAATGAAACTGAATCGCATCATTACATTGTGCGCGATGGCGGCCGCGCTGGCTTTGAGCGCCGGCAGCGCTTTACGCGCAGGACAACGGCAACAACGGCGGCAACCAAGGCGGCCAACGCCGCAACGTCGGCGGCGGCGGGAATTTTGACCCGGCGCAATTCCAGCAGCGCATGATGGACAACATCCGCGACCAACTGAATTTCACCAACGACACCGACTGGAGCGCCGTGCAGCCGCTCGTGCAGAAAGTCATGGACGCGCGCCGCGATGTCGGCGGCGGCGGCATGGGCCGGATGTTCGGCCGCAATCGCGGCGGACAAAATGGCGGACCCGGCGGACCCGGCGGACGCGGCGGCATGTTCGGCCAGCCCAGCCCGGAACAGGAAGCGTTGCAGAAGGCGCTGGACGACGACGCTCCGGCGGCGCAGATCAAGGATTTGCTCGCCAAATACAAGGCTTCGCAAAAAGTCAAAGCAGGCCAAGCTCGAAGCCGCGCAGGCCGATCTCAAAGCCGTGCTGACCTCAAAACAAGAGGCGCAGGCGTATTTGCTCGGCCTGGTGAACTGACCGTCCCCCAATAGAAAGCTGACGATTCATGGCCGCCACTCCGGTTCAAGAAAGTTCGACGAAGCAGTTGCTGGAACGCATGGTCGCGTCCCGGCAACTGTCTTCGCTGGACGCGGACGCCGTGCTCGCGAAACCGCACGTTGCAAAGCGAGGAGGAAATTCTCCGCTGGCTCGCCGCCGAATACGGCCTCGGTTACACGACGCTCGAAGACGTGGAGCCGGATCGTCAGCTGCTTTCGCTTTTTCCCGCGCGCATTTTGCTGAAGGAGGAATTGCTTCCGCTCCAGCGCGTGAACGGCCACGTCGAAGTCGCCACCAGCCGGCTGTTCGCCACGCAGGGACTCGACGCGCTGAAAACCCTGACCGGCCTGAACCTCAAGCCGATTCTCGCCTCCACCGAAGCCATCCAGCGCGAAATCAAAAAACGCCTCGGCGTCGGCGCGGACACCATCGGCACGCTGGAAGAGGAAAAAGGCATCCAGGTCGTTGATGAAGATGCCGAGGGCAACAATCTGGACGAAGGCGCGGAGGACGAGGCTTCGATCATCCGCTTCGTCAACCAGGTTTTGAAGGACGCGATTGAACTGCGCGCCTCCGACATTCATCTCGAACCGTTCGAGGACGAATTCAAAATCCGTTACCGCATTGACGGCGAGTTGCAGGAAGTGCCCGTGCCGGCGCAGTTGAAACAATTTCAGCCGGCCATCGTTTCGCGCGTCAAAATTTTGAGCCATCTCAACATCGCCGAAAAACGTCTGCCGCAGGACGGCCGCATCAAGGTGCGCATTGAAAACGCCGAGGTGGACATCCGCGTTTCCGTGATTCCCATGCTGCACGGCGAGGCGGTGGTCATGCGTTTGCTGCGGCAAAATTCCACGCTGCGCGGCCTCGGCGAAATCGGCATGAACACGCGCGAATTGGAACATTTCCAGGACGTTCTGCGTTTGCCGCACGGAATTATTTTGGTCACCGGCCCGACCGGTTCCGGCAAAACTTCGACGCTTTACACCGCGCTCAACGAGATCAACGACGCCGTCCGCAAAATCATCACGGTGGAAGATCCCGTGGAATATCAGCTCAAGGGCGTCAATCAAATCCAGGTCAACGAAAAATCCGGCCTGACTTTCGCGCGCGGGCTGCGCTCGATTTTGCGCCACGACCCGGACGTGATTCTCATCGGCGAAATCCGCGACGCCGAAACCGCGCAGATCGCGGTGCAGGCGTCGCTCACCGGCCATCTGGTTTTTTCCACGCTGCACACGAACGACGCGCCCGGCGCGCTCACGCGGCTCGTGGACATGGGCGTGGAGCCGTATCTCGTCGCCTCGTCGCTCGAAGCCGTGCTCGCGCAACGCCTCGTCCGCGTGCTGTGTCCGCATTGCAAACAGCCCGACAATTCCGCGACGGCGCAAGCGTTCAAGACAAAGCTGGGCATTCCGGCGGACAAAACGATTTACAAATCCGTCGGCTGCCGCGAATGCCGCAACACCGGATTTTTCGGGCGGCACGCCATTTTCGAGTGGATGGACACCGACGAGGAAATCCGCCAGTTGATTTTGAAATCGGCTTCGACCGATCAGATTCGCGCCGCCGCGCGCCAGGACGGCATGCGCACGCTCGCCGAGGACGGCTGGCGGCTCGTCGCCGCCGGCGTCACGACAGTCGAGGAAGTGTTGAGCGTGACGACGGCGAAAGAAGTCGAGAGCTGCGACGAAAAATCAAACCGGCGAATCCGCCGCGAGCATCGCGGTGGCGAGATGAAAATGAAGTCCAAAGTCCAAAGTCCAAAGTCCAAAGTCCGCGAGGCCCGCGGCTTGGTTTCTTCATTCTTCATTTTTCATTTTTCATTTTGATCCATGCCCACATTTTCCTACAGAGCATTGCAGGCCGACGGCAAAATTGCCGAGGGCGTGCTTGACGCCGGCAGCCGGCCGGACGCGCTGCGGCAGATCGAGACGCTCGGCCTGCGCCCGGTGAACGTGGCGGAAAAAATTTCCAAGGCGGCAAAAAATGGTTCAGCTTGCGCCGCGACGCCGCCGGGATGTCTTTCAAATTCGGCGGCAAAAAAGTTTCGGCGAAGGAGCTGGAAAATTTCACGCGGCTGCTGTCGAGCTTGCTCGCGGCGGGCGTGCCGTTGAGCCGCGCGCTGGTGATTTTGCAGAGGGAAGCGTCCTCGCCGGCGGCCAAGGCGAAATGGAAGGAAATTCACGACCTCGTCGTGGACGGGCTTTCGCTGGCGGACGCGATGGCGAAATCGCCGGAAACTTTTCCGCGCGTTTATGTCGCGATGGTCGAGGCCGGCGAGGCCGGCGGTTTTCTCGACGTGGTGCTGGCGCAGATCGCGGAATTTCAATCGCGCGAAAAGGAACTGAAATCGAAGGTGATGACGGCGATGCTCTATCCGTGCATCCTGCTGGTGCTCGCGCTGGTCGTGCTGACGGTGCTGCTGGTGTTTTTCATCCCGAAATTTCAGCGCGTGTTTGCGAGCATCCACGGTTCGCTGCCGCTCATCACGCAAATGATCATCGGCGCGAGCCATGCTGATGCGCTCCTACGGCTTGCTGGTCGGCGCCGGGCTGGTCGGAATTTTCTTTCTCGTGCGCACCTGGTTCACTTCCGAAAAAGGCAAGCGCACCTGGGAAGGTCTGGTTTTGAAAGCGCCGCTGGTCGGCCCGCTCATCGCGCAATTTGCGATGGCGCGCTTCTGCCGGATGCTCGGCACGCTGATCGGCGCGGGCGTGCCGCTGGTGCATGGCCTGAACGTCGCGCGCCGCTCCATCGGCAACCAGATTCTCGTGGATGCCGTGGCGCAATCCATCGAGCGCGTGCAGCAGGGCGGGCGGCTGGGCCAGAGCCTGGCGGACTGCCGGTCGCTGTTTCCCGGCTCGGTGCTGGAAATGATTTCCGTCGCGGAAGAAAGCGGCAAGCTGGACGGCGAACTGGTGCGCATCGCCGCCGAAACCGAAACGGATTTGGACCGCAACCTGAAAACCGCCGTGGCGTTTGCCGAGCCGCTGATGCTGTTTTTGATCGCCGGCTTCATCGGCATCATTTTCATCGGCATGTTGCTGCCGGTGCTGTCCATGAGCGAATACATCAAATAAAAAAATTTATGAAAATCAAAATTCAAACCAACAACAAATTGCCGATTGCCGATTGCCGATTGCCGATTAAAAGCGGCGCCGCGGGAAATTTCAATCGGCAATCGAAAATCGGCAATCGCAAAGCCTTCACGCTCGTTGAAATGCTGCTGGTCGTCACCATCATCGGCATTCTCGCGGCGCTGGTCATTCCCACGCATCGTTGGACGCGGCGAACGCGCGCGCAGTCACGGCCGCGCAGGCCGACATCAACGGCGGCATCAAATCCGCGCTCGGCCAGTATGAGGTGGACAATGGGTTTTATCCGAAAAGCCTGCAGGATTTGATCGTCGCAGCCGGCCAACGCCAAGAACTGGCACGGGCCGTATCTGCGACAAACTGCCGGTGGACCCGTGGGGCAATCCTTACATTTATTATTATCCGGGCAAACACAGCGCCAATTCCTACGACCTGCTTTCCGCCGGGCCGGACGGCAAGGAAGGCACGGACGATGACATTGTGAGCTGGTCGAAATAATTTTGAAATCGCGATGAAATTTTCCTGCTCATGCTCATCGTCATCCGCATTCGTAAATTCGACATTGGACAACAGGCAGAATGATTTCGCGGCGCTTCACGCTGATCGAACTGATTCTCGTGCTGGCGCTGCTGGTGGTCATCACGTCCATCGCGGCGCCGGCGATGTCGCGGTTCATCCGCGGCCGCGCGCTGGATTCCGAGGCGCGGCGGCTGGCGGCGCTGATGCACGCGGCGCAGAGCCGCGCGGTTTCCGAAGGCGCGCCGATGATGCTGTGGGTGGATGAGAAGACCGGCGGCTACGGCGCTCGAAGCGGAAACGAGCGGGCAGAACGGCGATCCGAAGGCGGAAGAGTTGACGGTGGATTCGACGTTGCAGATTTCGGTGTTGAATCTCGGCACGGGCGCGCAGACGACGTTCAACAATCTGCCGGCGATCCGATTTTTGGCGGACGGCACGGTGGATGAGAACAGTCCGCAGACTTTGAAATTGACGGACAGCGACGGGTTCTCGCGCTGGCTGGCCGAAACGCAAGCTGCGCACGGGTTATGAAATTAACGACACCGGCCAATAAATTGCCGATTGCCGATTGCCGATTGCCGATTGGCAGCGGAGACGCCGCGATTTTTTCAATCGGCAATCGAAAATCGAAAATCGGCAATCAGTCCGCTTTCACGCTGGCGGAGGTGCTGGCGGCGCTGCTGTTCCTGGCCATCGTCATTCCGACGGCGGTGGAGGCGCTGCACGTGGCGAGCCTCGCGGGCGAAGTCGCGGCGCGAAAAAGCGCGGCGGCGCGCGTGGCCGACCGGATTTTGAACGAGAGCCTGGTGACGACCAACTGGACCGGCGGCATGCAGAGCGGCACGGTCACGGAAGGCATCCTGGATTTTCGGTGGAAGCTGACCAGCCAGAGCTGGCCGGTGCAATCGGCGCAGCCGGCGCAAGCGATGCAATTGCTGACGGCGGAAGTGACGTATTCCGCGCAGGGCAAAGATTATTCGGTGAAGTTAAGCACGCTGGCCAACGCACAGACGCAGACGCAGCCAACAACGACAGTCAACACACAATTTTGAAAATTAGAACAACCAACGCGATGCTCGGTCGGGATGCCGGGAGTCGAGAGTCGAGCGCCAACAGCCGGCGCGCGGGCAATATCTTGCTCTCGACCCTCGACCCATCGACTCTCGACGCGCCGCCTTCACGCTGATCGAGATGATTCTCGCCATCGGCATCGCGGCGATCGTGCTGATCGCCGTGAACGCGGTGTTCTTCACCTCGCTGCATCTGCGCGACGACACGTCGGACATGGTGGACGCCGCCACGCCGGTGGATGCCGCGGTGACTTTCTTGAAACGCGATCTGCAATGCGTCGTCACGCCGACGAACGGCACGAGCAAGATTTTGTCCGGCGGTTTCCGCGTCGGCAACAACATCACCAGCGTCGGCGTCAGCGATCCGGTGGCGATTGAAATGTTCACCGCGTCCGGCGCGTTGAGCGACAGCCAGCCGTGGGGCGACATCCAGCGCGTGACTTATGAATTGAAAACCCCGACGAGCCAGTCCGCCAACGGCCGGGATTTGTATCGCAGCATCACGCGGAATCTGCTGGCGTTGACCACGCCGGAAGTGACCGACCAGCTCATGTTGAGCGGCGTCGCGAGCCTGAAATTTTCCTGCTACGACGGCAGCGCAATGGAACGGACACCTGGGACACGACCGATCCGACGGCGATCAATACCAACCTGCCGCTCGGCCGTGCGCGTGGACATCCAGATGGCCGGCAATGCAGACGTCGCAGCCGGTGGAAATTGTCGTGCCGATAGATTCGCAGTCGCGGACCAACACGGTGTTGTCCAGTTCCAGCACCACCAGCAGTTGAAATGAAATTACGCCCTCCAGAAAAACAACCTGGCCGCCGCCGCGAAAACGCGTTCGGTGCTCATCATCGTGCTCTGGGTCGCCATCGGCCTGGTCAGCATCGCGCTGTATTTTGCCAATTCGATGAATTACGAATTGCGCGCGGCGGACAATCGCGTGAACGGCCTGGCGGCGGAGCAGGCCATCGAAGGCGCGGCGCGCTACGTGGCTTACACGCTCCAGACTTTTGCGACCAACGGCGCGGTGCCGGACAACACGCAATTCAAATGCGAGGCGGTGCCGGTGGGCGACGCAAAATTCTGGCTCATCGGGCGCGACCTGAACGCGGTCAATCCCACCGAGCCGTATTTTGGCCTGGTGGATGAGGGCGGCAAATTGAATTTGAACACGGTCAGCACCAACGTGCTTTCACTATCTGCCGAACATGACGTTGGATTTCGCCAACGCCATCATGGACTGGCGCGGCACGAACGGCATCGTCTCGCTCAATTACGCGTCGCTCGGCTACGTGCCGAAAAACGCGCCGTTCGAGACGGTGGACGAACTGCGGCTGGTTTATGGCGCGACGTAGGACTTGCTGGTGGGCGAAGACCTCAACCGCAACGGCGTTCTCGACAAGAACGAAAAAGATTTGAACGGCAACGGCGAGCTCGATCCCGGCCTGTTTGAGTATGTGACGGTTTATACGCGCGAACCGAATTTTCACGCCGACGGCTCGTCGCTGACGAACATGAACACGGCCCCGTATGTCTCAAATCCGCGCCGTGTTGCAGAACGCCAACATCAGCACTTCCTACGCGCAATGCGCTGACCAATGGCCGGCCGTATCGCGGGCATTTTCAGCTTTGCCGTCCGCTGCAAGAATGTCGGCATGAGTGCCGATGATTTTGCCAAAATCGCCGACAACATCACGACCGCCAATCCCACCAACGTCCCCTATTTCACGCAACCGCGTGAACATCAACACCGCCAGCGCTGGATGTGCTGACGGCGCTGTTCATGGGCATGACCAACACGATGGACGAACAGACGGCGGAAGGCGCGGCGCAGACGGTCGTGACCTATCGCCAGCAAAATCCAGACAACCTGTCTTCCGTGGCGTGGCTCATTGATGCGCTGGGCACCACCAGCCCGGTCATCACGGCGCTGGCGCGCGGCGATTATGTGACGACGCAAGAGCTACCAGTTCACCGCCGACATCGCGGCGGTCGGCGCGTTCGGGCGCGGCTACCGGCGGGCGAAGTTCATTTTCGACATGAGCGACGGCGCGCCGAAAATCTTGTATCGCCAGGACCTGAGCCGGCTTGGCTGGGCGCTCGGCGAAAAAGCCCGGCAAAACTTGGTCGCGAAGGACACGCAATGAAACCTGATTTCAAATTCAAATTCCGGAAACGGAAAAAGCTGACGACGCTGCTCGGCCTCACGCTGGACGGCAGCAAGCTCGACGGCGTGGTGCTGCGCCGCACGAACGGCGCGCTGCAACGGCTGCAAAGTTTTTCCGCGCAGCTCACGCTGGATCCGCTGACCGCCGCGCCGGAACTGGTCGGCCGCGAAATCCGCAACCAGCTTGACGCCGCCGGCGTGCGCGAGCGCAACTGCATCGTCGGCGTGCCGCTGAAATGGGTTTTGACGGCGCAGACGGAACTGCCGCCGCTGCCGGAAGCGGACGCGCCAAGCCTGCTGCAAATGGAAGCCGAACGCGGATTCCATTCCGACGTGGCGGCGCTGCAAATGGCCAATTCGCGCAGTCCGCTGGCGGGCGACAAAAAATTTGTGCTGCTCGCCGCCATTCCCAACACGCACATCGGCTCGCTGGAACAGGTTTTGGCGGCGGCGAAATTGAAGCCGGTCAGTTTTGCGCTCGGCATTTCCGCGCTGCAATCCGCCGGCCGACTGAAAAATCCAACGGCGTGCTGGCGCTGGCGATTGGCGAGAGCCATGTCGGGCTTGCAAATCACGGCGGGCGGCGTGGTGGCGTTGCGCGGGCTCGAAGGCGCGATTGAAAACGAGGCGGGCCGCCGCACGCTGCAGCGCGGACGTGGTCACGCGCGAGGCGCGGGTCACGCTCGGCCAGTTGCCCGGCGAACTGCGCGCGAAGGATGAAGCGCATCCGCATTTTCGGGCCGAACGAACTCGCGCAGCAGCTCGCGGATGAAATGGAACTGCGCTTCGAGCCGATGGGCTTGAAGGTGGAAGTGGTTTCGGCCTACGCGCCGGATGAATTTGGCGTGACGCTGCCGCCGGACGCGTCGTTGTCGCCGGCGTTCAGCCTGGCGGCGCGGCTATTTGACGGAGCAGAAGCCGGCGTTTGAATTTCTGCCGCCGAAACCGACGCTCATCGAGCAGTTTGTCACGAAGTATTCGTCGGGCCGTTTGCGGACGACGGGCGCGGTCGCGGCGGGCGTCGCGGTGATGGTGCTGGGAATGTTTTTGTTCCAGCAGATTCAACTGTGGCGGCTGCGTTCGCAGTGGTCGCACATGCAGGCCAAGGTCGCGGCGTTGCAGGGCATCCAGGACCAAATCCGGCAGTATCGTTCGTGGTATGACGGTACGTTCCGCAGCCTGGCGATTTTGCGGCAGTTGTCGCTGGCGTTTCCCGAAGACGGCGTGGTGACGGCGAAGGATCATTCGACATCCGCGACGACGGCACGGTGAACTGTTCCGGCAATGCGCAGGATAATTCGTCGCTGCTGGCGACGCTGGCGAATTTGCGCACGGCGGACGGGGTGAGCGACCTGAAGGTGGAGCAGATTCGCGGCAAGAACGCCGATGCAATTTGTTTTCGGTTTCAAATACGGAATCGGAGGCGGCAATGAAAATTAAAAACCGGCAGGATTTTTTGGTGGCGCTGACCATCGCGGCGGTCGGGCTGTTCGTGGCCGTGAATTTTGTTTTCACGCCGCTGCAAGGCTGGTGGTCGGCCCGGCAGACGACAGTCCGCGACCTGCGCGAGAAGGTCAGGGACGGCAACCAACTGATCAAACGCGAGGCGGGCATCCGCGGCCATTGGGACGGGATGCGCACGAACGCGCTGCCGGCCAGCACGTCGCAGGCGGAGCAGCAGTTTTTGAAGGCGCTGGACAATTGGTCGCGCGACAGCGGCGCGGAGATCACGAGCCTCATGCCGCAGTGGAAAAATGATTCGACCAATTACATGACGCTGGACTGCCGCGTGGAAACCGCCGGCGACCTGGGCGCGCTGAGCAAATTGATTTACGACGTGGAAAAAGGCCCGATGGCGGTGCGGCTGGATTCGGTGGAATTAAGTTCGCATGACACCAGCGGCCAGCAGATGACGCTCGGCTTGGAAATCAACGGGCTGGCCCTCATCACGAATGACAAAAAATGAAACCGACGCATCTTAAAATTTGTCTGGCACTCGCCGCCGTGTTGGCGGCCGGGGCCGGCGCCTGCGCGCAATCGAACGGCGTGCCGGGGCCGGCGGATTATTCCAAGTTCAGCCAGTTCGTCACCGACCGGAATATTTTTGATCCGAACCGCTGCCGCATTCCTATTCGCCAAGCTACCGGCCGCGAGTGAAAACACGGACGCGCATCGCGGCTCCGGGCATCGTGCTGGTCGGCACGATGAGCTATGAAAAAGGGCTGTTCGCCTTTTTCAACGGGAACAGCGCGGATTTGAAGAAAGCGCTGCAGGTGGGGGAAAAAATCGCGGATTACACCATCACGGACATTTCGCCAAACCGGGTCAAACTGGAATCCGCCGACAAACAGCAGCAGTTCGACTTGAAAGTCGGCGACGGGCTGCGGCAGGAAAACGGCAAATGGGTGTTTTCCGGCGCGGGCGACTTGCCAGCAGAGGCGGGGGCGACGGAGACGACCAGCGCGCCGAGCGGCGAAAATTCGAGTGGCACGACCCCCGCTCCGAGTTCCGCGAATGAGCCAAATGAGGTTTTAAAACGATTGATGCAACTACGCGAAAAGGAAAACCAATGAAAAAAATAATCTTGAGCCTGATAACAATTGGCGTGGCGGGACTGCTGGTTTCGGCCAGCGCGCAACCCGCGCCGGGAGACGACAACACCAACAACTCGGCACCCAACCGACATGCCCGGCACCGCCGCCGGGCGGCGACAACGCGACCCGATGCCGGCGGCCCGGCGCCGACGCCGGACGAGGCGGCTGCCGCGCCGGAACAAAGCCAGGGCAAGCGAGTCGCTGGTCATCACGCCGTCGCAGACCAAGGCCTCGCCGCAGGAAGAATTCCAGTCTGAATTCATGCCGCCGACGCAGGCCGGGACGAATGTCAACGATTTGAATTTGAATTTCAATCGCGCGCCGCTGGACATGGTGCTGAATTATTTGAGCGACGCGGCGGGTTTTATCATTGTGCAGGACACGCGCATCAGCAGCAGCGCCACCGTGACGGTCAAGGCAAGCACCTGACCCAGGACGAGGCGGTGGATTTGCTGAACTCGGTGTTGAACAAAAATGGCTACGCGGCCATCCGCGACGGGCGGACCCTGACCATCGTGGACAAAAATGACGCCAAGACGCGCGACATTCCTGTGAAGACCGGCAACAAGCCCGAAGATATTCCGAAGACTGCGGAGATCGTGACCCAGATCATCCCGATCCGGTTTGTCGAAGCGCGGCAACTCGCTTCCGATTTGTCGCTGTTCGTCTCGCCGCAGGCGACCGTGGTGGCGAACGAAGCGGGCAATTCCATTGTCATCACGGACACGCAGGCAAACATCCGGCACATCGCCGAAATCATCAAGGCGGTGGACGACAGCGCGGAGGCGGAAACGGAAATCCGCGTGTTCCACCTCAAATACGCAAACCCGACGGATGTCGCCACGGAAATTGGCAGCGTTTTTCCCAGCAGCACTTCCGGCAGCGGCACCCAGGCCCCGACCCGTTTTGGCGGCGGCGGCGGACCCGGCGGCGGGCCGGGCGCCTTTTTTGCGCGGATGATGGCCGCGCAAAATGGCGGCAGCGCATCCAGTGACCGGGTCAAAAAGGCGACGCAAGTCACCGCTGTGGCGGATGCGCGCATCCAGGCGGTTATTGTGACGGCGCCGAAGGATTTGATCGAGGAGATCGCGAGCATGATGAAGGATTTGGACGTGCCTTCGGATCGCGACCAGGATGTTTATGCGGTGCAGTTGAAAAACGGAGACCCGCAGCAAGTGTTGCAGGTGCTGCAAAATATGTTCCCGACCAGCAGTTCCTCGCGCAACAACAGCAGCACGTCGCAAAACAGCCTGCTCATGCAACGCACGGTGAACGCCAATAACACGATGGGCACGACGACCACCACTTCCTCGGGCATCGGCGGAACCGGAACCGCCGGCGGCGGCGGCATCGGCGGACGCTAAAGGCAAGCTCAAACATTCAACGCATACAAAATTTATGAAAACAGATTTTTACAAAAAACTTTTCGGCGGCATCTTGGTTTCCCTGTTTTGCGCCGCCATTGAAATCCACGCTCAAAATCGCGGCGGCGGTGGCGGCGGCTTCGGCGGCTTCGGCGGCTTCGGTGGCGGGGGTAATAATTTCAACCGGGGTGGCAACAGCAGCAGTTCCACCAGCGGCCAATACAACAACAATGGCACGGTGGGCAGCGCAACCTTTTCCGTGGATCCGGTGACGCACAACATTGTCGTCATCGCCGACAAGGACACGATGGAGCAAGTCCGTAAAATTATTGACAGCCTCGACGCGCCGCAACGGCAGGTGCTCATCAAAGTTGTGTTCCTCGAAGTGGATGACAGCAAAGCATCCGCCATCGGCGTCCAAGGCACTTACTCCGGCAATCCTTGGGGCAAGGCGATGGGTCAAATCACCGGTTATGTGACGAATTACGCCGCCGGAAGCCCGCCCGGATCGGCTGGCACGATCTCCCCGGTTTATCAGCAATTGAACGTAAATCAAAGCTATGGATTGCCGCAAAGTTTGGCAGGAGCGGCCGGGAGCGGCGGCCTTTATCAAGTCCTCGGCAATGATTTCACGGCGACCCTTCAAGCCATTGCCACCGCCGGCAAGGCGGAAGTGCTGTCGCGTCCGTCCATTCTCGCGCGTGACGGCCAGATGGCGGAGATTGTCGTCGGCCAGAGCCTCTATCTGCCCAGCGGCGTCAGTTTCACCTCGGTCGGCGGCAGCAGCACCACCATTCCGACCATCAACGGATCCTATCAAAACGTCGGCATCCAACTGGATGTCACGCCGTTCATCGGGGCGAACAATCTGGTGCAAATGATCCTCCAGCCGCAAACCACCGCTGTGGACACTTCGACGCCCGGGCAGCAGATCGTCGGCAGCAGTCTTTTTTCGGGAGCCGTGTATGCGCCCAACATCAACAAACGCTCCGCCAACACCGTGGTGGTGACGCCCGACGGACAGCCCGTCGTCATCGGCGGACTCATTGACAACGAAAAGTCATCCAACGACAGTAAGGTGCCGATCCTGGGCGATATTCCGCTGCTCGGCCAGCTTTTCAAATTCACCGCCAAGTCGAACCAAAAACGGGAATTGCTCATCTTCCTCACGCCGCACATTGTGCAAATGCCGTCGCAGCTCGCCGCCCTGTCCGCGAATGAAACCCAGCAGGCGCAGATGATCAGCAATTCCATTCCGGAACAGGAACTGGATCGTTTCCTGGAACGCCTGCCGGTCAAGAAACAAAAATAAATTGCCGTTGCAACCTCGGCGGCAAAACTCAACTCAAACGACACATGAATCTCAACTCAAACGACACATGAATCCTGAACGACGGAACCGATGGGTGACCGGCCTTCTGCTCGGCGCGTGGCTGCTGGTCATCACGTGGCAGGTGGAAGAACACCAGCGCGTCGTGGCTGCCGCCCAATCCGACCTGCGCGGCAGTTCGCACGAAATCGCCCGCACGCTCGGCGCCGTCACCCGCGCCCTGCGTTTTCGCGGCGCCCTGTTTCAAGACCGCTTGGAGCCGGTTCTCAACGAACTGGTCAAGATCCGCACCAACGCCCTCGTCAAATCCAGCGGCCTCCTCGCCATCGGTTTGTTGAACACCGAGGGCGACCCGGTCGTTTCCGCCGGCGACACCAATCTGCTGGCGCGCGAAACGGTTGGCGAAAGCGAGCGCTGGTCCGACACCAGCGTGACGTTTGTCCTGCCGGTCGAGGGAGCCAGCGTCAATCCCGAAGACACGAACAACAACGCCACGGTCGTCATTCCGCCGTTCCATGATTTCCCGCGCCGCGGGCCGCGTTCCGGACGGAACCAACGGCACGGACTTCTCGCCCACCAATTTTTCCCATCCGTTCACCAACGCCAGCGGCGAAATGGAACCGCCACCGCCGCCCAACGACGGCGGCCGGCCGCCCGATGTTGGCGACCGTCCGCGCGGCGGCTTTCATCGGCCGCCGTGGATGCGCGGGATGTCCGACGCCGAGTTCAAGGCGCTCATCGCAAAACGCGAGCTGCACGGCCTCGTGCTTGCCATGTCCACAGAAAATTACCGCGCCGTTTGCACACATGACCTGTGGCTGCGCTGTGTCATCGGATTTTTCGCCGGCATTTCCGCGCTCGGGGCCGGCCTGGCATGGCGCAACATCGGCCAGACCGCCGACCTGCAAATCCGCCTCGTGCGCGCGAGCGAGCTAAATTCGCATCTCAAGGAATTGAACCTCGCCGCCGCCGGTCTGGCGCACGAGACGCGCAATCCGCTGAACATCATCCGCGGTCAGGCCCAGATGATTTCACGTCTGCCCGACGCCTCGCCCGACGTGCGCGACAAATCCAAAACCATCATGGACGAGACCGACAAAGTCACGGCGCAGCTTACGGAATTCATCAACTACTCGCGCCCGCGCGAAGTCCGCCGCACGCGGCTGCCGCTGGCGCCAGCCTGCCAGGAAATTGTCCGCACGCTCGGCCTCGACATCGAGGAAAAAAAATTGCGGGTCGAAGTCGGCGGGGAACCGCTCGCGATTGAAGCGGATGAACAACTGCTGCGGCAGGTTCTGTTCAATCTGCTCCTCAACGCGATTCAGGCCGTGGAAGAAAACGGGAAAATTCAAATTCTCGTCCAGCGCGCCGGGGCAACGGAAGCGGTCCTCGAAATCCGCGACGACGGTCCAGGAGTGCCGCTGGAAAACCGCCTGGAAATTTTCAAGCCGTATTTCACCACGCACCAAAAAGGCACCGGCCTTGGCCTGGCCGTCGTGCAGCAGATCGTCCTCGCGCACGGCTGGGAAATCGCGTGTCTGGGCAACGAGCCGCGTGGCGCCGTTTTCCGCATCTCCCACTTGAAAATCGCCGCCTGATTTGCCGTTCCCCGCAAATCGCGCCGGGCACTGACGCGCGGTGCGGGTGGCCGCCGGAATTTCTTCTTCGGCCTGGAAATGAATCTGGATTCGGCTGCCGGAATTGGCATATTCACCGCCCCTGATAATCATGTCAGCCAAACGAAAAAAAGATTTGAGCCAGCCAGAATTGCCCATCGAAGGCGCGCCACCTGCCGCACCAATCCAAGCCAAACCCGCGAATAAAGCCGATGGAAACAGCAACGGCGCGGACCACGTCGTTGCCGAGACGATGGAAAACATCGTCCACAAGCCGTTCGACCCGAAAAAGCTCGCCGCCGGCCTGCACACGCGCGTGGATCGCGGCTTTCTGGATTACGCCAGCTACGTCATCCGCGACCGCGCGATTCCAAATCTCGCGGATGGCTTGAAGCCCGTGCAGCGGCGCATCCTTTGGGCGTTGCACGAGAAGGATGACGGACGTTTCATCAAGGTCGCCAACGTCGTCGGCCACACGATGCAGTATCATCCGCACGGCGACGCATCCATCGGCGACGCGCTGGTGGTGCTGGCGAATAAAAGATATTTGATCGAGGGACAGGGAAATTTTGGAAATATTTTCACCGGCGATCCCGCCGCCGCGCCGCGCTACATCGAGTGCCGGCTGACGGAACTCGCGCGCGCGGAAGTTTTCAATGATTCGATCACCGATTTTATTCCGAGCTACGACGGGCGCAACAAGGAGCCGGTGACGTTGCCGAGCAAATTGCCAATTACGTTGATGCTCGGCACCGAAGGCATCGCGGTCGGTTTGAGTGCGCGGATTTTGCCGCATAATTTTCCCGAACTGCTGGAAGCGCAAATTGCGATTCTGAAAAGACAGCCGTTCAAGTGCCTGCCGGATTTTCCCACCGGCGGCCTGATGGACGCGCGCGATTATCAGGACGGCAAAGGTTCGGTGAAAGTCCGCGCCCGAATCAAGACGCGCGACGAATCCACGGTCGTCATCACGGAAATTCCGCCGACGACCACGACGGATTCGCTCATGGCCTCGATTGAGGACGCGACGCAAAAGGGCAAGCTCAAGGTGAAATCCATCAACGATTTCACATCCGAGAACGTCGAGATCGAAATCAAATGTCCATCCGGCGTGGACGCGGAAAAAATGGTGGACGCGCTTTACGCTTTCACGGATTGCGAGACGTCCATCGCGAGCCGCATCGTCGTCATCAAGAACAATCGTCCGGTGGAATTGACCGTCAGCGAAGTGCTGCGCGAGAATACCGAGCAGCTTGTCGCGGTGCTGAAACGCGAACTGGAATTGCGGGAGAGAAATTTGCTCGACGAACTGCATTACCGCACGCTCGAACGCATTTTCATCGAGGAGCGGATTTACAAGGCGATTGAGAAATGCAAGACGAACGAGGCCGTCATTGCGGCGGTTTATGACGGTTTCAAGCCGTTCACAAAAGCAGCTCGTGCGCGACATCGTGGACGCGGACGTGGAAAAACTTTTGCAAGTGCGCATCCGCCGGATTTCACTTTTCGACATCAACAAGCATCGCGAGGAAATGGAGAAGACGAAGGCGGAGTTGGACGAGACGCGCAAAAATCTCAAGGGACTTACCAAATATGTCATCGGCCATCTCGAAGCGTTGCTGGAAAAATACGGCCCGCAATATTCACGCCTGACCACAAAATCCGCGCGCCACGAGGAAGTGGACGCGAAGGCTGTCGCCTTCAAATCGTTCAAGGTCGCCTACGATCGCGAAAGCGGCTATGTCGGCTACAAAGTTTCCGGCGAGGAATTCAAACTGGAATGCACCAAGTTCGACAAGATTCTGCTCGTGTTCAAAGACGGCACTTACAAAGTCAGCGAACTGCCGGAGAAATTATTCGTCGGGCAGGAATTGTTTTACTGCGGCCTGCCCGACCGCGAAAAGATTTTCACCTGCGCCTACACGGATCGCAACGCGAGCTATTTGAAACGGTTTAAATTCGGCGGCACGATTTTGAACAAGGCGTATCTGTGCATCCCGGACAAGTCGCGCATTTTATTTTTTGCGCCGGAAACGCCGAAAATTCTTTACGTCCGCTACAAGCCCGCGCCGCACCAGAAAATTTCGCAGCAGACGTGCGAGCCGGAACAGGTGGAAGTGAAATCGCCGAAAACACGCGGGCGGCAGCTTTCCATCAAGGACATTTCGTCCGTCACCGCCGAACCGACACGCGGCTGGGATGAAAGCGCGGCGACGACGAAAATTGTATTTGCGTGAGCCAGGAAAGGTAATGGCCTGTTTTGCAGGGCGCGGTTTTCCGCTGACAAATTGCCCGGATGCTTTACATTTCGCGCATGGGCAGGCCACCGTTGATTCTAGTATCGCCGAGCATCGAGAAGCGCGGCGTGGAGTTCCATGATTTGTCCGCCAGCCTTTCGCTGCGATATAACGAAGCCGTTTTGCAGGCCGGCGGCATTCCCGTGACCGCGCCGACCACCACCGACCGCGCCACGCTCGCCGAATGCGTCCGCCGCACGGACGGCGTGCTGCTGACCGGCGGCGACGACATCAATCCCGAACTTTACGAAAAAAATCTGCCGCGCAAAATCCTCAAAACCGTCGAGCAGACGCCGGACGGCGGCGCGCGCGATGTGCGCGAACTGATTTTGATCGAGGAAATTTTCCGGCAGCACAAGCCGGTTTTGGCGATTTGCCGCGGGCATCAAATGATGAATGTGGCGTTCGGCGGCAAGCTGATGGCGGACATCCGGCAGCAGATTGCCGGGCGCCTTGAACCACCGGCGCATGGACAAGCCGCTGGAATTGGTGCATGAAGCAGCGTTGACACCCGGCTCATTAGTGTCCAAAATTTGTAAAGCGCGTGTTTTGGGCGTGAACAGCACGCATCATCAGGCGGTGCGTGGAGCCGGCGGAACCGTTCACGGCCACGGCGCGCAGCCGCGACGGGATTGTGGAAGCGATGGAACTGAAGCCGGAACATGCGGCGATGCTGCCGTTTTTGTTGAGCGTGCAGTTTCATCCGGAGCGGCTGGTGCAGAAGCATGCGCGTTACCGGGCGATATTTGAGACAGTTTGTGGCAGCGTGTGCAAAACCTATAAAACCATGAAAGGCAAAATTCTAATCGTGGACGACGAGGCGGACTTGCGCGCCATGCTCAAGGCCATTCCTGGAAGGAGCGATTACACCGTGACGCGAAGCCGAGGACGGGGCGGCGCTTGCACAAATGTTTTTCCGCAGGACGCGCCCGACGTGGTGCTGCTCGACCTGAATTTGAAACTGCCGGACGCCAACGGTCTCGACCTGCTGCCGCAGATCAAAAAAACCTGGCCGGAAACGGAAGTCATCGTGCTGACCGGCGAGGCGACCTTCGAAGCCGCCGTGCAGGCCACCAAGCGCGGCGCGTATCCATTTCATCAACAAGCCGATTCGACACGCAGGCTCTGCCAGGTGACGATCGATCGCGCGATTGAAAACCGGCAGCAGAAGGAGGAAAGCAATTCCCTGCGCCGCGCCTCGCCACCATGAGCGGCGGTTCCGCGCCCATTTTTCAAAGCGCGGCGCTGCAGGCGGTCGTGCGCACCATCGAACGCGTCGCGCCCAGCGACGTGACCATGCTGATCACCGGCGAAAGCGGTTCGGGCAAGGAAGTCATCGCCGACCTCATCCACTCGCTGAGTCCGCGCGCGAAGAACCGCATCATCAAGATCAATTGCGCCGCGCTGCCCCGCGAGCTGATCGAGAGCGAACTCTTCGGCTCCAAAAAAGGCGCGTTCACCGGCGCGAATTCCGACCGCCAGGGGCTGTTCCGCCAGGCCGAGGGCGGCACGCTGTTCCTCGACGAAATTTCCGAGATGCCGATTGACACGCAGAGCAAGCTGCTGCGCGTCCTGCAGGACCAGGAAGTGCGGCCCGTCGGCGACACGGTCAGTTACAAGACCAACTGCCGCATCATCGCCGCCACCAACCGCAAGCCCGAGGAAGCCATCAAGGACGGCAAGCTGCGCGAGGATTTGTTTTACCGCATCAGCGCCATTTCCGTCCACCTGCCGCCCTTGCGCGAACGGCGCGACGACATCATGCCGCTGGCCAACGCGTTTCTGAAACGCTTTGCCGCGCAGGCCAACCGCACGTTGCGCGGCTTCAACCAGGCGGCGGTCGAACGGCTCACCAGCTTCGAATGGCCGGGCAACGTCCGCCAGTTGCAGAACGAAATCCAGCGCGCCGTGCTGCTGTCCGAAGGCCCGGAGGTGAACGTCACCGACCTTTCCATCAGCGACGTCAAGTGCATTCCCAGCGAGGGCCACGATACGAACTTCACGCTGCTCGAAGGCGTCGAACGCAACGCCATCATCCAGATGCTCAAGGAAACCGGCGGCAACAAGCTGGAAACCGCCAAACGCCTCGGCATCGGCCGCCAGACGCTTTACAACAAGATCAAAGCCTACGGCATTGACGTGTAAGGTTTGCAGCCTTTGCTGCCGCCTTTGCTGAAAACAAACCGCCGGTTGTCAGGGTCAAAGAAATATGATGGACAAAGATTTGCGTCCAGCGCAGCATGTTTTTTTATGAAACCTGATAGGCCACAAAAACTGGGGCCTAGTATCTGTTAGGCGACATTTGCATTATGACCATCAAGTCTAAATACCCAGTTGTGGCGATATTATTTCTCATTGCGACCACCTGCATTTGGGCGGCTGATCGTGGCCTTGAGACGTTTTCACAGAAGGTAGCTGCCACCGACCATATTATTGTCAAATTTGATGATGAGCATTTGGGCAAGAGCAGTTTGTCCTTGGTTGGCGAGGACGCGAAGCTTGTCTTACGGGCTGTATCTACTAGCAAGTTAGACACAAATTATTATCTAAACGACCCGTCTGTCATTTTCGAGTTTTGGCATGGCACAAATGTTTTGGGTCATATTGTGACTGACGGGCTATTGTTCTATGCTGACGGCCATCAGTATAGAGTTAGCAGTGATGTTTTATCGCGCTTTAAGAAGGAGCTTGAGAGTAAGTGACCATGTCGCCTAACAAGTCGCCGGAGCCAACGCCGGTTGGCGATGGCTGTTCCGCTTCGCGGTTCACGGTTTTTGGTCCGGCGTGGCTCAGCTTTTTTCGTTAGGCATACTCGCGCACCATGAAAAAAGCCAAGATTCAATTTGTTGTGTTGCTTGCTCTAGGAGTTATCGCGCTGGCTTATTTCGTCGGGTATCACGTTGGCAAGCGCGACGATGATCGTTCGCATCTTCACCTGAGCATTGATAAGGATATTTATTTATATCGGATTGCCGAGCGCGGAGACTTGGCAGCAGTCACGAGCAGCTTGGGTTTCTTCACCGTCGGCGACTACAATTTTTATGAGGCACATTATGGTGGTGAGAATTGGTCACCAGCCAAGTTGGAGGCAGCACGTCAGATTGCTACTCGCGCTGCTACAAACGGCAGTGTAGTTTGGTTCACAAATTATTAGCTTATTTATGAGCCGTATGCCTAACAAGTCACCGTTGGCGCGGTCAGTTCCGCTATCGCGGTTCACGTCGCGAGCCGGCGATGGTTCAGCTTTCTACGTTAGGCATCGTTCGCAATTATGAGCAAGAAGCGTTCAGATTGGTATTTGCCAGAAGAAGTGCTCGGTTTTTTGAGCAGCATTTTCTTCATGCCGATTGTTGCGGCGATTGCGGTGCTGACTACCATGCTTCTGCCTTCCATCACGACTTTGCAGAGGGTTGATGTTACCGCGCTGTTTTCGGTCGGTTTGATAGCAGGAGTTTCCGGCATCATTCTTTTATTTTTCGCCAGACTTCCGCTTTACCGGCAGCGGAGGTTTTTGACATTTGGCCCGCGAGAGCTTGACCGGTTTCATCGCCGTCTTTATTGGCTGGCATATTTGTTCGTTCTTGCCAGCATCGGATTACTTGTCATTATTTGGTTAAGATTGAGATGACCACGATTCCAAACACCATGACAGGCTGCAAATTTCTTCCGCACTGAATGATTTCGACGTGTGCCGTTTTACAGTTGCCACTCAAGCAAGAGGGTCTAACCTGTCCAGCATCAAATGAAAACTTTTCTCGTTTTGGTTCTGGCGCTGACGGCGGGTTTCCGCGCGGCGGCGCAGGTGAGCGTGGAGCTGGCATTGGATCAGGATCAGTTTTTGCCGAACGAATCCGTGCGGCTGGCGGTGAAAATCACCAACCGTTCCGGCGAGACGGTGCAGCTCGGCGCGGATCCCAACTGGCTGACGTTCAGCGTGGAATCGGTGGACGGTTTTGTGGTCGTCAAAAACGGCGACGTGCCGGTGGTGGAGCCGTTTGATCTGGAATCGTCGCAGATGGCGACGAAACGCGTGGATTTGCAGCCGTATTTTGCGATGGGCAAGCCGGGCCGTTACAAGGTCACCGCCACGGTGCGCATCAAGGCGTGGTCATTGGCCATCACCAGCGCGCCGAAACAGTTTGACGTCATCAACGGCGCGGAATTGTGGTCGCAGGTTTTTGGCGTGATGGTGGCGACGAACGCCGCGCCGGAGCCGCGCAAATACACTCTGGTCGAGGCGAATTATCTGCGGGAACAATTGCGGCTTTATGTGCAGGTCAGCTCCGCGGACGGCGCGCGGGTTTTCAAGGTTGCCGCGTTGGGGCCGCTGGTATCGTTCAGCGCGCCGGAAGCGCAGGTGGACCGGGTCAGCCAGTTGCATGTGCTCTGGCAGACAGGCTCGCAATCATTCTGCTACACAATTGTCAGTCCGGACGGCGCGACGATTTTGCGGGACACTTACGAAAACTTCAACTCGCGTCCGCACCTGACGGTGAACGACAGCGGTGACGTCGGGGTGAAAGGCGGCGTGCGGCGCGCGAAGCCCACCGATTTGCCCGCCGTGAAACCAACCGCCGCGCCGGTCCCGCAGTGAAAATCGGCCGGCGTCTGCCCGTCTGGTTTCCGGTTTTCTATTTCTGCAAATCCTCGGCAGACGTGCAAAGATTCTGCATCATTTTCAGGAGGATCATCGCGCGGTTCAGGGCGTTGTCCTGCGTCTCGCCAAAAAAGCTTTTTAACTTGAAGCGCACGGCGGCGATATTTTCCCCGTTGCGGTCGTGCAACGGCATTGTCACCAGCACCGCGCCGGATTCACGACCGAAGGAGATCGTGCCGGCGCGGATCGCCGCCAGTTCCGCCTCGGTGCCGGGCCGGCCCACTTCCGCCGGCTCCTTGCTCGCGAGGATGCGCGTCGAGTTGTTGGTGCCGAGCGTGTAAATCTGGAGGCCGAGGATGCGCGGCTGCTGTGCCATGATGGAGTTGACCAGCGTTTGCGCCGCCGACACGACCGGCGTGTAATTCACCGTCGCATCGGCGAAATAGCTCACCGCGTCCGACTTTGTCCAGAAACCCAGCTTGCCGTCGGCGAACGTGTTGTCCCCCAGCATGGGCATGACGGGCCGGTCATCCAGCCAAATCATGATCTGGTTGCCACTGCATTGCACGGCGAGCTGATGCCACGCGCCGGGAAGGATCTCGCAGGCCGGGCCGATGGGGTCGGAGCGCACGCCGTTCACCACCTTGTAAAACCGCACGTTTTTGCCCAGCGCGCTGACGCGGACGACGTAGAAATTTGACGTGTTTTGAAAACGAAACACCACGCCGGCCATTTGTTCCATCAGGCCGCTGACGATTTTGAACCGCGTCGTGAACTTGAAATCGCGAAACTTTTCCCCGTCATAAATGAACATCGGGAATCGCTCGTCCGTTGGATCCTGGCTTGTCTGCGCGAGCACGCTGCGGCTCGCGACATTCTGCGCCCGGTCCGTGAGCGGCGCAAAGGCCGACGGCGCCTCGTCCGACAAAATCCGCCACACGGGCGGCTGGCCGCCGCCCAGCAGTTCGGCGTGAAAATTCGTCAGCGAACCGTTCCCGGCAATTTCTCCGAAGTTAAACTGCAGTTCCGCGCCGGCCACCGACCACGCTGCGAGACAACTCAACAACCAAAAAAACATTCGCATCGCAAAAGCGTAACAGAAGCCGTCGTTTTCGCCATTTTTTACTTTGGCGAAAATCCGGTGCAATTAAGCGCATGTTCGCATTTATTCACCGAAAGCTAAAAAAACAGCCCTTAAAATCGCGTTTTTAACACATTGAATTTCAAATATTTGATGATGACCAACAAAGTTATTCACATTTTATTCACATTTTTATTGAAATTTAATCCAAGGTTTGTTAGCCTGTGTTTTTTATACAATTTAACAAATTGATTCATTGATCAGAAATAAATCTTTGTTGCCAACAAGACTGAATTCTATTCGGTCGTGGGAGTTTTTCGCGGTTTGCTTGTTTCTTCTGACTCTGTCGTCCACCGGATTCTGCGGTGTGCCGCCATTGCTGAATTTTCAAGGCCGCATCGTCATCGGCGGTGCGGCTTACAGCGGCCCCGGGCAGTTTCAATTTGCGCTGGTGGACGGTGCCGGCGCGAACACTTTTTGGAGCAACGACGGAACGAGCAGCGGCGGCCATGAACCGACGGCGGCGATTCCGTTGACGTTGACGAACGGCTTGTATGCGGTGTTGCTCGGCGACACCAGCGTTGCCGGCATGACGCTGCCGCTCAATTCCGGCGTGTTCACCAATGCCGACGTGCGGCTGCGGGTCTGGTTCAACGACGGCGCGCACGGGTTTGAACAATTGGCGCCCGACCAGCGAATTGCGCCGGCCGGCTACGCGCTGGTTGCCGGCACGGCGAATAATTTTTACGGCAACATCTCCAGCGCGCAATTGCCGGGGAACCTGGCCACGACCAATTTTGTGACGTCGCTGGGCTACGTCACGGCAGACATCACGAACGGGCTTGCGACGACCGCTTATGTCAATGCCCTGACCAATGTCAGCCCGGCAATAACCTGGGGAACCACCACAAATCAAACGGCCATTTCGGGTCCGGCAAAGATTTATTTTTATGTAACGAACGGGCAACCGGTTTATGGGATTCTGAACTTCAATAACTAACCAACTAACAACCAACTAACCAACTGAAACAAACAACAGAAAAACAAACAACAAACGAACGACAATCAACAATCAACACCTCACAACCCATAATATGAAAATAAAAATCACAGCATCCTTATTTGCGCTGACAACATTTACGTTATTTGCGCAACCTTCCTTGCCCACCACGAATGCCTTCATTGTCCCCATAGCAAATCCCTACAGCGGATCGTGGATTTATTACACGACCAACGCGGCTTCGGGACTTGATTTCCTGAATGGCGCGAGCATTCCCTTTGTCATGACGGTCAGCAACAATATCGCCGATTTGATGCTGGCAAGCGGCGCGAACAGCACCAACTACACTCTGTCCACCAGCAACCTTCTTTACTTGGCGGCGCAAAATTATGCCAATGGCATCGGTGAAAATGCCACCAACTACACCCTGTCCACCAGCAATCTCCTTTCTCTGGCGGCGCAGAGCTTTGCCAACGGCATCGGCGCGAATGCCACCAACTACACCCTGTCCGCCAGCAATTTCCTTTCTCTGGCGGCGCAGAGTTTTGCCAACGGCATTGGCGCGAATGCCACCAACTACACATTGTCCACCAGTAATCTCCTTATTCTGGCGGCGCAGAGTTTTGCCAACGGCATTGGCGCGAACGCTACCAACTACACCCTGTCCACCAGCAATCTCCTTTCTCTGGCGGCGCAGAATTTCGCCAACGACATCGGCGCGAATGCCACCAACTACACCCTGTCCGTCAGCAATTCGCTGGCGGCGCTGGCCACCGGCGCGAATACCTGGGGAACCACCAACAACAAACCCAGCGGCGCCGCGCCGGCGACGGTCTATTATTATTTCACAAATGGCGCTCCGATGTTCGGAATCATATCAACCAATTACTAAAGTGCGTCGAAAAACGCATTTCATTTTAGCTCTCGCATTGGCGTCTATCCGGCTGTTGGCGCAGCCGGCATTGCCGACCACCAATCAAACGTTTGCGCCGATCGCAAACCCCTACAGCGGATCGTGGATTTTTTACACGACCAACCCGGCTTCAGGGCTGGGCTTTTTGAACGGCGCGAGCATTCCCTACGTGATGACGGCGAGCAACAGCATCGTCACTTACGTCAACACGGCGACGAACGGGCTGGCAACGACAAATTTTGTTCTCTCGCAGAATTATGTGACGGCGACCGTGACAAACGGGCTGGCGACGCTGGCTTACGTCAATTCTTCGACCAATGGCTTTGTGACGGCGGCCATCACGAATGGACTGGCCACGACCAATTATGTGCGGACGGCGACGAACGGATTTGTCACGGCCGCCATTACGAACGGGCTGGCGACGACGAATTTTATCCTCTCGCAGAATTATGTGACGGCGACCGTGACAAACGGGCTGGCGACGTTGGCTTACGTCAATTCTTCGACCAATGGCTTTGTTACGGCGGCCATCACGAATGGACTGGCGACAACCAATTTTGTCCTCTCGCAAAATTATGTGACGGCGGCGGTGACGAACGGGCTGGCATCTGTCAGCTACGTCAACACGGCGACGAATTATGTATTGACGAACGCCCTGGCACAATTAAACGCAGCGAGCAACGCGTTGGCCGGACAAATTGGAACAGCGACGACCAGTGCGTTATCGCCGGCGGCGATTTGGATTGGCGTTTCCGGCGGAACCCTCGCCGTCAGTTCAACGCATTATGCGGCTCCCAACAACAGCTCATCAATGACGGCGACCACCGACACGACAGGCATCACTCGCGCTCCGGTGCCGGAAAGCGTCACGCTGACCAACTTGTATGTGGCCATTTCAGGAGCCTTGGGTTCAGGTCACACAGCGACTCTGACAATCATGACCAATGGTGTGGCAACACCCATCGCAGTTACGATTTCTGGATCGTCTCAAACCGATGGTAATGACACCACTGACAGCGTCACCATTCCCGCCGGCACGTTAATCGGCGTCAGAGTTGTGACAGGAGCCTCGATTAACTTGAGGGATTGGTCTTGGAGTTTTGAAGGTTTTTAAAAATTAATTCGCCGCGTCTCTGTGTGAACTGCGGAAGAAATCAAAATTGAAAGTTCAAGAACAAGTCAAGCCGGGTGAATTTCAATCCCATGCCGGGTTGAAGTTCTTCGGTGCAATCTGTCTGTGCCTGGCGATGGCGGCATCGTCGCGCGCCGGGCCGCAGAGCAGCGCGGATTACAATTTTACCACCGAGTCCATTGACGGCGGCGGATTGAGAATGTCCAGCGCGGATTACACGAGCGACGGCAGTTTTAGCGCGGGCAATTTCATTGCGAGCGCGGATTACCAACAGCGCGGCGGCTACGCGGGCCAATTGCCGAACCCGCCGGTGGCCGGGACGACGCTGGTGTATCGGACGGCGGGCACGCGGCTGCTGATTTCGCTGGCAAATGTGACCAACCACTGGACCGACGCGGACGGCAGCCGGATGTTTCTGGCCGGCATGGATTTGGTGACGACCAACAACGTCCATTTGACAACCAACGCGACTTATATTTTTTACACCAACAGCCCAAACGTCAACGACCAGATCGCTTACACCATCCGCGACGCACAGGGCGAAGGCGCGGCGGGCGTTATTTCGGTGATCGTGATAACCGCTGTGACCGGACAACCACAGGGTCTCACGGTGCAGGGTCTCACGGCGAGCGAACACAGGACGGCGACGGCGCGATTTGCCGGCATTCCCGGTTACACTTACAGCGTGCAGCGTTCAACCAATTTGTTGAATTGGGTGACGGTTTTAGCGACGAATGCGCCGCCGAGCGGCTTGTTCCAGTTCACGGACAACTTCGGTGATTTGGGAGGAATCGCTCCTGCGTCGGCTTATTACCGTTTGAGCTGGTCACCATGAGTTGATGCCCATGAAAATAAAATTGCGAATTTTATCCTGGTGCATGCTGACGTCCATCACGGCGGGAAACGCGCACGCGGGACTTTATGTCGAAGATTTTACCAGAGGCGGTTCGGTGGGAACAATCTCCGGGACTTTTCCGGTGGGAACTTATTTTACCGGAGCCGTCAACGATGCAAACGCCGGCGACACGGTGAGCGGGTTGACCATCACTCTGACCGTTTCGTTCACGTCCGGCGATTACGGCAACGGAAGTCTGTATGCGTATGTGGTTTCGCCAAACGGGCAAAACGTGCAATTGCTCGGAAGCCAGTCGGGCGGCGAAGCGTATGGAATCGGCGGCAGCGCCGGCAATCCGTTTGGCAACAGCGGTTCGGGATTGAACGGCGTGACGCTGGCGGATTCGGCATCCACCAGCATTCAGGACGCGCCGGATGGAACGATTACCGGAACCTATCAGGCGATGGGAAACTTGGCGGACGTCAATGGTTCAGCCGTGAACGGGAGCTGGAATTTGTTTTTTACCGATGCGCAGGGCGGCGGTCCCGTTGGCACGCTGGACTCTTGGTCAATGGACATCGAAGCCGTGCCGGAGCCGGTCAACCTGGCGTTGGGAATTTTTTTGGCGATGGCCGGAACGGTGGTGCTGGCGCGTGAAGCCAGGCGGCGAATTTTGAAAGCGCGCAAAAACGCGTCATTTGGCGTCCGTTGACTGATAAACGCGCACGTAATCAATCAGGAATTTCTGCGGCAGAGCGGCATCGTCAATCGGTCCGCCCCAGTCGCCGCCCAATGCGAAGTTGAGGATGAGGTATTGCGGCGCGCGGAAGGGATTCGTTGCGCCTTGGCCCGCCTTGTCAAGGAGGACAGTGTGGTATTTCGTGCTGTCGAAAAAGAAATCAATTCGTTCCGGCGTCCACTCGACGGCGTAAATATGGAAATCAGCAAACGGCTGGTTTGTTTCCAGCGTGCCACCGTCGGACTGATGTTTGCCATCAACTGAGTAATGAAGGGTTCCATGGATGCCGTTGGGTTCTCTGCCGATGAATTCCATGTTGTCAATCTCGCCGCAGCGGGGCCAGCCGACTTCAGAAATGTTTGTTCCCAGCATCCAGATGGCCGGCCAGACGCCTTTGCCCTGTGGAATTTTTGCCCGCACCTCAATCCGTCCATATCGCCAGCTCTCCTTGTTCTGCGTGGTGAGGCTGGCGGCGGTGTATTCCACGGGAGCATGGTTCGCCGGGGTGAAGTGTTCCTTCCGGCATTCAATGACCAGATTGCCGTTCTCGACGCGGGCATTTTCCAAACGCGCCCGGGTGTAATACTGGCTTTCGTGGTTCCGGACGAAACCTTCTTCGTAGCCCCATTTGGCCGGATCGGGCAAGCCTTGGTAATTGAATTCGTCCGCCCACGCCAGTTTCCAGTCCTTGGCCTCGACGCGATTAAACGCCAGGATCAACAAGGCAATCGTGAAAAAAAATGTTTTCATGGCTTGATGAGTTTGGTGTGCTTCATGCGCGACCATATTCCGGTCATCAATTTCTGTCCAGCTTGGATTTCATTTCAGAGCGTGTTTGAAAAATCGGAATCCGGCTTTCTTCCTCATCGTTGGCGGGATTTTTCCGGCGTTGGCGCAAAAAAAAGATTGCGTGCCATTCCCGGCTTTTCGTGGCTTAATTTTGACATGAACATTCAAGTGGCGGTGCTGTGCGACGCGGCGACGGACGACAACGGCAAGATGAATCTCCTCGGGGCGTTTGACACGATTTATGCGCCGCAGATGCCGGCGATCCATCCGCAGTGCGCGGTGGCGTTGCGCGCGACCTTCCAGCCCGGCGACGAGGGCACGCGCAAGCTGTCGCTGAACTTCATCAATGCCGACGGCCACGCCATCCTCCAGAGCATCGAGCTGCCGGTGCCGGTCACGCTGCCGGACGACGCGCATTTTCTGACGCGCAATTTCATCGTCAACATCCAGCAGTTGAAGTTCGACGAACCGGGGCTGTATTCCGTGGACGTGCGGCTGGACGATGAATCGGTGGCCAGCGTGCCGCTGCTGGTGCGCCAGATGGCCGGCAACCAGTCGGCGCCGTGATTTTTCAATGCGCGGTGAAGGCGATGCTGTAAAAAACAATCGTTCCCTGTCCGTCGCGCCACGGCCGCACGACGGCGTTTGTATCCACCCGCGAAACGTAGGCCATGAACTGCGTGCCGAGCGGAGAGAAGCTGAATTCGGGCGGATGCACGAGGTAAAGATGGTTCGAGTCACGTGGCAATTCGGCTTGTCCGCCGCGAATGATTTTCCAGAAGGGTTCTTCCAGGCGCGGCCCGTCGGTCAGGAATTCCAGTTGTTCGTTGAATCCCCAGTCCATGCTGCTCACGACGAGATCGGAACGGGTCTTGATTTCGCCGGAAAATTCCACCAGCGCGTTGCTCCACCAGCCGCGTCCGCCGGTTTCGCGGATGAGGCGCTCCGTGCGCAGGATGACGTGAAACTCGCCGATCGTGAGGAACATCAAGCCGGCGACAAGCAAGCCGCGCTGAACCCGCCGGAGCGCGACTGTTTTCCCCGGGCGATTCCACAAACCCACGGCGGCGGTGGCGATGATCAGTTGCGGAAACGGATAAACCAGCGTGGCGTGATGAATGCGCACCGCTCCGGGCAAAATCATAACGCCCACCGTCACGAACGCGGCGGACAGCAATAGAAAAATTTTATTGCGGCGCGCCGGACTTTCCTTCGCGGAAAAAATCACGTCGGCAAGCAGAATTAAAACGGCGAGAAGAAAGATGATTCCGAACGGCGTCCAGACCGGCGACGGCGACTGATACATTTTGTCGAACCGTCCGCCCGCGTCCATCAGCCGGTAAAAATACGAGCCGTCATACATCGCGAGGTGCGTGTGCAGTTTTTCCGCGAACTCGCCGGGTTGAGGGGAGTTGCCGCCGGATAAAGTGCCGGTGACGATGAGTGGCAGGCGCAGAAACATCAGTCCGCCGCCAAGGGTGAACGCCAGCGCCGCCAAAAAAACGAGAAGCCGACGCTCGCCGACTAGCGGTTTTAGCAAACGCCCATAAGCGCAGACCGCCGCGGCTGCGGTGCCGGCCAGCAGCACGGCGAAATCAATTTTGTTGAAGAAACCGAGGCCGAGGGCGAGGCCGGCGAACACCGCCCAGCGCGCCGATTGCCGCCGCCAAGCGAGCAGCACCAGTAAAAATCCGGCGAACCGGCACAGCAGGCTGGGCAGCAGCGAACCCCAGTCCAGCACGCCGGGAAAGAAAAACGCCGGATCCGCCGCCAGCAGCAGGCCGGCCAGCAGCGCTTCGGCCAAGCCGAGGAGCCGCCAGGTCCACAGCATGAAAACGAGCAGCGCGGCGGCGCAGAAAAACAAATTTGCGGCGCGCAACACCGCCAGGGTCGAGCCGAAAATTTTGAAGATTGGAATGAGCAGCCAGCACTTCAGCGCGCCGAGATAAGGCTGCACAAAAACCGGAAACGGCCTGCCGAGCACGGACGTGGTTGCAACATTGGGCATGTGGTGGCCGGGCGGTTTGCCGGCCAGAAAATCTTTGGTCAGCCCGGCATACACCGCTTCATCGTAAAATAATCCCGGCGCGGAAAGGTTTTCGCGTCCGATGCCAAACAGGAACGCCGCCAGCACCAGCCAGCCGCCGAACAAAATGGCAAATTCGCGTTTCATGCCAAGGTCAGTGCCCGGCTCGCCAAAATCATTTTCGCTGGCAGCAACAGCATCAGTCCATCTGTGCCAAACGCGGCGAGAACTGTCGAGATTGGACTTGTTAAAATTGGCCGGGGATGAATTTGGACTTTGAACTTCGGCCCGCGGACTTTATTTTTCGCACACCATGAACGAACCAATTCTCCAGCTTGACCTGCCCGGCATCAAAAAAGTCCGCTCCGGCAAAGTCCGCGAAGTCTTCGACCTCGGCGACCGCTTCCTGCTCGTCGCCAGCGACCGCATCTCCGCCTTCGACGTCATCATGCCCAACGGCATTCCGCGCAAGGGCGAAGTGCTCACGCAAATCTCGCATTTCTGGTTTGAGAAATTTGCGTCGCTCGTGCCGAACCACCTGCTTGCCGGCGCGAATGATCCGCTGCCGAAAAATCTCCAGCCGTTCGCCACGGTGGCCGTCTGCAAAGACCTGGCACGCCGCTCGATGATCGTGAAAAAAACCAAACCGCTCGCCATCGAGTGCATCGTGCGCGGCTACCTGTCCGGCAGCGGCTGGAAGGAATACAAAAAATCGCAGACCGTCTGCGGCATCCAGTTGCCCGCCAGCCTGACGGAATCCGCCGAACTGCCGGAACCGATTTTCACGCCGTCAACGAAAGCCGAGGCCGGCCACGACGAAAACATTTCCTTCGAGGAAGCCTGCGAGATTGCCGGCACCGAACTCGCCATGCAGGCGCGCGATTTGAGCTTGAAAATTTACCGGGCCGGACGCGATTACGCCCGGCAACGCGGCATCATCATCGCCGACACGAAATTTGAGTTCGGCCTGGAATGTGGCCGCGACGCCTCGTCGCCCGGCAAATTGATTCTGATTGATGAAATGCTCACGCCCGATTCCTCGCGTTTCTGGCCCGCCGACCAATACGCGCCCGGCCGCGGCCAGCCGAGCTTCGACAAACAATTCGTCCGCGACTACCTCGAAACGCTCGACTGGAACAAAACCCCGCCCGGCCCGAAACTGCCGGACGACGTTGTCGCCAAAACCAGCGCGAAGTATTTGGAGGCTTACGAGCGGCTGACCGGCAGAAAATTGTGACCGAAATCACCAAATCCAAAAACGGCGTCGGCAAAATTCTCGTGGCCGTGTATCGTGAGGAGGCTGGCGAGGATTTGTCATCACCGCGTTTCTGACGCGGCGCGAAGCCACGCTTAACCGGAGAAAACAATTATGGCCGTAGCCGAGATCAACGAATATGTGAAGATGCTGGCCACCGTGAAAGGCACGCCGCATCGCTACCTTTGGTCGTCCTACGACGCCGAGGCCGACGTGCTTTACATCAACTTCAAAAAGCCCAGCCACGCCACCGACTCCGAAATGACCGACGACGACATTCTCGTCCGTTACGAAGGCGAGGAAGTGGTTGGCCTGACCGTCCTGCACGCCAGCAAACGCTGAATCAGCACCAACTGGATTGTCAGTTAGGCAGCCAGAGAGATTGGAACTGACGATTATCCCGTTCGCTCCATCTATAAATTTTGCTGCTGTAGCCGCGAAGAATCGAAATAGTTTGTTCACTAATTCGGCGAGATTCTTCTTCGCTTTCTTCCAGCAAAGGATCGGGCGGGCGCATGTCGTTAATGACAACTACTCGCTCTGCTTGTGGCCGTGTTTCCTGAAGCTCAAGCCATGTAAATGAAATTACCTTGGCGGTTTGAGGGGTTGGGTCTCCAATCAATTTAATCAGTCTCTCTTGCCGCTTTGGCAATGGAATCACGAAATCAATTGGATGCTCCACTGTTCGTCCTGGAATGCTGACGTTAGCGGTGTAAGTAACGTTTTGGCTGTCGAGAAATTCTGCGACGACTTCAAAAAAGTCTGTCCATCGGTGAGGAACAGCACTCATCCACAAATCATTCAGGCGAAGAATTGCGGTTATCAAGAAATGCACACGTTGAGGCAAGTTCGTAACGGTTGCCGTGGTTTCTAGCCTGCCGCCTTGAAATCTGACTGCGCAGCCGGCAATTGCGCGCTGAATCAATGCCTGCCGGCGTTCCGATTCTTCAATTTTGACTCCCTGGCAGGCCAAGTTATCAAGTGTGTGTCCCGAATCGTGCAGAATAAATTCGCCATTATGACGTTCGGAATATACTTGGATTCCATCGTGAAACGGATCAAGAAAAGGCGTCGTCAAAATCTTGGCATCTTCGCGATCAACGGTGATGATGCGATCCTTCAGCCACGTCGTGTATTCGCGGGCTAAATCTGGATGTTGTGCCGGAGTCATAATCAGAGCATATCCAACAATACTCCGCTGGGGAAACGAGTTCGAATTATTTCCAAGAATCGCTCAAGCGTGGCGACTGGGTCGCTGAAATCACACCAATCTACGGGTTCGGCCCAATTCAGACCCTCGCCTTCGCGGAAGACGTGAAGGTGCGGTTTGTTGTGTATTTCGGTTCCGTCTGGGTTTGCATGGTAGTGAGCATTGTCCAAACGAACCAAACCGATGTTGCGATCCTTTGTCCGAAAATGAAGGCGAATTTCAAAAGGGTTTCGCTTCAGGGACAATTCGAACTGGATTTTCTTGTCTTCGACAGCTACAACCAACTCATCTTGGCGCTTGTCTCGCTCCCACACGAACATTTCTGTTTGGGCCGCCTCCTTGAGCAGTTGTATCAAACGGTCTGCTTGATTTTGTGTGAGCATGAATTGTGTGAGCGCCTGCGCCGCTTTTATTTAATGCACGCATTTTCCGAAGACAAACCAAATCGCATGGGATTTCATGTGCAAGGCCGTTCTTTATTTGTAATTTGATTCCACGATGCAAACGCTCGTCGAAGATTTTCTGCAATACCTGCGCCACGAGCGCGGGCAATCGTCCCCGTTTTGATCGCGGCGCGGCTTTACGCCAAAATTTATTTCCTTATCTCCGCGCTTTTCCCATGCGCATCAAGGCCTTCCAGTTCGGCGAATTTTTGCACGCCTTTCAACGCCTTTTTGAGCGAAGCGCGGTTGTATTCCACCACGCTGGTGCGGCGCTGGAATTGATCCACCGTCAGGCCGGCAAACGAGGCGCCCGCGCCATCGGTCGGCAGCACGTGACTCGGCCCGGCAACGTAATCGCCCAGCACCGTCGGCGACCAGTTGCCGAGAAAAATCGCGCCCGCCGTAAGGATGCCGTCGCTGACCTTGCGCGCGCCGCGCGTGATGACTTCGCAATGCTCCGGCGCGATGCGGTTCGTCAGCGCCACGGCATCAGCAATGGATTTCACCTGGATGAGCCAGACGTTGCGGTCCAGCACGCGCTGAATCAAGTCGCGCCGTGAAAGCTTCGGGAACTGTTTGGAAATTTCTTTTTCCACCGCGCGCAGAATTTTCGCGGAAGTCGTCACCAGCCAGACGCGTTCGTGGCCGGAGCCGTGCTCGGCTTGCGCGAGCATATCGGACGCGGCGAATTTCGGATTCGCGGTGTCGTCGGCCAGCACCAGCAGATCGCTTGGCCCAGCGAGCAAATCAATCGCCACGCGCCCGACGAGCAGGCGCTTGGCCATGCTGACGTAGGCGTTGCCGGGACCGAAAATTTTCTGCACGCGGCGGATCGTGTTCGTGCCGTAAGCCAGCGCGGCAATCGCCTGCGCGCCGCCGACGCGGTAAATCTCCGTCGCGCCCGCCGCCCGCGCGGCGAAGAGAATCGCCGGGTTGATGGAGCCGTCCCTGCCGCACGGCGTGGTGACGACGATTTCTTTGCAGCTCGCGACCTTGGCGAGCGTGATGGTCATCAGCGCCGTGGACACGAGCGGCGCGGTGCCGCCGGGAATATAGACGCCGACGCGCGTGAACGGATCGAATTTTTCGCCGACGCTCGCGCCGTGGGAATTTTTCGCCTGCCAGGCTTTGCGCAATGATTTTTTGGCGAAGAACGCGATGTTTTTTTCCGCCCCGGCCACCGCCGCGCGCAGCGGTTCATCGGCGGCGAGCGAGGCGTTGAACAACTCCGCCTGTGTCACGGCCAACTGCCCGGCGACGAGCTTCGCACCGTCAAATTTTTCCATGAACTCCAGCACCGCGTCGTCGCCGCGCACGAAGACTTCGTGCAAAATCGCCCTAGTGCGCTGCTCGATCCCGGTGTCAAACAAACTGGAATCGGCGGCGACTTCACGGAGTTTTGCGGAAAAATCCTTGTCGGTGTGGCGGATGATCTTCATGAGAACAGTTTCGAGTTTTTGGTTTTCAGTTTCAAGTTTTGAAAATCTGTGTTTCATCTGTGTTTCATCTGTGGCTAGAATAAATCCATGCGGAATCCCATCATCGCCGCGCTCGACGTGCCGTCGGCGGAACAGGCCTTGAAACTGGCCGAGCAAGTCGCGCCCGCCGTCGGCGCGTTCAAGATCGGCAAGGAATTGTTTGTCGCCGCCGGGCCGGACATCGTGCGCCGCGTGCGCGCGACCGGCGCGAACGTGTTTCTGGATCTGAAATTTCACGACATTCCGAACACCGTCGCCAAGGCCGTGGCCGCCGCCGTGCGGCTCGAAGTGCAGATGCTGACCATCCATGCCAGCGGCGGCGGCGAGATGATGCGCGCAGCGGAAAAATCCGTGCAAGACACCGCGAAAAACCTTGGGCGCCCCGCGCCGCTTGTGCTCGGCGTGACCGTGCTGACGAGCATGGACAGCAATGCGCTGACGGAGATCGGCTGTCAGTCAAACGTCGGCCATCAGGTTGAGCGGCTCGCGACCCTGGCGGTCAATTCTGGTTTGCGCGGGCTGGTTTGCTCGCCGCTGGAAATCACGGCGCTGCGACAAATCCTGCCGCCGGAAATCCAACTGGTGACGCCCGGCATCCGCACCGGCGCGGAAAAGGCCGACGACCAGAAACGCACGTTGTCGGCGCGCGAAGCGATGCAGGCCGGCGCAAGCTGGCTGGTGATCGGCCGGCCGATTTACGCGGCAGAGAATCCGCGCGCGGCGGCGGAGAAAATCTTGGAATCCATTTTTTAGCCGCAAATTTTCACAGTTGAACACGGATAATGCGAATCCGGCTTGGACGGTTTTTGAAAAATCTGTGTTCATCCGGGTTCAACCGCGGTTAAATTTATTCGTCCGATGAAATTTGATTCTGAAAATTTTCCGCAGCGGCCGGCGTGGACCGAGATTGACCTCGGCAAGCTGCGGCGCAACCTGCGACTCATCCGCAGTGATCTGCCGCGCGCGGTGAAATTGCTCGCCGTCGTGAAAGACGAGGCTTATGGCCACGGCGCGCTCGACGTGGCGCGCATCGCCGTCGAGGAAGGCGCGTGGGGCTTCGGCTTGAGCACGCTGGAAGAGGCGATGCTCCTGCGCGAAGGCGGCGTCACCGCGCCGCTGCTGCTGCTCGGCGAACGGCAGGAGGCCGAACTGGAATGGTGCGTGGCGCATGACCTGACGGTTTGCGTGAACGAGCCGCACGCCGTCCGCAAGCTGGCAAAAATCGCGGCGAAATTCGAGAAAAAAATTCCGGTGCATTTGAAAATTCACACGGGCATGAGCCGTTACGGAATTCGTTGGGATGAAGCGCTTCCGCTCGTCGAAAAAATTCTCGCGGAAAAATCTTTATCGCTTGAAGGCGTGATGACGCATTTCTCGCAATCGGATGAAACGGAAAAAACATTTGCGAATCTTCAATTTTCCCGCTTCAACGAAATTCTCCGCGCGCTCGATGAGAAAAAAATTTCCGTTCCGCTGCGTCACACCTGCAACAGCGGCGGCTTTCTCGATTTGCCGCACGCGCATTTGGACATGGTGCGAGTGGGCATTTTGCTTTACGGCGTTTTTCCGTCGCAGGTTTGCCGCGCAATTTCCGGCATCGAACCGGTGATGTCCGTGAAAGCGCGCATCGCGGCGATTCAAAAATTGAAGCCCGGCGAAGTCGTCGGTTACGGAATGCGTTACACGGCGGCGAGCGAACGGCGTATCGCGGTTTTGCCGATTGGTTACGGCGACGGATTTCCGCGCGTGCGCAACGAAGGCGCGGCGCTGATTCGCGGCAGGCGCGCGCCACTGGTCGGCGGCATCGCGATGGACGCGCTGATGGTGGACATCACGGACATTCCCGAAGCGCAAATGTGGGACGAAGCCGTCATCATGGGCCGGCAGGGCAACGAAGAAATCACCGTGCGCGACATCGCGAAGCTGAAAAATTCCGTGACTTACGACGTGCTGACAAATTGGCGTTTGCGGTTGCGCAGAAAAAATGTGAACGGAAAAACCGGCTCGCCAAGTTAAAACGACGGAGCTACGCTAAATCATGGTCGAGCGCGCCAAAATAAAAAATTTCTGCAACGAGGTGGCGAAGAAATTTCGTCCGCACAAAATCATTTTGTTCGGCTCGTATGCCTACGGCAAACCGACGGAAGATTCGGACGTGGATTTGCTCGTGGTGATGAATCGCACGCGCTATCGCGGCGAGCGGATGTCCATCTGCATTCGATTGGCCACACAGCGGGATTTTCCAATGGACTTGCTGGTGCGAACGCCAGCGGACATCGCGAAACGTCTTCGCTGGCGCGACCCGTTCATTTGCGAAATCATGGAAAAAGGCAAAGTGCTTTATGAAGCCATTGACGCATGAATGGGTAAAAAAAGCCGAGGAAGATTTTTTGGTCGCTTCACAAATCATGCGACTGAAGAAGAGTCGCGTTTTCAATCCAGTTTGTTTTAGTTGCCAACAATGTGTAGAAAAATATCTCAAGGCGCGACTGATTGAAGAAGGTTTGGACTTTCCCAGAACGCACGACCTTTTGAAATTGTTGCATCTGTTGCAACCGGTTGAACCGCTGTGGGCGTCTTACGAAACCGTAGCTGAAAAAATGTCGCAATATGCGTCGAATTTCCGTTATCCCGGTGAAAATGCAACATTGACTGAAGCAAAACTTGCGTTGAAAAATTGCGAATCGTTGCGCGCGGAAGTGCGGCGCAGTCTCGGATTTAAAAAATGAAACTGCTTTTCTCCGAACAAAACTCCGATTACGAAAACTACCAGTTCCCGTATGCCGTCTGGGCGATTCCCGAACCGGGAGAATCGCCGGCGGACATTTTTAACGCTGGTTTTCTGCCGTCGTCGCGCCAGTTGGATCGGTTTTATCTGTGCCGTCAGGTGCGCGTGAATCTCGCCAGGTTCAAGCCCTCGTCCGAAAACCGCCGCATCCTCCGCAAAGGCGCGGGCATCGAGGTGAAGCTCGTGCCGCGCGACAAATTTGATTACACGCAGGAGCGCCGCCAGTTTTTCAAGACCTACGCCGACATCAAATTCGGCAAGGACATGATGACCTTCGAGCGGCTGGACGGCTTGTTCGGCGCGCCGATCATTTCGCACCTGCTGGTTTTCACCGACGCGGTGACCGGCAAGGAAATCGGAGTGGCGACGCTGTATCTCGAAGGCAAGGCGCTGGCGTTTTACTACTACGCCTTCTACGACCTGAATTATTACGCCCGCAACCTCGGCATGTTCATGATGACCTCGGCGGCAGCCTTGTTTGCCGAGCGCGGCACGCGGCAGCTTTATCTTGGCACCTGCTATCTGGAAAGCGCGCTTTACAAGACGCAGTTTGCGGGCGCGGAATTTTTCAACGGCTTCCGGTGGTCGTCCGACTTGAAGGAACTGAAATTTATTTTGCGCCGCGACAACCAGGAACTGCACCAGCACCTGCTCGAAACCGGGGAGTATCGCGAAGAATTTTACGGCGGTGAACTGATCACGATTGCCGCAAAGAGCCTGTTTTCCGTGAAGCTGGGATAGGGATTTCTGGCGGAAACCAAGCCGGACGCGACGGTCACTCATTTTTTCGTGTGTTTCACGGATTTCGTGGTTCAATCTGCGACGCACATGAGCAAAATTGTCGGCATAGATCTGGGCACCACGAATTCCCTCGTCGCCACGGTGGATTCGGGCATTCCACTGGTCATCGCCGATGCCCGCGGCCAGCGGTTGACGCCGTCCGTCGTGCATTATCCGGCGGCGAACGCGCCGGTCATTGCCGGTCACGAAGCGAACCGCGTCCGCAGCGTGAAACCGGCGGAGACGGTCTATTCCGTCAAGCGATTCATGGGCCGGCGCGGCGCGGACATCGCGAAGGAAGAAATGCTCGTGACCTATCCGATTCAAACCGACAACTCCGGGGCCGTCACCATTCCAATCCACGGTCGGAATTTTTCGCCCGAGGAAGTCTCCGCCGAAGTCTTGAAAAAACTGAGGCGCGACGCGGAACATTATTTTGGCGAGGCCGTCACCCGTGCGGTCATCACCGCGCCCGCCTACTTCAACGACGCGCAGCGCAACGCGACCAAGCGCGCCGGCGAACTGGCCGGGTTCACCGTCGAGCGCATCCTCAATGAACCGACCGCCGCCGCGCTCGCTTACGGCCTCGACAAGCTCAAGGAAAAATCGAAGATCGCGGTCTATGATCTGGGTGGCGGCACGTTTGATCTTTCCATTTTGGAATTGAACGAAGGCGTTTTCCAAGTTTTGTCCACGAATGGCAACACGCGGCTTGGCGGCGATGATCTGGACCGAAAAATCGTTGAATGGTTGAATCGTTCAATCGTTGAATCGGCGCCCAATTCAACCATTCAACCATTTAACAATTCGACTCTCTCTCGAATTCGCGAAGCCGCCGAAATTGCAAAAATCAAATTGTCCACGGAAACCGAAGTCGAAATCGCGCTGCCATTTTTGACGCCGGATTTTTCGTTCAATTGCAAATTGATGCGCGCGGAATTGGAAAATCTCACGCGCGACATCATCGCCCGCACCCGGTCGCATTGCCTGCGGGCGCTCGCGGATGCCAAATTGGAGGCCAAGGATTTGGATCAGGTCATTTTGGTTGGCGGCCAGACGCGGATGCCGCTCGTCCGAAAATTTGTGGCGGAACTTTTCGGCTGCGCGGAATTTGAGGAGACGCGCGGCAGCCTGCGCCTCGGCCAGGATTACCGTAAAGCTGCCGGGCCGCAGTTGAACACCTCGCAGAACCCCGACGAAGCCGTGGCGCTCGGCGCGGCGATTCAGGCGGAGATTTTGTCCGGCGGCTTCAAAAATGTCCTGCTGCTGGATGTGACGCCGTTGTCACTCGGCCTCGAGACATTCGGCGGCCTGATGAATGTTTTGATTCCGCGCAACTCGACCATTCCGGTGAAGGCGGGCGAGCTGTTCACGACGGCGATGGATTTTCAGCGCAACATCCTCATCCACGTTTTGCAAGGCGAACGCGAGCGCGCGAAGGACAACTGGAGCCTCGGCAAATTCACGATTGATTTCGCGGCCGCGCCGCGCGGCGTCCCGCGCGTGGGGGTGCAGTTTGAAATTGACGCGAACGGCATTTTGCACGTCCTCGCGCGCGATACCAAAACCGGCCAGGAAAAAATCGTGGAAATGAAGTCCGCCGTGGATGTGGACGACGCGGCGGTGCAAAAAATGGTCGAGGAATCGGTGGAACACGCGTTCGACGATCTGGCCGCGCGCCGCTGGATCGAGGCGAAACTGAAGGCAAATGAAACATTGGCGGCGACGCGCAAGGCCATCGCCGATTTTGGCGGCGAGATGGAAGCGGATTACCGCGAAAAAATCGAACAAGCCGCGCGCGAAGTGGAAGCGGCTCTGGCCACGGAAAACGCCGGCGGCGCGGGCGATTTAAAAAAACTGCTGGCATCGGTCGCCGCGCTGGATGAAGCCACGAAACCGCTGGCGGATTTGCTGATGGACAAGGCGATGGAAGCGATGCTGCGGAAACGCGGGCTGATTCAGTGATAGCCGCCCGGCGGACGATTCATCAGAACCAACACGACCACGACCACCGCGAGCATGATGGCTCCAAATAAAACACCCAGGAAGCGGATTTGTTTCTGATGCGCGGTCGGTTTCCGTTTGTGGCCCATGAGTTTCAAATTAGGGCAAGCCGGCCAAAGCACAAGCGGATTTTCAGCCCAGCCAATGCGCCAGCAGCGGGGCGACCGCCAGCGCGGGCAGGTAATTGGCCAGTTCCACCCGGCGGATTTCAAAAATCACCAGCGCCACGATGCCGGTGATGAGGCCGGCGGCGAGGCCGGCATAATGGGTCAGGGCATGCGCGTCCAGCCACGGCTGCGCGCCGAGTTGCACCGCCCGCGTCAAACCGGCAAGAAAGAGAAAGACGGGAATGGCCGCGAGCGCCACCGGCCAGCGGAACATTTTCACGAAGCTCATCATGGCCAGGCCGTCCATGACCGCCTTCACGAGCAGCAGATAAAAATAATTTTCCAGCCCGTCGGCGACCGCGCCGAGCACGCCCAGCGGCGCGGCGCAGAACAAAATCGTGGCGGCGGCAAAACCGGCGGCGGAGTTGCCGGGCGGATGTTTCGAGGCGGCGGCCAGCAGGCTGGAGGCGTGATGGCCGACCCGGTTGGAGATTTTTTGCAGGCGCAGAATTTTCCCGATCCAATAGCCGAGCACGACGGCGAGGGCGGCGAGCAAAAGCTGTTTCAGGCACGCGGCCAGCGTTCCGTGGACGTTTTCATAAACCAGCCGCAGCCCATAGAAAACGGTAAAGGCGCCCAGCGCGGACTTGAAAAAATTCTGGGTCCGCGCGGAAAGCGGTTCACGCGCCGCGAGTCCGCAAAGCGCGCCGAGCAAAATGCCGAAGGCGTTGAGAAATGCGCCGATTGCGATGATCACGCGCCGATTGTGGCGCGGCGGGCCGGCAAAGGAAACGAAGAAAAGTTTTCCTTTGGATGGCGGGCATCTTAGATTTCCGGCGTGTCGAATCCCGGTTTCATTTTGAATTTTCCAGGTTCCAGGATTTTTCAGCCGGCGCGTTAAAAGCAATTTATGGCCGAAACAAAGTTGCGCAACGCCTGGCTGTGGGTGCCGAGCCTGTATTTCGCACAGGGCATTCCCTACGTCATCGTGATGACGATGTCCGTGGTGATGTATAAGCGCCTCGGCATCTCGAACACCGACATCGCGCTTTACACGAGCTGGCTGTATTTGCCGTGGGTCATCAAGCCGCTGTGGAGCCCGTTCGTGGACATCACGCGCACCAAACGGTTCTGGGTGGTGCGGATGCAGTTTCTGGTGGCGCTCGGACTGGCGCTCGTCGCTTTTGCGGTGCAAGGCGGCGCGTTTTTCAAATGGTCGCTGTTCCTGTTCTGGATCATGGCGTTCGCGTCGGCGACGCATGACATCGCGGCGGACGGCTTTTACATGTTAAGCCTGTCCCAGCATGAGCAGGCGTGGTGGGTCGGGCTGCGCAGCACGTTTTACCGGACGGCGATGATCGTCGGCAGCGGCCTGCTCGTGGTGCTGGCTGGAACGCTCGAAAAAAACCGGCCAACGGCCGGCGCTTGGAGCTTCACGCTGCTGACGGCGGCGGTGCTGTTTCTCGGATTCAGTTGCTGGCACAGCGTCATGCTGCCGCAGCCCGCGGGCGATGGGCCGGTGGTGACGCACCGAAATCTGCGGGAGGAATTTCTTGCGACGCTGGGTTCGTTTTTTCAAAAACCGGGCATCGCGCTGGCGCTGGCCTTCATTTTATTTTACCGCTTTGACGAGGCGCAATTGTCCAAAGTGATTTCGCCGTTTCTGCTCGACCGCCAGGCCGTCGGCGGCCTGGGTCTGGACACCCGCCAGGTGGGTTTGATTTATGGCACCTTCGGCGTTCTCGCGTTGACGGGCGGCGGCTTGCTCGGCGGCTTTGCGGCGGCGAAATACGGCTTGAAAAAAATGCTGCCCGTCATGATCGGCTCGATGTATTTGCCGAAGTTCGCGTTCATCTTTCTCGCGTTCCGTCAGCCGGAAAATTTTCCCGCCATCTGCGGCGCGGTGGCGGTTGAACAGTTCGGCTACGGTTTTGGCTTCACGGCGTTCATGCTTTACCTGCTTTATTTTGCGGACGGCCCGCACAAGACGGCGCATTACGCCATCTGCACCGGTTTCATGGCGCTGGGCATGATGATTCCCGGCCTGTGGAGCGGCTGGGCGGCGGATACCTTCGGTTACCGGCATTTTTTTGTGTGGGTGAGCTGCTCATCCATCCCCGGACTGGTGCTCGCGTTGCGGCTAAAAATTGACCCGCAGTTTGGCAAACAAATCCGCTGCCCGCTGAAAAATTGATTTGCTTTGAACACCGCGCGGTTCACAGAATCAAACTTGACCATGAAGTTGAATCGTCTTTGCCTCCTGGCCGCCGCGCTGCTGGAATTTTCCGCGGTCGCGAAGGCCGAAAGCCTGGCCTCCATTTTCACCAACGCCGCGCCCGCCACACGCGCCGCGATGCCGCGCCGCGCCAGCATCATTTTCATCGCGTGCCACGGCCTCGACTTTGGCGACTTGAGTTGCTACGGCCAGACGAATTTTCAGACGCCAAATCTCGACAAGCTCGCCGCCGAAGGCACGCGGTTCACGGACTACCGGGCCGCGAACGCTGAACTGCCGCTGGCGCAGGCCGCGTTGCTGACGGGGAAAAACGCCGCGTTCGCCCCCGACGAAATCACGCTGGCCCAACGCCTCAAGCAGGCGGGCTACCACACCGGCTTGTTTGGCGAATGGACGCTCGGCGCCCCGCCGTGGATGCTGGGCTTCGATGAGTTCGCCGGGTTTTTGAATGCGGATGAAAGCCGGAACTATTTTGCCGACACCATCTGGCGGTTTGATCCCCATTATTCTTACGACGAAACCAGCCACACGTGGGTTGATTGGAAACCGGCGGATGGTTCGCACCACGCCGGCCCGGAGATGATTTATCAGAACGTCGGCGGCAAAAAAGGCAAGTATCTGCCCGACCTCTTAATGAATGCGGTGGACAATTTTGTCCGCATCAACCAGCCGGATCCCGCCAATCATTTCCGGCCTTTTTTTCTGCTCGTGAACCTGCCCGCGCCGCACACCGCCACACCCGGCAAGGACGATTTTCCAGTGCCGACCGACGCGCCGTTCACCGGCGAAAACTGGCCGCAGGCCGCCAAAAACCGCGCCGCCCTCATCACGCGCCTCGACGGCGATGTCGGCCGGTTGATCGAGCAACTGGACAAGCTGCAAATGACGAACAGCGTCGCCATTTTTTTCACCGGCGCGGCCGGCGCGGAAAAATTCGCGGACACCAACCTGAACTTTTTAAAGCGCGTTGCCGACCAGCCCGGCGAGAATCCCGAAGCCCGGCTGCGCGTGCCGATGATCGTGCGCTGGCCGGGACACGTTCCCGCCGGACGCGTCAGCCGCCAGCCGTGGAGCGCCCCGGATTTTGCGCCGACCACCTTGCAAATCGCGTATGCCAAACCCGCGCCCGGCGTCACCGGCATTTCCATTCTGCCGGTGCTGCTCGGTGGGCCGAAGACCAACTCGCCCACCGTGCCAGACCGGATTATATTCCGCTAACGCGCCGGCGCGCTATTGGGCAGCGGCGCGTTGAAATCGCGCTCGCGCTCGACTTTTCTCACCGCGAAGCTCATCCAAACAATGGCCAGCACGATGCCGAGCATCACCGCCGCCCCGACAATCCACGGCCACTGGTAATTTCGTTTGGGCGGATTTTCACCGGTTTTGTTCGTCACGGTTTCAGTCTCGCACAAATTTGGATTTCCGGCCAGACGCTTGTTCGGGCGATTGATTTTCGACTGGATGAGGAGGTGAAAATTTCGGAAAAAAGTTTTCGGCCACAGAAAACACAGCTTCAATTTCTTTTTTCATCTGTGTCAATCTGTGTTAATCTGTGGCTTCTGAATTTGTGACAACTACTGAACCAAAAACCCGCCCGCGCCTGCCGGAATGGCTGCGCATCAAGCTGCCCACGTCGGACGGTTTCGCGCAGACGCGCAATCTGCTGGGTGAACTCAAGCTGCACACCGTCTGCGAAAGCGCCAAGTGTCCGAACCATTGGGAATGCTGGGAAAAAGGCACGGCCACGTTCATGATCGCCGGCGACCGCTGCACGCGCGCCTGCGGTTTTTGCGCGGTCAGCACCGCCAAACCGCTCGCGCTGGAGGCCGACGAGCCGTTGCGCGTGGCCGAGGCGACGCGCCGGATGAAATTGAAACATGTCGTCATCACCGCCGTGGCGCGCGACGACATCGCGGACGGCGGCGCGGACCATTTCCGCCGGACGATCGAGGCGGTGCGCGGGTTGAATCCGAAAACCGTCATCGAAGTTTTGGTGCCGGATTTTCAGGACAGCGATGAATCCATCGGCATGGTGCTCGCGGCCAACCCGGATATTTTCAATCACAATCTGGAAACCGTCCGCCGCCTGACGCCGGAAGTGCGGCATCGCGCGACTTACGACCGCTCGTTGAGCGTGTTGAAAAAAGTGAAGGAACGGCGCGGCAAAACCATTTTCACCAAGTCTGGCATGATGCTCGGCCTCGGCGAAACGGAAAATGAGATCGTCGTGGCGATGGAGGATTTGCGCGCGGCGGACTGCGACATTCTCACGCTCGGCCAGTATTTGCAGCCTTCACCGAAACATTTGTCGGTGGTGGAATTTGTTTCGCCGGAGCATTTTGACGCGCTGGGCCAGGTGGCGCGGGCGATGGGTTTTGTCCATGTCGCGAGCGGGCCGCTGGTGCGCAGTTCGTATCACGCCGACGAATTCAGCGCGCCGTCCGCGCACGGCTATAGTTAACGAGTGCAATACAATTCACGGTAACCTGATCGCGAGCCAACAAAGTCCTGACGACTTCAGCCTTCGGAACATTTTGCCGTGAGTCGACTCCCATCGTTTCGCAGGCATCAAACAACCTTTGCGTAATGTCTCCTTTCCGTCTTGATGTGTTCAAGACCGCGCGTTTTTGACCATGATTTCTGATTGGGACAATGAGGTTTAGATCATATCATTGCGTTTCAATTAAAAAGACAATTATTTATGCGCTTAAAAGGGATTATCTTTGACTGGGCTGGAACGGTGGTGGACTTTGGCTCGTTGTGTCCCCTGCGAGCCTTTCAAGCGGCGTTCCGCGAAAAAGGAATTATTTTGGCGTCGGAAGACATTCATCAATTCATGGGCATCCACAAGCGTGAACACATTTTGGCAATTTTATCGCTGCCGGAAGTTCTCGCCGGATGGCGGTCGGTGCATGGACAAAACCCCGATGCACGGGAAGTGGATTCGTTGTATCAAATTGCCGGCCGAAAGATGCTGGAAACGGTGGCCGAGTCAGCAACGCCAACGCCGGGCCTGGCCGACGCGCTGGAATTTGCGAAACAAAAATCTCTAAGAATCGGCTCAACCACGGGCTACACGTCGCCCTTATTGGAAAGGCTGGCCCCCGCCGCCGCCCAGCAAGGTTACGCGCCGGAATTTTGGATTGGCTCGGACCAGGTTCCACAGGGCCGGCCCTGGCCGTGGATGATTTTTAAAAACCTGGAGCATTTGAAAATCTGTCCGCCGTCTGCCGTGGTCAAAGTGGGCGACACCGTTGCGGATGTGTCGGAAGCGGATAATGCCGGCATCTGTCCGTAGCTGTCGTTGAAAGCAGCAGCCTTGTGGGCAAAAGTGAGGCCGAACTGGCTGCCTTGCCGGAAAAAGACCGGCACCGGATCATCCAACGTGCGGCCAAAAAACTGGCCGAAGCCGGCGCCCATTTCGTCATCAAAAATTTGTCGGAGTTGGCCGAGACGCTTGATCAAATTGAGCGTCGTCTGGCAAATGGACAAATGCCGCCGCGACTGTTGCCCCCGTGAATCAACCCGGGGCTTCGCCAGCGTTAGTTTATTTAGATCCGCGCGGCGTGAATTTTTCCGCCAGTTGTCTGGCCTCGGTCAATTCGGCGCCGGACATTTCTCTTTGCACTTCAGGCAACAGTTTCGCCGAATCCGCCTGGCCTTGCGCCGCCGCGAGAGCAAGCCATTTGTAAGCTTGAACGCGGTTCGTTGCAACTCCCACCCCCAGCCGGCATCGCTGGCCGATGTCGTATTGTGCAACCGGGTCGCCACCTTCCGCCGCGAGTTGACACCATTTGGCGGCTTCATGCTCATCTGGTTTCACCCCGTTTCCCTGTTCGTAGAGATAGGCCAGATCGTATTGCCCCGCGACGCTGCCGCCTTCTGCGGCGCGCTGATAAAGCCGGACCGCCTCGTCCATGTTCAAAGGCACGCCTTGACCGGCCTGGGTCAATTCGCCCAGCGCCGCCAGCGCGTCCGGATAATTTTTCTCCGCCGCCAATCGAAACCACTTGGCAGCCTCCTTGAAGCTGGCTTTCACCGCCGAGCCTTGGAGATAGATATGGCCCAAGCTCGTTTGGGCGGCAAGATCGCCTGACTCGGCCTTGGCCGTTAACGCCGCCAGATCAAATTCAGGAATTTTTCGCGTGGCAGTTTTTGTTGGCATTGTGGCTGGCTGCCTTTCTAAAATAAATAATGCCGCTCCAAATGCCGCCGCCGCCAGAACGAGGACAATGATTACAAATTTGTGTTTCATGAATTATACCAGATCATCTCGCTGGAAATCCTAATCATTATCCTTTTCCGAATTTTCGGTGACGGCCCATTGCGGATAGGCTATGTCAAAACCCATTTGCGCGTGCCAGATTATTTTATTCAACACGTTTTCAGGGCATTGATCTGGTTTTTCGAGGGGCAAATGGGATGAAATGAGCGCGTCATGAAGCTGCTGGCGATCCTTGATGGCGGCCAGCCCGGGGTTCATCTGGTCTAGCGGAATGTTGTTGGTGACGCACTCATACGGAGTAAAATCCGGCTGTTCAGTGAAGCACGCGGTCATCGGCGTCGCGGTGGCGTCCATTTGATTCATCGGCGGCAGGCCAAGCATCAATTCCATCGTGCGGACGATGCTGGTTTGGTTGTAGTTGACGCTGACAACGGTGTGGCGCTTGGTGTAAGCACTGATGACATAAGCGGTCGTGCGGTAGCCGCTGGCATGGTCCCAGCCGGATTGCGGGTCGTCTTCGCAGGCAAAAATGCAGGTGTCCTTCCAAAAGGGACTGTGGCTGATGGCCTCAACTATCTGGCCGAACGCCAGATCGTTGTCGGCCACCTGCGCGGCGGGCGTCGGGCTGCCCGGATCGGTGCCGGAAGTATGGTCGTTGGGCAGGTCCATGACCATTAAGTTGGGCATCTCACCTTTCGCTTCAAATTGCTTCAGATCACTTATGAAAATGGCCGCGCGATAGACATCTGGAACATCCAAATCCCACCCCACCATGTTAGTCATCATATAGGGTCGCAAGGAGTCAATGCCTGGTATGTTGGTATAACTAATCAATCCCGTGCCATTGACGAAATCGTGATAGGTATCGAGAAATTTGATTGGCTTCTTGTTAGTGGTATCCACCCACGCTTTCTCGTCCCAAGTGGCTTCACCATAAATTCGGAATGTCCGGCCATGCGTCAGGGCGTCGTCCCAAATGAAACCGGAGGGCGAATAAGCCACCGCGTCGAAATCGTCCGGATCCTGGAGATCCGGATAACTGCGCGGGAAATCGGCAAACGATTTCTCCATATAATCAGTGGCCAACGCTGTATCGGCCCATTCATGTCCGTCAGCACTCAAGATCCCGCAGCAATAAAGGTTGTCCATCAGAATAAAGTCGCCAACCATCTTATGCTGGTTAGGCGTCACGCGCTCACCGAAGACGCAAAGCTGGGGATCGCCGTTTCCTTCCTTGACATCACCCAAAATCTGATCGTAAGTGCGATTTTCCTTAATCAGATAGATGACGTGTTTAAACATCGACGGCTCACCAATCCGTTCAGGCACGGGCCGGGCCGGCGCATCCGCACGGGCGGGAAGAAACACATTCTCCTCCACAGCACGACGATAGTTGCGAAACACCGTTAAGGTTTGTTGTTTCAACTCGGACCCGCCCGGAAGCGGGATGAACGAAATCGTGCCAAGGTGCTGATGCGAGTTATAGCCGGCCCGGCGTGGATTATAACTCCGGTCGGGCAGCGTGCCTTTGACGTTGGCGACATACAATTTCCGGCGCTGGTCATCGAACACAATCGCGCCGGGAAACCAGCCGGTGGGAATCAGTCCAAGCAATTTTGAATTCCCCGGTTTGCCGGCGGGGAATAATCCCAAAAACCTGGATTTGCCCGGATGAAAGGAAATGACCGCCACCGCGTTTTGTGTGCCGTCGCAAACATAAAGCGTTTTGCCATCGTCACTCATCGCCAGCGCGTTGGGTGAAGCGCCGAACAAATCCTGCGCCTGCCAACGGACGGGAATGGTTTCGACCACGGTGTCCGTCGCTGTCGCGATCACGCTGACGGTGTCGCTGTTGGCGTTGGCCACGCAGACGTAACGGCCGTCTGGCGTCAATCGCAGCGCGCTCGCGTGCAGACCGGCCCTGATTTCCGTCAGCGGTTTGCCAGCGTCCAGGTCAATCACCGTCACGGAACCTTCGCTCGCCACGCCGCGCGCATCCACCCGCACGGTCGTGCCGCGACCGGCCCAGCCGGTCAAACTCCCGGCGTCCGGCCGCCGGCCCGCCCAGTTACTGACATAAGTTTTCTTGCCGGCCAGCACCACGTCGTAAGGCACCGCGCCGACAGCGAACGTGCGCAGCAATTTTCCCGTGGGCAGTTCAAACTCGAACAAACGATTTGACAAGCTGCCGACGACATACAGTTTTTTGCCATCCGCCGACACCGCCAGACCGGCGGGAATTTCTTCCTTGCGCCGCGGTGCGTCGGCGTCCGGCAGGGCGATTGAACCGAGGCCCGTGACGTGATGATCCGCGCCCACCGCAAAAACCTTGACGCTTCCCTTGACGTTGGAAAGATAGAGCCGCAAGCCGTCCGGCGAAAACACCAATCCGGTGTAACTCACCTGCTCGTCGTGATTCGGTTTCAAATAATGCGCTGACGTCGCCTCGGGCGCGGTTGTCAGCGGGCCGTCATCCGGCAAGGCCACCTTTTGGAGGATGACTCCCGTCTCTGGATTCATAATCAACAAATCGCGCGTCTTGCCGGACGTGACCAGAATTTTCCCGTCCGGACTCAACGCCAGCACCTGCGGGCGCAGGCCGTGAAGTTCGATTTGTTTGCCCGCAGGCGTGATGACCTGATTTACCGGCAACACAACACGGTCAGCGCCGGTGCGCCCGACCGTCTCCGACCAGTCGAGTGAATCATGCGAGGGTTGCGCCAAAACATTGGCGGCCAGCAAACCGGCGCCGGCCAGGTAGAGGGTGCGGATGAATAGTTTCATGGTCATTATTTTTTTAATCATTGAATTGGCTGGCCGCTAGCGGCCCAGTTGATATCCGGCTGGCCGGGGTCGGCGAGCTTGCCGTTGATGAGAGCACAAACGTAACTGTATTTGAACCAAGCAACGTGGCCGTCGCCAAACACAATGTTGCCGCCGGCGTTGTGCCGGCCGGAAAACCGGTTGTAACAATTGTAAGTGCTGCTCAAATCCGTCGGATTCGTGCCGTAATAAGGCGTTTCGCTGGCGTGAACGCGCTGCTCCGAAAATACCACGAAGGCCGAAGGATGCACGGCCCGCGTGATTTTGAACGGCACTTCCGGCGCCGCGGGATAGTTGATCCGCTGATTCATGCCGTAGTTGAACGTCGGCCCCACCGCCGGATCCGGGTCCGTGGCTGGATTCCGCCGGATGGCATTGGCCGTGGGACAAAGGTAAATGGACCGCGAAGTGAAAAAGACATTATTGCTTTGATTGTTTGCGCCGTATTGCCAGAGCGGAAATTGAGCGACATAAGGCGGCAGGGCGTTGAACCAATCGGCCAGTCCGATGGCGGGAGAGGCCGTTGCGTCCGCATACATTTCCGTCCAAACCGGATTGTTATCCGCCGTGGCGACATAGTTGAGGTCGCGCGCCGCCGGATAGAACTGGTTGTTGTCTTCCGCATACATCGTCATCGCCATTCCCCATTGCTTCAAATTGTTGAGGCAACTGACCTGGCCGGCCTTGGCTTTGGCCGCCGCGAGCGCCGGCAACAAGATGGCCGAGAGAATTGCGATGATGGCAATGACCACAAGCAGTTCGATCAACGTGAACGCCTGCCGTGATGAATTGAGTTCGCGCTTCATTGTTCCGATTCGATTAAACCAATGACTTCATCCAAAATTTGCAGCGCCAAATCCAACTCCTCTTGTTTAATGGTCAGCGCCGGCGTCAGCGTCAGCACATTGCCCATCGTCACTTTGAAATTCAATCCGCGTTTCAGCGACTCATACATGACGCGCTCCGCCTCGGCAACCGCCGGCTGCCGCGAGCCGTCCGGCGCAACTTTTCCAAGTTCGATGCCCAGCAACAGGCCGAGGCCGCGCACATCGGCAATGAGCGGATGGCGTCCGGCCATTTCACGCATTTTCTCCAGCGCGTGCAAACCGAGCTGGCGGGCACGTTCCGGCAAATTTTCTTCCGCGATGAATTCCAGCGCCGCCAGACCAGCCGCGCAGGTCACCGGATTTTTTTCGTGCGTGTAGTGTCCCAACGCCATGTGGCCCGCCACGTCCAGCGAATCGCGCACGATTAGCGCGGCCAGCGGAAGAATGCCGCCGCCGAGTCCTTTGCCAAGGACAACCATGTCGGGAATCACGTCAAAATTTTCAAACGCGAATAATTTTCCGCTGCGGCCGAGGCCGATGGGAATTTCATCGAGGATCAGCAGCGTGCCGTGCTTGTCACAAGCGGCGCGGATGCGTTTCCAATAATCCGGCGGCGGAATGAACGGCGTGTTGCGCACAGTCTCGGCAATGACTGCGGCCACGTCGCCTTCTTTTTCCAAAACGTATTCGAGGTAATCGGCGCAAGTCAGATTGCACGTCTTGCCGCAGCGAAACGGGCAGCGCATCGGCTCCGGCGGCGGCACATGCTCGCAGCCGGGCAGCAACGGGCCAATGCCATGGCGAAACGCCGCCTCGCCGCCGATGGAAATCGCGTCGAGCGACGCGCCGTGAAACGAATCCCACAGCGAAACAAATTTAAACCGTCCGGTTGCCACGCGCGCATACTTGAGCGCCATGCCAATGGCCGTCGTGCCGCTCGTCGTGAACGAAACGCGTTTGAGATTTCCCGGCGCGAGCTGCGTGAGTTTGGCGGCCAGCTTGATCGCCGGATCGCAAGTGTAGCGGCGCGGGCAAAACGAAAGTTCGTCAAGCTGCTGTTTGATGGCGGCGATGACTTTGGGATTGGCAAAGCCGACTTGGTGCAGGCAGTTGCCGTGAAAATCCAGATAGCGCCGGCCTTCGACATCTTCAATCCACGCGCCGCCCACACGGCGCAGAACATTCAGGCACGGCGTGGACAGCGACTGGTGCAAAAACCATTTGGCGTCTTCTTCGAGCAATGCCTGCGTGGCCGCGCTGATATGTTGCGCCGCCCAGGCGCGGCGTTGCGGGGACAGATTCAAATCACCTTCCGAGCGAAAGGCATCCAGTTCGGCGGCGGACAGCGGCGCGTTTTGCTTCATAAAAACAAGGGAACAGTTTGAAATTTGGCGAACGGGTCGGCCGATGCCTGAACGGGTCTGGCATCAAAGCCCGCCTCTTGTTGAACTTCCGCGATGGCCTCGATCAGGGCGTGAATATCCGGCTCAAACAAATGTCCGATGTTGGCGATGCGAAATGTTTCCGCGTGGGTCAGTTTTCCCGGATAGATGACGAATCCTTTTTCGCTCAAACGCTGGTAAAAATCGGCAAATCGAAACCGCGCGTCGGCAGGGGAATGGAACGCAGTGATGATGAAACTTTGCAACGGCGAGGCCAGATAAGGTTTGAAGCCGATCGTGGTCATCCCTTCGATCAAAGCAATGTGATTGCGCTGGTAGCGGGCGCCCCGCGCCGTCACCCCGCCTTCCGAAATGAATTCCTTCAACGCCTGTTCAAAAGCGAGCAGCACGTGAGTTGGCGGCGTGAAGCGAAATTGTCCGCTCTTTTCAAAACCGCGCAACTGATCCGCTAGATTGAGGCTCAACGAGCGGGCGTGGGGTTCGTTGGCCAGCAGCGTTTCGCGGCGGGCCAGCACAAAACAAAAACCCGGCACGCCTTCGAGACATTTGTTGGCCGAGGAAACCAGAAAGTCAATGCCTGTCTCCGCGAAATCAATCGGGATTGCGCCGAAACTGCTCATGGCGTCCACCAGAAACAAGCAGCAGTGACGCCGGCTGATCTTCCCGATTTCGGCGATGGGATTCAAAATGCCCGTGGTGGTTTCGCAATGCACCGCCGCGACGTGCGTGATGGACGGATCAGCCGAAAGCAGGTCGTCCAACACAGCCAGGTCGGGCAACTCGTTTTCCGGCGAGCGCAAAACAGCATGTGAAATCTGGAGATGCCGCAGCATGCGAATCATCCGCTCGCCGTAAGCGCCGTTGGTCACCACGCAAACCTTGCCCTCCGGCGGAACGCAGGTGGCAAACACGGCCTCGACGCCATTGGTGCCGCTGCCTTGCAAAAGCACGGCTTCCCAGCCGTCCGCGCGCGACAAATCCGCCACCGCCAGCAGCCGCTCCCGAATCCAGTGGACGCGGGCGTTGAATTCAAAGTGCCACGATCCCGCGTCGTGCAACATCGCCGCTTTCACTGTGGCGCTGGTGGTCAGCGGGCCGGGAGTGAAAAGCAGTTTGTCGCCCGGTGCGGTGGATGATTCAGCCTTCATGCGGAATGGGTTTGAGAAACCGGATGGTGTTGCCGACGATAAAGCCCAAGACAAAGCAGCGCCGCCAGCACGGTGACAACGCCGAGGGAATGAAAACCCAGCCGATACCCGCCGTGGTCCAGAATCCACCCGAAACAATAACCGGACAAAATTCCAGCCAGATAACCGGAGGCATCCACCAAGCCCGCCACCGTGGCCACAAATTCCCTGCCCCGAATCTCCACCGCCAAAACGCCTGCCAGCAAACTGTAAGGTCCGTAAGACAAAAACCCGATCAAACCGATCGCGGTCACGACCATCCAAAGCGGCATTTGCGCCAAGGTTGGCAGCGCAAATATCAGAGCGGCGACCGCCACAAGGATGCCGAACAACAGCCAGTTTCGCCGGCCGGGGGACAACCGATCCAGCACCCAGCCCAAAAGCAAAATGCCCACCGCACCCATGGCGTCGAATGGCGTGGACAAAAGCGCCGCGATCTGGCTGGACATGTGGCCGCCGGAATTGGTCTTCAGAAAGTCCACCGTCCAGACATTGAAAGTTTCACGAGTGATGGTCAAAATGAAGGAAAGACCGCAAACCATCCAAAACTGGGGAATCTTGGCGAGTTCGACAAAGCGGCTGAACCGCCATTTGACCTTCGTGGAATTGGCCGCGCCGGCCATTTTTTTTTCTTGGGACAAAACCAGCCAGCAAACAGCGATGATTCCCATCAGCACCAGCGAGGGAAATCCCATGACGGCGCGCCAGTTGTTGCCGCTCATGGCGGCAACTTGACCCGCCAGGAGCAAAGCGGCGACACCACCGAAGACGAAACTCAGGGAGAGGAAGCCCATTGCCAGCGCCATGTGTCTGGCGGGAAACCAGTCCGGCACAAGCTTGACCATGCTTTCCCAGCCGCCGGACCCGCAGAAACGATTGGCCATGTAAAAAAGCCCGAGCATGGGCAGGGTGGCGGCGAACGCCGAAGCGCCGCTGAAAATCGCCACGCCGATGAGCAGCATAAAAAAACAAATTTTCCCGCCAATGCGGTCCACAATCATGGGCCCCCAGAACAATTTTCCGAGCGCATAGGCTACGGTGGCGTAACTGTCTATGGCTCCAATCTGAGCTTTGTCGGCATGAAAGCTCGTTTGCAATAAAGGCACGGCCACGGCGAAATTTTTGCGACAGAGATAGACGCCGATGTAACCCAAGATGACACAGGATAGTTGGAGAGCCGCACGAGAACTGGATTTTTCCATCGGCGCGGCATGTGCATGATCTACTGGCAGGATGATTGTCGCCGTCGGAGCGACTGGTAGAGTTTTTATTCTGCCGGGATCGTGCATTTAAAAGGTTTTTAGAAAGCAAGACAGGTTCGGATGCCAGTCGCCTGACATCCGAACCTGGTGTTAGTTACACCATCATTGAGACAGACGGTAGAAGGCGGCCCGATTCGTGGCCGGAATCATATATGAGCTGGTTCCGAGTGTTCCTGGAACATCCGTCCAGTTCGGCGAATTGAGAGTGGTGGTTTCCTGGAGTTTGACGGTCGGGTCAGCGGCCCAATCAAGCTTCAGATTGCCACCGGTCCGTGTTGCGGACAAGGGAACGACCGTAACCGTTTGTCCAGCCTGGGACAGATCCTTTCCCGACTGGCCGACGGTGTATATGGCCAGATCTTCCTGAGGCGTGACGATGCGCCGCCAGATACCCACATCATCAATCCGCGCACCAATGATCGCGGCGCTGCCGCCATCGGTATAATCTCCCGTTCCGTCCTGGCCGATGTTCACTTTGTATCCGAGATCATCCGTGTCCACGTTGCCCACTGTGGGCAGAGCCGTCACGTTGACGGATTGGCCGTCAACATAGGTCTGAACATTATGGCCGCGCCAGAAAGCCACCATGATGTGATGCCAGCTGCCATCACGAATCGTCGGGGTCGAGGTGGTGCTCATCTTATCAGAGCCGCCGTTGGTCCCGGTGACGTTGATTCTGAAATTGCCACCGTCTTGGCTGAAGATTCCCCAACCACGATTGTTGCTGCTGTTCCAGTTCTTGTTGGAGATGAAGGGCGGATCATCCATTTGATTGGTGTAATTCACCCAAAAACCGATCGAGAAGTTGTTTGTGTCATCGAATTTCAAGTCCGCTGGATAACCCAGCGTCGCGTAGTTTATCGTCGAACCATCCGCAGTCGTCGTGATCTCCAATGCCTGGCCGAGTTTTCCCGGTGCAAAGACCGGAGAACCTACTGCCGACGCGTTGTTGCCACGTCCAGTCGAATCCGTGTAGTCACCGTCGAACTTGAGATGAAGCACAAGATCCTGGGTGATGGTTCCCACGTAAACGCTCACTTGCGCCACATGGCTGGTTGCCGAACCACCGGAATTGCTGACGATAGCGAGGTAGTTGCCGGCGGCATTCGTGCTGACCGCAGTCAGGGTCAGGTTCGAACTGGTGGCGCTGGGAATCGCGGTCCCATCCTTTTGCCATGCGAAGGAGAACGGCGGCGTGCCTCCGGGGGTGATTGACAGGGCAACATCGCCGCCCGCGCTGACAACTTGGCTTAATGGATCCGACGAGATCGTCGGAGGCACGGCCGCCACGGTCACCGCCTGCGAGAGATCCTTCCCAGCCTGGCCAGCGGTATAGATGGCGTAGGCTTCTTTCGCCGTCAAAGCACGACGCCAGATGCCCACATCATCAATGTGCGCTGCAATATTGTAGGCGCTTCCCTGATCGTGATAAACTCCAGTGCCGTCCTGGCCGATGTTCACCGCCCAGTTCGTCTGTGCCGTCGGCAGCGGATTTCCACCCGGCCCTTGCTGGTTCGTGAATGGGAGGTTGAGGGTGTCAATGGTGCCCTGGGTCGTCATTACACGCTGGTCCAATGGCGAGCCATCAACATAAGTATAAACTTCACAAGCTTGAGATAACGGAGCTCGGGCAATGCTTAGGACGACGTTGTGCCAATGGCCGTCGCGCAAGACGGTAGTGGGGTGAAAGTCGAGCTTATCCGCTCCGCCGCTGGGGCCGGTGAAATTGACACGGAAGTCGCCGGCTGATTGGGGAAAGATGCCCCATCCGCCGTTCCCGCTCGAATTCCAGTTCTTATTGGAGATGAAAGGTAGATCATCAGATTGGTTCGTGTAATTAACCCACATCGAGATCGAAAGAGCCTGGCTATCCCCGAATTGGAGGTCAGCCGGATAGCCCAACGTGGCATAGTCGAACTTGCTGCCATCAGCCAGGGTGGTAAACTCGAAAGCTTGGCCGATTTTGCCTGGAACAAATGTCGGATTCGGATCGCCGCTGACTCCGTTATAAGCATACGAGGCATTATTGCCACGCCCACTGGCATCTGCCAAGTCGCCGTCGAACGTTAGATGCACCACTAGACCGTTGGTAATTGACCCCGTGACCACCGCCACTTGGGCAACCGAACTGGTGATCGCGCCATAGTTGTTGGTTATGATAAGAAGATATGAGCCGGAGAGATTCGTCGTGATACCATTCAAGGTCAGCGTGTTGACCACGTCAGTGCTTCCTGAATTCGCGGAAATAACACCATTGAGCTGCCAATAAGATCTGATCGGCCGCGCGCCGCGGTAGGTGGCCGATAGGGAAACAGTGTCCCCCGAGTCTGCCACTTGCGAGACTGGCTGGGTTGCGATTTGCGGAGTGGTGACTACCGTGAGCTGGGCGCTTCCGCTCGTCGTTGGACCATCCGCGTTCGATACGATCACGTCATACAGTCCCGCATCCGAAGGCGAAACGATTGGGATGATGTAACTGCTGTTGGTTGCGCCCGATATGCTCTTGCCGTTCAACTCCCACTGATACGCGAAGGTTCCACTTCCCGTCGCACCCACGGTGATCGTTGCCATTGTGCCGGCATCAACGGTTTGCGATTGCGGCTGTTGGGTGATGACCGGAGTGTTGATGCTGTAAATACCCACGTCATCAATGTCGAAAAACCAACTGGCGGTGCCGGCTTCCATGAATCGAAACCGCACGGCGGGTTGATTGTCGGCGAGTGGCAGATGAAACACTTCAATGCGTTTCTGTTGCACCGGGTCGTCGTTGCGGCATCCGCGGATGTATGGAATCAGGTTGGTGGTGATGGCCGCTCCAATGAAGTTACCGTAAGCCAGACCGTGCGCCTGATCGTTGCGGGCGGTGTTGAAGGTCGCATTCACATCAATCTGCTTAGTGGAAGAATTGGTGACCACGTCTGACCCGTCACCGTCCGTCGTTCCGTCATCGAACATGTAAAGCAGTGGTTGCCAAGTTACGCCATGGTCTATGGAATACTCGACTGAACAGATGTTATCCTGGTTTTGCTCATTGATATGGTGGAAGGAAAGATACACATTGGTGTGACCGGTCAAGTCGTAATCCTTTGTGAAGATGACCTGCACCTGGCTTCCGCCCCGTTGATCAGACTCGGCGACGATAAGGTTGCCGCTAGCCAGACTCGTCAGCAATACACCGTTCTCGACGATGGGCGGAATCATCATGCGGCGGTTGCCCGAAACCTCCGGGAAACCCGGGGAAATATAATCATCTGTCCAAGGATAATAGGTCGTATAATCGGTCACGCTAATTGCAACCCAATTCAAATAAGAATCGGAATTCACGTCGGCTAGATTTAATCCAGCATCAATGGAATCGGTCCAATTGGTGACTGTCCAGCCATCGGGAATCCCGCCCTCGGCGACTTCGTCAAAATTTTCCATATAGATCGGCGCAGGCAGCGTGACGTTCTGATAGTCAGTGATTTTGAACAACCAGGAATTGGTTTGCAATCCCACCACGCTGTCCGAATAGACCAAGTCAAGCTCATGCGTCGAAAGTGGGCGCAAAATACTGGTGACCGCGTAATCAATGGTGAAAGTCGGCGCCGACGGCGTGATGTTCGCGGGCAGCAGCGTTCCGTCCATATAGAGTTTGATCGAACTCCCGTCAACGGTCGTGTCACCCTGGTTCAGAACCACGTTGATACTTGGTTCCGGGGTCACGGCGGAGGTGTTGACATCCGGGGTTCGGGAATCAATGAACGATGGCACCGGCGGAATCGTCTGCGGAATCTTTGAGGCACTGGGCGCGCCCAGCGCTTTCATCTGGCCGGCATTCAAGGCGACATCACGAATCTGAATGCTGCTGACGTATCCCGGCGCTGCGTTCGTAAGGGCGCTCCCCAGAATCAACGCGGTAGAACCGGGCTCAAGGGCAAAACGACCGTCCACACCCGCTTGAGTGCCCGAAATGGAATTCACCCCTACGCTTGCGCCGTTGATGTATTCGACGATTGTGTTCTGATCCTGTTGGACAACAAAAGCAATGCGATACCAAGTGTTCGTCGCCAGCGAACCAAAATAGGGGCCGCTGGGTGTGACGCCGATTCCATTGCTGGCATCTACCACAATATCCGGCCCTGGAACGAACGTGGTTCCATCCGTGTCCAACAAAGGCCGCAGTTGTCCGCTCGATGCTTTAGGGTAAAGCACATCAAAAATAAGCGTGTAGTCATTAACAAGGCTGCCGCCGCCGTTTGGATTTGCCGGTGTGGGCATGAGATACCCCATCCCGTTGATCGCATTCGGAAAACCCATAACCTTCGCCGGTGTGCCATTAATGTCCGAAATGCCAAGAATCGTGTTCGAGCCGAAGACTGTGCCCATTTCGGTGGGACCGGTGGTGCCATCCGAGTATTGCAAAGCGTCACCCACGGAGGCGGCTAGATTTCCCCCGTTGAAATCCCATTGCCCCGTTGGTTGGGCTTGGACGTTGTCGGCAAGGGTCAGGGCTGCCGCCATCACGGCGGCGAAGGACAGTAGTTTGTTTTTTATATTGTGGAGTGTTTTCATTGTTTGAGCTTTTGTTTTTGTTGTTCGTTTTGATTGTAGATTTGGTTTTAGAAGAGGCGGATTTTACCGCGCCAAAGATTGTTATCTGGTGGCCCGTAATTCATTTGGTGGCCCGATGATATTGGAGCACTTGGGCGGCGGTCTGGTCTCCCTGGCTTTGAGCGGACTGCAAAAGCTGGTTCACGGTGAGCAATCCGCTGGCGAGTATCTTGCCTTGTTGCTTGGTCAACCCCGGCTCAACCGCAAGCTTTTGCAGCCCCAAATACGCCTGCGAATAGTTGGAACTGTTCAGTGAAGAGATGATGTCGCCCGCCAGACTCCCGGTTTCGGGTTTGGTGTTATGGAAAGCTTTTCCCAACTCCACCGCAAGCTGTTCCACGGGCACAACTGCCGGAGCGGAATCGCTCCTGCCGCAACCCGCTCCAATCGCCAGCAGGATGGCCAGAATAAAAGGGGACCGCGTGCGCAAGAACCGGCTTTTCATTTTAAAAATGCTCATAGGCTTAATAACTAATTCGGAATCGGATTCAACGGCTTGATGCCCGTGTAGTAGCGATAATCAATGCCTACATTCAAACCGGTGAACTTGATTCTCGAGGCATGTCCATCCACCCAGATCGTCTGGCAGCCGCGATTGTGGCGATACCATTCCTGATCGAAGTGGTAACCGGCGTAAAGAGCAGAGAGGCCGCCGTAGGGCGGCTGGCCGATCCACTGTGTAAGTATTTGCGTTTGCCCCGGGAAAAGCCCAATCGTGTCGCTCTCCCCCTCGTTTTTCTGCTCGGCGGAGTCCTGAACGAAAATTGTTTGGCTGGGACTTTGATACCAAGTCGTTCTTTTCAGTTGCGGTTCTATGCTCGTGTCGAAGGCCGTCAGGAGATATTGGCACATTCCATAAGTTGAGTTTTGCCAAAAATCCGAGGGGTAAAATCGGCCATCGTCATGCCATTCATCCGGATGAACACAGTCCGGGCAGTGGAAGAGTGCCGGATTTTTCCCATAATAGTCGTAATAGCCAATCGCCCAATAGGCGTAGGGATTATCGGGAGCCAGCACCACGGTGGAACGAGGATTGATCGTCCATTGCCCGTCGTTGGGAATACTGCCGCCGGCGAGACACCAATAGGTATTGTGGTTGTCATCCGCGTAGTTCATCCCCGCCAGTCCGATCTGTTTGAGGTTGCTGAGGCATTGCGCCGCCTTGGCCTTCTCCTTGGTTTTGGCCAGCACCGGCAACAGCATGGCCGCCAGAATGCCGATAATTGCTATGACCACCAGCAACTCAATGAGTGTGAAGGCTGGCTTGTGGCAGACAGTCTTCGCCTGAGCGTCAACACGGCGGCGGTTGATCCAATATCGTAGATGCGAAATCCTCACGCAGCAATTTTTGCCCTTGGACGGCCCTTCCTCAAGAAAACGGGATGTCGCTTTTCCGGCTTCCGCTGCCGGCGGCTTTGAATTTCCGACGACTCTTTTAACCTAACTGTAACAGAACATTCTTCATGCTGACACTTTGACGGTATTCCTGCGGCGTGGCGGCGAATTCTCGGCGAAAAGCCGCGATAAAATGACTGCTGGTCTTGAAACCCAGTTGAAAGCCGATTTCTTTCACGGACAAAGCCGGGTCGCGCAACAAATCGCGCGCCCGTTCGAGCAGCATCCGGTTATAAAAATTGGCCGGCGTGTGGCGGGTGGAGGCGAGAAACAGGCGGTTGAAACGTTCTTCGCTGCTGCCCAGAAAACGACAAAGATGCTGCAGGCGGAAACTGTCCTTGCGGCACCAGCGCATAAATTCATACGCGCGCACAAAGTCCCGGCGCGGCAGCCGGGGAGACAGGTCGGCGGGGATTTTTTCGATGTTCGCGCGCGGCCAGGCGCGCATCGTTTCCACCAAAAGCCGGGTGGCCATCGTTTCCACCACGATCTTATGGCCAGGCAAGCCGGCGCGCAATTCTTCCGCAATCCCACGCGCGCAATCATGCACAGCCGCATTTCCCACCTTGCCCATGAAAGCCGGACTGGTGGCGCCATCCGCTGGCGGCAGCTTGAATTCTCTGGTCAGCGACTCAAGCACGCGCCGATCCACCGACAGGACAACCGCCTCGCAGCGTTTCCCGTTGTGCGCCCAGTAGCCGCTGGTGTGTTCCACCCCGTGGTTGCCGATGATGCTTTCGCCGCGGCCGATTATTTGGGTCTGGCCCATTTGGGATTTTTCGATTTCCCCTTCAAGACAAATTGCGATGGTGTATTCAGAATAGGTGTGTGGCTCAAAACACACGTCTCCCGCCGGACGAAAACTTTGGATACAGGTCTGTCCGTCTTGCCGGGTCCAAAACGTGCTGGACGGCTTGACCTCTCTGGATTGTCCATGGTCATGGTCATCAGCCAGCTTCGTCACCAATGAATTTGTAAGCATAGTGATTTTTTTATGAATCCATCAAACCCTTAACTTACAACTTACCCGTGCAACCTTTCTTGGAAAGCAACATTTGCGTGACAACCCGGCAACGGCCATCATGGGCGATGCAAGGCCGGTATCAGATGGACTTGCGGCGCTTTGACCATCGCGACCAATTGCGCTCCCACGTGCAAGGCCAGTTCCTCACAAGCCGACCGGGTCAACAAAGCCGTCAGCGGAAAACCGCAGTCCAAATCCACCCGTATCAGCGGGCCTTCGCGTGCCAATGCGCGCACGGTTGCCGGCAAACGGTTCCGCGGACTGGATTGAACTATATCGGCCCGAACCAGGACCACGTCTTCCGCCCGGATGCAAACATAGACCTCGCGCGCTTCCGGCGGCAAATCTCCCGCCAGCGCGGTCAAACGCGCATCACCCACGGCCACCGTCGCCATGCCCTCACGCGTTTCGAGAATGTGTCCGGGCTGGATGGATTCAACCGCCGTGATTTCCGCCACCGCCAAATTGACTGGCCGGCTGAAGACTTCATGCGCCGCGCCGTGCTGGACGTTCCGTCCGTCGTGCAGCACCACCACGTCATCGCCGAGCGCGAGCGCTTCAAACCGGTCGTGCGTGACGAGGATCGTCGGGATGCCGAGTTGACGGAGCAATTGCCGCAATTCGCCGCGCAGTCGCAGGCGTGTCGGCGTGTCGAGCGCGGCGAGCGGTTCGTCCAACAGCAAAAGTTTTGGCCGGCGCGCCACGGCGCGGGCCAGCGCCACGCGCTGTTGCTGGCCGCCGGATAACTCGTGCGACCGCCGGTGTTCCAGCCCGTCGAGGCCGAGCCAGCGCAAAGTTTCAGCCATGCGCGCCGTGCGCTCGGTTGCGGGCAGATCATTCAAGCCATAGCCGACGTTGTGCGCAACGGTGAGATGCGGAAACAAGGAGTAATCCTGCGGCACAAAACCCACGCGGCGTTTTCGCGGGAGCAGGAAATGGTTTCCGCTTTCCGCTTTCCGTTTTCCGCTTTTCTGAAACCAAATCTCGCCGCCGAAGTTGATTTCACCCTCATCGGGAATTTCCAGTCCGGCGAGACAGCGCAAAACCGTGGTCTTGCCCGAACCGGACGCGCCGAACAGCACCGTGATGCCGCCGCCGATGCGCAAGCCGTCGGCGACAATTTCCGGGCCGCCGGGAAATTGTTTGCGAAAATTCGCGGTGAGAATGGTGTTGTTCATTTGCGCCGCCGCAGAAGTTTTTCGCTGGCGAACACCGCCGCGAACGCAATGACTGCCGACACGCCGGCCAGTGTCCAGGCGTGCGCGTCCTCGCCGTTTTGCACCGCCGCGTAAATGGCCACCGGCAGCGTGGTTGTCCGGCCAGGAATGTTGCCGGCGACCATGATCGTCGCGCCGAATTCGCCGAGCGCGCGGGCGAACGCCAGCAAGGTTCCCGCCAGCACACCGCGCCGGGCCAGCGGCAGCGTGACGGTGAAAAAGACGCGCCATTCGCCCGCGCCCAGCGTGCGCGCGAGCTGCTCGAATTTTACGTCCACTTCTTCAAATGCCGTCCGCGCCGCGCGCACCAACAGCGGCAGCGACATGGCCGCCAGCGCCAGCGCCACCGCGCGCCAGGTGAACACCACGTCACAATTGAAGGTGCTGTGCAGCCAGCTTCCGATGAGTCCGCGCCGGCCAAAAATTTGCAGCAGCACGAGTCCCGTGACAACCGGCGGCAGCACGAGCGGCAGCGAGACGAGTGTTTCCACCACGGCCTTGCCGTGCCAATTTTTGCGCGCCAGCCACCACGCCAGCGCCAGGCCGCACGGCAGCACCAGCAGCAGGCTGGCCAGCGCCATTCGCAGCGAGAAGCTAACAAGTTGCCAGTCCGCGCCGCTCATTTGGCCGGGGCTGGTGACAGCATGATGAAGCCGAATTGTTTGAACACCGCCGCCGCCGCGTTCGACTTGAGATACGCGATGAATTTTTTCGCCGCGTCCGGCTGCGGCGCGTCTTTCAACAAAGCGAGCGGATAGGAAATGTCCGGGCCGTCCGCCGCCGGCACTTCAAACGCCACCTTCACTCTTTTGGAAATCGCCGCGTCGGTTTTATAGACGATGCCGGCGTCCACGTTGCCGGATTCCACGGCGGCGAGCACAGCGCGGACGCTTTCGCACGGGACGACTTTCAATTCGACCGCCGGCCACATTCCAATTTTTTTGAGACAGGCTTTCGCGTAAGTTCCCGCCGGAACAATTTTCACGTCGCCGATGGCGACACGCTGGATGGCTGTGTTGGTCAAATCGGCCGGCGAATGAATCGCCGGGGCGTCCGGCGCGGTGACAATGACCAGCGTGTTGCCCAGCAGACTCTCCCGAGTTTCGCTGACGAGCAGCCCTTGCTTCGCCAGCGCGTCGGCCTTGGCCGCATCGGCGGAAAAGAAAATGTCCGCCGGCGCGCCGGCTTCAATCTGCCGCGCAAGAGTGCCGGAGGCCGCGAAGTTGAAAACGATTTTGTCGCCGGAAGTTTTTTCGTAGTCGGCGCCAATTTGTTTGAGCGAATCCGTCAAGCTTGCGGCGGCAAACACGGTGACTTGCGCGGCGGACAAAGTTAGATTGGAAAAAACGATTATTCCGCAGCAGGCGATGAGAAGCCGCTTTTTCCAGGTCCAAGATTTATTCCTGATGGCTTTTTTCATTTCGATTTATTGACCCGGATACGCCGCGACGTCCGGCAGCGAGCCGGGTTCGCGAAAGTTGGCGAGGATTAAATCGGCGGGCTTGAGCGCCTGAACGTGCGCGTCATAAAACAACCCGTCCAAACGCCCGTTGTGACGATCCGGATAGTGTGTAGTGCTCGCGGAACCGCCGACAAAAGGCAGATACGCCGGCCTCGGCGGCGTGCCGATGCGTGAATCCGCGCAGCCCGGTGTGCGGCGATGATCCCACGCCACCAGCCGGTCGCTCGAATGCGTCACAAAGCTGTCGCGCTGGCCGGCGGGACTGCCGGTGACATAATTCATCGCGTAACCGCATTGCCATTGCTGCTCAACCGGGCATTTGAAACTCGAAAAATTGTTCGTCGAGCCGTTGCCGAGAAACTGCGAAAGCAATCCCGGCTTGAACGTCGCGCCCGGCGTGCCGTCCGGAACTTGATACGGGTCGTAAGGCGACCACCACGTTTCGTTCGGCCCGGTCGGCGGCGGAGTTCCCGCGCTCGTGCCGCTCGGCACCGGCGACGACAGGCCGTAAGGATCGTTCGGCGTGTCGGGACAAAGGCGCTGCGGACAGTTCACGTCGTTGTTGTCGCCGCAATACATGACGTAGGCGAGGCCGGTCTGCTTCAAGTTGTTGATGCAACTGGACTGCTGCCCCTTGGCCTTGGCACTGGCCAGCGCGGGCAACAGCATGGCGGCCAGAATCGCAATGATGGCGATGACCACGAGCAATTCGATGAGCGTGAACCCTTGGCGGATCGAAAAGGTGGTTTTCAATTTTCGGTGAGTTGTCAAAGAGGCTTTCACTTTTAATTTGATTTTGAAAAATTCATAAAGTCGGAATTTCCATTTCGCAGGCGTCAGCGAAACGGACAAAACCTTTGCAAGACAAAGGCTTTATTGCAATTAGAAATTATCCAAACGAAGATGCCGTCTGGGAAAGTTCTACCTGAATGAATCTTTTGCAACAAAAATACTTCGCGGATGTCGTTTTCAACGCACATGGAAAATCATTTATTCATCGCTTCGCGCCGGCCGCAGTTGCAGTTGGCGCACGGCTTGCCGCCGCCGGGACCGCCGGAGAGCGACAGCATTTCGCCGACCTTGCCCGCGACATCAAACAGCACGACGGCACCGGCGGATTCCAGCTTCCAGCTTCGCGCGTCCTCGTCGGAAAGCGTTTTGACGTGGCACGCGATGAGACCGTCGCGTCCCGCCGAGTTTGAGGGATTTGAGTTGTTCGTAGCCGGGCATTGCCGCCGGCGACCGTCTTTTTTTAGATCAGGAAGGCCATGATTCTTTGGAATCACAGCTTCCTCCAGACTTCGTCTGTGTGAGTTTTCTGCATCACGGAATCCTCCTTGCAACTGCAATGCCAAGCCGGCGGTCGGCGTCAGATTTTGTGAAAACACCTTAAAAACTCCCGGTTATTGAACGAACCGTTTTTCCGCAGTGCAAAGCAATTCGGTGGCTTCCTACATCCGCGTAGCTTTGCGCCGCACTGACCACCAAAATGTAGCCTGCGGCGCGGTTGGTTCGCGGTTGAACGAGTCCAAATTCACTGAAACTTGTGCCTCACGAAAAGGGGAAACGGTTTTCGCCGGCTGGCGGGTCGCCCGTTGATTCCAACTCAAACCCCCGCTAAACCGCCGCGTTCTGGCCCGCGCGACTTTCGAGAAAGTCCCGCCGCCACTGGGCGCGGGAAGGTTTGCCGGCCCCGTTGCTGCTGATGGATTCCACGAACCACCATTCGCGCGGCACCTGCCAACCCGGCAGTTTTTGAAGCAGAAATTGTTTTAATTCGTCCTTGGTGCTGGGCCGGTCCGCCGCCACGCACGCCACGATGAGATCCATCCGGTCCGCGCTGCTGCTGGGCACGCCAAACACGACGCATTCGGCGACGGCCTCGTGTTCACGCAAAGCCTGCTCAATGATGGTCGGCGACACTTTCCGCCCGGCGACATTGATGTGGTCATCGGTGCGGCCGCGCAGAAAAATTTCTCCGTCCTTGATTTCAGCCAGATCGCAGGTGCGGAAAATTCCGCCGCCCAGCGCCGGCTCCGGCGCCGGCCAATACGTTTCGCCCACGGCGCGGCTGCGCACGACCAGCGCCCCGTTATCGCTGGTTTCCACCGACACATTTTTCAACGGACGTCCCACGGAGGATTCATTTTCGCGCGGAGTCGGGGTTGCGTCGTAAGCGATGCCGCCGCATTCGGTGGATCCGTAGAAGTTGTGGATTTTCACGCCGTGTTGCGCGAAGACGGCGCGCTCCAACGTGAGCGGCAATGGCGCGCCGGCGGAAATTGCGAGCCGCACGTTGCTCAGAATTGCGCCCGCCTTGTGCCACGCGTGCCACAGCGCGGGCACGGCGGCCACGGTGAGATTCCAGTGCGCATGCGCCGCGCAACGCAACGCCACCGGCAGCGGCGACGGCACAAGATAAAGCGGAATGCCGTGCAGCAGCAGCGGCAGCACGAGGCTGGAAAATCCGTAGGAGTAAGCGGGCGAAATCACGCCGAGGTTCGGCCAGTCGGGACGCAATCCCATCGTGGCCACGATGTTTTCCGCGTCGGCGGCCAGTTGCTCCTGCGTGAAGGCGACCGCGCGCGGCACGCCCGTGCTGGCCGGCGTGGTCTTGAGATGACAGCACGGCATTGTTGCGGCGGCGAAACCGCGAGCGGTTGATGATGCGCTTCGAGCGGACAGACCACGATGCGCTCGCGCCACGCGCGCAACACGGCAATGATGAATTCGGGCGAATTGCCCTGCGGATGGATCATCGCCGATTTGTCCGGCGAGGGTTTTTCGGCTTCGTCGTTCAGTTGCGCAAACGTCCAGCACCGTCCGGACGCCAAATCGCGCAGGGCAATTTCATTTTGTCGTTCCCGAGCTACCTTCTGCCAGCGTTCGTAAAGCATCTGTTTATGCTGTTAATAAGCCATGATTTGTTCCAGTTGCAAGCCCGATCTCAAAATGGATTTTGAAAAAAGCTTCTCTACGCCGCCGGCGCGAGTTGGTGCGTGTCGAGATAAGCTGCGACCGCTGCCGCGCGGCCCTCGGGATTGGCCAGGGCCACGTAACCATCAGGTCGCAGCAGATAGAGAGCGTTGCGCCGCAGCCCGGCCCGGCGCATTTCTGCCCGCCAGGGAAAAACGCGCAGGGACAACTTTCTGGCTTCGCACATGACTTGGATTTCGGACGCGGCGACGCCATAGACGTGAACCTGCCAGTCCAGCGAAGTCAGCGGCGCGAAGTTATCGCTGAAACCGTTCAATTCCGTTTTAACCCAGGGCAAACGATCGCCGCCGCGAACCGTCCCCGCACGGCCCTCGCTCAACCGGCTGCCGCGGTAATTTACCGCCGTTTGTGAAATCGCGCGAAAAAGGAATTGCCGCACCGGCGCAAACTTGAAAAACAGCGGCATCAGACGACGGCACAATGTTCACCCGCATTTGACGGTCGAAAACTTTGGAACTGGTCACGCCCGCGAAGATCCGATCGGTCGTCGCCGACCAGCCGCCGGGCGAAGGCGATGCGTTCCGGTTCGTAAGTGTCGAGCAGCGCGGCGTCCGCCCGGCCGCGCAGGACGGCGGCAAGTTTCCAAGCGAGATTCACCGCGTCACCAATACCGGCGTTTAAGCCCTGTCCGCCGACGGGGCTATGGATATGCGCTGCGTCACCGAGCAGGAACGCCCGGCCCTTGCTGGAAATGTTCGGCGACGCGATGATGCACGCGGTAAGTTGACAACCAGTTCACTTGTTCGATGTTGAGGCGCATCCGTTCGATCACGCGTTTGCTCACATCGTTCCAAGTCAGGCTTTCCTGCTTTTGTCCGGCGTCATCGCGCACCGTGCCAATGAGTCGCGCCCGGCCATCGGCCTTCAACGGGAAGATGGCGAGAAAATCGGCCGTGTCCACGGCAACATGCAATTCGCCGTTCATCGCCGCGCCGCTGGCCTGCACGTCGGCGACATAGCAGCGATGGGCGTAGGTGCCGCCCGCAAAACCAATTTTCAGCGCCTCGCGCACCGTCGAATGGGCGCCGTCGCAGCCGGCGATATACGCGGCCACGCACGTCTCCGTGGTTCCGTCGGGCAGTTTCAGTTGTGCGCACACGCGGCCATTCGCATCCGCGAAACCCAGAAGCTCTGTCCGGCGCTCGATCTCGACCCCTAGTTGGGCCAGGCGTTCGATCAACAGACGCTCGTGTTCGTCCTGGGGAAAAACCAGCGCGTAAGGAAACGGGCTGAGGTCGGCGCCCATGTCGCCGAAAAAAAAGCGCGCCGCCATCTTTCCGTTCACCCAGAAATTCGCGGCGGGCGCTTTTCGTCCGCGCGCGATGACGGCGTCCGCAAGGCCAATCTGACCGTATAACTCCAGCGTGCGCGCCTGCACTCCTACCGCTCGCGAAGAGGTTCCCGGCTCCGCCGTTTTCTCCACGATCCGCACCCGCGCGCCCAACCGCGTCAGCCACAGGGCCAGCGCCAGGCCGGTCGGCCCCGCACCCACGACAAGGACTTCGGTATCGCGCTTTGATGTTGAGTTCATCCCTTAAAAACGAATTTTCAAAACCCGGCGCAGGCCATTGAAGTGAAACGGCGAAAGCGTTTCACCGGATCGCCAGCGTCTTCGGATCGGTCATCCAGCCGGCGGGGCGCGACATGATTTCCAACATGCCGTGGCCGAACCGCGACGCGGTGGTCGCGCCGGCGGCCATGCAGGCGACTTTGCCGTTGAAGAAAACATGGAGCGCGTCGGTGATCCGGCCGGGAAATTTCCGTTCAAAAATCATTCCGCTTTGATACATCGAAAAAATGCGGCCGTCGTAAAAATATTCGATCAGCCCCATCCAGGCGCGGATGAGCTTGCGCATCTCGCGCGAATAAGCCGCCAGGTTGTCCAGATTTTCCGAAAGCAGTTCCGCCGAATGCAGCGCCAGATGCATTCCCGGCGAGAGCATCGGGTCAACAAAACCAAACGCGTCGCCGGTCATCGCCCAGCCCGGCCCGAAGCCGCGCGCGGAAACGAGCTGATAATTGGTGTAAGTGACAACCGCGGTAAGGCGGTTGCGATTTTTTCCGGCAGCGGCGAGCACTGGATCCCGGCTGATGATGGCTTCAAGCCGTTCGTCCGGCGTCGCGCCGAGTTGCGCCGCTGCATCCTTGTTCATCACCACGCCGACGGAGAGGCGGCCCGGCAACGGAATACGCCAGCTCCAGCCATCCTCCAGCCGGCCAATGATGACCTGTCCGCGCGGCATGTTTTCCTCAAAACCCTCATAGTGGGCAAAGTAAGACACGTCTTTGCGCGGACCGACTTCGGCGGGAATTTCCATCGCGTGCGCGAACAGCCGGGTGCGCCCCGTGGAATCCACAATCAAATCCGGCTGCCTGCCCCGAAGCGACGGCGCCTGGGCTAAAGTTTCTTCCGCCAGCCGCAAACCATCTTGGCCGACGCGCTCGATTTTTGCGCGCGTCCGCACACGCTTCACACCGAGTTCATCAGCGCGGGCGTCGAACAAATTATCAAACGCCGGACGCGGCGCGTTGTAGGCGTAGGTCGGCATCGTCGTGCCGGCGAGCGACTGAAAACAAAACTCGATCTTCTCATTTTCGTCCAAGGTGAACGTGACGCCTGGTTTGTGCTGGCAGATCGCCGCCGCGCGTTCTTCCAAGCCCAGCTTGCGCAGCACCGGCACGATCGCCGGAATGAGCGATTCGCCGACGATCAAGTCGGGCCGGCGGCCGTCGTCGAACAGCGTGACTTCAATGCCCTTCATCGCGAGCAACGAGGCGAGCGTCGCCCCGGACGGGCCACTGCCGATGATGCCGACGGTCTGAACTGGTTTATTTCTTGCCACGAAAAAAATTTGCGAAATGGTTGTCTGAATTCCTTTGTAAAACGGCCAGCATAACCACACAACTAGCCCGGCAGTCCAGCCCGGTCAAGTCCGAAAGTGGCTGGCGGTTGCGCAATTTTCACGGCACGGCGCGGCAAGCCGCGGATGCGGACTTGTTTGCTTCCAACATCGCCGCGACTTTTTCGGCGATGATGGTTTCACAGCGGGCGACTTCTTCCTTGCGCAACGTCAGGTATTCATCGGCAATGCTTTGCAGGTCATCCACGTTGTAAAGATAGACGTTGTCGAGCGTGTTGACGGCGGGGTCAATGTCGCGCGGCACAGCGATGTCAATCAGCAGCAGCGGCCGATTGCGGCGGCGGCGCATCAGCGGCTCCAGCGTTGCGCGATCAAGGATAGACTGCGGCGCGGCGGTGCTGCTGATGGCGATGTCAATGTGCTCAAACTCGTCCGGCCATTGCGCGAACGGCACGGCGCGGCCGCCGAGTTCCGCCGCCAGCGCGACGGCGCGTTCGGGCGAGCGGTTGGTCACGGTGATTTTTTTGACGCCGCGCGATTGCAAGGCGCGGGCGGTCTTTTCACTCGTCTCGCCGGCGCCGATGACGAGGACTTCATGCTCAGCCAACGACGTGAAAATTTTCTCCGCCAGTTCCACGGCGGCGGACATCACGGACACGCTGCCGCGCTGGATGTTCGTCTCGGTGCGGATGTGTTTGGCCACGTTGAACGCGCGCTGGAACGCCTTGTTCAGACGCGGGCCGGTGTGCCCGTGCGTGAACGCGAGTTCGTAAGCCTGCTTGAGCTGCCCGAAAATTTCCGTCTCGCCGATGACCATCGAGTCGAGGCCGCTGGCGACTTTGAAGAGGTGATGCAGGCTGTGCGGTTCGGCCAGCGTGTAAAGTTCATCGCCCAACGAGCCGTCAAAGGCGTGATGCGCAATGAGAAATTTTTTCAATTCCACAAACGCCGCGTCCGGCGCGAGCAGCGTCGTCGCGTAGATTTCCACGCGGTTGCACGTGGAAAGAATCGCGGCTTCGGTGGCAATGCCGGCGTCGCGCAACGCCTGGAGCGCCCCGGGTATTGTCTCGCCGGCAAAGGCAAAACGCTCGCGCAATTCGACGGTTGCGGAACGATGACTCAAGCCGACAACGACGACGCTCATGGTGCGGAATTCGTCTCCCGAATCAACGGGCTGCCGGCGGCCGGCCCGGCGACGTTCTGATGCAGGGGCGAAAGCCAGTTGGTGAACCAGAAGGTGAGCAGCAGGAACACGAAGGCGATGATAATGCCGATGGCAAAGCGGCGGGCGGAGCGTCCGAAGAATTTGTGCGAGACGAGCGCCTCCAGATAAACGAGCCAGAGCAGCGCCGACCAGATGACTTTAACATCGGCGAAATAGGAAACGCCTTCCACGCGCGGCAACTGGCTGCCGGCGATCAGCCCGATGGTCAGCAGCGCGAAGCCGGCCAGCGCCAGCCGCGTCGTGACCAGTTCGAGGCGCTGAATCGAGGGCAGCGACGAGAGCAGCGCGCGCAGTTTGTGGACTTTCAAGTCGTGTTGCTGGGCCAGAAACATCGCCGCCGCCACCGCCGCGAGGCCGAACGCGCCGTAGGCTTGCAGGATGGTCGCCGCGTGGATGCTGCGGAGCGCGCCGGAAAATTCCGGCTTCGGCCCGTGCGGCGGGTCGAGCGAGGGCATCAGGGCGAACACGCCGACGGTGAACAAAACCGGTGAGGTGAAGGCGCAAAGAAATTTTAATTTTGGCAGCAGTGAATAGACGAGGCTCGCCAGGCCGAGCGCCCAAAGCAGGAACGTCGTCGCCTCGTAAAGATTGTTGACCGGACAACTGTGGAGCGTCAGGCCGCGCTTGGTCATGGCCAGCGTGTGCAGCGTCACGCCGGCCACGAGCAGAAAATAATTCACCCAATCGTCCCGCCGAAACCCTTTGCGCCATAGGAAAACCGAGTAGATGGCGCTCAAGCCGTAAAATATCACGGCGAGCAGAAAACAATGCCGGTCAGTGAACCAAGCCATGAGAACAGGTTAAGGGTGACGAGTGACGGGTGACAAGTGACAAGACGGGGTAAATTCGCGTCATGTGTCACCCGACACACGTCGCAGGGTTCAGTGCGACAGGCAGCCGAACTTGATGAAGGTGCCGAGGAACAGGCCCACCGCCGCAAGCAGCAGCCACGGGCGGCCCTTGAGCATTTCAATGACGCCCCAACTGATAAAAAAGGCGAACAGGAAAAACGTCAAAATGGCCAGCGCAAATTTCATTGCGTGCATTGTAACACCTTTCGGTTCCGCCGCAAGCACGCGTGTGAGTTGGCCGAAGCAGCCCAATCCGCGCGGCAGCGAGCACATTTCAAGCGGTTGATTTTACAAAACCGTGACATCTGGCCTTGTCTCACTGGCTAAACTTTGGGTGAAGTTGACTTATGAAATTCCGCAAACAGAACTCCAAATATAGCGCGTCCACACTGATTGAACCGCTGACGGTCATTGCCAATGCTACGCGATCGGCTGCGCCGTTCATTTTGCTTTTGATGATCGTGTTTTTGGCCGGTTGCGCCACCCCAAGCACGGTTAGCTCGCGCGAACACGAGCGCAACGCGGCTTACACGGCGTTCCCTCCCGATATCAAAGCGCTGGTAAGCCAGGGCGAAATCAAAGCCGGCATGACCACCGATGCGGTCTACATCGCCTGGGGACCGCCATCGCAAATCCTTCAGAGTGGGGACCAGACTGGAACCGTGATCACCTGGCTGTATGAAGGGGGCTATCTGCAAGGCACCCGTTATTGGAGCCGGGGGCGTTTTCCGCATTATGAATATCAGCCGGTGACTTACGTCTCGGCGGAGGTCGTTTTCGCCAATGGCGTGGTCCAGTCGTGGCGCACGCTGCCGCAACCGCCGACGTATTGATTGGCCACGCTGAAAATGCAAATCCGAAGCAACTGACTCATGCGATATTTTCAGAGAACTGAGCGCTGCCCGTTCGCCGCTTTCTGGCTGGGGCTTTCTCTGATTTGCATTATGACTGACGCGGTCTCAGCGCAAAACGTCATTTTGCATTTGAAAAGCGGTGATCTCATAAAAGGTCTGATCGTTTCGGAAAACACCAATCAGGTGGTGATCTCCAATGCCTGGGTCAAGGCGCTGTCGGTTCCGCTTTCCGAGATTGCCAGCCGCGAAACTGAAAAGATCGCGCCGCCGCCAACCAATGCGCCTGCGCCTGCCGCGCAACCGGCGGCTTCGCCGGCCACCCCGCCGCCGCAAACCAAGCTGGCCGCGGCCAAACCCGTTGCCAAGCCAGCCGCCAAACCCAAAGGGAAATGGGGCGGGGAAGCGAGCGTCGGTTTGGACGCCGTTTTTGGCACGAGGGACTCGCAGGATTATTCCGGCCATTTGAAACTCACTTACGCCTTGCCTTACGAATCCGACCCCAAAGAATTTTTCAGGAACACCTTTGATTCGGGGGGGGAATATCAAAGAACCGGCGACGTGGATTCAGCCAATCACGCGGGAGCCACCGACCGAAGCGATTTCGACATCGGGAAAAAATCATACGGATACGGTCTGTTGGGAGCGGGGTTTGACGACGTTCAAAAAATTAATTTCCGATATCAGGTCGGCCCGGGCGCTGGCCGGCATCTCATTCAAGCCACGAACTTCGTGATGAATGTTGACAGCGGTTTGGATTATGAGGCGGCTTACCGGAGCAATGCTTCCGATCTGAAAACGTTTTACATTCGGCTGGCCGATGATGTTACCTGGCACATTTGGAAAAACCTGATTCTGACCGGAAGTTTGGCGTGGTATGCGGACATGGAAAACCAAGGCCAGTATCGCGGCGACTTCATATCCAATTTAAGCTATGGTTTCTGGAAAAATCTTTCGCTCAACTTCACCGTCATTGACCACTACAACACTGAAAATGCGCCGGGCACTGACCAAAATCAATCCGAGTTCCGCACCTCTTTGGGCATCACTTTCTGAACCGGCGGGGTGAAAATTTCAAGCCCCAGCCGCTCCATTTCCACACGCCGCCGGCTCGGCAAAAGCGCAGACGCGGCTGAACATCCCTGCTTCACGGAAAAACGCACTTTCAGATTTGGACTTCGAGCAGGCTCATGGTCCGCCGAGAGTTTGATGCAAATCGCGTGCGCCATGCAAGACCCGCCAGATTTGAATTCGATCCGGCAATTCGCGATAAAAAATCAGATAACGGTTAAAACCCTCGACACGCCAAGAACGAATTTCGGGAAATCCCAAATCCGCGCGCTGGCGACCGACACCGGGATTGCGCGCAAGAAATTCAAAGGTGTCGTAAACCGCTTCCAAAAACAATCGCGCGGCGAAGGGATTGTCGCGATGGATGAATTGCGCCACTGTCTGCAAATCGCCGAAGACAAACTCGCTCTCTTCCCAACGGGGATTCATTTGAGCGAGGAGAGGATTTTGGAGATGTTCGAGCGGTCGCCCCGTGAGAATTTTCCGCGCGCGGCCTCGGCCAGTTTTTCGCGGACGCGCGGCGGCGTTTCGCTTTGCGGCTGATTTTTATCGTCCTGCCACTCGCTCAAGCAGCGGGCGACCTCCGCGCGCTCTTCGAGCGTCAGCGAGGGAATCGCAGCCTTGATTTCAGCAACCGTGCTCATGGTGGAAAACTAAGCGCAAGGCGGTTTGGCGTCAATGCGGCAAACTGGATTTTGCCCAGCGCCGTGGGCGCGGCATATTTGTAGAAACAAAAATCAAAATGTTTTCAGCTCCGTCAGGAGCGGCATATTCCGGCGAAATGATTTTCAGAAGATGCCGCTCCGACGGAGCTTTTCGCAATCGGGGAAATTTTCTACAAAGATTTCGCTCCTGGCGGAGCTGGAACACGCGGAATTTACCGCAGAGACGCGGCTCAAGGAAATCAAACGTCTGTTGCTGGCGATTTGACGTTGTTCTCAAAAAGTTGTTGACAGGTTAGTATTGGTATGTAATACTTACACGCATGAATACTCAAACTAACGAAATAAACAGGCATATCAACGCAGCGTATGATCAAATCATTGACGCAGCCAAACAGCGCAATCTTGCAGAAGTCCAAAGACATTCTCGCAAAGTTGCGGAACTCGAAGACCTAAAACACCAACACGAAATTATTCAACAACGACTGGCTGGCCTAAATTCTGGAGTCGCGGTTATTGCAGCCTCAACGACAAGAGTGCAACCGCAAGCAAATGGAAAAATCCGCGAACTGCCTACCGAGGTAACGGAAGGAATGATAAGGCAAAATCTGCTGACATTAACTCCTCACGTCAAACGCGGGAAAATTAAAATAGGCGAACTGTTGATAATTGAGGCATTGCCAAGTGGCGAACGCTTTTCAACCGAATTACTCCAAAATGGAAACAGGCTCCGCGCTCGTGGGGAAATTGCCCACTTCTACCGAACTGCTGGAGTAAAAGGTGGAGACTACGTTGTGCTAACGGAAGTCACTCACGGAAATTGGACGCTGACAAAAGCACCTCCGGGCAAATATGGCTTCGCAATTTAATTCCTGCAATTCACAGCTCCGAAGGAGCATCGGAAATTAGCCAGCCACATTGTGGCTGGAAACCGCGCCCGCAAAGCCTCGCGTCCTGAAAGGACGCCGGAAAACATTCGCACAATTCCGCCGTGCCTTGCGGCACGAATATTATTTTTCCAATGACAACCAGCCACTTCGTAGCTGGCTAATTTCCATTCGTCGCGTTGCGACTCTCCGCCTTTGCGTCTCTGCGTTAAAATTTATTCATTTTTCCAAAACGGACACCTCACGAAACGTCCGGGTTCGACTTCGAGCAGTTCGGGAATTTTTTCGGAACATTCCGGTTTGGCAATCGGACAGCGCGGGGCGAACCGGCAGCCGGGCGGGAAATTGCCGATGCGCGGGACGTTGCCGGGAATGGCCGAGAGGCGGTCGGCGTCGCCGCGCAGTTTCGGCACGGAATTCATCAGCGCGCGGGTGTAGGGATGCAGCGGGCGGCGCAGGAGTTCGCGCGCGGGCGACAGCTCGACGATCTGCCCGGCATACATCACGGCCACGCGGTCGGCCATGTCGCCGACGATGCCGAGGTTGTGCGTGATGAGCAAAATCGCCATGCCGAGCCGCTGCTTGAGTTCGCTCAACAAATCCAGAATCTGCGCCTGGATCGTCACGTCGAGCGCAGTGGTCGGCTCGTCGGCGATGAGCAGCTTCGGTTCGCTCGCCAGCGCCATTGCAATCATCACGCGCTGCTGCATGCCGCCGGACATTTCGAACGGATAATTTCGGATGCGCGATTCCGGCGCGGGGATGCCGACCAGTTTCAACAGGCGGATGACTTCGGCGTTAAAATCCTTTCTGGTAGGGCGCGTCACTCCGTGCGCGCCGGCGGAAGTTCCGCTTCCCAATTCGGCGGGCAGAGGACTGCCCGCCCTACCTGTCAAATCAGGACGATGCAACTTGAGCGATTCCTTGATTTGATTTCCGATGCGAAAAACGGGATTCAGCGACGCGCCCGGGTCTTGGAAAACGTAGCTCACCACGCCGCCGCGGATTTGCTGCAATTCGCGCGGCGACATTTTCAAAACGTCCCGGCCATTCAGCAAAATTTCTCCGCCGACATAATTCGCCGGCGGCATCGGCACAAGTTGCGCGATGGAAAGCGCGGTGACGCTTTTGCCGCAGCCGCTTTCGCCGACGAGGCAGACCGTTTCGCCCGCGCCAATTGAAAGCGACACGTCGTCAATCGCCCGGAGCGCCCCGGCATTTTTGCCGAAATCCATTTTTAGGTTCTTGATTTCGAGCAGGTTCATTCCGGGATGCCGCCAAAATCGGCAATTAAAACACGCCAAAAATCCGCGCCAGCACATCCAGCGTGCCGTAGGTGACGACGGCCAGCAGGCTGCGAACCGCCGGGATTTGCAACAGCACGATGACGATGATGAAACCGAACCGCGCGAAGTTGGCATAAGTTTCATAGCTCATGCCGGTCACATTGCGCAGGACGTGCGAACCGTCGAGCGGCGGGACGGGAATCAGGTTGAAGAAACAGAGGATCAGGCTCAATTGTCGCCGCCTGCATGAAAATTTCGGCGGCGTCCACGGAATGAAACATCAAGCCGGCGCGCGCGAAGGCCACCAGCGCCACCGCGAGAAGCAGATTCATCGCCGGGCCGGCCATCGCGATCAGCATTTCATCCCGCCAGCGGATTGTCGAGATTGTGCGGATTGAACGGCACCGGTTTAGCCCAGCCGATTAGAAAACGCTTTTTCCGAACCACCCCGGCAGGAAAATCATCACCAACGGCAGCACCACCGTCCCGATGGGATCAATGTGGACGATGGGATTCAGCGAGAGCCGGCCTTGCAGCCGCGCGGTGTCGTCGCCGCATTTCCACCCCGTCCACGCATGGGCGAATTCGTGGAACGTCAGCAGCGCGACCAGCATCAGATACTGGATCAGCCCGTCGGCAATGGCATTCATTTCCATCGGCGGAATTTAGCCGCCGCGTCCGCGCCCGTCGAGGCGGAAGCCAAAATGAAATTGCCGTGCGGCCCCTGATTTGCCATCCTGCGAGACGGTTAACTTAAAAATTATTTTCGATTATGTCATTGCTTGCAGGAAAAACGGGAATTGTCTTCGGCGTCGCCAACAAGCGCTCCATCGCGTGGGCCATCGCCCAGGCGTGGGCCGGGGAAGGCGCCAGGCTCGCGTTCACCTACCAGGGCGACCGCGTGAAGGAAAACGTCGAGGAACTCGCCGGCACGTTCGGCGCGGACACGTTGATTATGCCTTGCGATGTGACAAAGGATGAAGACATCGCCCATGTGTTCAGCGAAGTCGGCGCGAAATTCGGCAGGCTGAATCTGCTCCTGCACTCCGTTGCGTTCGCGCCCAAAGCCGCGCTGGAAGGCCGGTTTGTGGACACGAACCGCGAGGCGCTTCCGCATCGCGCACGACGTGAGCGCCTATTCGCTCGTGGCGCTCGCCCGCGCCGCCGAACCGCTGATGCCCGACGGCGGCAGCATCATTGGCATGAGCTATTACGGCGCGGAAAAAGTCGTGCCGCACTACAACGTCATGGGCGTGGCCAAGGCCTCGCTCGAAGCCAGCACGCGCTACCTCGCCTACGATCTCGGCCCGAAAAAAATCCGCGTCAACTGCATCAGCGCCGGCCCGGTCAACACGCTGGCCGCGCGCGGCATTTCCGGTTTTAGCGAAATGCTCAAGACCTACGAGGCGCGTTCGCCGCTGCGCCGCAATCTGGTGCCCGAGGAACTCGGCGCCACCGGCGTGTTCCTCGCCAGCGACGGCGCGGCCTGCATCACCGGCCAGGTGATTTATGTGGACGGCGGCTATTCGATCATGGGCATGTAATCCCGCAGGCAATCACGCCTTCCGTTTCCTCGGCGGACACCCATTCGCCGAGGATTTTTATTTGCGGCAACGCAAAAACCCGGCGCAGCAATTTTGGGGTGAACCGGTTGGAAAAAAAGAGCCGCACGGTTTCGCCGCCGGAAAATTTCAACGGTTCGCCCGCCAGTTCGATCGTCCGTTCCCGGCGCAAATGAAAACACGCGACGATCTGGAGCAGTTCCGGCAGATTCGGACACGGCTCGACTGTGAAATTGATTTCGCCGTCTTCGGTTTCAAAACCCGCTTCCAGCAACAACAGTGACAGCCAGCTGCGCGTTTCGGCATTGTCGTAGCCGCCGAGTATTTGGCGCAAACTTTCCGCGTAATTCGCTTCCGGCACCAGATTGGCGCCGACCAGCAGCACGTCGTTTTTAGCCGGCAACGACGCCAGCCGTGCTGCCATCGCCAGCGGATCAACATTGGGCATCAGACCAAAACAAGTTATCACGCGGCTGGCCGTCCGCATCCGGTCCGCCGGCAACCACCGGCTCAAATCTCCGGCGGCCAGCAAATCCAAAACCACCGCCTCGACATCCGTCAAGCCGGCGCCGGCAGAAAGCGTTTGCCGGCCTTCCACCACCAGCGGCACGCTGATGTCCGACACCGTCGCGGAAATTTCCCGGCCGGCGCGCTGTAACGATTTCACCAGCCGCAGTTCCTTGCCCGCGCCGCCGCAGGCCAGGCTTACAAGGTGAACCGCGCCAGCCGGCAGATTTTGGCCCACCCAGTTGAACGCCGAGTCATAAGCATCCGGGCCTTGGGCGCTCGCGGCGAAGGGCGCGTATTTTTTGTGCAACGCCAGCCACGCCTGCGACTGCCGGGGATTCAGATAATGAAATTTCGGATCAATGCTCCGCTGTTCAAAACCTTGCCGCAGAGCAACCGCAAGCCGGCCGGGCTGCGCGCTGCGATGAAGATTGATCCGGATCAATTCGGACATGCGGTCTGGCGCGTCAATCAGGACGAATCATTTCAAACCGGTCGCGCGTGCGGCAATACCAGTGCGGCGACGACATGCGGCCAATGAGAAATAGCTTATCGGTGTGAATTCGTTTTTTCTCCGCGTCGAACAATTCATCGCGCAGATGCAGTCGTTTGATCAAACCAATGACGACGCGATTTTTTCCGATTTGCAGCGTGCCCCATTCGACACATTCCAGGCTCGCGGGCGATTCCGCGATGCGCGGCGGTTTCACGATGGACGACGGTGCGGCGGTCAGGCCGGCGCGGACTAATTCATTTTCGCCATAAGGCAGCGACGCGGCGCATTGGTTCATGGCTTCGGCGATATTTTCGTCCACGAGGTTCACGACGAATTCGTGTGTGGCGCGGACGTTGAGCGCAGTGTCCTTCGGCATGCCGTTTTCGCGGTCGCCGGGCGCGAACGCGCAAATCGGCGGGTTCGCGCCCAGACGTTGAAAAAGCTGAACGGCGCGGCGTTCACCCGTCCGTCGGCGCTGATGCTCGTCACCAGCGCGATGGGGCGCGGCGTGACGAGGCTGGCGAGCAGCGGATAGGCGCGGTCGGCAAATTCTTCCTTCCAAATCAAGTTCCATACGTGGGCAGGTTAAGACAAATTTTTCAGCCGCGCAACATATGCGCCGTCCACGCCATCCGCAAACGGCAGCAACTGGCGTTCGCTTTCCAGTTTGAAATCCGGGTTGGCGGCGAGAAATTGTTTTACCACTTCAGAATTCTCCTCCGGTTCCAAGCTGCAAGTGCTGTAGATCAAAATGCCGCAGGGCATTAGCATTGGCGCGGCTTGGTTGAGCAATTCTAACTGCGATTTTTGCAAGCGTGAAATTTCTTCCGGCGCAATCCGCCAGCGCAAGTCCACGCGCCGGCGCATGACGCCGGTGTTGGAACATGGCGCATCCACGAGAATTTTATCGAATTGCCGATTGCCGTTTGCCGATTGCCGATTTGATTTCGGATTTACGATATACGATTTACGCTCCTTTTCTGACATTCGACTCGTAAATCGTAAATCGTAAATCGTAAATTCTTCGACACACGTCACGCCAAGCCGCTGACAATTTTCCCGGACCAATTTCAACCGATCTTCGGAAATGTCGCAGGCGACAATTGTTCCTTCGTTGTTCATCAATTGCGCGATGAACGTCGTCTTGCCGCCGGGCGCGGCGCACAGATCCAAAATTGTTTCGCCCGGTTGCGCGATTGAGTTCGCGCACGGCGAGCAGCGTGCTGGGGTCCTGCAGATAAAACCAGCCATCGCGGAAACTGCCGAGCGAAGGCAGCGGCGGATGTGATTTCAATTCGAAGGCCAGATTTTCGCCGGTCCAGTCGCGCGTGAAAAAATCATATTCCACATGTTCGTCACGCCACCGTTCAACGAGTTTGCCGGCGTCCGTTTTGAACGAGTTGACTCGCGCATATGTTTTGGGCGGCGTGTTGTTCCATTCCAGAAGCTGCCGCGTTTTTTCATCGCCAAATCTTTTTCGCCAGCGTTCCACCAGCCATTCGGGATGCGACCAGCCGAGCGCGGGCCGGGAGATTTTCAGTCGGCGAGAATTTTTCGGATCTCGCCGGACTCGCGCAGATAGCCGCGCAGGACGGCGTTGACGAAGCCGGCTTGGTGGCCGTAGCCGGCGCGTTTGGCCAGCTCGACTGTTTCGTGGACGGCGGCATGCGGCGGTATGCGGTCAAGCCAGAAAATCTGGTAGAGTCCAAGCCGCAAAAGATTTTGGAGCGCGGGTCGCGGCTCGCGGCCGGGCGTGGTTTTGCGGGCGATGAGACAGTCCAGCGTGGCCTGCCAGCGGACCACGCCACAAACGAGTTCGTGGCACAGGCCGCGGTCGGCGGGTGGAAGCCGCGCGCCGGCGAGCGCGGTTTCAAGCAGATTCTCCGTAAATTCGTTGCGGTTCAGCCGTTGTGATAAAACTCGCGCCGCAATTTGTCTTGGATTTTGGTCGTTCAACCACTTTAATAAAGAGATTCTACTTGTGGGACGCGAGATAAAAAATTTATGAAAGAAGAATTCGAAAAACTGGCGGCGGCGGGGAAAATCGAGGGCCGGCACGTTCCGGCCTTGACCCAGTTGGCCGAGGCGGGTTGTTGCCTGCACCGGAGCTGGGGCTTCGGACGCATCAAGACGCTGGACACGGTGTTTGCGCGGTTCACGATTGATTTTCCGGGCAAGGTGGGGCATCCGATGGACCTGGGCTTCGCCGCCGAATCGCTCAAGCCGGTGCCGAAAGATCACATTCTCGCGCGCAAGGCGACGGATCTCGAGGGCATCCGCCATCTGGTGGCGCAACACATTGACCTGATCAAAATCGTTTTGAACAGCTTCGGCGGCAAGGCCACTGCGGACCAAATTCAACAGGTGCTCGTGCCCGATGTCATCACCGCCGCCGACTGGAAAAAATGGTGGGAAGCCGCGCGGCGCGAAATGAAAATGGACGGCCACTTCATCGTGCCCGCAAAGAAGGCCGAGCCGGTGGTCTATCAGGCGCAGGAAACGTCTTTGCAAGACCGGCTGCTCGCCGCTTTCCGCAAGGCGAAAGGTCTCAAGGCGCGCGTGGCGGTGGCGGCGGAAATTCTCAAGGCCGTTTCCGATTTGAAGGACAAGACGGCGTGCGCGACGGAAGTCATCGCCGCGTTGAACCCGGACATCGCGTCGCACCAGCGCACGCAGCCGGCGGTGGCGCTGGAGGCGATTTTTGTGCGTGACGAATTGCTCGAAGCCACCGGCCTGCCGTCCGCCGCGGATGAAATTTCCGCCGCGCAAGTCTGGATGCAGGAAGGCATCAGGTTCGGTCCGCTGCTCGAACTGATTCCCGCCGCCAAGCATCATCGCGCCTTGGAATCGTTCAAAGCCGCGATGCCCGACAAGTGGCAGGACGCTCTGCGGAACGCGCTGAATTATGTTTCCGCGAAGCTCGCCAAGGAAATCGCCGGCATCCTCATCAGCAACGGCAAGCTGGATCTGCTGAAGGAGGCGCTCGCCCGCCTCATCAACCAGCATACGGCCAGCAGCGAACTGCTCCTCTGGTTCGGCCGCGAGCGCACCGAGGATTTTGTGGACATTCTCGGCCCGGAAGTTTTCCGCGCCATGCTCACCGCGATGGAGCGCGACCAGTTCAACGAGAGACGCTCGAACCGCCTGCGCGATTTCATTCTCGAAGACCAGGCGCTGATCGTCGAGCTGACCGCCACAGCGGACATCGAGGTCGTCAAGGATTTGACCCGCGCGCTGAAATTGTCGCCGGTGTTTGACGACATGGACAAGCGCTCGCTGCTCGCGCGGCTCGTCAAGGCGCATCCCGCCGTGCAATCGCTCGTCAGCGGCGAACAGACCAAACAGGAAGCCGGCCTGCTCGTCTCGTGGGAAAGTCTCGAACGCCGCCGGCTGGAATATCAGGAACTCGTGGAGAAAAAAATCCCCGCCAACTCCAAGGAAATCGCCATCGCCCGCAGCTACGGCGACTTGCGCGAAAACCACGAATACAAGGCCGCGAAGGAAATGCAGAAAATCCTCATGCGCCAGAAGGACGATCTCGAAGCCGCGCTCAACCGCGCGCGCGGCCAGGATTTTGCCAATGCCAGCACTGGCGTGGTCGGGCCGGGCACCGTCGTGCAGGCCACGGATTTGTCGTCCAACCAGACGGAAACGTTCACGATTCTTGGCGCGTGGGATTCCGATCCCGACCAGGGCGTCATCAGTTACCTGACGCCTGTCGCCATGGCGCTGCTCAACCGCAAGGTCGGCGATGAAGTGGAATTTGAACTGCACGGCAGCAAGCGCCGCCACCGCATTGAAAAAATTGAAGCGTGGAAAACCGAAACGCCCGCCGCACCGCAGGCTTGAGTTCAATTTCGCAAGAACGCATTGAATACGCTTTTGCCGCAGGAAGAAATGGTGGGCGCTACAGGATTCGAACCTGTGACCTTCTCCGTGTAAAGGAGCTGCGCTACCGCTGCGCCAAGCGCCCGACCGTTCCAAAACGGCTGTTCACTATGGAACAAAATCAGTTCCGGGCAAGCGCAAAGAGCAGCGGCCAAGCCGCCGGAAATTCCATCAAATCATCATCGCGCGCATCGCAGCCGGCAAATGAGCGGTTGATTCGCGGCGTCAACCCGTTCAACTTGGAGACGCCTGTGACCGATTCTGCCAAAAAAATCACGCGCAAGGTTGTTGAACAACTCTGCCCGAACTGCGGCTTGTGCTGCGACAGCACCTTGTTCGCGGACGTGGAATTGCGCGCGGGCGACGACGCCCAACGGCTGGCGCAATTGGGAATGACGCTTGAGCAAAAAACTCAAACCAAACTGGCGTTCCCGCAGCCGTGCGCGTGCTTCGATGGAAAACTTTGCGCCATTTACGGCGAACGGCCGAAGCGTTGCCGGTCGTTTGAATGTGGATTATTGAAGCGCGTGGCCGCGCGCGAGCTGACCGCCAACGCGGCGTTGAAGAAGATTGCCGTCGCGAAACGCCGCGCGAAGCAAGTGCGCGCGCTCTTGCGGCAAGCCGGCCAGCGCGAGGAGCGGATGGCGCTGACGCATCGCTATGCCGAGGCCATGAGCGCGCCGATTGATTTGCCGGATGAAACTTCCGCCGAACGGCGAGGCGAGCTGATGCTGGCCGTCAGCGATTTGATGCAGTTGCTGCAACGGGATTTCCTGCGTTGATTTTTTTCGTGGCCCAAGTGCCGGGCGTGTTCGTTTATTTGCAAAGCCACTGGCGCGAATATTTCCCAGCGACAATTTCACTTGGACACCGGCGCGGCTTTCACTAGATTGCCCGCATGTCCGAAATCGCCAAATTCGTCAACCGCGGCGCCGCCACCATCACGCCCACCGTGGCGGAAAATGTTTTGCGCCACCTGCCGCAGTGGAAACTGGAATTCACCCAGATCAACGCGCCGAAATTTCCGCACCTGGTGGACCAGCTTGAATTCCTCGCCGACGCCGTCGAGGACGCCACCGAGGGCGCCTACAAGGAACTGCCGTTCGTGGCCGTGGCCCAGGCCGTCTTCGCGCTGCTCTACGCGCACAAAAAAATGGGCATCATCCCGGAAAATATTTTGGAGCTGGGCGGCGCGGACAATTCCAGCGTCGTGCGCGCCACGCTGATTCAGAACGAAAAGGCCTTTGCCATTTACGCCGGCAAACAAGGCGTGGACTGGCGCAAGATCACCAGCCAGGCCTGATTTCCGCCATGCAATTTCCCTTGGTGATGCCCCTCATCAGCCCGGACCGCACCGGCATTGTTGAATCGGTCGCGCGGGCGGTGGCCGAAGCGGAACTTGGCCGTTGACAGGGCGGCGGATCAATCATACTGTTTATCTGATGACCGCAACCGCGACAATTCTCTACCGTTCGCCTGACCGGATTTTTTCCGCCGCCGACCGCGGCGAGAAAGTGATCATCCGTCGCGGCAAATCGGAATATATTCTTTCTAAAAAGAACGGGGCCGGCGCGCTTTACGGCGCAACGCGCGGTTCTATTCTTAAAGACTTGGGCAAGCCGGTGGTGAAATGGAAAGCCATGCAATGAGCCATCTGCTCGATACCAATGCCTGGAAAACCATTTCATCCGCCGGCAAAATTTCTCCCCGCTGCAAATTTCTGACCGGGCCGGAGACGCCTCTGTTTTTGCTCGACATTTCGTTTTGGGAAATTTGCAAGGCGGTTGAATATGAACGGTTGCCCCTGGACCGTCCGCCTTTGCAATGGATTCACGATTCGCTTTCGAAGAATCTCACCGTCCTTTCCATCACGCCCGAAATCGCGGATGAATCCTGCAAACTTGCCGACGCCGGTTTGACCACAAATGATCCTGCTGATCAATTGATTGTTGCAACGGCGATTATTCATCGGCTCACCCTGGTCACGCGAGACCAAAAAATTATTAACTGGGGCGGTGTTCCGGTTTTGAACTACTGAATGTTTGAACTCCTCAAAACCGATTCGCAGACCAAAGCGCGCCTCGGACGCTTAACCACCGCGAACGGCGTCATTGAGACACCGGTGTTCATGCCCGTCGGCACACAGGCCAGCGTCAAAGCGCTCGACCCGCGCGAGCTTCACGAGATGGGCACGCAGATTATTCTCGGCAACACTTATCACCTGAACATCCGGCCCGGACTCGAAATTGTTTCTGCCGCCGGCGGCCTGCACAAATTCATGAATTGGGACAAGCCGATTCTCACCGACAGCGGCGGGTTTCAGGTTTTCAGCCTCGCAAAAATTCGGAAGGTGAAAGAGCACGGCGTCGAATTTCGTTCGCACCTCGACGGTTCGCTTTTATTTATTGGCCCGAAAGAGTCCATGGAAATCCAGCGCGTGCTCGGCTCGGACATCGCGATGGTTTTTGATGAATGCCCGTCTCACGACGCGCCCGCCAAGGAACAGCGCCTCGCCGTCGAGCGCACCCTCCGCTGGGCGCGCGAATGCCGCGAACAGCCGCGCGCCGACGGCCAGAAAGTTTTCGGCATCGTGCAGGGCGGCAGCGACGCCGCTTTGCGCGAGCAGTGCGCGAAGGCGTTGGTGGAAATGGAATTTGACGGCTACGCCATCGGCGGTGTGAGCGTGGGCGAACCGGAGCTGGAAATGATGCGCGCCATCGAACTGACCGAGCCGCATCTGCCCGCGCGCAAGGCGCGCTACGCGATGGGCCTCGGCACGCCCGCGCAGATGATCGAGCTGATCGCGCGCGGCGTGGACATGTTTGACTGCGTGCTGCCCACGCGCATCGCGCGCACCGGCACGGCGGTCACGCACACCGGCGCGTTTGCGCTCAAGGGCGCGGCTTACAAGACGGATTTCGGCCCGATTGAAGACGGCTGCGAATGTTATGCGTGCAAAAATTTCACGCGCGCATATCTGCGCCACCTGCTGCGCGCGAATGAAATTCTCGGCCTGCGCATGGTGAGCGTCCACAACTCGCATCTGTTCCTGAAAGTGATGACCGAAGTGCGCGCGGCCATCGCGGCGGGGACATTCGCGGATTACCATCGCAACTTCATTGCCAACTACAAACCGTCGCAGAAAATTCTGGCCGCGCGGAAAGTGGCGAGTGATGAACGGTGATTTTAGCTACGGATGGATCGCCGCTGCCTCGCTGCCCGTCGCCCAAGCACCGGGCAAGAAGGATCGGCCAGATGCGAAGAGGTTTGTCTTTATTTGGCGCTGTTTTCTTCCAGTGTCCAGTCATTGCGCCCGTCCGCGTGGCAATGGCAGTGCGCGGCGAAAAATCCGCCGCGAAACTGCCAGAACCACGGCCAGATTTGCTCGCGGTCGGTCTGCGGAATTTTCAGGTCAAAAATTTTATCACGCGGGAAAAATTCAAAACGTCCTTCCGCGTGAACCGGCGGCAGCACTTTCAATTTCACTTTCACCTCGAACAAAAACATCAGCCAGTGCGTCTGTCTCTGATAACCGTGTTCGCTGATGAGTCCGGCCAGGTGCAAATCCGGCGGCGCGAGCTTCAATCCCATTTCCTCGTGCGCCTCGCGGCAGGCGCAGGCGTAAGGTGATTCGCCGATGTCCATCTTGAGCTTGCCGCCGCATGGACTCCAGAAGCCGCGGTTCGGCTCCTGCGCGCGTTCGAGCAGAAGAATTTCCTCCCGCTCGTTGAAAACATAGAGCAGCGTGGCGATTTTGTAAGGCAGCGGCATTTGCGATTTTGGATTTACGATTTACATGCGACGTAATTTTAGAAAATGGCTCGTATATCGTAAATCGTATATCGTAAATTCTTCCTGATGAAAACATTCAACATCGCAGCCCTCGCCGGCGACGGCATCGGCCCGGAGGTCATGCGCGAAGCCATCAAGGTTTTGCGCGTCACGGAAAAACGCTTCGGCTTCAAGCTCGTCATCACCGACGCGCCGGTCGGCTGGGCCGGCATTGACTTCGCCAAAAAAGCGCTGCCGGACATCACGCTCGATATCTGCAAAAAATCGGACTCGATTTTGTTCGGCTCCGTCGGCCTGCCCGACCGCGATCCGACGATCCCGAAAGAAGAACGGCCCGAACGCGCCGCGTTGTTGCGATTGCGCAAGGAATTCGGCTTGTTCGCCAATTTGCGCCCGGTGAAATTGCCGAAAATTCTTTCGCACGCCTGTCCGCTCGCGAAAGAACGTCAGGGCGACGGCATTGACATTTTGGTCGTGCGCGAACTGACCGGCGGCATGTATTTTGGCCAGCCGAAAAAGACGGAAGATTTGGGCGGCGGCAATTTTCGCGCGATTGACACGATGGTTTATACGACGCCGGAAATCGAGCGCATCGCGCACGTGGCGTTCAAGGCCGCGCAGTTGCGCCGCAAAAAATTGACGAGCATTGACAAGGCGAACGTGCTCGAAAACGGCATTCTCTGGCGCGAAGTCGTGACGCGCGCCGGCAAAAATTATCCCGACGTGGCGCTGGAACACATGTTCGTGGACAATGGCGCGATGCAGCTCATGCTCAAGCCCACGCAGTTCGACGTGATGCTGTGTGAAAACATGTTCGGCGACATCTTGAGCGACGAAGCGGCGGCACTCGGCGGCTCGCTCGGAATGCTTCCCAGCGCAAGCCTCGGCGCGACGAGCGGAGAACAGACATTTGGTTTCTACGAACCCGCCGGCGGCACCGCGCCGGACATCGCCGGAAAAAATCTGGCGAATCCCATCGCGCAAATTCTGTCGAGCGCACTGATGCTGCGGCACAGCTTCGGCTTGAATGACGCGGCGGTGGCGATTGAAGCGGCGGTGGCCAAGGCCATCAATGACGGCCACCGCACCGGCGACATTTACAATCCAATCGAGACGACCGCGAAGAAAGTTGGCACGACGCAAATGGGCGACCTGATTGCGGCGGCGGTTTGAACCTAATCAACTTAGACAAGTTTTGCCTGGCGGCCAGCGCAAGTTGCAGGAAGCGCGACTCTGCGGCCCTTTCCGAAATGCACTGGGATTTTCAGAACCAGAGAATGCTTTTCGCCTGGCATTACTACCATAGCTATTAGGCACCTTCCGGTTGACTGCCCGGTTATTCGTCCCAACTTTTGCATTAAGCTTCCAATATCAATTTCAAATGTGATAGGACTGAAAATAACAAAGGCCACTCTAAACAAGTGGCCTTTGCGATTGGAAAGTTTAAGAAATTACTTCTTCGCCTTCTCGGCATGGATCTTGGCCCATCTGGCTTTTTGTGCCGCCTTGATCCGGGCAATCCCTTCAGCGCTGATCTTTTTCTTGGCCGGCTTTAAAATCAGCGCGGATCTGGCAGCGGGTTTAGCCGCGACACCAAGCTTGAGGCCAACAACTGATTTGGCTGCTTTGATCTTGGCCCATCTGGCCTTTTGCGCAGCGACAATTCTGGCCCTGCCGGCGGCGCTCATTCCTCCCCGTTTCTTCGGGGCTTTGGCAGCAACCGTTTTGGCAGCCGGCTTGCCCGCTTTTATCGCAGCCCACCGGGCTTTTTGAGCAGCCCGAATTTTGGCGATGGCGGATGCGCTCATTTTGCGTTTAGCCGGTTTTGCAATCCGGACTGGCGCGGATGCATGGTTGCTCGTAATAGCCGAGAGTTGGGTTTGCAGTTTGGCGATCTCTTCTTGGAGATCGGCCGCTTTACGGAGTTGTGTAGGAGTGAGATTGATAATACTCATGGCGCAATTAAACCAATTAACGTTGACAAAGTAAAGAGCTAATTTGTGCGGCAACCAACGGGGGCATAACTGGCACCTTAGTCGTGCCTAGACAAGGCAAACGGAGAACGGCTTCGACTTATCTCAAATTCGCTCAAGAGAGTGTCTGAAAATCGCAATCCGGCCTTTCAGTCAATATATCCTTTACCTTGCGGACGATTCCATTGTCCGGCTTTGGTTGCCCGAAATTCATCTTATCATCTTATTGAAGATGACATGAATCATACCGGCGAAGCTTCCTCACCATTCTTCCGCAGGCCGACCTGCATTCCGAACTCCGCCTTCTCTTCGGCTGTCCGAATGACCACAGACATTGGAACCACGAAGCCGCCTATTCCTCACTGACATCTTATCGCGCGAAAAACTTTTCATCGCCGGCGGAATTCAGCATCATGCCGCGAGCAACCAAGCACGGGAATATTTTACATGACGCAACGAAAGACGACAGCCATCGGCTGGCCCAAAACCGGCGGACATGCTGACCAACACCTGCCTCGTCGGATTCTCGCATCCGTCTTGCTGGCCGGCCTGGTGTTTCTTAGCGGCTGCCAGACTCCGCCTCAAAGTCTGTTCACCGCCAGTGGCTCCGGCTGGCACGTTCAGCAGGGCCAGGCGCTCTGGCGTCCGCAGCGCGGACGACCGGAATTCGGCGGCGACCTAGTGCTCGCCCGCGATGACGCCGGGTGCTGCCTGATGCAATTCGACAAAACGCCGATGGCCATTCTCTCCGCGCAGACCACTTCCAACCAGTGGCTGATTAAATTTCCGCAACGCAACCTGAGTTTCAGCGGACACGGCGCCGGCCCAACGCGTTTTAGCTGGCTCTATCTGCCGCCGGCGCTGGACGGAAAACCGCTGCCGAAAAATTTTCTTTTTGAGCGCAAACCGGACGGCGGCTGGCGGCTGGAAAATTCCCGCACCGGCGAAACCGTGGAAGGATTCTTGTCGCCGTGAGTTCGTTTTTGAAACGCTGGTGGTGGGCTTTGCTGCTCGTGGCCGTCGGCGCTCGGCCTGCGCGCGGCTGCGCTTCGACGTGGACATTCTTGACCTGCTGCCGCCGGACGAGCCGACGGTTCAAGGTCTGAAACTTTACCAGCAGCATTTCACCAACGCCCGCGAACTGGTCGATCACGCTCCGCGCGCCGGATTCCGACACGGCGGAAAAATTGGCCGGCGAACTTGCGGCGCGTTTGCGGCAGCGAAACGAATCTCGTTGAAGAAGTGACCTGGCAGCCGCCGTGGATGGAACACCCGGACCAGCTCGGCGAACTGCTTGGCTGGCTGTGGTTCAACCAGCCGCCGGGAGATTTTGCCGCGCTCACCAATCGTCTTGCGCCCGACCAGCTCAAATCCGCGCTGGACGAGACGCGCGAACTGCTCGCCACTTCGATGTCGCCGATGGATTTGGCGCGGCGCTCGTTTGATCCGTTCAACCTGCTGACCATGCCGGCGCTGACCAACATCAGCGGCATGAACATGGACCAGGGCAACCAGATGTTCGCGTCCGCCGATGGAAAATTTCGGCTGCTGTATCTGCAATCCGCCGTGGATTTGACCAGCTATCGCGCGTGCGAAAATTGGTTGAAGGCGATTCACGCGGTGGTCGCTGAATTGCAATCCGGACCGGCGAAAGAAAATTGGAAAGGCGTCACGGTGCGCTACACCGGCCGGCCGGTTTTCGTCGAGGAAATCGCCACGACCATGCAACACGACATGAGCCATTCCGTCGGCATCACTTCCAGCATCATCGCGCTGTTATTCTGGCTCACGCACCGGCGCTGGAAACCGATGCTGTGGCTGCTTGCGCTGCTCGGTTTGATTTTGTTCGCCACGCTCGCGCTCGGCGCGCTGGTGCTGGGCACGATCAGCGTCGTGGCGCTCGGCTTCGCCGCCGTGCTGCTCGGTCTGGCGGTGGATTACGCGGTCGTGCATTATCAGGAAGCGCTGGCGCATCCGCAAATGACCGTGCCGGAAATCCGCCGCGCCATCGCGCCGAGCATTTTGTGGGCGGCCATCACCACCATGAGCGCGTTTCTGGTTTTGAATCTCGGCGGGCTGCCGGGTCTCGGCCAACTCGGCTCGCTCGTCGCCATCGGCATCGCGGTTTCGGCGCTGGTGATGGTGATGATTTATTTGCCGCCGCTGTTTCCCGAACGCCGCCAGCCGCGTCCGAACCAGCCGCCGTTCCGCTGGCGGAATTATTTTGTGGCGCCCTTGGAATCGGCTGCGATTGAAATTTCACCTGCGCAAAAATTTTCGCGCGGCGCAATGGCGCTGACCGGCTCGGTTTTTTTGTGCGCCGCAATGGTTTTAATTTTCCACCGCCCGGGAATTGACCGCAGCGGCAACGCGCTGCAACCGGCCCACGGCGAAGCTCAGGCAACGCTGGACGAAATGACCGCCGAACTCGGCCTGCCGCCGCAGCCGCTCTGGCTGATTGTTCCCGGTCGCGACGAAGCGGAAGTTTTTCAACGGCTCACCAACGCCGAAGTTTTGTTGAACGGCGCAATCACAAATCATCTCATTGAAAAATTTCTGCTGCCGGACGCGCTCTGGCCGCGCAGGGAAAACCAGGCCGCCAATCGGGACACAGCGAAGTTGCTCGGAACAAAAGCGCCATTGCTTCGCGACGCTCTGGCGGATGCCGGGTTTAACACCAACGCGATGGTCTTGACTGAAGAAATGGTGCGGACTTGGGCGCGGGCCGGCGAAAGCAGAACTTTGATCTGGCCGACAAATCACGTCAGCCAGTGGCTGTTGAAACGTTTCGTCGCGCACGCGCCGGACGAATGTCTGGTGATGGGCCTGGTTTATCCCGCCACGAACAAAGTGGACGAAGCCGCGTTGATGGATTTGTCCAAACAACTCGCACAAAACCATGCGCTGCTGTCCGGCTGGGAACTCCTGGGCAGCGCGACGCTGAAACGCGTGCAGTCAAAAATGTGGCAGGTCGTCACGCCGATGGTCGCGCTGGTGCTGCTGTCGCTGTGGTTCGCTTTTCGCCGCGCGACGGAGATTTTTCTAGGCCTTGCCGTGCTTTGCCTGAGCGGATTTGTTTTGCTCGCCGTCATGGCGCTGGCCGGCTGGAGTTGGAATTTGATGAACCTGATGGCGCTGCCGCTGATGCTCGGCACCGGCGTGGATTACACGATTTTCATCCAGCTCGCCCTGCGCCGGCACGGCGGCGACCATGTGGCCGTGCGCCGCTCGGTCGGCCGGGCGCTGATGTTGTGCGGCGGCACGGCGGTGGCGGGCTTCGGCTCACTCGCGTTTTCCAGCAATCTCGGCATGGCCAGCCTCGGCCAGGTGTGCGCGGTGGGCATCGGCGCGAATGCGTTCATCTCGATTTTTCTGCTGCCGGCGTGGTGGCAATTTTTTCGTCCAAAGTCCAAAGTCCAAAGTCCAAAGCAACCGGCCTTTTACCGCGGCGGATTGTGGAAGCTCGGATTGGTCGCGGCGAAAATTTTTCCGGCGGCTTTGTTAAAAAAAATTGCCGCGGCTTTGGCTGATTTTTATTGGCTGTTTCAACGCCGGCGCTGCGAAGTCGTGGTGCAAAATTTTCAGCCCGTTTTCGCCGGCGACAAGTCCGCCGCAGAAAAAGCCGCGCGCGCGGCGCACCGGAATTTCGCCGCGAAGCTGATTGACTTGTGGCGCGTCGAAAACGGCGGGGTCACGCGCAACTGGCTCACCACCGGCAGCGAATTGGAAATCATCCACGCCGCGCGCCGGCGCGGACGCGGCACGCTGTTCATCACCCTGCATCTCGGCAATTGGGAGCACGGCGGGCTGCTGCTCAACCAGCTCGGCATCCGGCTGACGATTCTCACCCAAGCCGAGCCGGACGACGGCCTGACCGAAATGCGCAAAGCCGCGCGCGCACGCTACGGCGTGGACACGTTGATCATCGGCGAGGACAGTTTTGCGTTTGTGGAAGTCATCAAGCAATTGCAAGCCGGCGCGGACATGGCGGTGTCGCTGGATCGTCCGCCGGAGCGCGGCGGCGTGCCGGTGGAATTTTTCGGAAAACAATTTGAAGCATCGCTCGCGGCGGCGGAACTGGCCCGCGCGTCCGGCTGCGCGCTGATCGGCGTGACAATTGTTCGCCGGCCCGAAGGATTTGCGGTGAAGGTATTGCCGGAATTTATTTACGACCGGAAAAATTTGGGTAATCGCGCGGCGCGGCGCGAATTGACCCAGCAAATCCTGCGTGCATTCGAGCCGGAAATCCGCAAGGATATTGAGCAATGGTATCAATTCACGCCGATATGGCCGAAGAACGGCTAGACTGTTTTTCCAAATGGCTCTTGTGTTGTTTCCTGTTTCTGCTGCCGGCAACCCTGTTGCGCGCCGGCGACTACGACGCGCAGTTCAACCAGTGGTTTGAAGTCCAAACCAACCTGCAAAGCTGGGCCGGCGATTTCACGCAGACACGGACGCTCGCGGTGCTGAATCAGCCGCTGGTGTCGCACGGCAAAGTCTGGGTCAAACCGGGCGAATTCCGCTGGGAACTCGGCCAGCCGGTGACGACCATCGTGCTGCGCACGCCGGACCAACTGCTCATCATTTATCCCCGGCTCAAGCGCGCGGAAAAATATCCGCTCGGCGCCGTGCCGTCCGGCCCGATGAAGGACGCGCTGGCGCTGCTCGACGCCAGCCTGCCGCACGACCGCGCAACAATGGAAAAAAGTTTTACGCTGTTGTCGGCCACGGAAACGAATTCCATTTTGCAAATGACGCTGCAGCCGCGCAGCCCCGAGGCGCGAAAATTCATCGGGCAAATTGTGATCGGGTTTCACACGAACGATTCCACCATCGCCGTCACGGAAATGAAATTTGCCGATGGCTCGAAGTTGCGCAACGATTTCACGAACGTCGTGCTGAACCAGCCGATTGATCCCAAAATTTTTGAAGCCGATTTGCCGCCGGATTTCACCGTGGCTGAACCGTTGAAAAAATGAGCGCGTCGCCGGAAATTTTGCTGCTGGCCATGCGCTCGCTGCCGCACGGGCCGGAATTTCGTTTCGTGGACCGGATGGTGAGCCTCACGCCCGGCGTGCGCGGCGTGGGCGAATATCGCGTGCGCGGCAATGAGTATTATCTGCGCGGGCATCTGCCCGGTGAACCGATTCTGCCCGGCGTGCTGCTGGTGGAAGCCGCCGCGCAGGTAGCCGGCATGGTGGCGCAGGAAGACCCGGCCAATCCGTCTTTGCCGCGCTTGAAACTGACCGCGTTGCGCGCCGTCAAAATTCTCGGCTCGGCGCGGCCCGGCGAAACGTTGCGCATCGAGGCGGCCATCACCGGCCGTTTGGGTTCCATGATTCAGGCGAATGTTTCCGCTTTTATCGGGGACGCGAACGTCTTGTCCGCAGAACTGGTATTAAGCGGAACCCGCCCGGCGGAACAACCATGATGGCGCCGACGGATCAACGCGTGCGCGGATTCCAATTTGAGCGCGACACCTTCGCGTTCGCGCACGAGCTGGTCTGGAAATATCACTTCGATCCGGTCACGGGAGCGATGACCACTTACAAAGCCGATCCGCCGCCGACTTATTATCATCGTTGTTTCGTGATGGTGCGGGCGACGCGCCAGTTTTTTGATCACGCCCGCTTTGAGCCGGATTTGCCGCCTGCGGATGCTCAAACTTACCGGAAACTCGTTCGTGAAATTGTTTCCCGCAATCCACGCCGCGCGTGCGCGAATTCGGAACGGGTCGTGATTCCCGGCTACGACGGCTTGCGTTCGTTCAGCCGGGCGCACGAACCACTGCTCAAGGCGGAATGCGGCGCGGCGTGGGAATCCTATTTTCTGCGCAGCCACTGGCGCATGATTTTCCGGGTCTCCGGGCGGTTTCAGGAAAGGATGTCGGAAAAATTGAAGCGCTCGCTCTCGCGGCGCGGCGCGGCGCTGGTGCATTTGTTCCGTTTTCCGCACATCACCATCAACCACGGCATCGTGCTGTATGGCTTCAGCGAGTCGGAGCCGGCCATCGAGTTCGAAGCCTACGATCCAAACATTCCCGCGCAGCCGGTCAAACTGGTTTATGAAAAAAACCGGAGAGCGTTCACCTTCGCGCCGAACTGCTATTGGGGCGGCGGGGTGTTGAGTGTCATGGAAATTTTTTGCGACTGGCCGTATTGATTTACGATTTGCGATTTGCAAATCGAAATTTATGGTGGAGCGTCAATCGTAAATTTCACCGCCTTCTTCGCGGCTGCCAGAAGCCGATGCCGAAAAAAATGGTGCCGCAGGTGTTGATGCCTAAAATGTAACCGATGTTGTAGGAACGCCCGGAATTGTTCGGCGCATAAATCGGCAGGTCATGTCCCATCACCAAGCCCGGCAATGCGGCGGGCATCAGCATGCCGTGCAACAGTCCCAAGTGAAACCCGGCGACGGGTTCCGGCTTGTAAGTTCTGGTTGACGCCCAGCCTTGGGCAAAACCCAACGCCACAGTAAACAGCGTCAGCGCGATAATTTTAATGGCGATCACCTTCGCTTTGGAAAAGCGGGCGGGATCTTGAATGGGATCGGCCATTCGTCAGAGCAGGTTTCGGTGCCGCGTGATATAACTGACGCGGGTGACGACTAGTGGTGTCTTATCCATGTTATTAAACAAACAACTTAACGTTGCATTTCAGATATTCAACCGGAGCAGCAGCGGAAGGTCAATCTGAACAAAACAAAAGAGCGGGCAGAACCGCCGTCAAATCAGATGACAGAACATCGCATCGCGCAGCTTCGGTTCAAACCAGGTGCTTTTGGGCGGCATGATGCCGCCGGCATCGGCAATGCTCATCAAATCCTCGATGCTCGTCGGGAACAGGCTAAACGCGCAGGCGTATTCGCCGCTGTTCACCAGCTTTTCCAGTTCCGTCGTGCCCCGGATGCCGCCGACAAAATTGATTCTTTTGCTCGTGCGCGGATCGTCAATGCCAAAGACCGGCGCGAGAATCTGTTTCTGCAAAATCGTCACATCGAGCCGTTCAACCGGGTCGCTGGCGGCGGTGAACTGCGGCTTGAAACACAGCGCGCGCCACCGGCCTTGAAAATAAAAACCGAGTTCGTGCTTCCGCGCCGGTTTCGCGCCGCCGCCGGATTTGATTTCAAAAACGGCTTCTAGCCTTTGCAAGCAACTGTTCCGGCGAATGGCCGTTCAAATCTTTCAGCACGCGGTTGTAGGGCAGGATTTGCATCTGGTCGTGCGGAAAAATCACGGCCAGAAATTGTCCGCTGTGGCCCGCGCCGTGGCGCGATTGAAACACGCGTCCCGCCGCCGCGCTGCGATGATGGCCGTCGGCGATGTAGAGAAACGGAATCTGCGCGAACTGCTCCTCGACGAACTTGATTTCGTCCGCGCTGGAAATCGTCCATGACGTGTGGCGCACGCCGTCCTTGGCGGTAAAATCCACGGCGGGCGCTTCGGAAATTTTCTTCGCGACAAATTCATCAAACGCGGCGACGGCGCGATACGTCAAAAAAACCGGGCCGGTCTGCGAGTTGAGGGCTTCGATGTGCCGCACCCGGTCGTCTTCCTTGTCCGGACGGGTGAACTCGTGCTTTTTGATGAGGCCGGCCAGATATTCCTCGCAACTCGCGGCGGCGACGAGGCCGGCTTGCGAATGTTGGCCCATGATTTGCCGATACAAATAGAAATTGGGCTGCTCGTCCTGCTGAAGCGTGCCCTGCGAAATAAGTTTCTGAAAATTCTCCCTGCCCTTCGCATAAACTTGCGGCGAATACAAATCCGTGCCCGGCGGCAAATCAATTTCCGGCTTGCTGACGTGCAGGAAACTCAACGGATTTCCGGCGGCCATTTCGCGCGCCTCGTCGGAGGACATCACGTCGTAGGGCAGCTCGCAAATTTGGGCGGCGAGTTCGGGTTTCGGTCGCAGGGCGGCAAACGGTTTGAGTGTGGCCATATAAATTGCGCGGAGAAGATACGTTTGGTGGACGGCAAAGGCACGCAGAATTTCCCTGAAAAAGAACTTGTCACCAACGAATTCGCTGGTAGTCTTTGCGGCTCTTTAACGAAAGAAAAATTTATGGCACGCATTTGTGAATTGACCGGCAAACGCCCGATGAAGGGCAGCATCATCTGGCGCTCTGGCAAACCCAAGAAGCAGGGCGGCATCGGCACGCACATCACCGCCATCACCAAGCGCAAGTTCCGGGTGAATTTGCAGCGGGTGAAGGCGCAATTGCCCAGCGGCGAAGTCCGCTACATCCGCGTTTCCGCCGCCGCGCTCAAAAAGGGCCTCGTCACCAAGGCGCCTAAGCGCACCTGGAAAAAGGGCGACGAAGCCAAGAAGGCCGCTTAAAACGAGAATTGAAAATTGAAGATGGAGGATGCGTGAAAACGTCATCCTCCGTTTGCTTTTTCCGTCCCCATCTTCAATTGGCCCGCGACCACCGGCGTCTTCACTTCCGGCACATCCGGCAAGCCGGCGCGCCGTTTGTAATCGGAGACATTGGCTTTTTCGATGAACGACGCGAGCACGTTCCAACTGAAATGGAATCCGCCGTTTTTCATTTCCGCAATGGCTTGTTCCTTCGTCCAATCGCAAACGACGATGCGATACATCGCGCACATCAAGCCGGTGCGGTCGGCGCCAAATTCACAATGCACGAACGCCGGCAAATTATTCGTGTCGGTGGCGACTTTCAGAAATTTCACCACTTCGGCGGCGCTCGCGTGCCACGGAGCCATCGCGAAACCAAACCGTTTCAAGCCCGTGTCCCGCAACTCGCGCCGGTCCGAACGCATCACGCGCAAACTGATCACGCTGCGCACGCCAAGGTCCCGCAGATGCGTCATGCCTTCCGCCGTCGGCTGCGCGCCGCGATAAAGGTTGCTGGTGACTTGGAAACAATTTTTGACGCCCGCGATTTCGATTTTTTGCGCCCAGCTTGCCGGGCGATTGGTGGCTTCCTGCGCCGGAGCAGCGCCGGCCAGGACGAAGATCAGCGCCGCCAGCAGAAAAATTTTTCTTCGCGCGTTCAAGCTATCTGCCTTTCGTCCACTTCATCTGCGCGCGTTTCAACTCGCGGTCGGAATCGCGCTGCTTGATGTCCTCGCGTTTGTCAAAGCTCTGCTTGCCCTTGCCGACGGCGAGCGCGACTTTTACTTTTCCGCTTTTCCAATAAAATGAAAGCGGAAACAGCGCGTTGCCCTTCACCGCCGCCAAGCCGAAGAGCTTGCGGATTTCCGATTTGTGCAGCAGCAGCTTGCGCGGCGCCTTGAGCGCGTGATTGTAAATGTTGCCGTGCGCATATTCCTCGATGTGCGCGTTGTAGAGCCAGACCTCGTCTTTCTCGACGCGTGCGAAAGCGTCCGCAATTTGCCCCTTGCCCGCGCGCAACGACTTGACTTCCGTGCCATGCAGCACGATGCCCGCCTCGAATGTGTCGAGGATGTGATAATCGCGCCGGGCTTTGTGGTTGGTCACGATGTCGGCCATGGACTGAAGGTAGAATGAAAAATGAAGAATGAAGATACAAAACTGCCGCATTCAGAAGGCCGAATGCGGCGGGAAATTTTTGAAACCAGCCGGACAGAATGAATTGTTTCTTAATTCTTCATTCTGCCTTCGTCATTTGCCTTAGTGCTTCTTGCGCTTCTTGGCCACCGGGCGGACGGCGGCTTTTTCCTCGGGCAATTCCCAGCCCATCTTTTCTTCAATGATCTCCGTGAGGGCGATGTCGGCCAGACCCATGCTGGCAGGCACATCCACCAGCGGACGGCCCAGACCGCCGCCCCCGGCGTTGAGCTGGCGCACGCGGCGCGAGATGAGGTTCACTAGCACGTTGGGGTTGCCCACTTTTTCCAGGGCGCTTTTGCAAAGTTCAGCGTTCATTATTTTTCTTAAATCGAATTTTTAAGAATAGCCGATAAGAACTTTCGCGCAATAACAAAAAAAAATCGTATCCAGTGTGGTGTCTGCTGGCTGCAAAATTGGCGGCCCGGACGGCGGAACGACTCCCTGAAGCTTGCGCCGCATCGAAGAAGCGGATATAGGTTTAAGCTTATGCGTTCAACGAATAGTTCGCTTGTGTTCACAGTTCAGCATGATTTGTGGTTTGTGTAAATCACACGCACAATCGCGCCCATCCGTGGTAAAAAATCATGTCCGAAATTCCCAAAGCCTACGAACCGCAAGCGGTCGAAGATAAATGGTATCAGTTCTGGCTGGTCAATTCGTGTTTTACAGCAAATGAAAAATCCGCCAAGCCGGCGTATTCCATCGTCATCCCGCCGCCGAACGTCACCGGCATGTTGCACATGGGCCATGTGCTCAACAACACGATTCAAGACATCTTGAGCCGCAAAGCGCGCATGGACGGCAAGGAAGTTCTCTGGCTGCCCGGCACCGACCACGCCGGCATCGCCACGCAGGTGCAGGTGGAAAAGGCGCTGAAGAAGGAAGAGCGCAAAACCAAATACGATCTCGGCCGCGAGGAATTTCTCAAGCGCGTCTGGGCGTGGAAGGAAAAGCACGGCGGCATCATCATCAACCAGCTCAAGAAGCTCGGTTGCTCGTGCGATTGGACGCGCGAACGGTTCACGATGGACCCGGAGTATTCGCGCTGCGTGCAGAAAGTGTTCGTGGAGCTTTACAAAAAAGGACTGATTTACCGCGGCAAACGCATGGTGAACTGGTGTCCGGTGTCGCAGACCGCGCTGTCCGACGAGGAAGTGGAAATGAAACCGCAGAAAGGTTTCATGTATCACTTCAAGGTGCAAGTCGCCGAAGAACCGAACACCTGGCTCACCATCGCCACGACACGCCCGGAAACGATTCCCGGCGATACCGCCGTGGCCGTGAATCCGAAAGACCCGCGTTACGCGCATCTCATCGGCAAGCATGTCGTGCGTCCCCTGCCCATCCAGTTGCCGCGCGAGCAGAAGCTTATCCCGATCATCGGCGACGAGCATGTGGATTTTGAATTCGGCACCGGCGTGCTCAAGGTCACGCCCGCGCACGACAAGGCGGACTTTGAAATCATCACCAGAAAGATTCGAGAGTGGAATGAAAAGTTTCCGATTCAAGTTCTCCATCAAAATGCTTCAGAAGAAGCAAAAATGGCCTATGCCGAATATTCTAAGCATCTTCATGAACGCGAGCATTTGATGACGATGCCGGAAGTAATAGATGAGCGTGGCTTCATGACATCTTTTGCCGGTAAATCCTTAGAAGGAGTCGAACGGTTTAAAGCCCGGAAGGTAGCGGTGGAGATTTTGAACGAGCAAGGCGTGATGGTGGAAGAAAAACCTTACGAGAATAACGTGGGCTTTAGCCAGCGCGCGGACGTGCCGATCGAACCGCGTTTGAGCGAGCAATGGTTTTTGAAATATCCGAGCATGCCCGCATGCAAAGCCTGCGTAGCGGATGGCCGGATGAAGTTTCACCCTGACCGCTGGGCGAAAGTTTATGACCACTGGTTAACGAACATTCAAGACTGGTGCATCAGCCGTCAGCTTTGGTGGGGACATCGGATTCCGGTGTGGAGTGGGTTTTTGAAACCACAGCAATATCAAGGTTTAATTTCTCAGGCAGAAGCTGAAAAACTGAGTGCTTGGTTGGCCAAAATTCCTGATTACCGCGACCTTAAAAATCATTTAGGAATTGAGATCTCGCTTTGTGGTGAGGTTGGGCATGAAACATTGTTTAGATTTCCGCAAGAAAAATTCAAATGGAGTAGAGAGGATGGGCTTTTTGTTACGGCGGCCACCTTTTCGGAAAATGAGGCTAAAAAACTGACTGAGCTTGGTCTCACCCAAGACCCCGACGTCCTCGACACCTGGTTCAGCTCGTGGCTGTGGCCGTTCGCCACGATGGGCTGGCCGGAACAGACCGCGACGTTGAAGAAATTTTATCCCACTACCGACCTCGTCACCGGGCCGGACATCATCTTCTTCTGGGTCGCGCGCATGATCATGGCCGGCTACGAGTTCATGGGGGATCTGCCCTTCCAAAATGTGTATTTCACCGGAATCATCCGCGACAAGCAGGGTCGCAAAATGTCCAAGACGCTCGGCAATTCGCCCGACCCGCTCGTGCTCATCGCCCAATACGGCGCGGACGCCCTCCGCTTCGGCACCATGCGCAGCGCGCCGCTCGGTCAGGACGTGCTGTTCGACGAGAAGGACGTGGAACTCGGCCGCAATTTCTGCAACAAGCTTTGGAACGCCTGTCGTTTCCGTCAGATGCAGGGCGGCGAAGTGCAGGGCGAGATCGAACGCACGTTGCTCACGCCGGATGACAAATGGATTCTGCTCAAGCTCGACGCCGCGATCCGCGAAGTCACGATCGCGCTGAACGAATACAAATTCAGTGAAGCCACGTCCGCGCTCTACCGGTTTTTCTGGAACGAGTATTGCGACTGGTATGTCGAGGCGAGCAAAGCGGTGCTGGGGAGCGCGCGCGTCCCGCGTGCGGATTCCGGCGTCGCGCCGGAATCTTCGTCAGACAAAAATAAATTTGAAGAACGTGCATCGGGCGCGACGCCCGATGCGGCAACCGAGACGGTTGCGCTCCCTGAAGACGCCCAAAAGGTCAACACCCTCGCGGTTATCGATTTCGTGTTGTCGCACACCGTCCGGTTATTCCACCCGTTTCTGCCGTTCATCACGGAGGAACTTTGGCACGGCATGGGTTACGCCACCGACATGCCGGACAATCAGGGCGGCAAGACCATCATGAACGCGCCGTGGCCGTGGCCGTTCGACGACGATTTCAAAGGCCACTACGGTCTCGACGACTGCTACCTCGAAATGACCGACACGAAATACGAACTCGTCCGCAATGGCCGCGACTTGCGCCGCGCCGGCAACATCCAGGCCGCGAAGAAGGTGAGATACGTCTTCAAGCCCGCGCAGTTTCTCACGCCGCACGACGCCGAAGTGATCAAGCTTCTGCTCAACGCCGAGACGTTCGATGTGAACGAAAATTATCAGCCACCCAAAGGCACGCCGACGGTGCAATCCAAACTCGGCGAATTGTTTTTGCCGCTCGAAGGTTTGATTGATGCCGCCGCCGAAAAAATTCGCCTCGCGAAAGAAGTGGAAAAAATCCAATCCGAAATCGCGAAAGTGGAACAAAAACTGGCAAATCCGAATTTCACACAGAAAGTTCCCGCTGCCGTGTTGCAAGAACACGAACAGCGGCTGGCGGATTGGAGAGCCAAACTCACCCACGCACAGGCCTCGCTTGACGCGTTGGGTTGAAAATCCCGGTTCATCCAGTTCCATCCGCGGTTTCAAAATTTTGGGCCACGCGGTCCGCGATGTTGACGCCGGACACAATCGAATCGCCCAGTGAAACGCCGTCGCGATAATGCCCGGCAAAAAATAAATTGGGCAACTGGCTTTCGAGGTCGTTCAGCAACGCGCGGTATTTGCCGTAGCCGACATTGTATTGCGGAATCGCCTTTGGCCAGAAAGCCGTGTGGACAAAAGTCGGCCGGCCACGCACGCCCAGCAACACACGCAAGTCTGCCAGCGTCAGTTCGACCAGTTTGTCCGGCGGCAAACCGGCAAGCTCGGGATACCGGGCGCCGCCGATGTAGCTCGTCAAATTCAAACGCCCGCTCGGCGCGCGATTCGGAAACAGCGCCGAGGAAAAAATCGTGCCGAGAATTTTGAAACCCTCGATCTTCGGAATCAACATCCCGAAACCACGCGCCGGATGCGCCACGTCCTCGCGCCGAAATCCCAGCACCACGCTCACCACCGGTGGATAGCTGATTTCAGAAAACGCGCTGGTGTCAGCGACACTGCCCGCCCTGCCATCAATGACCAATTCCGCCAGCCGATACGCCGTGCCGCAATAAATCACCGCGCCAAATTCCGCTTCGCCTTGCGCCGTCGTCACGCGCCAGCCGCTGCTGGTTTGCGTGAGTCTCGTCACCGGCGTATTCAATTTCAGCGAATCGCCGAGTTGTGCTGCCAGCGTGTCCGGCAAAACCTGCAAGCCTTCATCGAAGGAAAATTTTGGCGCGCGATCCTTCGCCGCTTCGCCGGACTTTTTCCGGTCACGCGCGCCGAAAATCTGGCCTTTGATCATCGAGCCGTAATTGTCTTCCAGCGCCTTCAATTTCGGAAACGCGTGCGGCAACGACAGCTGGTGCGGGTCGCCCGCGTAAATGCCCGCGACGAGCGCGTCAATCGCGTGATCGAGAAATTCCTGGTTGAACCGGCGCACGACAAATTGCGCGATGCTTTCTTCCACGCCATCGCGGCGCGGCGGGATGAACGGTTCCCGCAACACGGCGAGCTTGGCCTTGGCGGTGAAAAGTTTTGTCGCAAAAAAACCCAGCGGCGAGCTAGGCATTTCAATCGGCCGCCCGTAGCGCACCACGTAGCGCGCCTCGGCTTTCGGATCGCTGGCGAGCTTGCGCGACTCCAGGCCGGCATCGCGGACGAGTTGCGCGATTTTCGGCGACGTTTCGAGAATCGTGTTCGGCCCGAACTCGGCGAGAAAACCGTCTCTGCGGATGGACTGGATCACCCCGCCGACGCGCCCGCTGGCTTCATAAACCGCGACCGGCACGCCTTTGCGTTTCAGATAAAACGCGGCGGTCAACCCCGTGATGCCAGCGCCGATGATTGCGACGGATTTCATTTTATTTTTCAACGGTCATTTTCCCATCTGCCCGCGCGTGACGCCGAGCTGGTTGAACAGTTTCAGTTCGCGCCAAAGCTGCGTGCCGGAAATTTCGCCGCGCAAGAGTTGGCGGTATTTCGCAATCGTCCGCTCCACCTCCGCCGGCGGCTTCATTCAGAAACTCCACGCGGAAATTCCGCACGCCGAGCGCGAGCAGCCGTTCCACAAATTCCGCGCCGGTCTGCGCCTGCGAATTGAACACGGTGTTGCGGCAGCCGGCGTCGGCCTTGAGCGGATGCTCCGCGCCCACGCGGTCGCGCAGCCGCACGTCATGCACGTCGCACGGACGCCCGCAGTCGCGAAAATCTTTTCCAGCCGGAGAGAAACGCGCAGAACACGCAGTGCTCCATGTGAAACATCGGCATGTGCTGGTGGATCGTCACCTCGAACCATTCCGGCGGCGCGGCCTGCAACAGCGCGTCAAGCTGCGTCACGTTCAAATCGTAACTGGCGGTGACGCGTTCGAGGCCGAAATGATTTTTGAAATAATCGGCGGAAAGTTTGTTCGCCACGTTCAGCGAAAAATCTCCGACGCGCCGCGCGTCCGCGAAAAATTTCAGATGGTCGTAATTGCGGACGAGATAGCCGTCGGCGTTGCAGGAACGAACCTGCTTGAGAATCCAGTCGTCGCCCGGCTTGAAGATGCGCGGCGGGGCGACAAAAATTTCCGATTTCCGATTGCCGATTGCCGATTGGCAGCCGCGCGCCGTGTGGAATGTGGTGACGGCCTCGCGATATTTTTTCGGGTCTTCAAACTCGCAATAAATTGTCGTCCACGCCGCATTTCAGCGCGGCTTCGAGCTGCGCGAGATTGCGGACGAGGACGATCAATTGCGGATTGGCGATTTCGAATTTCGGATTGGCTGGCGCATTTTTTAATCCGCAATCCGCAATCCGCAATCCGCAATCATTCAACGTCCAGCGGTTCGGCTGTGCGCGGAGCTTTTCCAGATCGCTGACAAATTCGCGGCGCAGGCGGTTCAATTCGCTGACGGGCAACAGCACTGCGCCGGAAAGAAAATTTTTCAGCGCACCCAGCTTGAATGGCGTGCCGCCGAGCCGGCCAAGCTGGTCGCGCAGTTTTCCGTCGGTGAGCGGAAGTTTTTCCGCCTTCGCCAGCGGCATTGCGGATTCCACTTTCGCCACGTTGCCGGATTCGTCGCGCGCAATGACCGTCAGCGGTTTTCCAACGAGGCCGTGGACTTCAATTTCAATCGGCCGCTGAAATTTTGGCGCGTCGCCGGCAAAACTCTGGCGCAGGCGCCTGTCGAGTTCGGGATCGTTCGTTTTCCAGATTTTGTCGCCGACGTGGACGCGCAGAAAATCCACGTCGCCGTAGCCGAAACGCAGTTCGGTCAACGGCTGGCCTTGGACTTTGGACTTTGGACTTTGGACTTCATAAATGCGTCCGCCTTCTTCCTTCTCATCCGGCCTGCCCGCGTCGAAAACAATGCCATCGCCCGGTTTGACCGGCGCGGCGAGATTGACGATGACGCCGTCGCGCACGATTTTTTTCACTTCGCCGAGAAACACGCCGCGCTTTTTGCCGAAGCGCGCGTGGACGAGTTTTTGATTGTCCGTGCCGCCGAACCAGCCGGTGAACAGCCCGCGCGAAAAGGACATTTCCATTTCGTATTTACGATTTGCGATTTCGGATTTATGCGCCGGCTAGTTTCATCCGCGCGTAAATCGTCATTCGTAAATCGCAAATCATCCAGCGCCTTGCGATAGACGCGCGTGATGCTGGCGACGTATTCCGGCGACTTGAGCCGGCCCTCGATTTTCAGCGAGGCGACGCCGGCGCGGACGAGTTCCGGCAAAATTTCCAGCCCGGCCAAATCCTGCGGACTCAACAAATATCTTCGGTCGCCGAGCGGAACTTGCTGGCCGTCGGAAATCAAATCATAAGGCATCCGGCACGCCTGCGCGCATTCGCCGCGATTGGCGGAGCGGCCGCCAAGCGATTCGCTCGTCAGACACTGGCCGGAATACGCGACGCACAACGCGCCGTGGACAAAAACTTCCAGCGGAAGTTGATGGCTGATGGTTGATGGTTGACGGGAAGCAGCGGACGGCGCCGCGTTTATTTTTTCAATTTCCGCAATCGAACATTCCCGCGCCAGCACGACGAGGTTGCAGCCGAGGTCGCGGGCAAATTCCATTCCCGCCGCGCTGGTGATGGTCATTTGCGTCGAGGCGTGAATCGGAAAATCCGGCGACAGCTCGCGGATCAGCCGGCAAATGCCGACGTCCTGCACAATCGCCGCGTCCACGCCGGCGGCGATGATGGCGCGCAGATAATTTTCCGCATCGGCGATTTCGTTTTCAAAAACCAGCGTGTTGAAAGTGACGTAGCCTTTCACGCCGCGCCGGTGGAGAAATTCCATCAGCTTCGGCAGATCCGCCTCGGTGAAATTGTTCGCGCGCATCCGGGCGTTGAACTTGTCGAGGCCGAAATAAATCGCGTCCGCGCCGTTTTCGACGGCGGCCTTGGCGCATTCCCAGTCGCCGGCGGGCGCGAGCAGTTCCGGCAACGGATTGCCGATTGCCGATTGCGGATTGCCGATTGATTCGGTTGTGGCCGCGCCAGTCATTTCGAATTCAATTTACCAGCGAACGGACGCAACGCACAAAGCATCTTCGCGCCGGAAAAATTCAGTTTTAATCCGCGTTTATCTGTGTTTAGCTGTGGTGAAAATGATTCATCCCACCGCCATCATTCATCCGCAGGCGAAGCTGGAGCGCGACCGTCCGCGTCGGTGCCGTATGCGGTGATTGACGCGGACGTGGAGCTGGGCGCGGACTGCGTGGTCGGGCCGCACGTTTATCTGACGGGCGTGACGAAGATCGGCGCGGGCAATCAGATTCCACGCCGGCTGCGTCATCGGCGACGCGCCGCAGGATTTGAAATACAAGGACGAGCCGACACGCGTGACCATTGGCGACAACAATGTTTTTCGCGAACACGTCACCGTCAACCGCGCCACGAAGCCGGAAGCCGCCACGGTGATCGGCTCGAACAATTTCATCATGGCCGGCGCGCACATCGGGCATAACTGCGTGGTGGGCAGCCACGTCATCATCGCCAACGGCGCGATGCTCGGCGGCCACGTCGCGGTGCAGGATCGCGCGTTCATCTCCGGCAGCTTGCCTCGTGCATCAGTTCACGCCGCGTCGGCACGCTGGCGCATCATGCAGGGCGGCGCGGGCATCAGCAAAGATCTGCCGCCGTTCACCGTGGCGCGCGGCGTCAACGGCATTTGCGGGCTGAACGTCGTCGGCCTGCGGCGCGCGGGATTTTCCGCCGCCGAACGGCTGGAATTGAAAAAACTTTATCACGCGCTGTTCCGCAGCGGAAAAATTTTCACGGAAGCCGTGGCCGAGGCGCGGAAAGAATTTTCCAGCCCCGGCGCGAAAATGATGCTAGAATTTATCGCAACCGCCAAACGCGGCGTCTGCGCGGATGGCGGCGCGGCGGGCGGCGAAGCAGAGGAATAATATGAAATACCGCATCATCGGCGCGGACGGCAAAACTTACGGCCCGGTCGGGCTGGAACAAATCCGCCAGTGGATTGTCGCAAGGCCGCGCGGACAGCCGCACGCCGGTTCTTGTGGACGGCGCGGGCGACTGGACGGTTCTCGGCCTGCTGCCGGAACTGGCCGGCGATTTCGCCGGCACGCCACCGCGAATCGGAGCCATCAAGCCGGGCGCGAACTTCAGCGCGCGGCACCAACGGCTTTGCCACCGCCGGGCTGATTTGCGGGTTGCTCGCGTGGACGTGCTGTTGCTGCGTGCCGTTCAACCTGCTCGGCCTGGCTTTTTCCATCATCGCGCTGGTGCAGATCAGTTCGCAGCCGGAACCGCAGGAAGGCCGCACGACGGCGATCATCGGGCTGGTGCTTTCGGCGGCCAACCTGCTTTTTGCGTGCGGGCTGGGGTTGTTTCGACTGGCCTTGAATCCGGGCAGCCTGCACTGGCATTTGAGCCGCTTTTAAATGCACTCCGCGCCGCCAAAAATACATCCGGCCAACACGCGGTTTGCGGCCGTCGTTCTGGCCGTGACGGCGGTGGGCATTGCGGCCACGGTTTTTTTCTTCAATCCGTCGGCGCACAATTTTTATCCCGTCTGCCAGTTTCACCGGCTCACGGGCCTGAACTGTCCCAGTTGCGGCATGACGCGGGCGCTTTACGCGCTGCTCCACGGAGACTTTTTGACGGCGCTGCGCGACAATGCGCTGCTTGTGTTCGGCCTGGCGGCCATGGCGCTGCGCGGCATCTGGATTGGCGCGAAAACAAGAGGCGGGCGGGCGGGCGGGAAATTTTTCCCGACGCAATGGCTTCTGCCGCTGCTCGTGGCCGGAATCATTTTCACCGTGCTGCGGAATCTGCCGGCGTTCGCGTTTCTGTCGCCGTAGGCCGGCGAATAATTACAGTGCGGTTTGCGGACGCCGGCCATTTATTTTGACTTTCCCAAAGTGGTTTTCGCAAATAACGTATTGGAGCAGACGCGGCTTTTCGGAACGGCAAACGTTGCGTTGTTAAGATGTTGATTTCATTGGTTGCGCGCGTGGTGGAATGGCAGACACGCCAGACTTAGGATCTGGTTCCGCAAGGATTGGAGGTTCAAGTCCTCTCGCGCGCACCATGTTTTATTTGGGTTTTTTAATAATTTATTGAATTACTGACAAATTACTGACAGTCTTGGGGCGTGAAAACGTTTACGTTCCCATTAGTGGTGAAACGGGGTTCCGTTTCGGTCAAAATCTATCGCACGCCGTCGAACGGGTGCGATTCCTACACGCTTTCCTACTATCAGGATGGCGTTCGCAAGCGCCCCACTTTCCCCACGCTTCAAGCCGCCAAAGATGAAGCGAATGTGGTTGTCAACCGCCTTGGCAATACCGACGCCGATGTGCTGACGCTCACCAGTGCTGATCGTTCTGCCTACCTGCGGGCGCGGCAAGTGCTGGACCCGATTGGCACCCATATCGAAAATGCGGCGGTGGAGTTCGCGCAGGCGAAACAATTACTCGGTGAGGTGCCGTTGCTGCAAGCTGCGCAGTATTATTTGAAGCGTCATCCGGTGCATATTGCACCACGCCCGGTCGTGGCGGTGGTAGAAGAAATGCTCAAGCTCAAGCAAAGCGATGGCTTGAGCGAAGGGTATTTGAAGCATTTGCGCTACGATCTTGAAAAGTTTGCGAATGCCTTTCACTGCAATATCGGAACCGTGATGGGGCCGGATATTGACAGGTGGCTGCGCGGTTTGGGCGTGTCGCCACGCACCCGAAACAATTTGCGAACCTCGGTGCAGACGCTCTTTGCGTTCGCGAAGGTGCAAAGGTATCTGCCGAAGGATCACGATGAGATTGAGGGGGTGACGCGCGCAAAAGATGGCGCTGGTGAAATCGAAATTTTCACACCGAAGGAAATGGTCGAAATTCTGGCGCACGCGGATGGCCGGGTCATACCGTTCCTGGCTCTGGGAGCGTTTGCAGGCATTCGGCACGCGGAAATTCAACGGCTTGCTTGGAACGACATCCACTTTGATGCAGGCATTATTGAAATCCGGGCGGCGAAGGCGAAAACGGCCAGCCGGCGGACGCTGCCGATTTTGGACAACCTGCGGGCCTGGCTATTGCGGCATCGCCAAGAAGCCGGGCCGGTGTGCGTTTATTTGAACATGGCGAGTGAAATCGAATCGTTGGTGCGAGGCATCAATGCCGTGCGGCGGGCAGCTTGGGCAACGGTCAAGTGCGTTACCCATGAAGAACTGAAACAAGCGGAAAAACAGGCCAGACAAAATTTGGCGGAAGCCAAAACGGAACACAGGAAGCGGAAACACAAAGGCGATGCGCCGCCGGGGGCGGAAACTGCAAAAATTGAGGGCTGGGCGCCCTTCGCTTGGAAGCATAACGCGCTGCGGCACTCGTTTATCAGCTATCGGGTGGCGGACATTCAAAATGTGGCGCAAGTGGCACTGGAAGCTGGCAACAGTCCGCAAATGATCTTCAAGCACTATCGCGAGCTGGTGCGACCGGCGGCGGCAAAAGAATGGTTTACGATCAGGCCAGAGGAGAAAAGCTGAAACTCGAACCTACCTGCTCGACAATGGGCCGTATCCCTTGTGCTGGGTGGAATCGGCTGGTAAAGTTCCGACAGTTGAACGTGGGGGGCTGGCCACGGCGCGGAGCGCCGGGGTCGGCACCCCACTTCCTTGTCTCTTTGTAACATCTCCGATAACCTAGCTAGGTTTATGGCTCTGAAACGCAAGTCAACCGAGATGGATGACGCCAACTGGCTGGCCTTGGAGAAGGTCGCCGCCCGCTGCGGCTGCACCTATGGCGGCAAACCCTCCTGGCGGCGGCTGCTCACCCTGATAGCCCGTGGCGTCCTGGTCGTCAGCGTCAAAGACAAATCCGAGCCGCTGTGGATACGCCAACCCCGAATCTGGACGACCGCCGAACTCGATGCCCGCGCCGAGCGTGACCGCCTGCGTCAGGAAAAGATTCGGCGCGCAGCAGGCATCCCGCCGGATGGCGCACAGGAGGCGTTGGAAAAAAGCACCGGCTACCAGACGGTGAAATGGATGGCATCCGAGCGCGAAGCCAGGCGTTGATGCGGACCATCGTGCTGACGGTTGACATTCTGAAGGTGGTAAATTCTGTGGGATTCTGGTAGATTGACGCCATTATGAAACATTTGACGCGCGAAGAATTATTGCAACGCATCTGGATTGACCCGGCGCGATGTGGCGGCAAGCCCTGCATCCGTGGGCATCGCATCTGGGTGTCGCTAATTCTTGATCTGCTCGCGGATGGCGCGCCGGTGTCGGAAATTCTTGAGCAATATCCCGGCTTGGTGGAAGCGGACATCCTCGCCTGCATCGCTTACGGCTCGGAAATGTCGCGGGAACGTTATGTGGACATTCCCCTGGAAGCGCACGCGTGAAACTCAAGCTGGATGAAAACCTTGGTGAACGCGAGCGGGCGTTGCTCACCGCCGCAGGCCACGACGTTTCCACTGTGCCGCTGCAACAGATGGAATCCGCGCCGGATGCCGCACTCATTGAAGCTTGCCGGCGCGAAGGCCGCGCACTGGTGACGCTGGATTTGGATTTTGCGAATCCGATGGATTATCGCCCCAGCGAATATCCCGGCATTGCCGTCTTGCGCCTGCCAAAGAAAACCACGGTGGACGATCTACTCCAAACCATTGAGACCTTTGTGAAGGGACTGGAGCAAAATCCACTCGCGGGCCGATTGTGGATTGTCGAAAAAGGACGCATCCGCCTTTATCAGCAAGATGACGAGCTATGAAGTTTGCCGATTGAAACAGGCTTGAATCTTTCTAACACAGACCGTGCCCCGTTGGGCTAGTTCGTGTTTCCCAAACCGTAAGTGCCACCTGAACCCAATCCTTGCTTCTCACGACGAGCGTCATCGCGGGTCAACGCGATATACGCTTTTGGTGGTTCGCCAGGCCAGCGTTTTTCCTCTTGCTCATTCCTGACAGCCTCGCGTCCCAAAAGGCCAATGGTTCCACTTTCGGAGATTTCGAGAACGCTAAGGTTCTTTTTCTCAAGCAAGGCCGGATCACCAAATTCAGCCGGCTCGTCTCGAAGCTGACGAACGCGATTTGCGGCAGCAACGCGTTCTTTCAGAGCCGGCCAACCCATTGCATCCAAAAAATTCTGCTTGGATCCAGGAGCAGCAATTTCCCTTAACTTGAAATGCACTTTGACACTTTTGCCAAGGGCAGCAGCATCTAACGAGTTTTGTAAAACTTCTCGCACGAAAATCTCAAAACGTGAAATGGTGTGATCGCCTTCAATGATAATGCGTGATTGCGGCGCAGCGTTTGCATCGCCAGCATCACCTCTCGGATAAAATTCCCAATCCATAGTTCGTTTTCTCCTATCTCAGCCAGTTGATTTTGATTTCCTTTTCGAGCGGCTTGAATTCTGTGTCGCCGGTCACGAGTTCCGCGCTTTTGATTTTTGCCAGCGCCGCCGCAAACGCATCAGCGTAGGACATCTTGTTCCCGGCCTTGTAAATCGCAGCCTGTTTGGTCAGGTGCAGGTCGGCTTCCACCAGTTCAACCGGCAGCCGGGACAAATCGGCGGCCACGTCGTCGGCAGCGGCCTTGCCGCCTGCTCGCCACATGCCGTAATAAACTTCGCCCCAGTTCACCACGCACAGGAAGAGCCGCGCCTTCTCGTCGGTGGCCTTGTGGATGAGGGTTTCCACATCGTCAGCAGCGTCTTCGCCCTTGAAGAAGGCCAGTAGTGCCCAGGAATCCAGAACTTTGGCGGCCATGTCAGCGGTCTTTCTCCTCGCGCTTCATTTCCTTGAGCGTCTCCATCAGGGGCAGGTGCTTGTATTTTCCGCGCAGGCTCTTGATGTAGGAACGAGTGATGGGCTTCAGCAAAATGCCCTCGGGCGTGGAAACGACAGTGGCCTTGGTGCCGTCCTCAATCTCGAATTCCCGGCGCAGGCGGCGGGGGATCACCACCTGGCCCTTGGTGCCAAAGCTCACGGTGTCCAATTTCAAAGTTTCAATCATGGATCAAAGTTAAACCTAATTATTAAAGTATGTCAATAGTAAAATGTATGACATTTATGTTCAAGGCCACACTGTAAAAGCAAACGCGCCAAACTCGGAACGTCAACCGCCCAAAGTTCGCCCTTAATGGACAACTCTTGGGCGGTTCCTGTGTTTGGATGGCCTCGCCAAGATGCAAAAACACCAGCCGAAGTGTTTTACCTCGGCTGGCATGTCCGGCGGGTCAGCTATAAAAATAGCCAAGCGCGCGGAGTGATTGATGGCCGGGGCGTTCGTTGGTGGCCGTGCCCATGATGACGTGGTCACACAATTCGATTTTCAAAAGCTGACCGGCGCGGATTAAATCCCGTGTGACTTTGATGTCGGCCTCGCTCGGCGTCGCGTCCCCGCTGGGATGATTGTGAATTGCCACAATGGCGGCGGCATTGGCAATAATGGCAGGCCGATAAAATTCGCGCGGGTGACAAAGAATCGTGTCCAGCAAGCCGGTGGCGACGATGAAATGGCCTAAGATGTCACGCCTTGTATTCAAGACCAGACAAACGAGGGTTTCCACATCGGGATTGTGGCGCGGGTCGGTCTCGACATTCTTCCGCCAATAGTCGGCGGAATGTTCGGGATTTTCCGCTTTCCCATAGGCGGGCGTTTCGCGCAGAGTTAAAATGCGAAACTCGCCCAGCCTCGCCATTCTGTCCGCAATGGTTTTTGAAACCGACGATGGCCGGACGGTGCTGGAGCTGATCGCTTCAAATAAAGTTTGTGTTTTCATAAGCTTTTTTTGAAACCGCTGTCCGTCCGTCTGCCGTTGGCTGCTCGCTTCACCCAGGCGGAGTGGCTTTTTGAACTGACTTTCAAATGTTTCCGGCGTGCATCGGCCATGACAGCGAAAGTTGGGGCGTTACCGGATAGCCCCGCTCGCTGGCGTGGCCGATGCGCTTCGTCGCCGGAAACATTTGACTGCGCGGGAGCGCGGAATTGATCCTTGAAAAAAGTCATGGAGCAGCGAGCAGCCAATGGCAGAGGGACGAGACAGCCCCGCTTTCAAGAGAAACGCGCCATGACAAAACACCACAACCAAATTCAATGCCGCCGGCAGGCTCATTTAACTAATTTGGCAGTTGCTTTGCCTTGGGGCTGGGATAGTTTCGGGAAGTGGGACTGATTGAGAGTGGTCAGGAATCGGAAAAATTTACTGACAATTCCTGACAAAAAAGTTGCGCAATTAGGGGGTAATCTTACGTGAGGCCGAAAATTGAACGGCGAATAATCGCGAATGTTTATGCGGTTTTTACGAAGATTTGCGAAAAGTTGCGAAAGCACTAAACTAGATTCAAGTCCTCTCGCGCGCACCACTTCCGCAAAAATTTCTACTTGCTCGTCCATTTGACCTTTTCCGTGACGCAAGTTTCGCGGTGAGACAAAGCTTTCTCCGCCACAACCGCGCCGTAACACAATTTTAACTTGGTCAACCCAGCGCCTGTGATAAAATGTTCAACGAATTAATTCCATTGGACAAAACCGATCCGCCGGAGCCAAATAAAAAAACGGGCGCGGAAACGTCCTGGCAGCGCCGGTCGCCAAAACCTGAACCAACCTGTTTCTATGAAACTGAGCTTCATACCCGAACCCATGAAATCCAAACTGTCGTTGACCAAAATCTCCCTCACCCGCGCGGCGCTGTTGGCCGGCTCTGCCCTGCTCGCGGTTCTGCCCGTGAATGGCCGTGCCGATGCTTTCACAGCGGGCGATCTGGCGATGGTTATCGCCGCCGGCAGCGGCTCCAACACGAATTGTTCCGTGGTGGAAATCAACACCGTCACCGCTGCGCAAACGGCCATGCAAACCATTGCCATCCCCGGCAGCGGCGCGAACGCCATTCGCGTCAGCGGTTCGGCCACCAGCACGCTCTATGTTTCGGACAGCAATGACGATTCATTGCTTTGCTTTACCGGTGTCAATCTTGACCAAGGCGCGGGCAACGTCAACACTCTCAATCCCCGCGCCGTGGTGACGTTGGATGCATCGGGAACGGTTTCCATCCCGACGACCTACTCGGGAGGCAGTGGCAATCAGACGCGCTGCGCGACAACCATAGACAAGTCCTTGTGGTATATTGGTGACCAAGGCGGTTTTTATACCAATGGCGCAAGCGCTGCCGTCACCTCCGGCAATCTCCGAAGCGTGAAAGCGTTTGGCGGCGCGGTCTATTCCTTTACGGCCTCGGCCAGCGCGCCGCCGGTGAATACCCTTTCGGCCAGCGGCACCATCACGGCCCTGCCCGGCTTGCCAACCGGAGCGACCTCGATGCAGGATTTTTATCTAATTTCATCGGGCAGCAATGGCTCGGCGTTTGACGTTTTATACATTCTTCAAGCCACCAGCGCGACGGCGGGAACCCTTTCCAAATATTCGCTGGTCAGCGGTTCTTGGACCGCCAATGGAACTTACACCACGGCCTTCGGCGGCTTCGGACTTTGCGCGGAGAAAAGCGGCAGCGGCGCGGCGTTATTCGTCTCCACCGGCACGGGCGCGACCGCCAACAACAGCGTCATCAAACTAACGGATGCGGCGGGTTATAACACGGCGATTGCGATCACCACCGCAGACAATCTCACACTTTACTCTGCGGCCAGCGGGATGATTATCAAAGGCCTCGCCTTCGCGCCCGCCAGCACGCTGGCCGTTGACAACACCGGGACGCCCGCCGCCGGCAGCATCCAAATCGGCAATAATAATGTGCCATTATTTGGTTTCCAATTGTCGCCATCCGGCAACAACGTGGACTTCACCGGCTTGAAGCTCACCACGGCGGGCACGGTGACTGCTTCGGATTTGAGTAACTTCCGAGTTATCTATGACGCTGATAACAGTGGAACCTATAATTCCGGCGACAGCGTGGTCTCCGGCGCTGGCGCGACGCTGGCGAACCAGATAGATTTTACCATCACCGGCCAGACCGGATTCAGCACCGCCCGCCGCTATCTGGTGATCGCGGATGTTGCGGGCGGAGCCGCGGCGGGACATACCTACACCGGCAGCATTGCAACGGCGAACGATGTCACGACTTCAATTCCCGCGAGCGGAACCGCCGTCGGCAACCAACTAACCATTGCCGCCGCGGTTTATGACCTGACCATGTCCGCCTTGACTGCGAGCGAGTCCGCGACCATTTCATCGCTGATAAACGATGCGGCGATTACGTCCACCAGCGACGGTGCGCAAGTCTGGCAGGTGACGTTCAGCAACCCGGCGGGCAACGCGGGCGCGGCCAGCATTTCCGCGATTGCTTTTAACCAGGGAGCCGGCAACGCGGTCGCCAACTGGCAAAACACGGTTCAGGCGGCGGAATTATTTGATAACACCACGGCGCTGGCCGCCGGCACAATTTCCGCAACCAACATCGCGTTCTCCGGCTTGAGCGTGGACGTGGCGGACGGCGCGTCCAGGACGTTGACGCTGCGTCTCTCACTCAAGAGCACCGCCGGCGCGCTAACGGACAACACCACATTCCAGTTCGCCTTGGCCGGCGACAATGTGGCCGTCTCCGGCAACGGCGTCGCCACCGCCCCGATCAGTTCCGATCCCGACCAGAACCATATCACCGTGGTGGCCACCAAGCTGGCATTTGTGAGCGTGCCGGCCTATGTGGTCACCAATGCGAACTTCTCCGCCACCGTGCAGGCGCAGGATGCCAACGGCAACCTGGACCTCGACGACGCCACCTCCGTGACCATCACCTTGGCGGCGGGCGCCGGCGCCTTCACCGGCGGTAACTCGCTGTATCTTTTGTCCGGCACCAACAAATGGACTGCGCTGGCCTATGACACGCCGGGAACTTTCAGTCTCCAGGCCACGGACGACAATGGCACCCTGACCTCCGCCACCAGCGGCAAACTTACTGCGTTGCTGGCGCCGGCGCTGACGGATGTTATCATGCCGCAATTTATTCAAGGCATTGCCAGCGGCAGCAGCAACACCAAACGTCTGCCGTTCGCCTATCGCGTCACCCTGTCCAATCTTATTCCCGGCGCAACCTATCGTTACTACAACCAAGGCGTGATCAGCACTGACAGCGCCACCACCACGGGCGCGGGCAACTGCATCTTCGTGGCCGTCGCCGGCTTTGCGCGAACCACCAGTCCCGGTTTGAGTTCGGCTTACGGCACGTTCACGACGGATGCCGGTGGCCAATACACCGGCTGGTTTGTCCTCGAGCCGACCGGCAACGCCCGGTTTGCCACGGCCGGCAACCAAGTGTTCATGCGGATTATTTTGAACGACGGCGCCGGCGGCACCAGCGCGGCCACCCGGTTGACCACCCCGGATTCCGCCACCGTGCTGGCCTTCAACACCACCGGCGCGGATACCGGCACGGGCATCTGGGGCAACTCCGCCGCCACGGATAAAAATTTCGTTCTCCTTTACGACAACGTGGACGGCACCGGCCAGCCGCTCGCGGCGACCTTCGCCGAAAATGACGGCGTGGCGGAAAATACCGCCGCGTCCTACGTCCTGTTTTACAACGGCAACGTGGACGGCATTTCGGGCGCCTGGGGCACCATCATCCCGAACGACAATGCCAACGGCGTCCAGCGCATCGAACAGCGCAAACTATCTGACGGCAGCCTCGTGGCTTTCAACACGGCCAACGGCGGCGCGTGGCCTTCCGGCGCCAACACCGTCAATCCATCGGGCGGCGATGCCACGCCGATAGTCATCACGGCGACGGACGCGCCGCTGACCGGCTCCGCATCGCCCACCGTTCCCATCGTCACGGCTATTCAAGTCACCGGCGGCAATGTGCTGATTGACTTCACCGGCGGCGCGGCGGATGCCGTCACCGACTTCACCGTGGTGAGTTCAGCGGACTTAGTTACGCCGTTCACTCCGATTGCTGACACCATCACCACCTCGGGGCCAGGACTTTTCCGCGCGACCGTTCCCATTGGCGCGCCGGCGGCGTTTTATCGGATCAAACGTTAAAAACCCAAGCGATAGACCAAAAAACGATAAGCCAACGCCAACGCATGTGTAGCTTGGTGTATGTTGCGTAACCGCATTGTAACAATTCATATCTTGAATCCCATTGGGCCTTTGTTAGTCTTTAAATGTTACCGCTGAAAATGTCCTGACAAAATGGACAATCAGAATCAGAACAGAAACATTGCGCCACTAACTGAATTTCAAACTTCTACCTATGAAAAATAAACTCTCTTTGATGCCAATCTCCCTCGCCCGCGTGGCGCTGCTGTCTGCCTCGGTCCTGCTCGCGGCCTCACCCTTGAATGTCCGTGCGGCGACATTCACGGCTGGAAATATTGTGGTCTATCGCGTTGGCAACGGCTCGGGTAATGAAGTCAATACCGGCAACCCTGTTTTTCTCGATGAATACACTACGGGCGGAACATTGGTTCAATCTATCGCGATGCCGACGACCGCGAACGGAGCACAATATCCATTGATCGCCAGCGGCACGGCTACCTCTGAAGGTGGATTGAACCGCTCGGTAGACGGACGCTATCTCATTGCCACAGGCTATGGCACAAACACGGGAGTTCTCGCTCTTCCAGGTTCCTCTACAACCGGCTCAAGCGCCGTTCCCCGCGTCATCGGGCGCGTGGATAGTTCTGGAACTATTGACACCTCAACAACACTGACTGACTGGACTTCCGGCAACAATCCCCGCTGCGCTGCCAGTGTGGATGGGTCGGTGTTCTGGGGCGTTGGCGCGGCGGGACTTAATTACGCGACCTTAGGCAGCACCACCTCCACCGCGCTAACGAATGCCAATGGGCGAGTTGTTGTTATTTCGGGCAATCAGCTTTATCTTTCCGGCTCCGCTGCCTCGGCCAGAAACATCTCCACCGTGGGAACAGGAACGCCCACCAGCGGTCGTCAAACTTTAACTGGCCTGCCTGGAGTCACCAACAGCAGTCCTTACGGTTTCGTTTTCTTCACTCTAAACGGCGGAGCCGGCCCAGACACCCTGTATGTGGCCGATGACACGACCAATGGCATTGTAAAATATGCACTCGTTAGTGGAACTTGGACAATAAAAGGAACCATCAGCGCCACTTCGATTCGCGGGCTTTGCGGCTCGGTCAGCGGCTCCACCGCAACTTTGTATGGCACGACGGGCGGCAGCAGCACAACCGGCGGCGGGAGCATTTATACAGTTACTGACACTGCCGGCTACAATGCCGCGCCATCCACAACGACCGTTACCACCATTGCCACTGCCGGAGCCAATACCGCCTTTCGCGGCATCGCCTTCGCCCCGATTTCGCTGCCAGAGGCGAGTCCCGCAACCTACTCGCGCAATGTTGGAACGCCGTTGTTGATCAGCGTCACCAATCTATTGGCCAGTTATACGTCCGTTGCGAACGGCTCTACGAACCATCTTACCTCCATCGGCACGCCTAGTGCCGGAACTGCCAGCATCAGCGCCGACGGCAACTGGATTCTCTACACGCCGAACAGCTTGGATTTGACGAGCGGTGATTCGTTCGCCTACACCGTGAATGATGGCAGCGGCCTTAGCGCAAGCAGCACAGTGACGGTGAATGTAGCGCCCAACACCAGCACCGGTTCGGCGGGCACGGTTGACGCATCAAACTATCCAACGTCAGTGGGCGTGACGATGTATGGCATTCCCAATGACTATTACGACGTGCAGCGGGCAACGGATGTCAATTTCACACAAAACCTGACGACGCTTGTGACCGCCCAACAAGCCAGCAGCAGTGGCGTGGTTGGCATTACGGACAGCAGTCCGCCCTCGCCAAGTGCCTTCTATCGTCTCAAATATAATCACCAATAAGCAAAAACAGACAACTTTATGAAAAAACAACTTTTTCTCACAGTATTGGTTCTCGCAGCCAGCCTCAGCGCGCAGGCCACGTTAGAAACTTTTGACAGCGGATCCGAAATTGGCGCGATTCCAGATGGCGATCTGGCGGGCGTCACCTTCAGCGGAACGGTCAGCGATCTTGCCGGCCAGACGATTGACGCATTGACAGTGAGCTTGAACATCGCCGGCGGCTACGACGGCAACTTGTATTCATATTTGGTGGCACCAAATGGAACGACAGTGCCGTTGCTCAACCCAACGGCCAATTCAGGTTCGGGAATGAACATCACGCTGCAAGACGGCGCGTCACCCATTACCGCCAGTTCGGATTTGTCGAGCGGCACCTATGCGGCGTCGGGAACGCTGGCCAATATCAATGGGTCGGCGGCGAACGGACAGTGGACGTTGTTTTTTGCGGATGAAGTGACTGGAGGCGGGACAAGCACGTTGAATTCATGGTCACTGGGCATCACCGCCGTGCCGGAGCCGGTGAACTTGGCGCTGGGAGTTTTCGGCGGCGTAATTGGGCTGGTCGCGCTGGCGCGTTCCAAATCGGTGAAACGGCTTTGGGGGAAAATTTAAAACCAGAAAACCGGCGTGCTGACAAAGTAAGATTTTGAGTCCGGGCGGATTGCCAGTCAAAAATTTTTACAATCAATCAAGCACTGAAAACGGCTCCAATTCGGAGCCGTTTTTTTGCGGTGATCTACCAGGGCGTGGACGGCGCACCGATGAGCGATGAGCTTTAAACCGAATATGCAGGTTCTCGTCTGGCTGGCTCCGGCATTTTCTGACACTTGCAGATTTGCTTGCCGCCTCGTTTGAATCGGGCATTATGTTCCTGTCTATTGGCGGAGTGCGCGCGTAGCTCAATTGGATAGAGCGTCGGTCTCCGAAGCCGAAGGTTGTGGGTTCGACCCCCGCCGCGCGCACCATTCCATTTCCTCGTGACACCCCATGCCAGCGTGTGCCAGAACGTGACTTTCGCCTTTGTTTTCAATGGGTTTAATCAGTTCATTCAAGGTCGGTATTGTGACAGCCGGTGTCGCGCCATGCCACCCGATGACTGGCTTTTGTGAGGCTCCTTGTGAGGCTCCTTGTGATGGTGTTCCGGTGAAGGTCGGCAAAACGTCTATGGCCGTTTCAACCCCCAGCAGGTTCTCATCCGTGTAAACCTTGTCCGTTAGTTTGCTATCGCTGTGCCGCATCACCGCCATCGCGGTTCGGCGTGGCACGCCGGCTCTGGCAAGATTGGTGCAGAGTGTCTTGCGGAGCGAATGGAAATCAGCGTAACGCCCCAAGGCGTCCTGATACGGGATGCCAGCCGCCTTCAAGTCGCGCTTCAGTCGTTCGATACGTGGAAACCGCTTGAAGACCAATTCGCCCGGCTGACTTTCATTTTTCAAGTCACGCAAGGCTGCCACCACTTCAGGATGCAGGCTCATTGGCGTGACCTTGCTGTTTTTGGTGGTGGAAGCACGAACCAGGACAAACGGTTTCGCCTCGTCCAATAGCAAATCCGCCCACTTGAGCTTGGCCAGTTCTGATCGCCGCAATCCCGTATGGACGGCCATCAAGTAAACCGCTTCATGTTCGCCGGCCACTGCGAGCAGGCGCTTTATTTCCTCAACGGTGAACGAGCGCCGCTCGCGGGTTTGACGGCCTTCGGTTTTGACTTTTCCGACCGTCACCAGCGGATTTGCCTGCACCCGGCCATTCTTGATCAGCCAGTTGAATAAACACCGGGCAGCTTCCAAATAATCATTGATCGTTTTGGGCGCAAGTTCGGGTTTTCCACACCGCCAGGTTTGAAAGGAATCAGCGCTGACATCTTTGGCCGTGTGCCAACGGCACTCGGCAATCAGCCGATTCACGCGAAATTCGAGATTTGACAGATGTTTTTCCGACAGCCCAAGCCGCCGGCCATCACCAAGGAAATCCTGCAAATGCTCCGCCAGATTGCGTTGCGCCGCATCCCGCACGGACTTGGGCAGAATCAGGCCATCACGTTCAAACTGCCGTTCTCGCAGCCGTTCCGCCCGCCGCTTTTCGGCCACCTGCTTTTCCGACGTGCCGAGCGAAATGTCTTCTATTTTGCCGTCAGTGGGCTGCTGGCGGAATTTCCAGCGCCATATTCGCGAACCGGTGGGTTTGTAAATAGTATTGATCATATATTTTCTAGTTGCAGCGTTTCTGTTCCAGTCCTTGCATGAAAGCAAGAATTTCCGCCCGTAGCCAATAGGTGTTGTGTCCGTTCTTAAAAGGCTTTGGCAAGATGCCCGCCTGCGAATCGCGCCACACCGAGCGGATGCTACGCCCGGTCGCGCGGGCCACATCCCAGACTCGAAAATATTTCCCCTCGTTCTCGCTTTCTTTGTTGGCAACAGTGTTCATTTCCTGATTCATGCTATTTCACCTTTCCTAAAAGTCTTTCCGCCAGATACGGGCGGGCCTTCACGCGGGTTTCAAAATCAATGCTAAACCACTTTTCGCGCAATGTATCAATGGCCTGGGAGAATTCATATTTCAAAAGATGTTTCCGCAATAACTCGCGCCCGGGAAATTCAATCGCTTGGAACGCCTTGTCATCATACAAAAATTTCTCCCGTTTCGCCGACGGCTCAGAATGCTCGTAGATCACGACCGCCGGTTCAATCGTGTCAAAAAACTGGTTCCAATACTTCTTCGGGTCGTTCAAGGATTTGGTGATCGTGACCGCGCTCAATTTGACGCCGTGCTTGTCTTTCAAAAACCGGCTGACTGCGCGGGCGCTCAATCGTTCCTTCACCCCAAAGATAAACGGGTAAAGCTCCACCACGAGGCCGCGCTTGCCCTCCAGGTCAATGGTTTTGGAATGTTTCATCAGGGTTTGGCCGATGGCCACGATGCTCACAGATTGCTCTTGTGTTTTCATTGAGAAGTATATTAACAATATTGTCAGTTGTTGTCAAGAGGTAATTTTTGCCCGTTCGCGTGGTTCTTTTTCCCCCTGGGGCCAAGACTTCCGGCCGACTCCATAAATTCCGTCAGACCCGAAGACTTGGCCCCGACCCGAATCTGGACGCGACCGAAGCGGCGTTGGATTCTCCGCTATAGGGCTGCGAACCCAACGCCGTTTCCGTCTTGAAGGGCTTCGCATATTCCACGCGCTCGACACAATTTCACTGCTTTTTGGGAACGGGTGCGGCGTGACGCCGAAAACGGCCACCGGGACGGGCGCGCTCCCCGGCAAAGTCCCAGCCGTGCGGCCAATGGCAGTTTGGGGTGGACGAACGGGGCAAAGGGCGTTTGAATCTCTGTTGTCTGAAAAAATCAAATGTTTTCAATAGCCGATGAATTGAAGTTTATGATTGAACCGCAAATCAGTCCGTTTTGCGGCCCACTGTTTTTTACTCGTTCTTTGGAGTCGGCGGTTGGCGATAGTGTTATTGCAAATGGAAGCTATGGGTTGGTTGATACAGGGCTGAAAAAACTTTTGATTACCTGCCACCACGTCTGGGAAAAGTTTCAAGATGAGCACAGCAAGGATTCGAAGGTAAGATTGTGTGTCTGTCTGGACCGTAAGCAACCCGTTGTTTTCGATCAACAGGTTCCCATTGATCACGATGAAAGCCTTGATATTGCAACATTTGACATCACGCCAGTTCTTGCAGCCTGTGGTGGCCGGAAGTTTTATCCTTTGAATCAGAATCCTCCGCCTCGCGTCGCAAAAAGAAACCGCCTCGTGTTGAAGGGTTATCCAGGAATCGCGCGTTCCGCCACCGATGAAGGCTTGAAGTTTGGGACGACGATTTATGCATGCGAAGTGTCTGACGTTAGCGGACTACGCGTGGTGGCTGACCTTTCAAAAGCTGAAACGAAGTTTTTCGAGCCGCCGGTGCGGTTGCCAGAACCAGAAACAAGTCCGCACGGCGGAATCAGCGGCAGCCCTTGTTTTCTAGTGCGAGATGACCGACCAGTGCGACTTGTCGGCTTTGTTACTACCGATTGTCTGGATATTCTCCGTTTTACCCACGCGCGCTGCTTAAATCCTGACGGCTCGATTAACAGAATGGCGAATTGAGCAAGGCGTTGCGATGCTTGCCAGAGGTGAGAAACTGATTAACCTACCGGCATGAAAGCGAATTATTTGGTGGTGCTGCTTTTGTTTATGATGTTTGGCGTGGCTTCCGCTCAACCGTTTTCTCTAATAGATACCAACTTGGCAAATACGATCAAACCACGACTACTAACCGATGCAGAGATTGGCCTCGTGCCGGATACAACGAATAACGACCGATCATTTTTTGAAACAACAAAAGCAAAAGCTGAAAATGGAGATGCAGTTTCTCAATTTTATCTTGGCGTCATGTTCCATACTGGGCAAGGGGTTCAAGCAGATGAAACCGAAGCGGTGAAATGGTGGACAAAAGCTGCCGAGCAAGGAAACTTTGATGCGCTGTTTCAAGTTGGTTTCGCCTATCACAAAGGTCGAGGGGTTGAAAAAAATGAGGCTGAGGGAGTGAAATGGTGGATAAAATGTGCCGAACAAGGAGACATGACTTGCCAGTATCAAGTTGGTTCAGCCTATGAAAATGGAAGTGGTGTTCCTTTAGATTACACAGAAGCTGCGCAGTGGTATAAAAGAGCCGCACAGCAAGGAGATTTGGGTGCTCAATCTTCTCTGGCCAATTTTTATGAAAATGGAAAGGGCGTGCCAAAAAACAATATTGAAGCATACAAATGGTATAATTTGGCGTCGGCTCACAGTGCCAGCAATGACAATGACAGGAAGTTCATTGAATCCAATGCCACATTGCGGGATTTGATGGTCAGGCTGGGAGAAATTACCCCAGAAGAAATTGCCGAAGCACAACGGCGTTCAGCAGAATTTGCTCCTCGAAAAGAAACGCAAAGTTCAAGTTCTGACAATTCAGTTTCATCCGACAACCCCAAATTCACCGGCACCGGCTTCTTCATCACGGACGATGGTTATTTGATTTCCAATTATCACGTCGTCAAGGGTGCGGCCAAAGTGCGTTTGCTCACGGGCGCAGGCTTGATTGACGCGTCGGTGGTGAAGGTGGATGCGGCGAATGATCTGGCTTTGTTGAAAGCCGTTGGGCGGTTTGCACCGCTGCCCATTGCCGCCAGCCGGACGGTGAAACTGGGCGGGACGGTGGCCACGGTGGGTTTCCCGGACATCGGGTTGCAGGGGTTTGCGCCCAAGCTGGCCAAGGGGGAAATCGCGTCGCTGGCGGGCGCGGCGGATGACCCGCGCTATTTCCAGATCAGCCTGCCGGTGCAGCCGGGCAATTCGGGCGGGGCGCTGGTGGACGCGCGCGGGAACGTGGTGGGCATCGTGGCGGCCAAACTGGATGCGTCGGCGGCGCTGGCGGCCACCGGGTCGCTGCCGGAGAATGTGAATTACGCGGTGAAGAGCAGTTTGCTGTTGAGCTTCCTCGAATCGGTGCCGGACGTGGCCGCAAAGCTCAAGGAGCCGAACACGAAGGATGAATCGTTTGAGGAGGCGGTGAAGTCGGCGCAGGATGCGGCGGTTTTGGTGCTGGTGTATTGAACAATTTCAGGCTTTTTGAAACGAGCCAGAAGCCAATTGCCAAGGCAACAGGAAGCGTGCTACATTCAAACCGTCATGCAAGTCACAGTTGAAATGCCCGATCAAGTCGCCCGCCAATTCGGGGAAACCCCGGACGCGGTTGGCCGTCATGTCATGGAGGACGCGGCGATTGAAGGTTATCGCGCAGGACGCCTCACGCAACGCCAAGTCGGTGCCATGCTGGGCCTGGATTACTGGCAGACAGAAACCTTCTTGAATGAGCGGGCCGTAAAGCTGAATTACTCGCCGTCCGATCTTGCCGCTGACAACGCCACGCTGGATAAAATTCTCGCCCGCCCGTGAGCGTCGTCGTTTCTGACACTTCGCCGTTGCACTACCTCATTTTGTGCGGCGCGGAAGGCATCCTGCCCCGCTTGTTCCGGCAGGTGATCATTCCGCCAACTGTTTTCCGCGAATTACAGCAGCCCAACACTCCGCCGCCAGTCCGTGCCTGGGCAGCGGCATTGCCGGAATGGGTTGCCGTGCAATCGCCCAAAGCGGTGAATCTGGCGCTGGACGTGGACGCCGGCGAACTGGAAGCCATCTGTCTGGCCCAGGAAATCCATGCCGATGCCGTTTTGATGGACGACCGCGCCGGACGCAGCGCGGCGTTGCAATGCGGGCTGGCGGTGGTTGGCACGATTGGAATTTTGGAACAAGCGGCCGCACGCGGTCTGATTGAACTGCCGCCCACCCTTGCACGCCTGCGCCAGACCAACGCCCGCCTTGATCCTGAACTCATCCACGCCGCGCTTGCCCGTGACCAAGCCCGCAGGCAAAAGGGATAATTAGAACGGGTTTTCCGACGGCTCCAACAGGTTTTCTTGCAAATCCGCTTCTGTTAGCGGGCCAACGTAAATGTTGTCGGCTTCCCCCGGCCAAGCTTCTTGCCAACGCGTTTGCGCCATGTCGTCAAAGGCCAGTTCCGTGAATTTTTGCAGCAGCATGGAATTGACCGCCATCATTTTCTTTTTCGTCTCCTTGTCCAGATAAGGAAACGGATTTTCCGCGAAGTCATTCAGAATTTTTACCGCCACACCGAGCTCAAAATCACCTTTAGCAAACTTCATCGGCACCGGAATTGATGCAATCAGATCGCCCAGGTAATAATTCCAGCGCGGGCCGAAATAATTGGCAAAATCCCCATAATCTTCAAAATGCAACATACCCGCCGCCATTTTCAACCGCGTCCGGTAAATCAAATTGCCCAGGCTCCAGATGGAAAAGCGCATGGTGATTTGACGGCTGATGCCTCGCGACAGCCGGATCAGCCGATGCTTCTTGCCAGGTGGAATCAGTTTGAAAGACTCGGTCAAGTAGTCGGCCAGGTAAAACGCCAACGCTTCCCCGGTTCGCTTGATTGGCAGCAATTCAATCCGACCAAACCGATATTTGCAGGCAACTTCCCGCAGTGCCCGCCATTCAGCCGCCAAGGCTTCATTACGCAGATGTTTTCCCCGGCGCATCCACGCGGGCAGGCTATAATTCGTCAGGGTTTCAACATCGGTGCCAGTGCGAATGTCCACTTTCAATGCCACAACGACATGCAGGTGCCAGACGCCATCCTTGTGCGGCTCCGGGATACAAATCCAGTCTGGGTAACGCTTGGCAATGATGTTGGTGTTTAATGAATGCCAACGCTGCTGGACGAATTCCAAATCTTTAGCTTGCTCACGCAGTTCTTTGGTGGCTTGTGATCCTCGACCACTGCCGGGGACACCGAAAGTCAGCGTGAGCAGACCGACATTGTTCAGCCCATGTTTTTTCACCATCCATTCGATAGCCATGATGAGCCGGTGACGGCATTTCCGACGATAGGGCGAAAGCTGATTTGAAGCTGATTCATTCTCATCTTCATCCTCTTCAATGCAATTATTACTCCTTTGACAAGGAAGGGCAGCGGACGCGCCCGCGCTCCGCGCGGGCACATCCGCCGCCCGTTCCGTGTGCGTGTGTGCCTCATGAGCGTCCGACCGCAGAACCGACGAGCTGTCGGCTCGCTGCTTCGGTTCTGCTGGTTCTAGCTCGCTGCGTTGCTCCCCAGGTGAAATGACGGAGGCACTCACGGCGTGGCCTCCACTGAATTGGCGATGGCGAGAATTGCGGCTTTAAGCGCCGGAGGAAGTTTCGACCATGCCGTGACAACTTGCGCCAGTTGATGACAGGTAGTGACCGCGCCCTGTGAGTCTGTTTGTGAAGCGACCGAAGATTTACCGCATGAACATTGAATTTGAATCGGGTTCGACCCCCGCCGCGCGCACCATTCCACCAGTTTGATATGCGGATTCTCTCATTCTCACCATTGTGCCAGCTTATCGGATGTAGTCTAATCACCATTCATACATTCACCCTTCTTTGCAGGTTTTACATCCTGCCACAGCCGGCGAATTGAGTCGTTGGCGTATGAACTGCTGACAATTACACAGCAGAAGCGTGTCATTGACTGTTGCTACGGCATCCAAGAATGATGTCCAACAATTGATTTAAAAATGTCCTTTTGTGATGCAGGTGGAAGAACAAGCTGATGACACTGCCACTGGTATGAAAAAAACGTTCGGGAACTACTCAAAAGCATCCAAGTCGCCGCCGGAAATAATCCCGGCAGGCTCCGAATCCTTGGACAACACCTTGTTTTTCGTCAAAGCCAAGGACGGAACGAAAGGCCCATTTACTATCGGCCAGTATTTTTCCATCTGGGAAACCAGTCAAATTACTGCAAAAGTGAAACCCGGCTTTTGACTTTCGGCTTTTGTCTCTTTCCATTAACTCAATCACTGTTGCCGCCACTCTGCTTTCCCTTGTGAAAGTTTTTGTCCACCGATGAAATTATAATAATGCGCTGGCTGTCTTTAAATTCGTCACTTGACACGCCATAATCACAAAATAGATTAAAAGAAAATGATCAATTGTCCGCTGAAATGACGGATTCCGGTGCGGATTAAAAAACTCATAAACATTATGAAAAAATCCTGGTTTTACATGCTGTTCACCATGGCAATGTTGAGCGCCATGTCCGTCTGCGCGGCCGCAACCATTCTTTTTCCTATAGTGGTCAATGGTCGCTGGGGATTTATGAACAACGCCGGCGGGACGGTGATCAATCCGCAGTTTGACCGGGCCGAGGCTTTTGCGGAAGGGCTGGCCCCGGTGAAAATGGGCCGGTGGGGTTTCATTGACCCCGCGGGGAAAGTCGTGATCAATCCGCAGTTTGACCGCGCGGATGGGTTCAGCGAGGGGTTGGCGGCCGTGAAGCTGGGCGGCGGCGCTCCCGGCCCGTTTGAAGACCCGCGGCCGTGGAGTCCCTGGCACGGCGGTGGTGGTCGCTACGGCTTTATCAATCCAGCAGGAAAATATATCATCAATCCGCAGTTCGACGACGCGGGAAGTTTTTCCAGCGGTCTCGCGGCGGTCAAGATGGGCCACTGGGGGTTCATTGACAAAAGCGGAAAAGTGGTGATTAATCCGCAGTTCGATGAAGCCGCCGCATTTTCCGAGGGACTCGCCGTGATCAAATCTGGCGGGCATTTTGGCTACACCGACATGAGCGGAAAACTGGTCATCAACCCGCAATTTGAGCGGGCGCTGCCGTTTTCCGAAGGGCTGGCCGGCATCAGGTCGGGCGGCAGATGGGGATTCGTTGACAAGACCGGAAAAATCATCATCAATGCGCAGTTCGAGGATGCGGGGAATTTTGTCAAAGGACTTGCGCCAGCGCGCGAAGGCAAACATTGGGGCTTCCTCAAACCGGACGGAAAATTCGCGATCACTCCGCAGTTCGACGACGCCTCGACTTTTTCCGAGGGGCTGGCGCCGGTGCGCGAATCGGGACGCTGGGGATTTGTGGACGCGAGCGGCAAAATGATGATCACTCCGCAGTTCGACGAAGCACAGTGTTTTACCAACGGCCTGGCGCGGGTCAAATCGGGCGGACGATTCGGCTACGTCAACACCAGCGGAAAATACATTTGGAATCCGACGAATTAACTGGCCGCGCCGATTGCAGCGCTTTTCCGGCGGCTGATTTGCCTTCGCGCGGAAACCATCATTGAACCCGTCTCACACGAAATCCCGGAGCAGCTCCAATTCCGCCACCAGCGGAACCAGCGCAACGTGTCGGCCAGCGGACGAATGTGGCTGCCTCGTCCGCTGCGAACAACCCGGATCGGAACGAACTCCACGCGCCGGCCCGCCGCGAGAAAGGCCAGCAACATTTCCGACTCGACCTCGAAGCGTTTCGTGTTCAGCGCAAGCGCCGCCCAGGTCGGCAGATGAATCAGCCGAAAACCGCATTGCGTGTCCGGCAAATCCCGGCCCGCGCGCCGCGAGAGTTGCCGGCTCATCCAAAAATTCACACGCCGCCGCAGCCACGGCATTCTTCGCGCCTCGTCCATGCGGTTGCCAATCACCAGCGCCGCGCCGGTTTTTTCAGCGCCGCGCCACAGCGCCGGCACATCTTCCGGCGCGTGCTGGCCGTCGCCATCCAGCGTCACCGCCCACTCGCAACCCAGCTTCCGCGCGCGCGCCAATCCCGTTTTGAGCGCCGCGCCTTTGCCGAGATTGCGCGGGTGCCGAATCACGACCGCGCCGGCATTTCGGGCCAGGCCCGCCGTGTCATCCGTCGAACCGTCGTCCACGGCCAGCACGAACGGAATTTGCCGGCGCAACGCCCGCACCAGCATCGCGATGCTGGCGGACTCGTTGAAACAAGGAATCACGGCGGCGCAGTCGGTCGGTTCAATCACGCCGACAGCTTGAAATTTTTGCCGCCGGGAATCGAGGCAATTTTCGGAGCGCCGGGCGCTGCATAAATTCTTGACCGCCTCCGTTGGATGCGCAACGCTCAAGCCGAAAGTTGCAAAACTTCAGGAACAACCAACACCCGCGCAAAACCGCACTTCGCGCGTGGCAAAGCCGGCCTGCTTGAATTAACTTGTGCCGCGCCGATAATCCATGCTGTTTCCATTCACACCATTGCCTGCCGCGCCGCCGCGCGTCGTCGTCACCGGCGCGGGCATCGTCACCGCTTTGGGCCTGGGCTGGACAGCCGAACGCCGCGGGCTTTCGCGCCGGACGCCGCGCATTCCGCCACGTTTCAAATTTTGATGTCAGCCGCCAGCGCGTGAAAACCGCGGCGGAAGTGGACTTGCCGGAAAATTTTCCGGCGACGCGACTGGCTCCGCGCCAGTTCAAACGCCTCGACCGCGCCGGAAAAATGCTGTTGCTAGCCGCGCTCGAATCATGGCGGCAAGCCGGCTGGGCCGCCGCCGAAAATCTGCCGCTCGTGCTCGGCACCACGGCGGGCGGCATGTTGCTCGGCGAAGCGTATTACCGGCAGGCGTTGCAGCAACCGGCCCGCCGGCACCAGCAAGCCACGCGCGCCGTTCATTACCAGCCGCAAGTTCAGGCACGGATGGTTGGCGACGCGCTCGGTTGCAGCGGACCAATCACGATTATTTCAAACGCCTGCGCGTCCGGCGCCAACGCCGTCGGCCACGCGTTTGATTTGATTCGCAGTGGCCAAACCGAACGCGTCCTCGCCGGCGGTTACGACGCGCTCGGCGAAATGGTTTTCTCCGGCTTCGATTCTTTGCAAGCGCTTTCGCCAACGATCTGCCGTCCCTTCGACGCGCATCGCGACGGCCTCGCGCTCGGCGAAGGCGCGGCGGTGATGAATTTGGAAACGCTCGACAGCGCGCGTCGCCGGGGCGCGGAAATTTTGGGCGAGCTTGCCGGCTATGCCACCGCGATTGACCAGCACCATCTCACGCAACCGCACCCGCAAGGCAGCACCACCTTGTCCGTGATGCAACAGGCTTGCGCCAAAGCCCGCGTGACACCGGAAGAAATTGATTATGTCAACGCGCACGGCACCGGCACGCCGCTCAACGACAGTTCCGAGGCGCTCGCCATCAGCGAATGGGCTGGCGCGCGCGCCGCCACACTGCCGGTCAGTTCCACCAAAGCCAGCATCGGCCATCTGCTCGGCGGCGCGGGCGCGGTTGAAGCGGTCGTGTGCCTGATGACGTTGCGCGAACAATGGCTGCCGCCGGAAATCGAATTTGAAACACCCGATCCCGCCTGCAAATTTCCCATCGTGCAAAAGCCGCAGGACGCGCGCGTGAATGTCGTGCTGACCAACTCGTTCGGCTTCGGCGGCGTCAACGCCACCTTGATTTTGCGGAGGTGGGCATGAGCAAAATTTTTGTCGCCGGCATCGGCGCGGTTTCGCCCGCCGGCTGGAATCTCGCCGCGCTGCGCGCCGCGCTGGACAAGGGCGAACCGCTGCCCGTGCAAACTTTGGCCCGGCCCGGCTGGGAAAAACCGCTGCCAGTGCGTCTGGTGCCGAACCCGGCCACGCGCCCGGAATTTCTCGCGCACCCGCGCCTGCGCCGCACGAGTCCGATTACGCATTACGCCGCTTCCGCCGCGCTGGAGGCGATGGCGGGTTTAAAAAAAAATCCCGCCGCGAAAAATTTCCGGCTCGGCATCGTCGTCTGCCTGCAATCCGGCTGCGTGCAATATTCCTGCCGTTTTTACGACGAGACGCTGAAAAATCCCGCGACGGCCAGCCCGCTCGTTTTTCCCGAAACCGTTTATGCCGCGCCGGCGAGCCACGTCGCCGCGCTGCTGGAAAATGTCGTCCTCGCCTATTCGCTCGTCGGCGATCCGTCCGCGTTTTTGCAAGGTGTCGCGCTCGCCGCCGAGTGGCTGGCGGAAAATCGCGTGGACGCCGGCCTGGTCATCGGCGCGGAAGAAACCAATTGGATCACCGCCGACGCGCTGCGCATTTTGGAACGCTCTGCCGTCATCGCCGCCGGCGCCGGCGCGCTCTGTTTGTGCCGCGATGAAACATTTTCGAGCGGCATTGAGCTGGCTGTCATCACGGACTCTCACACATTTTCTTCGCGGCGGAATCGCGCGCAAGCGGCCTGCGCCATGCGCCGGCAACTTGGAAAAAATTCCGCCAGCGAACTTTTGTGCGACGGTCTCGGCAACAGCCCGCGCGCGGATGCCGCGGAATGCGCTGCGTGGACGGATTGGAATGCACCGCGCATCAGCCCAAAGAAAATTCTCGGCGAGGGTTTGATGGCCGCCGCCGCCTGGCAGTGCATCGCCGCGTGCGACGCGCTGGCGGAAAAAAAATTCGCCGCCGCCAGCGTCAGCCTGGTCGGCTCCAATCAGCAAGCCATCGGCGCGCGGTTTGTGCGCGCGGATTTTGATTTGTCCGCCGCCGCGCCGACGGGCAACATCCAGCCATGAGCTTGCGGGTCATTTTTATCACCGGCGCGAACGGCGGTTTGGGCCAGGCCATTGCCCGCGCTTTTTTTCAAGAGTCGCCAAACAATGTCGTCTGGCTCGGCGTCCGCGCCAATCGCCAGCACGCCGACAAACTGGCGCTGGAAAATCCCGGCCGCTGTTTCTGCGTCACGCTGGATGTCACTTCGCCGGAATCCTGGCAATCGGCGGTCAAGGAAATTTTGTCGCGCCATCAACGCCTCGACGTGCTCATCAACAACGCCGGCAACCACGAAGACGCGTTGCTGGCCACGATGCCGCCGGATTCGTGGCGGCGCGTGCTGGCGACGAACCTCGATGGCGTTTTCCACGGCTGTCAGGCCGTGTTGCCCACGATGATCAGCCAGCGCGGCGGAAGGATTGTGAATGTTTCTTCGTTGAGCGCGCTGCTGGCTCCGGCAGGACAGGCGAATTATGCCGCCGCAAAAGCCGGCGTGGTGGTGCTGACGCAATCCGTCGCGAAGGAAGTGGCGCGCATCGGCATCACGGTCAACGCCGTGTGTCCCGGCTACGTGGAAACGGAAGCGCTCGCGCATCTGGCCGGCGACGAGCGCAAGGCCGCGCAGACACGGATTCCCATGCGCCGCTTTGGCCGGCCGGAAGAAGTCGCCGCCGCCATCCGTTTTCTGGCCAGCGCCGAAGCCGGCTACATCACCGGCGCCGTCCTCAAGATTGACGGCGGGATTTTGTGAACTCAAGGAAGCAGTCGAGTCGCTGGTTTCAAGATCACAAATTGTGACCTTGAACAATTTCGTCAACCAATGGACGCCATGAAATCGAAGAAGCCAATTGAGTCGCTGATTTTGAACATCCGCAATCAGAAAGTGATTCTGGATTCCGATTTGGCGGAGCTTTACGGCGTGCCGACGAAACGGCTCAACGAACAGATCAAGCGCAACGCCAACCGTTTTCCGGAAGATTTTTTGTTTCAATTGACCAGCGCTGAAACGAAAGAACTTCAGTGTTTCAAGTCGCAGATTGCGACCGCATCCCCGGCCACCTCCGCCATGCGGTCGCAAATTGCGACCGCATCCAAACGCAACATCCGGTTTCGCCTTCGCGCCTTCACCGAACACGGCGCGATCATGGCGGCGACGATTTTGAACAGTCCCGAAGCCGTGGCCATGAGCGTGTTTGTGGTGCGGGCCTTCATGCGGATGCGCGAGCAACTGGCGGCAAACGCGGCCATCCTCAAACGGCTGGCGGAAATTGACAAGACGCTGCTGGAGCATGATTCGGCGTTGCGAACCATTTGGACAAAATTGCAGCCGCTCCTCGCGCCGCCGCCGGAACCGCCCAAACGGCGCATTGGCTTCAACCGCGAGAATGAATAAATTTTCCGCGATGACCACAGACGCGATGCCGGTTGAAAAAAAAATTTCCGACGCAACGGCGTTGACCGACTCCGCCGCCGGGAAAGTCGTCATCATCGGCGGCGGCGTGGCGGGGCTTTCGTGCGGATGCTATTTGCAGATGAACGGCATCCGGACGGAAATTCTGGAGGCGAGCCTGCTGCCGGGCGGACTTTGCACGGCGTGGCACCGCGGCCCGTATGTGTTTGACGGCTGCCTGCGCTGGCTGATGGGCGTGCAACCGCCGTCGGCGTTTCACCAGGTTTGGATGGAACTGGGCGCGATTGCCGGGCGAAAAATTTTCGTCCACGACGACATGATGCGCATCGAGTGGGCGGACGGGAGAAGTTTTTCCGTGCCATCGGATCTGGACGCGGTGGCGCGCGAGTTCAAACGCCTCGCGCCGGAGGACAGCGCGCTGATTGACAAGCTGGTGCGGGACGCGCGCACATGCGCGCCGCTGGAACCACCGCTGGAAAATCCAATCGAGCTGCTGAACGTCTTTGAAAAAACCTTGCTGGGTCTGCGGTATTTGCCGATGGCACCGGTGGTGTTCCGCTACAAAAATCTGCTCATCACCGAATATGTCGCGCGCTACCAGAACAAGATGCTGCGCGAGATTTTGCAGCTCATCGTCGGCAGCGAGGACATGTCGGCGCTGGTGCTGGTGATGCTGCTGGCGTTTCGGACGCGGCGGAACACGGGCTTTGTGGCCGGCGGCTCGTGGGATTTTGCGATGGCCATCGCGGATCGCTACAAAAAACTCGGCGGCACCGTGCGCTACAACACGCGCGTGGCGTCGGTGAAAGTGGAAGACGGTCGCGCGACGGGCGTGGTTTGCGCCGACGGAAATTTCGTGCCGGCGGCGACAGTGGTTTCCTGCGCGGACGGGCACACGACGATTTTCAAAATGCTGGACGGGAAATTCGTGGACCGGAAAATCCGTTTTCTTTACGACCATTGCCAGACTTTTCCGGCCATCGTGCAAATTTCGCTCGGCATCAAAAAAGTTTTCCAGGACGCGCCGCACACGCTCAACCTCGCGCTGCGCGAAAAATTCCGCGTGGATGATCAGACGAGTTACGACCGGCTGGAAGTGGAGACGTTCGGCGCGGAATCCGGCTTGTGTCCAGAAGGCACGACGGTGATGACGTTGCGGATGCCGACGAGCTTTGAGTTTTGGACCCGTCTGAAAAAAAATGACGTGGCGCGCTATCGGGCGGAGAAAAAGCGCATCGTCCAGGATGCGGTCGCCGCGCTTGACCAAAGATTTCCCGGATTGGCGCAGGCGATTGAGCGTTCGGACATCGCGACGCCGGCGACTTATCTGCGCTACACGGGCAACTGGCAGGGCAGTTACGAAGGCTGGCTGCCCACGCCGCGCATTCTGGGCCGGCGCATTTCTTACACGCTGCCGCGCTTGAAAAATTTCTTTATGGCCGGTCATTGGGTCGTCGCGGGCGGAGGTCTGCCGTCGGCGGCGCTGGCGGGGCGTTACGTGGCGCAGATGATTTGCGCGCAGTTCGAAAAAAAATTCACGGCCACCACGCCGTGATTTTTCAGAAGGCCGCCGGCCGGCCATTGCCGTCGGTGTGGAAAAGAAAGTCGAAGAGCCGAATGGTTTTCTTTTGGATCTGAATCCGGCCGGAAATTTCATAGTCGGTTTCCGGATTCAGAACCAAGTTCGGCGGGAGCGCATAGACCCGTTCGCCGGCGTTGTTTTCCGGAAACGGAATTGGCAGGTTCAAAGTGAGATGCTGTGCGAAGGTCTCCGCCGGCGGGCGGTCGCCGCGCCGGCTGGGCGCGCCGGAGAAAAGTGGAATTTTTCGGATCGTCACCTCGACGGGAGCCTGGCTGTCGAGGTTGGTAAATTGCGGCGACCACACGCGCAGAAAAATCCCATCGTCCGGCAGCGCCCGGTAATTCCGGTCAAACGGCACATGTGCGATCCGTGTCAGCGCCTGTTCGTTTTTGGTGACCCATTCGGCGCCGTTTTCCCCAGCGCGAAAATTGCTCAGGCCGGGAAAATCATCAAACAGCCCGGCCACGCGGTCGCTCGAAGTGTCTTGCGTGGGCGTAAAATTGCTCAACAGAATTCCGTCCGAACAGATGTCATCCAGCCCGCCGTGCGTGCTGCCGCAGGTCACCAGCCGGCTGCCTTGCTGCACCAGCCAACCGTCGTTGACATAACGATTGTCCAGGCTGATGATGATGGTCGCGGGATTGAGCGTGGATCGCGTGAGGCCGCGAACGATCCGCTCCAGCGCCAGGGGATAGTGATTGGTCATGGTCGCGGCCATCCAGGCATCGGCAGTGGCAAAGCCGTCAGCGTCGAGTTGGTGTTTTTGGGCGAGCGCCTCGACGACCGGGCGGTAATTGATCGGGTCGCCCCGTTCGGTTGAATAGCGGAATGAATTTTTCGCGGGAATCCAGTCAATGACCGCCCGTTCGCTCCTGGAATTCATGACCAGAAAACGGTTGGTCTGATCCGGGACTGGAGCCGTCAGCACATCCACCCCGTCGAGATGGCAGAGCTGTTGCGCGAGCTTTTCGGTTTCGGCCGGGGCATTGTGAATTTCCACCCAATTTTCAATCCCGACGGTCGGCAGGACAACGTCCTTTGGATTCTCAATGGACTTTGCAATCTGGTAGCCGGCCTTTTCCAGAAAATCGCGGATGCCGACACGCTGGCCGCGCCCGGCGTGATTGTGACCGTGATCCGAGAGAATCACAATTTGCAGGTCGCGTCCCGTTTTGGCCTGATAATGGGCGCGCAAATCTTGAAGCTGCCGGTCCAGCAAACACAGCATGGCAAAGATGTCGCGGTCCAGATGCTGGGCGTCGTCCGACGCGCGAATGTAAGCGTAGTAGTTGGTCCTGGCGTCCGCAGCGCGCCAAAAATTTTCGAACATTCCGCGCAGCTCATATTCATAGGTGTGCCGCGGATACAGGTAGCCCATCGCGCGCAGAAAACCATTTTGCACCTGCCAGTCCATCTGCCGTTCATGTTCCATCGTCGTGGTGACGCCGTTGAGGGAAATTTCCAGGTTCGCCGCCGCGCTGAAATAAGTGCGCTGATAACCGGGCAGCGGGCGGTCGCCGAAAATGTCGGTCCACGCCATATCGCTGATCGAGGGAAATGTCGAGATCATGCGGCTGACGGGAAAATATCCTTCCCCGGCGGTGAAAGCCTGATGCCGGCAGGGCTTGCCCCAGAAATTCGTGCCGGGGATGCCGGCCTGCAACACCTTCAGGTCGCGATACGAAACCCCGTCCAGCGCCAGCACCAGCCGCGCCGGCAGCGCCAGACTGGCCGCCGGCAGCGCGAAAACCGCCAGCCCGATCAGGAGAAAACCTCGCCCCGCCTTTTTGCGCCAACCACGGGATGAATCAAACCTCGGAACAAAAGTCATGCTGGATAATTTTTAACTCATTTGGCCGGCGGTGTCTAAATGAATTGAAATTCGCGGAGACAACACTTTCCCGGCTTGCGCTTGAGTGGTTGATAAAGCAAATTTATCCGTTCAGAGTGGAATAAGAATTTTGCAATGGACGATACAATCGCAATCAAACAGGACATTCGGCGGCTGATGGTTGAAAACCTCATGCTCCAAATCGGCCCGGACGAAATTGGTGACGCCCAGCCGTTGTTCGGCCCCGGCAGCGTCGGGCTGGATTCAGTGGACGCCCTGCAACTGGTGGTCGCCTTGGACAAGACCTATGGACTCAAGATCGCCGACCCCGAAGCGGCGCGGCAGATATTGCAAAGCGTCAACACCATGGCGGACGCCGTCGTCAAACATCAGGCGTCCGGCCAGTCGTAACCGCCAGCAACCGTCTTGGCAGCCGGCGCGATGTGCGCTGACTCCGCCATGACGCATCTTGCGTAAAATTTTATTGCGGTGAGTCTATAAATTCCCGCTTGTCATCCGGCGATTTCCTGCTAGGTTTGGCACCCTTTTTATGAAGACGGACATTCATCCGAAATATGTGGACGCGGAAATCCGTTGCGCCTGCGGCAACGTGATCAAGACGCGCTCGACCCGCTCGACCATCATCGTCGGCATCTGCAACGTCTGCCATCCGTTTTACACCGGCCAGCAGAAGTTCGTGGACACCGCCGGTCGCGTGGACAAATTCCAGCAACGCGCCGCCAAAACTCTGGCCGCGCAGGCCGAACACGCCTCGAAGAAAAAGAAAAAAATCTAGCGTTCCGCCCACCACCGCCCGCAGTGCCGGAAATTTCCGGAATTGCGGGCGGCTTGTTTTTGTTTGGCCACAGATGGACACAGATGAAACACAGATAAAAAGCTGAAAAAGATTTCACGCGCGAAACCAGATTCCATCCGTGTTTCATCTGTGTGCATCTGTGGCTGATTCAAAATGGACTTGCGCCCGCACATCGAAAAATTCCGCAAGCGCTTTGCCGAGGTCGAATCCTTGCTGAGCGATGCCAAGGTGTTTGACAATCCGCAAAACGCGCAGGAATTGTCGCGCGAATATGCCCGGCTGAAAGAACTGGTCGCGGCGGGCGCGGCGTATTTGAAGATTCGTTGCCGACCTGGACGAAAACCGCGAGCTGCTCAAAACCGAGCCGGCGGAATCCGAACTTGCTTTGATGGCGAAGGAGGAAATTGCGCGGCTGGAAGCGGACGAAAAAAAATTCGCCCAGCAAATCCAGTTCGGTCTCGTGCCGCCGGACCCGACGGACTCGCGCAACACCATTGTCGAAATTCGCGCCGGCGCCGGTGGCAACGAGTCCGCGCTGTTTTCCGCCGACCTTTACCGGATGTATTGCCGCTACGCCGAGGCGCGCGGCTGGAAAATCGAGACACTCGATTCCAGTCCGTCTGACCTCGGCGGCTTCAAGGAAATTATTTTCCAAATCAACGGCACGGATGTTTTCAAGCGGCTGAAATACGAGAGCGGCGTCCACCGCGTCCAGCGCGTGCCGGCCACCGAGGCGCAGGGCCGCATCCACACCAGCACCTGCACCGTCGCGGTCTTGCCGGAAGCACAGGAAGTGGATGTCGAGATCAAGCCGGAAGACATTGAAGTTACCGTCTGCCGCGCGTCGGGCAAGGGCGGCCAGGGCGTGAACACCACGGATTCCGCCGTGCAAATCCAGCACCGGCCGAGCGGCCTCACCGTGCGCATTGCGGACGAACGGTCGCAAATCAAAAACCGCGCGAAGGCCATGACGGTTTTGCGTTCGCGCCTGCTGGAAATAAAAATTGCCGAGGAAAACGCCAGATACGCCGCGCATCGCAAATCGCAGGTCGGCACCGGCGACCGCAGCGAAAAAATCCGCACCTACAATTTCCCGCAGAACCGCGTGACCGATCACCGCATCGAACTGACGCTCTACAATCTGTCCGCATTCGTGGATGGCGAACTGGACCCGCTGATTGAGCCGCTGATGACGCATGACATGGAACAACGATTGGCGGAGGTGGCAATATGATGAATCCAGAAGCCAGAAGTCAGGAGCCAGAATCAAAACGCCTCGCGCCGGCGAAAAGTTTTGAGCAATTGATTGTCTGGCAAAAAGCGCACATATTCGTTCTTGGCGTTTACGGTTTCACCGATAATTTTCCGCGCAGCGAGATTTACGGATTAACTTCCCAACTTCGTCGCGCCGCCGTTTCCATTCCGGCGAACATCGCGGAAGGATTCAAGAAACGTGGTCGTGCCGACAAGGTTCGGTTTCTAAACATCGCGCAAGGCTCGCTGGAAGAATGCCGTTATTATTTGATTCTGGCGAAAGACTTGAATTACGGCGAAACCGCCCAACTCCAACCACAGCTTGAAGAAGTCGCAAATTGCTTGAGGCATACTCGGCAAAAATTCTGGCTTCTGGCCTCTGACTCCTGACTTCTATTTATGCACATCAAAGGACTGATTTTCGACTGCGACGGCACGCTGGCTGACACCATGCCGCTGCACTGGCACGCGTGGCAGATGATCACGCGCCGGCACGATCTGCATTTTCCCGAAGACCGGTTTTATTCGCTCGGCGGCGTGCCCTCGCGCGATATTTTGAAAATGCTGGCGGAGGAACAAGGGCGTTCCTTCGACCACATCGCCGTGGCGCATGAAAAGGAAAATATTTATCTGCCGCTCATGGCCCAGGTCGAGCCGATCCACGCCGTCGTGGAAATCGCGAAAGCCAACTTTGGGAAAATTCCGCTGGCCGTGGCGTCCGGCGGCACGCAGAAAATCATTTGCGACGTGCTGGAGCAATTGAAAATCCGCCATCTCTTCGCCGCCGTCGTAACCAGCGAAATGGTGAAAAAACAGAAGCCCGCGCCGGATATTTTTCTCGAAGCCGCGCGGCGCATCGGCGTGGAGCCGAAATTCTGCCGCGCCTACGAGGACACCGAGCTTGGCCTCCAAGCCATCCGCGCCGCCGGCATGGACGCGGTGGATGTGCGCAAACTGCGCGGGTGAAAGGGCGGCGGTGCCGGTGCTCGTTTATGGAACAACCAAGGAACGAAGGAACAAAGTTTTCCCGACTTCGTTTCTTGGTTGCTGGTTTTGGTTGACTGACGCGCCCTACCACGCCATCCACCAAGTGGCCGTCTGCAAAGACCCGCAGAAACAGCCGGACCTCCCGCCCGTGATGGAGATTACGACAATATTCGGGCTGGAATTTCTGCCGCTGCCCGGCGCGTTGAGGCATTCACGGAAACAGTTTTCCGCCTTTTAATCTTCCTTGTGTTCTAAAATCCGTTCGATGCGGCGATCGGGCACCAGCCACAGCAACGCCACGAACAGGTAAAGCGCGTCTGCCACCCACACGCTGGCGAACGCCAAGAGGATTGCCGCCAGATACAGCACGGGCGACAGCTTGCCCTTCCAATCGCAGCCCACCGCCCGGGCCAGCAGTGAATCGCGCCCTTCGCGGGTGATGATGGCCTGCTGTAGGATGAAGTAAGCGATGGCCGCCAGCAGCAGCACCACGCCATAGGCCGCCGTGGGCGTGGCCGCCAGATGATTCTCCCCCATCCACGCCGTTGCGAACGGAAAGAGCGACAGCCAGAACAGCAGGTGCAGGTTCGCCCAGAGGATGCCGCCGCTGACCCGCTTCACGGTGTGCAACATGTGATGATGATTATTCCAATAAATGCCGACGTAGGTGAAGCTCAGCACGTAGTTAAGGAACACCGGCAGTTTTTCCAGCAACGCCGCGAGCGTGGTGCCGTCTGGCGCGTGCAGTTCCAGCACCATGATCGTGATGATGATGGCAATCACGCCATCGCTGAACGCCTCCAGCCGGTTCTTTTCCATGCGCGGAAGATAGCGCAAAGCCCGCCGGATGTCTCGCGGCAACCGCCGGCCAGCCCGCGCGTGATGGAGATGGCGAAAAAAATCGGGTTGGAATTCCTGCCGACGCCCGGCGCGTGAGCTAAATGCCGGTTAAACAAGCTCGGCTTCCAAACGCTCCAGTTTTTCACGACGGACATCCAAGGCTGGAGCTTCAATCTGAATTCGCGCCGGAAACTCGCTGTAGGTTCGGCCATCCAGAGAGCGTCCGGCTTGTGATTTTCTGACGCCGCCCCATTGCTTGAAGAAAAATGCCACGCCTGCGCCTCGGCATTGGGCGCGAATATTACGAACCCAAGCGGCCTCCATCGGACGCGCGCCTGGACCACTTTCGCCGCCGACGATGCCCCAATTGATTCCTTTGAGGTCAATCCGGCCAAGATTTTCCAAGAGCGGTTCAATGGATAAGAAACGAACTTTGGCCGGAGCTTCGCGCAGCAAATCAATCCGGGGCAAACCATGTTGCCGGTTTTCAACGCTCACGCCCCACCAAATGTGATTCTGCTCGGCGGCAAAACGAAGTTTGCCCTTCAACAAGTTTTTCAGACGTTCAGCCCGTTTGGTTAGAATCTGGTAGGTATGCCAGTTGGCAGCGACCATCACACGGGCGACCGAAACGATATAATCGTCAGGCACGTCGTTGTGGAACAAGTCGCTCATCGAGTTGACGAAAATCATCCGCGACGTTCCCCAGCGCAGCGGGTCGCCGAGTTTTTCGGGAACGAGCCGTAGGTCAAAGCCAAATTCAAACGGATGATTGGGCACGCCGCGAAAACGTTCGGCGAACGTCTCAGCGTAGCAATGCAGACAGCCGGGGCTGATCTTCGTGCAGCCACGAACCGGATTCCACGTTGCGTCTGTCCACTCGATTTTAGATTTGTCGCTCATCTCCGTAATCTTTATTTAGCCAGAACCTATCACAAAAGGCAGGACAAATACTGTCCAACCGAAAATAATTTCAAAGCAGTTCTCTTTGTCCTTTTTCGTCAGTCTTCAATATTTTCAACCAGAAATCTTTGCCGCGCGGGTGGCGGCTGAACAACGTGAAACGATACAGAGGATTTGTCACTGGGACTGAAACGTGCCGCGTGTTGATAAATCTTTCTTTTTGCAAGCTGTTGCAAAAATGCTCTACCGCTAAACGCCCAAACTCGCTTGCGTCCTTATCAGCCCATGCGTGCCAGCTTTGGTCGCCAAGGAAATCATCAAGAGCGGTCTGGCCAGTTTTTGCTTTCCGGTATTGAGGCGTATTCCAAACGATCCCTAGACGGTGTTGAATCGTCACAAGCAAATCAATTTTTGGATTTGCGGCAAGCTTGCGCATTGCCGCTATCGGAATCTGCGAAACGCCCGTCGGGTCAACAAAAGCCACGACCAAATTTGAATTATCAAACTTCAGACGCCCAGATTCGACAACCTTCACCCAATTTTCCCCAATTATTTTTACCTTCCGCGCTTTCGGGTGATTGGCGACGCGCTTTTTGAGCGCCTCAACCAGCCCAGCGTCTTCTTCAATCAGAATGTATTCTGAAAAATCGTGTTCCAGCGCAACAAAAGGCGAACCGGGAAATTCTTCGCCGGTTTCTTCCATCTTGCACAGACCTGGCCCAGCCATCACATCGAGATAAACCAGTTTAAATCTACTTCGCATTGAAACTGTAGTGATGCCACAGTAATTACGCAGATAATGATGTTTGCGCTTGGCCCACTCACCACTTTTTCTGGCGAGTAGTCCGTCATTTGCCATTAAGTATGGGCTGCCTTCCATTTTAATTTCCTCTCCCAAAAAGCTTTTCCACCTTTGCCTTCACGCTTTCATCCATCTTAATCAGCGGCGGCCAGACGCGCTTAAACCCTTCACCCGGAAGTTTTTTGGTGGCGTCAATGCCCAGTTTCGAGCCGATGGCCATTTCCGTTGTGGCATGATCCAAAACGTCGGACGGACCTTTCGTAAAAATGGAATCGCGTTGCGGATCGGTGTTGGCCGTGAGATGGAACAGCACTTCGCTCGTGTTGTGGACGTTCACGCCGGCGTCCACCACCACGATGTATTTCGTGAACATCATCTGCCCCATGCCCCAGAGGCCGTGCATGATTTTGTAGGCCTGCATCGGATAGGTCTTCTTGATGCTGACGAAGACGAGGTTGTGGAACACGCCTTCCGCCGGCAGCGCGATGTCCACGATCTCGGGGAAATTCATTTTGAAAATCGGCAAAAATAATTTCACGCTCGCGCCGCCGATGTAAAAATCTTCCATCGGCGGAATGCCGACAATTGTCGCCGGATACACCGCGTCCTTGCGATGCGTGATGGCGGTGACGTGAAAAACCGGATACGGCTCGGGCAAGGTGTAATAGCCGGTGTGATCGCCGAACGGTCCTTCGTCGCGCAACGGCTCGGTCGGGTCCACGTAACCTTCGATGACGAAATCTGAATTCGCCGGAACTTCGAGGTCGTTAGTCTCGCATTTCACCAGCTCGACGGATTTCTTCCGCAAATAACCCGCCAGCAGAAATTCATCGAGGCCGTCGGGCAGCGGCGCGGTGGCGGCGAAGGTGAACACGGGATCGCCGCCGAGAAAAATTGCGACGGGCATTTTTTCGCCGCGTTCGTAATAACGTCGTCCGTGCCGCGCGCCGACTTTTTGCAATTGCCAGTGCATGCCGGTGGTTTTGTCGTCGTAAATCTGGATGCGATACATACCGACGTTGCGTTCGCCGGTGTCCGGATCTTTGGTGACGACGCACGGCAATGTGATGAAACGCCCGCCGTCGAGCGGCCAGCATTTCAAAATCGGCAAGTTCAGCAAGGTTGAAGGTTGAAGGTTGAAGGTTGAAGGTTCGTTGACGTCCGGCGCTTTGGGCCAGCTATCAACTTTCAACTTGGAACTTTCAACCAAGTGAATCACGTCCTTGCACGCGCCGCTCTTCACAATCTTCGGTTTCGCGTGGCGCAATTCAAATGCCTGTCCCAGCAATTTAATCGCTTCGCGAAAACTTGTCGGCGGCTTGGCCTTCATCAGCGCGCCGAGTTCGTTCGCGACTTCGTCCACGGATTCCGCGCCCATGCTCATGGCCATGCGTTTGTCCGAGCCGAGCGTGTTGATGGCCACGGGAAATGGCGAGACGACGCCATTGACAGTGGGCTGCTCGAACAGCAGCGCCTTGCCGCCGCCGGGCAATTTCATTTCGCGGTCGGCGATCTCGGTGATCTCGAGTTCGGTGGCGACGGGCTGGGAAATGCGTTTGAGTTCGCCCGCCCGGTCGAGCGCGTTGACAAAATCGCGGAAGGAATCAAAAGCCATACGGCCGCGAAGCTAACTGAAAATCCCACAACGGGCAATGCGGGGGAAACGGAAGTGACACTTTGGGCCGGAAAGACGGATGGGTTTCATTTGCGCCCAGAGCTTTACTTGATTGGAATTACCGCTGTCAGCGTGACTGGGCCGAGCAGGCCGCAATCCGTCAGCGGCCAGTTGGCGGCGTCGAACGGCTTGTAATTGATGTCCACGAAATTGATGTCGCGGAAAGTTTTCCACTTCACGCCGCGCCGGTCCAGGTCGCGGATGCGGTTGGCGGCGACGCTGGTGACTTCCACTTCGAGCGTGTTGCCGGTGGGTTTCAGATTGTCCACGACCACGCGGAACGGCGGCGTGATGAGCGTGCCGTAATCCTTGCCGTTCACGCGCACCCGCGCGCTCTGGCGCACGTCGCCGAGGTCGAGAAAGAATTTTGAGTTTTGAGTTTTGAAGTTTCGAGTTTTCCGCGTCAAAGGTGGTTTCGTATTTCGCGGTGCCGGCGAAGGCTTGCGTATTCGTGTCGGGGAACATCGTCCACGAGGCGAGTTTGGCGGTTTGAAAATCCGCCGGCAGCGTCGGGCCGCCGAGGATGAATTTCACGTTCCACGGGCCGGTGATTTCAACCGGCTGGCCGTTGGTCTGCCAATAATTCCAAGCCGGGCCTTCCACTTTTTTGTTGGCAAAAGCCCGAAGAATCACCGACTCGCCTGCGGCAAGTTGCAGATGAATTCTTGACCATCAGCATTTCGACGCCGCCACACCGGAATGGCCGGTCATCGGGTCGAGGATGACGATGGATTTGGCGTCGCGAGCAAGCGAGATCCAACTATCAATATTTGTTGCTCCTCGATTGGCGATAAAATAATGCCAGCCGCCATCGAACGAGCGGCGGACGAAAGATAGACCGGAATCAACCATTGATTCAGGCGTAATTCCTAAATCAGCCAAAATTTCTGAATTTTTGTTGTGCCCAATCCCAAGCCGATTCGTTCCTGCTCCGGTAGCAATTATTCCTTGTCCCGATACGCTGATAACTGGGCTAACTGAAAAAATTTCTTTTGAATACGTTTTGTGCGCTTGTCCGTAATTCCCCAATCCTGGCAAGTCCATCGGTAGATGGTTTTTAAAAGTCACAATAACATCAGATTTAACAAGCACAGCCAGCTCTCTCAAAGTTTCCAGTGGCATATAGTTGCACTCCGGCACGACGATGACTTGGTATTTGCCGCCGGGCATCTGGATTTTTCCGTCGGCGACTTTCGCCGTTTTCAATTGCGCGTCGGAAACGTAATCGAACGCATAGCCTTTTTCCCACAGTTCCTTCGCCGTTTTGCCGATGGGCTGGTCCTCAAACCAGCCGCGCGTGTTGGAGACGGTGAGTTGCGGGAGCAACTTGTCGCCGGGCTGCATCCAGAAATCTTCAATCGGCCAGTAGAGCAGGACGTCGTTGTCGGGCTGGCCGGATTGCAAAATGGACTGGCAGCGCGCGATGTATTCGTTGAGCGCGGGCACGTCGCGCCAGATGGAATTGCGCGGGTTCATTTCCGTGGAGGCGTAAAAGCACCAGCCGGGCCAGCCGGCTTCGTCGGGCGAGTAACAGCAGCCGTGATAAAAAATGTGGTTCACGCCGGAGAGAAACAAGTCGTCGGCGAGCGACTTCAGTTCGCCGAGCGTCTCGGTGAAATGTTCCTCGAGCCAGGTGCCGGTCTCGGCGCTGACGAGCGGCTTGCCGGTGAGGTGCGCGGCGGACGACGCGAATTTGGAAATCAATTTGTTGCGGTCGGCGTGAAACATTTCTGTTTCGGGAATGTCGGCGGTGGCGTAAAGATCGAGCCAGTTGCCGGGCGAGCCATGCGCCTGATAACGCGTGATGAAGCCATCTTCGTGCGCCCAGTTCGTCCACGCGGGCATGGATTCCTCGGCCATGATTTCGGAAACGGTCTGGCGGTAATCGCATTTCACGCGGGCGGAGTGATCATCATCCGTTGTGCCAAACAGCGCGGGCAATTCGGTCTGCAATTTGTAGCCGCGCCGTTTTTCAAACTCGGCAAAAAAATTCGGCGACCAGTCGGAGTGATACTCGTAGGAATCCTGAAACAGGGCGCGCGGTCTTGGGCCGTGATAATTGGCGAACGCGGCGGTGAACGGCTTGAGGAAATCATCCATCGCGGGTGGATAAATCAGGTTGAGCATCCAGCCTTCGCCGCCGGGCGCGGCGCGTTTCACTTTCTGGCCGGACGGTTTTTGCGAGATGGCATAAATCGTCCAAGTTTTCTGAGGTGTGGAGTTTGCCGGTCCAATCCAATTGCCGGGCGGGGAAAAGAAAATTTCACCGTTGGTGGTGATGGAATCCGTCAGCTCAATGGATTTTCCGTCCGGCCCGAAGGCGACGAGCGCCTGGATGGCTTCACGATTGAATTTTTCTGTCAGCCGTTCACCGATGCCGAATCGGTAAGTTTTCACGACAACGCTGGCATTCGCGTCTTCATCCGTCACTTGCGGGCCGCCGAAACACCAGCCGGTGCCGGTGGTCATGTCCACGCCCATGCCGAGGCGATGCGCCTCGCTGACCGCCCAGCCCATCATCTCCATCCATTCCGGCGAGAGATAATTGATATATTTGTCCTCGAAACCCTTTGCGCCGTAAATCGGGATGATGTGGATGCCACCAAGTCCGGCGGCGGCGTAACGGTTCAGTTCGCGGGTGAGATTGGTTTTGTCCACGGCGCTGCCCATCCACCAGTTGAACGCCCACGGTTTTTGTTGCGCGGTGATGGGCGACCAGGAAAGTTCATCGGCGGCCAAAGCGACCGTGCCCGGCAGAAGCAGCGTGGCCAAAGCCAGCGACAATCTGCGGCGAAATTTCATGTTGCCATTAGATACGAATGGAGAAATTTTGCGCAAGCGGAGAATTCGGCAATTTCGAAGGCGGCGGGGTTCACCGCGAATCAATCGTTGTATTCCCGGAAAATAATCGCCGTGGAGGTGGCGGCATCAAACACCGTGTAAACACTGCCGCGTTCGTGTTCCTCGCCTGCTTTGAAGGCGCGCTTGAAACAGGGCAAGTCGTCCAGTGGTGGAAGACTTTGAAACAGCTTGCTCTTTTTGAGAGATGACTGCTCAAGCATTTTTTTGAATTCAAAATCGCCCGCTGGCACCAGCCTTGCCTTCGCGACCATCGTTTGAAAATCCTTTTGCTCAGCATTGAACACGGCCAGCCATTCTTCGCGCAGGAAGGTGGAATAACCCGCGACCCGTGCCTGGCTGGCCGATGCGGGAGTGTTCCCCAGACAAATGTAGCCGAGCCGATGACTGGACGATTTGCCGGCGCCCAGCAGCCCAACCGACAGCGTCATCAACAACGCGGGGCCGGCCAGCAACGCCAGCGCCGTGGGCCGTGGCAACGAGCGTTTCTCAATCCAGACCTTGGTCAGGGCGAAGACGGTGCTGCCCGCGCCTCCGACCAGCACCAGGATCGGTATCAGCGGCAACAAAGCCATGGCGCAGGCTTTCCCAAAAAATTCGCAGGTGCCGTATTGCGTGGCCAGAAAAAAAAGAATGCCGGCGCTCACCAGCACGGCATCCAAAAGCCAGAGCCGCCAATAATTGATGCGCCGCGAATTCACGCCCGCGTTGTTTTCAACTGCATTCACGTCGGCATCAGGAAAGCCGACTGGTTTGCAAACGCAAGGTTTTATGGCGGCTGCTACAGGATTGAGGTGCGTAATTTTTTTAGCCGGGCGAAGGCGTGGGCAAAGGCAGCGGGTGGCTGCCAGTTCGAGAAATCAGGGAAGTGATATTGGGGGACAAGATTCGCCGATCCACGGCCGATCAAGGCATTTGAAAATGCGGCCGAATCACGTTCATCGCTTTCCACAAAAGTCGAATTTGTTGAATTCGTTCTTGATCGCGCGCAAAAATCAGGAATTCTCTCTCCAATATCCTATGAATCCGCTCCGCAAAATCGTCATGCTGACATTCGGCGTTCTGGCTGGATTGGCGTTTCAAGCCAATTCTGCCGCGCAAGACGGCCCCGCTCCCGGCACTGCGCCCGGTGGCCCCGCTGGCGCTGCCACGCCCGGCCGCATGGGGCGCAGCTTCACGCCCGATCATCCGCACAGCCTCGCTCCTTATTTCACGCCGGCCACATCGGCTCCCAAATCGCCAGACGAAGACGGCTTCCTCCAGCGCTGGCTGCTGCTCGAGCCAATCAACAAACCGAACCGCAGCAACACGGTATTCACCGACAGCTACATTCGGAATGCCTTTAACACCGAGTATTTTCAAAACCAATTCACCGTGGTTCCGCACGATGGCGACAAAGTGGCGGTTGCCGGCCAGGAACTCGCCTGGCACGCCTTGGACACCACGAATTTCAACGTCAAACTCTTTCGTTTCGCCGATGGCGTGAACAAGCCGACCTACGGCGTCATCTTCTGGGCCGTGACCGTCGTCAACTGCCCGCAGGAAATGAAGAATGTCCGCCTGGCCGTCGGCTCCAATTCGGCGTCCCAATGGTGGCTCAACGGCCAGGAGGCCGTCATCCTCTCCGGCGACCGGCGCATGGTGATGGATGACTGCACTTCCAAACGCCTCACCCTCCACCAGGGCCGGAATGTCATCCGCGGCGCCGTCATCAACGGTCCCGGTTTGAGCGATTTCTGCGTCCGCTTCATTGATGAAAATGGCCAGCCGATCAAGAACATCGCCCTAGAGCCATGAAACCGCTGACAACTGAAAACCACAACATTTTTTCCTGACGTTTCTATGAAATCGCATATTCTGGCAGCAACCGTTCCCGCCCTGCTGTTTCTTTCGTCATCCGGAGCGGCATTGGCTTTGGACGGCGAACCTTACATTCACGACCCCTCGACCGTCCTTCAGTGCGATGGCAAGTATTACACTTGGGGCACAGGCGGCAGAGGTTTGGTCTCCGACGACGGCTGGACCTGGCACAGCGGAGCACAGGTTCAGGCCGGGGCGGCCCCCGACCTGATCCACATTGGTGATCGTTATTACATGGCCTACGCCTCGTCCGGCGGTGGACTGGGAGGCGGGCACGCAAGCTCGATTCACGTGAAATGGAGCAAGACGCTCGATCCCATCTCTCCCGACTACGGCTGGAAGGACGACCAAGTCGTCGCCTCGTCTGACGGCATTGAGGACTGCGATGCCATTGATCCCGGATTCCTGCTCGATCCAACCACCGGCCGGCTGTGGGTCACCTACGGAACCTACTTCGGCTTCATCCGGATCGTCGAATTGGATCCCAAGACAGGCCATCACCTTGACGGTAACCAGCCCGTCAACATCGCCATTGACTGCGAAGCCACCGATCCGATCTACCGCGACGGCTGGTATTATCTTTTTGGCACCCACGGCACATGCTGCGACGGCGCGAACTCCACCTACAACCTCCGCGTGGGTCGCTCCAAGTCACCCACGGGTCCCTACTTGGACAACCTTGGCAACGACATGATCAAAGGCGGCGGCAAGCTGGTCGCGGCTGCCAGCGGTCGCTTTGTCGGGCTGGGCCACTTTGGCCTGATGGACCTTGGTGACGGCGTGCAGAAATTCTCGTGTCATTACGAGGCCGATTTGGATCGCGGCGGCCGCAGCGTGCTGGACATCCGCCCACTGCTCTGGAAGGACGGCTGGCCTGTTGGCGGCGACAACTTCAAGGAAGGCACTTATGAAATCCAGTCTGAACGCAGCGGCTATGCGCTGGAGTTGGCTGTGGATTTCGTGCGAATGGGTGGGCGTGGACGCGGCGGTTTCGGAGGCTTTGGTGGTCGCGGCGGTGGTGGTCCCGTGACCCCGGTCCCGGCCCAGACTCTCGCCGAAGTCTCATCGAACTGGCCTGCTGGCAACCTCGACACCCGCCTCGGTGACTACATGATGCGGCCTCATCAAGAGTGGACGATTACGGCTGTCACCAACTCCAGTGGATTTCCCGGCTCGCCCTGTTTCGAGATCACCGTCGCCGGCACCGACCGCGCGCTGGCTGCCACCGCCGACGCCGAGGTTGTCGCGGTTCCTGCCTTTACCGGCGCGCCCGAACAGCTCTGGCGCATTGACCAGTTGACCGACGGCACTTACCGCATCATGCCCAAGCTGGTGCCCAACACCACCGAACCTTTGGTTCTTACCGCAGTCGGTTACAGCACACCGACGCTGGCCAAATTCGATCCCAACAGCGACAAGTCGCGCTGGAATTTCAAAACGCCGTGAAGAAGATGGCTCAAGTAGTCTATAGACACTCCATAGACACTCCATAGCGCCTGACAATTTACTCGATCAGTCATGCCAAGCGCATAAGAAATTCGGCGGGCCGAAAATTTAGCGAAGGCTGGTGCGCAAATCTTTTTCCAGCCGGGCGAAGGCGCGGGCAAAGGCGGCGTTGGTGGCCGTCCGCAAGGACTTCCAGTTCGAGAAATCGGGGAGGTGATGTTTGCGGACGGCTTCCGCCAACTTGTTGCGGCGAAATCCGATGAAGGCGGAAGCTTCGCCGGCGGCCGAGTCCAGGCACGACCATTTTTTCAATGGCGCGTAATCCGTCAACAAGATGGGAAAATGTTTGCGCCGTTTTTCCGCGCGCTCGACTGTGGAATCACGGTGCAGTAATCTTCAATCATGTCACTTGATTCACAGATGACACCGAATTCGTTTTCAGCTTTTGTTGGCCAAAACAGAGTTAAGGCTCGGCTCGAAATGGCAATCGCAGCAGCCAAATCAAGACGCGAAACACTCGGTCATGTTCTGCTCGTTGGGTCACCCGGCTCTGGCAAGGCCACGCTCACTCGTATCATTGCAAATACAATGGGTGTGGGAATCAAATCCGCCAGCGGTCAAGCTATCAACAATGCCTCCGACCTTGCGGGACTGCTTACGAATCTTGACGAAAACGATGTGCTTTTTATTGACGAAATCCATCAACTGAAAAGAGTCATTGGAGAATATCTTTTTCCGGCAACTAAAGATTTCAAACTCGACGTCATTATTGACCAAGGCCCTGGCGCGCGGTCTGTCCGCTTGAATCTTCCACATTTCACGCTCATCGGAACAGCGCCAAGACCGGAGCGTGTCCAGCGCGATTTGCTGTCGTGTTTCCCGATTGTCGAAAGCATGGACGCATACAGCAACGAACAGCTTGCCGACATCGCGTGCCAATTTGCCAATGCGTTGAAGCTGGAAATTGAAGAAACTGCGGCTGCTCGTATTGCCCGGTCATCCGATGGCACGCCGTTAGACGTATTAAATCGCCTGCGGCACATCCGTGATTACACACACATTAAAAATTCTTCCGAGAAAATATCGGCAGATATTGCAACGGAGGCGTTGAAACTTTTGTCCTCTGCTGAATTTGAAAAAGAATCCGACAATGGACGACAGGCAATTCCATCAGAAGTCCGGCGAGAAGTTTGGCGAAGAGACAGTGGCAAATGTGTGAAATGCAGCAGCAGAGAAAATTTGGAATACGACCACATCATTCCTGTCTCAAGAGGCGGCAGCAACACGGCGCGTAACATTGAACTACTTTGCGAAAACTGTAACCGCTCGAAACGAGATTCAATTCAATAGCAATTAAAGAATTTCCCAAGGGTTTTTTGGCGTGGCTTTGTCGCCGGGAGCTTTACGGAAAATCTTCTGCCATCTCAAACGAACCGCATCCATAAAAACTGGCCAAACTTGGCCAATTGTAATTCGGATTTCTGTTTCGCAAGCAAGCTTGTAAATTTTCTTAGCTGAAATTGTTGCTTGCGCTTTGCGGTCAATTATCTCGTCGCAAATTGTCGGTGCGTCCCAAAATTTAGATTGAGAAACGTCTAAAATGTCACCGGCTGGTGCTTTGTAAGCACGTTCGAGAATATAGGAATAGAACTCCTGAAACTTCTTTTTCTGACTGCCTTCATATTGAAACTCGCCACAGACAATCGCGCCGTTGTGAAGCAAATAAATTGGTTTGTTCGCTTGCCGTTGATGCCCAATTTTGATTTTCAATCTTTTCATTTGCTCCGCGCCTTCGCGTCTTGGCGGTTAATTCATTTTGGCATTTCCAATTTCACCTTGTCCGCCACCTGCGCCACGTCTTTGTCGCCGCGGCCGGAGAGGTTCACGATGATGAGCGCATCCTTCGGCATCTTCGGCGAGCGCACCATGCACTCGGCCACGGCGTGGGCGCTTTCCAGCGCGGGGATGATGCCTTCGAGCCGCGCGAGTTTCATGAAGGCGGCGAGCGCCGCGTCGTCGGTGGCGTAGGTGTATTCGGCGCGGCTGGCATCGCGCAACCACGCGTGCTCCGGCCCGACGGCGGCGTAATCGAGTCCGGCGCTGACGCTGTGCGTGGATTGGATCTGGCCGAATTCATCCTGCAAAATGTAGCTGCGCGTGCCCTGCAACACGCCGAGCGAGCCGCCCTGAAACCGAGCCGCGTGCTGCTCGGGCTTGATGCCGAGTCCGCCGGCTTCCACGCCGACGAGTTTTACGGATTTGTCGTCGAGGAACGGATAGAACAGTCCGATGGCGTTCGAGCCGCCGCCGACGCAGGCGATGAGCAGGTCCGGCAGGCGCTTTTCCTTTTCCAAAATCTGCGCACGCGCCTCGTCGCCGATGATGCGCTGGAAATTCCGCACCATCACCGGATACGGATGCGCGCCGTAAGCCGTGCCGAGAATGTAATGTGTGCTGCGGAGGTTCGTCACCCAGTCGCGCATGGCTTCGTTGACGGCTTCCTTCAAGGTTTTTTGCCCCGCGTGCACCGGCACGACGTCCGCGCCGAGCATTTTCATGCGATAAACATTGAGGATTTGCCGTTCGCAATCCACCGCGCCCATGTAGATGACGCATTTCATCCCGAACATCGCGGCGACGGTAGCGGTGGCAACGCCGTGCTGGCCCGCGCCGGTCTCGGCGATGACGCGGGTCTTGCCCATGCGCCTGGCGAGCAGGATCTGGCCCATCGCGTTGTTGAGCTTGTGCGAGCCGGTGTGGTTCAAATCCTCGCGCTTGAGATAAATTTTCGCGCCGCCGAGTTCCTTGGTCAGGCGTTCGGCGAAATAAAGCGGCGTGGGGCGGCCGACGAATTCCGTGAGGTAGTAGGAAAGCTCGCGCTGAAATTCCGGGTCGTGCTGGGCGCGGAAATATTCCGCTTCCAATTCCTGAAGCGGGTGCATCAGGGTTTCCGGCACGTAACGTCCGCCGTAAGGGCCGAAGTGGCCTTGGGCGTCGGGTAAATTCTCGGTGGCAATTGCGCTCATGCCATAATTCTCACGCAAAGGCGCAAAGACGCAAAGATTTATTTAACTGCAGAGGCGCGGAGACGCAGAGAAAAAATTATTTCAACAACAAAAGGAAAATTCCGATTGCCAGCGCGATGCGATACCAACCAAAGGCGTTGAAGGTGTGCGTCTGGACATAGTGCAACAGCCATTTTACGGCGATGAAGGAGACAATGGCAGCCACGATGCCCGCCAACAATACCAAGCTCCAGTTCTCATGCGGCGCGAGCTGGTCCGGATGATGCAGGGTTTTGAAAATTTTCAGTCCGCCCGCCGCCATCATTGTCGGAATGCCGACCAAAAACGAAAATTCCGTCGCGGCCGGCCGGCTTAATCCAAGCAGCAACGAAAGTATGATGGTGGTGCCGGAGCGCGACGAGCCGGGAAACACGGCCGCGACGAGCTGGCCGATGCCGACGGCCAGAACGATTGACCAAGTGATCTGGTCGCCGAGTTTTTGGCCGCGCAGAAAAAATTCCACCGCGAGGAAACCGATGCCGCCGATGAGCAAGGCCCACGCGACCGGCGTGAGTTCTTCCGGCAGCTTGATTTTGAAATGGTCAATGACCAGACCGCCGGCGCCGGTGATCGCGAAGGCGACGAGAATTTTCAGCAGGTAGTCCTGCGTTTCCTTCTGGCCGAGTTCAAAGACGAATTTGTATAGCCGCTGCGGGAACAGCGGCAGCACCGCGATGACGGCGCCGCATTGGATGACGACGTTGAACAGGTCGGTTTGGTGCGAATGCAGAAATTTTTCCGCGATGAGCAGATGACCCGTCGAGGAAACCGGCAGGAACTCGGTAATGCCTTCCACAATTCCCAAAATCAGAGCGATAATCCAATCGTGCATGAGCCATTTGGACGCTAAAACAGCGCGCGGGGCAAGCCGAAATTATTTTTTACCGCCCCAGAAATGTTTGTTTTCCTCGGCGCGCTGCTTGACTTTGAGCTGGCCGAGAATGGCGTGCCAGCCGATGTAGATTTTGTGCCACTGGGATTCGAGGCCGCGCAGCGCGCCTTCGCTCAATTCACTCAAATAGCGGAGCGACGGCGCGTTGCCGATGAGGGAGTGGATTTCCTCGCGCGTGGGCGACTGCGACCTCGACCGAGGCGTAAATCAATTCCAGCTCCTGCACGATGATGCTTTTGATCTCCAGGAAATGATGTTCGTCCGCCGGGCCGAATTTTTTCGCGCGGGCGAGCGCGATGAAATGGTTGAATTGTTTCCAGCATTCGATGTGGGTTTCGATCTGGGTGACGAGTTGATTGATGTCCTTGGGAGTCATGGGTGGGAGTAGGCTGGCGTTGGGAGCAACGCGGTTTGCGGAAACAGAAAAATGATCGCGCCGCCGCGCAGTTCGCGGGCGGTGATGCGCAGGCTGCCAAAATGCAGGCTGATTTCCGCGAGCGGCATCTGCGCGGCGCGGGCTTCGCGGAACAATTCCAGCACGTCGCGCCCGATGCCTTGCAGCAAATTCCGCGGATATGCGGAGGACACGGTCGAGGTGACCACCCGGCCCTGCCGGTCCACCGTGATGGTGCCGGTGGGCAGTTGCTGGACGGCGGCGTGGCCGCCGAATAATTTTTTCAGGAATCCCATGACGCGACCAGTTTGCGGCTTTTTTCCGGCAAATGTTCGGCGGTCTCCGCCGGCCAGCCGACCAGGAAGGCGCGCTCGCCACGCACCAGCATCAACACCTGGCGTTCCAAGTTCTGACCGGCGATGTGCTGGAGCGGGCCGGCGGCGAGCCGGTCGCCAAGGCGACGGGCGGTTTCGGTGGCGCTCTGCGTCCACCGGGACAGCTCGGAAGAATTCTGGGCGCCGAGCGCCTCGGGTTCGCCTTGGCCGGCCAGCGGCACGGCGATGACAAACTCTGCGCCTTCGCGCGTGAGCTGCGACAATTTCCACATGGTTTTGCGATGCAAATCGTTCGCGACTGATTCCGGTTCCAGGCTCGGATGCGCCGTTTCATCGAGGGACTGCGCGGATTCCAGCAGTAGCGCATTGACCGGCTTGTGGATCGTGCGCGTGCGGCCGGGTTCGGCGGGCAAATTTTCAAACGTGCCGGTTTTCCATGCGAGCAGCCGGCCAAAAGCCGCTTCGCCACTGGCCCCTTCGGCCTCGGCGTCAATCAATTCACCGTCCTGAATCCACAATTTCGCCACCAGCGGCCCGCGCGTCACGCGCAACACCGTGGAAGACCGCGACAGACATTCCATCTGAATGATGTCCATCAGGCTCTTGCTCTGGATGCCTCGAAAACCCGAATCACCCTCGCGATCCGACTGGCCCAAGAGCGATTCGATGCACTCGTTGAACAGCTTGGAACTGCTTTGCATTTCCGTCTTGAGCCAGAACAAATCCACTCCCAGCGCGTAGGCGCGGGAACGATATTCCTCATCCTCCAATCCGCTCAAAACCACGGTGCGCGCTTCGGGAAACTGCCGGCGGACGATGGAAATCAACTGCAATCCGTCCATGCGCGGCATTTTCAGATCCGAGATCAGCAGCCGGATTTTTTCGGTTTCGAGCAAGGCCAGGGCGCGTTTGGCGGTGGTGGCGGTGAGGATTTCCGGGCGGCTGGGCAGGGACGCAAACCGTTCGCGGCAGAGCGTCAGCCAGTCCGCATCGTCGTCCAGAATCAGTATTTTGTGCCGGGTAACCATGCCAAATATAGCTAATCGCTAACCGAACTATTGCAAGTTGAAAGTTGAAAGTTGCAAGTTTCAAGCCCGAAATTAAAAACAGGCGCGAGGCGCTGGGCGCTGGGCGTGGGGCTTGAGGCCTCGCGCCTCACGCCTCGTGCCTCGCGCCTCCGAATTTAAAGCAATTCGCGTTCCCGCCGAAAAAATCCGGTTTTGTGATGCGAATGGGACAGATTTGACTGGTGGCCAGTCCAGCCGCGAGACAAACCGGAAGAAAATTCGGTTAAAAAACGGCCAAAGGCTGATGGCGCGATTGTTGCTAAAAACGCTGAAGGGCTAGTGCCCAAGTTTCAAGTTTTCAGATTTCGGTCAGAAAACTTGAAACTGAAACTTGAAATTATGCGAACATGGCCAACTCGGTAAAATCTAAATTTGCAGGTCTCCTGCGCGGCCTCCTGCGGCGCATGGACGACCGCGAATCGTCACGCCCCGTAGCCGCTTCTGCTCTGCCGGTTGCGCCGACTCCGGCATCGGCACCCAATCCCAACGCCCCGACCGGGGTGGAAAATTCCGACGAGATTGAACTGCCGTTGGCCACGATCTTGACCGCTTTGCCGCTGGAGTTGCGGGCGAAATTAATGGCGATCCCGCCGGCGGGTTCATCTGTCCGGCTTCAAGCCGAAACGGTGATCAGTCAGCTTGCGTTTGGCGCGGTAAAAATATCCTTCGGCGAACTGCGCCAGCTCGCGCCGGGAATTTTTGTGAATTCCAGCGGCGAACTTGACAACCGACCGGTCAGTCTGCCGTTGCATGAAATTCTTCCGCGCCTCAATCCCGCGATGCTCGCCCGCCGCACGGTGAAAAAAATCGAAGTGGCGGCGGAAATTTCCGGGCCGTTCGCCGACCGCGGGGGTGGCTTCAGCTTTACCACCCAACCGCTCAAAGCATCCGCCACTCCGCCGCCGCCGGCAATGAATGATTCAAGTTTTAAGTTTCAAGTTTCAAATGTTCCGCAGCGTTCCGTCACCCCGGCCAGCGGTAATGGCAATGGCCACGCGGCGCCGGCTTCGCCGCTCACGCCCCGCGCGGTGCCGCCCGCGACGAATGGCGGCAATGGGAGCAACGGCAACGGAATAGCGCTCACACCGGGTTTGCGGCTCGGTTCCATGCCCGGCAACGGTCGCGTCCCGGTGCCGCCAGCCAGAATTTCCGGCGCGCCCGGTTCGGAGGCGGCGACTTTTTCGCCTGGCCCGAGGCCGGTGCAACCGACGATTTTTGCTCCGCTCGGCAATCTCTGCGAAGACTGGCCGGAGGAATTGAAGAATGAAATTCTCGGCTCACCGCTGGCTAGGGTCAACGTGCCGCTGGACGGCGCGATCATCCTGCCGGGATTGAAACGCGGCCGCGTGGTGATGACTTGGAAACAACTCCGCTTGCTCGCTCAGCCGAGTTCGTCCGCTTCGCCGAATGACAACCTGGAACTGGAACTGCCGTTAAAAGTGATCGCGCCGCTGTTTCTCGCCGCCCAGAAAAACTTCGACAAGCCGTCGGCCAAGGCCGCGGTTTCCACCGACATCCCGGATTTGTTTTTTGGTTTTCCGCAGCCCGCCGCCGAGCCGGTCATGCCCGCTGCCCCGGTGGTTCCGCCGCTGCCCAAGCCGGCGGAGCAGAGAATTTCAGACACGAATTACTTTGTGCTGGAAGACAAAGCCGATCTGACTATGGCGGATGATGCGCCGGCGCGGCGCGGCGGAAATCCGCATACGGATTTCATGAGCCGGCAGACGCACCCGAAGGAAGTGGTGGTGCGCGCGGCGGCGTTGCCGGGCGTGGCCGGTTCGGTCGTGGCGATGCAGGACGGCATGTGCGTGGCCAGCCAGGCGCCGGCGGAATTCAACCCGGACACGCTGGCGGCGTTTCTGCCGCAGATTTTTGAGCGGGTGAACCAAAGCACGCGCGAACTGCGGATGGGCGTGTTGAACAACATCGCTTTTACGGTGGGCAACGTGCCGTGGAAAATTTTCCGCGTGAACTCGGTTTATTTCGCCGCCTTCGGGCGGGCGGGCGAGCAACTGCCGTCGGCGCAACTGGCGCAACTGGCGGCGGAAATGGACCGGAAGAAACAAAAATAATTTTTATGGCTATCATCAATCAAGCAACCAAAGAACTTCAGGTCAAAATCGTTTATTACGGCCCGGCGATGGGCGGCAAGACGACGAACCTCGTGCAGGTCCACGACCATGTGCAGACGGCGGCGGGCAACAAGGGCAAGCTCGTGTCGCTCGCCACCAGTTCCGATCGCACGCTGTTTTTCGATTTTCTGCCGATTGAGGCGATGACGATCAAGGGCTTCAAGACGAAGTTCCAGCTTTACACCGTGCCGGGCCAGGTGATTTACAACACCACGCGGCAATTGGTGCTGCGCGGCGTGGACGGCATTGTGTTCGTCGCGGATTCGCAATACGAAAAAATGCCAGAGAACGTGGAGAGTTTTCAAAATCTCGTGGACAACCTGAACACGCTGAAAATCAACCTCGCGGAAACCCCCTATGTTTTGCAATACAACAAGCGCGATCTGCCCAACGCCGCGCCGATGGAATACATGGAATTTCTGCTAAACAACCGCGACGTGCAGGTGCCCTCGTTCGGCGGCACGGCGCACAAATGCGAGGGCGTGTTCGAGAGCCTGAACATGATCACGCGGATGCTGCTGCAAAAATTCATCAATCAATCGGTGCCCCAATACGCGTGACTCATGGCCACCCTGCCCCAGCTCATCGAGGAAGACATCCAGCGGCTGGACGAGACGCTCCGGGAGTTTCTCGCGCAGACCGACGCCACCGTGGCGCTGCTCATTGACAAGGGCGGTTTTTTGCTCACGCACCAGGGCGAGGCGGGCGGATTGGATCTCACCACTCTCGGCGCGCTGTCGTCCGGCGCGTTCATGGCCAGCCAGACCATCGCGGGGCTGGTGAATGAAAAAGATTTCAATTACACCAGCCAGCAGGGCGGGCACGCCAGCGTGTTCACCGTGAACGTGGATGAGCACTGTCTGCTGGTGGTTGTTTTTCCGTCGCCGTCCGGCTTGGGCATCGTGAAATATTATTCGGCCAACGCGGTGGCCCGCATCGCGCGGCAACTGGCGGTGGCTCGTGAACGCGACCCGGAAGGCGGCCTGGACCTGTCCCAACTGAACCTCGCGGCTCCGCAGGAGTTGTTCCGCAAAAAACAATGAAGAATGAAAAATGAAGAAACTCCTTCGCGGAGATTCTTCATTCTTCATTGTTCGGAAAAGCGGCTCACGGATTTTTCTTTTCTGCATTCTTCATTTTTCATTCTGCATTCTGCCTTTTGCTTTTCCGGCGAAATTATTTGCTGGTTTGCGGGGCCGATCGGGTTTAGGCTGGCGCAAAATCAATCCTTCCAATTATGGACATCGTTTTCAACTGTCCGAACTGTGAACAAGAACTGGCGGTGGATCAGAGCGGCGCCGGCTCGCAAATTGAATGCCCGGCCTGTGGCGAAACCATCACCATTCCTCCCGGCAGCGGCAAGCTGACGACCGGTTCCATCCCGGCTCCGCCGCCGTCCGCGCCCAGCGCCATCAACACCTCGGCGGCGGCCAAGGTGGAGATGCATCTGAAAGTGCCGGTGCATGATAAACCGGCGGAATCGCTCATCGGCAAGGCCAAGCCGCCGTTGGATGTGGTGCAAAAAGGGGCGGGCAAACGGCTGCGCATCCGCACCATCCGCCGCGCGGCGTGCATCGAAAACGGCCACGATCTGTTTGATGACAAGGTTTCGGCGTTTCTGCAGCAGGTGGGCGAGTCGAACATTGTCAGCACGCACATCGTCGTCTATGAGCAATTTGACGTGGGCATTCAGAAGATCATGACCGATTACGGGATGCTGGTGGTGTATCGCGGATAAGTTTCGGAGCGTGTCTGAAAAATTATTCAACGATTTGAATCTTGAATTTTTTGTGAACCGCTCCAATTCGTCATTTGACTTGGTGAACATTGGCCGCTAACGTGCGCGCATGAAGCTTCGGTTTGGCATTTGGATTCTGCTGGTCGTCGTGGTGGTGTTGTTGCCGTCACGTTCGCCCGCGCCGTTGATCTATATTCCGGGCGAGGGCTGGTATTACGAGAATTACGGCGAGACCGGCAAATGGCAGCGTCCGCGTGCCAAGGAACAACTCGATGTGGCCGAGCAGTCCTTCACCAACCGGGATTACACCATCACCCTGCACGCGGCGCATCGGGTGCTGCGCGTGTGGCCGTTGTCGGATTACGCCCCGCGCGCCGCCTACCTCGTGGGCCGCTGCCTGGAGTCGCTGGGCAAGGACGAAGCCGCTTTCAACGCCTACCAGCAGATCATTGACAAATATCCCAAGAGCGGCCAATACAACGAAGTGCTGTGGCGGCAGTATGAAATCGCCAACCGATTCCTCGGCGGCGAATGGTTCAGGCTCTGGAACCTCATTCCGCTTTACCCCTCGATGGACGAGACGGCCAAGCTCTATGACAAGATCATCGCCAGCGGACCTTACAGCGAAGTCGCCCCCCACGCGCAGTTGAGCATCGGCACGGCACGTGAAAAACAAAGCGATTATGCCGACGCCGTCAAAGCTTATGAAACCGCCGCCGACCGTTACCACGACCAGCCGGTGATCGCCGCCGATGCGATGTATCGCGCCGGCGTCGCCTGGGAAAAGCAGGCCGACACCGCCGAATACGATCAGGGCGCCGCTGCGCAAGCCATCGCCGCCTACACGGATTTCATGACTTTTTATCCCGACGACAAGCGCGTGGCCGCCGCGCAGAAGGCCATCGTCAAACTCAAAACCGAGCAGGTGCGCGGCAATTTCGAGATCGCGCAATTTTACGAGCAAAGCCGCAAATGGGCTGGCGCGGTGGTGTATTACAATGCCGTGTTGCAACTGGACGCCAATTCGCCGCTGGCCGCGCAAGCCCGGCAGCGCATAGACGTTTTGAAGCCCCGGCTGCAACTGCCCGCGGCAAAATTATGAAGCCACGGCGGAATGAAGCCAAGGCAAAGGCAGAAGTAAGAATGCAGGGTGAAGAAACTTCTTCGCGGCGTGGCTCACGGATTTTCCGTTGCTTCATTCTTCATTCTTCATTCTTCATTCTGCCTTTGCTTTTAATCGCGGGCTGCGCCAGTTATCACTTCGGGCCGGTCGATGGCGCGGTGGCCGGCGCGAAGACCATCGAGGTGCAGCCGTTCAACAACCAGACGCTGCAACCGCGGCTGGGCGACGCGCTGACGCAGTCGTTGCGCGAACGGTTGCAGACCGATGGCACCTATCATCTCGCGACGCACGGTCCCGGCGATGTCATCGTCACCGGAGTCATTCGCGAATATACGCGGCAGGGGCTTGGTTATTTGAGCACCGACGTGGCCACGCCGGAAAATTACCGCGTGGAAATCAGCGCCCATGTCACGGCGCGCGACCGGTTTTCCGGCAAGCTGATTTTGGACCAGGATGTCAAAGGCCACACCTTCGTCAATATCGGCGCCGATCTGGCCAGCGCCGAACGGCAGGCTTTGCCCTTGCTGGCGGAAGATCTCGCGCAAAACATCGCGGAAATTCTGGATGAAGGCGCCTGGTGATTTTTCTGAAACCTTTGGCCGGGAATTTTGTCTATTTCAACCGAAATCAACATTACCAAATATGAAAAACAACACTGTCAAAATCACCTTGTTCGCCCTGGCCACCGCCGCACTGGTTGCCCTTCCGTCCGTCAGCCGCGCCGGGGATTCGACCAACTCGCCGACGGCGACGGCGTCGGCCCCGAAGAAACACGGCGTGCCGTTCCACGGCAAAGTCGCGGCGGTGGATGCCGCTGCCATGACCTTCACCGTTGGCAAGATGACGATTGCGGTCACCTCGAACACCAAGATCACCAAGGACGGCAAGCCGGCCACCTTCGCCGAGATTACGGTCGGGAAAAACATTGGTGGCGCCTGCAAAAAGGATGCGGCTGGCAAGCTTGACGCCACCTCGGTGCGGATCGGTGAAAAGAAAAAGAAAGCCGCGCCCGCAGCCCAGTAAGAAATTTTCAATTGGGGATTGGCAATCCGCGCGTTGTGCCGGAATCACTTGACCGGGTATCCGCGCCAGAGCCAGGCCAGCGCTTCTGGAAGCGTTTGATTTTTCACCCGGCCATCGCAATGCCGCGAAGCTTTGGCGAACACGAACCGGTAGTGGTAACCTTTCGCTTTCAATGCGGCGGCCATGCGCTGGTTGGCCAGCACCCAGTTGTGCAACGACGCTTCGTCGCGTTCGTAGCCGTTGTCCTGCTCGCCCACCTGCAACCACACGCGCAACGGTTTGGGAACGCTGTTGGGAATCAGATTCTCATGATATTCCCACGCGCCATGCAGCGAGGCCGGGTTGGTCGGCGATTGCTGGTTCACATAAGTTCCCGAATAGCTCAGGACGCGATGATACCAATCCGGACGAAACCACCCCATCGTGAACGCCGCCGCCGCGCCCGAACTGCAACCCATCGTCGCCCGGCCTTCCGGATCGTGCGTGAGCTTCACCTGGCATTCCCGGGCCACCTGCGGCAACACCTCGGTCTCGATGAACGTCGCGTATTTGTCTGACAGCGTATCGTATTCGAGACCGCGTTCGCTGCCTTGCGCGTCGCCGCCGCCGGAATTGATCATGATGGCGATCATCGCCGGCAGCCGTCCATCGTGAATCATGTTGTCGAGAATAACCGGCAACTGATTCACATAACCCATGCCGTCCTGAACCACGATGAATGGAGCGGGCGTGCCGGCCACATACTGGCGCGGAACATACACGCATACCTGGCGCTGATACGGCACGATGCCGGGACGATTCTTGGCGATGCCGGGATATATTTTGCTGTCCTCCGAATTCATCATGAACCGGTGAAGATCCCCGTGCGGCACATCTTCCCGCACAGTCAATTCCGGAGCGTTGGTGTAATCCGGCCCGATGATGAATTCTCCGCCAACCTCGGCATCGGCGGCGGATCCGGAAAACGAACCGAACATCGCGCCGAGCACGGCGGCGAGCACGGCGAAAAAAGCCATCTTCATTTTCATGGTTTGACGGAAAGGTTGATGGCGGACAATAACCCTCCGCAGTAAAGTTTCAAGTTTTCAGTTCCGAAACTTCCGTTGAACACTTGAAACTGAAAACTAAAAATTCAGTTCACAAACCGGGCGCTGCCGGATAGATTCAATAAAAATCATCATGTCAGAACCGATTCCCTATCTTGACCTCAAGGCACAAATCAAGCCGCTGCGCGCGGAAATTGACGCCGCCATCGCCCGCACCATTGACCACTGCTCGTTCTGCCTCGGCCCGGACGTGGCGCAGTTTGAAAAAGATTTTGCGAAATTTTGCGGTGCGGAACATGCCGTGGCCTTCAACAGCGGCACCTCGGCGCTGCACATTGCGATGCTGCTGTTGAACGTCGGGCCGGGCGATGAAGTCATCACGACGACGTTCACTTTCGTCGCGACGAGCTGGGCGATTTCCTATGTCGGCGCCAAGCCGGTTTTTGTGGACATTGACGACGCGACTTTCAACATCGATCCAAAGCTGATTGAAAAAGCCATCACGCCGCGCACCAAGGCGGTGATGCCAGTGCATCTTTACGGGCAGCCGTTTGACATTGATCCAATCCGCGAGATTTGCCGGAAACACCAGTTGCCGCTCGTGGAGGACGCCGCGCAGGCGCATGGCGCGAAATACAAAGGCAAAACCATCGGCACCTTCGGCGAAATCGCCGGCTTCAGTTTTTATCCCGGAAAAAATCTGGGTGCGTGCGGCGAAGGCGGCGCGCTGGTCACAAACAACGCGGCATTCGCCAAACGCGCGCGGTCGTTGCGCGAACACGGTTCGACGGTTCGCTATTATCACGATGAGATCGGATTTAATTATCGGATGGAGGGAATTCAAGGCGCGGTGCTGGACATCAAGCTGAAGCATCTGGAAAAATGGACGCGCGAGCGCCAGCGGGTGGCGAAGCGTTACACGGAATTGCTCACGAGCACGCCGCTCCAATTGCCGCACGAGGCGAATTTCGCCGAAAGCGTGTGGCACCTTTACGTCGTGCGCCATCCGCGCCGCGATGAACTCAAAAAGCATCTGGAGGCCAACGGCGTTGGTTGTGCGTTGCATTATCCGTTGCCGTTGCATTTGCAAAAATGTTACGCGAGCCTTGGCCACAAGGCCGGTGCTTTCCCAATCGCTGAAAAGGCCGCGCGCGAGTGCCTGAGCCTGCCGATTTTCCCGGAGTTGACCGAACCGCAGATTCAGCGCGTGGTGGAGGTGATCCGGATTTTTTTCGGCAAATAAAACTTCTGTTTGGCGATCTGCTTGGGCGGAACGGAAACTTTGTCGAGAAGCAAGTGATGATCGTCCGCTCGTTTTCGGGACAACCTTGATCCAATTTTTCTCTTGGCGGAAATCACCGGCAACCGGAGTTTTTTTTGGAAATTAATTTATTTCCAAACTAAAGTTCATGTTGGCATTGCCGATGCTGGAGAACAAGTATGACATACAAACATACAATGACTATCAACAAGACCTGGTTTCATGCTGGAAGCACTGGTTTTTTCCCGGCCGGCATCATCGCCCGGCTAAAGAGTGCTGTAAAATTCGAAATTCCAACAGGTTATCAGGATGAAACAGGTTTTCACATCGGCGTGAAATCTGCCGAAAAAGAAATCAAGTGGCCGTCAACGTGGTAATCCACTCTTGGTATGTCCATTATTGTGCCCTAAAGATGGGCACATGATGTATGTTAATTGGACGGTGTGGGTTAGGTTTGTTTTCTCGGGCATTTGGGGCCATGTAATTTGTTCTCCAAATCGGTTTTCTTCAGTTTTTTTTCAGCAGGTCAAATTGACAGCTTCAGGTTTCTCGTTGGCTGTTTTTCCCCCTTCTTCTGGCTCGTGAAAAATTCCGCTTATGAAGTCCATAAAAAAGTTGTTGGACAAATCCCCGGAGATTGTATAATTTAAAGACAGGAGATACCGTGTAATCTGAATTAAATAATATTTTTGCCCTAACGACGCCGGGTCAGAGCGAGTTAAATTTTTTGAAGGGCGGTTTTTTTGATGCAAGTTTGCCCGTAATTTTAGCGGAAGATTTGGTTTAAGATTTTTGAACAAACTGATTTGAAGCCGGAAATGATACGATGCAAAACCTGATGGCAGCCTGGTATTGTGCGCGGACCAAACCGAAGCATGAGCATATCGCGACGGCGAATCTGCGTCGTCATCTTGCCTTGCCGGTTTTCTTTCCCAAGTTGCGCATGGAAAAGCCGACCCGGCGCGGGTTGGTGCGGGTGGTGGAACCCTTGTTTCCATGCTATATCTTTCTGCATTGTGTCGTTGAGGAAAAGATCAATGAAATCCAACATGTATCCGGCATCAGCCGGCTGGTGCGGTTTGGTCTTGGATTTCCGCAGATTGCCGATGCGATCATCCAGGATTTACAGGCGTGTTTTGGGCGGGACGATTTGATTGACGTGGAACGGCAATTGGTGCCGGGTGATGAAGTGACGGTGGCGGCGGGTGCCTTTGCCGGCATGAGCGCGCAAGTGTTAAAAAATCTTCCGGCCAGGAAAAGGGTGCAGATCTTGCTAGACATATTAGGACGGCTCACGAGGGTGGAGGTTGGGAGCGAGTCCGTGATGTTGAAAAACAATACCGTGGCTGATTTGGCGCCGTTTTTGGCGGCGCCGATCAGTCCGAGGATGTTACGGGTGTGAAGTTGCGGTTCGGCCATCAAAGGTTGCGCTCCGCTGTCGGCGGGGTTGAACAAATTCGTTTGCGCAAGTCGCTCAAACGAACAAGTGCGGAGCCTTGCAGCCATCAGGAATGGAATTTGGAAACGATGAAAAACATTGAAAAAAATGGGCTGCCGGGCTGGAAAAGGACGCTGGACGTGGCGTCCATCCTGCTGGCGCTGCCGTTTCTTTTGCCGCTGGCCCTGTTCATTTGCGTCCTCATCCGCTTGGTTTCAACCGGGCCGATTTTGTTCCAGCAGGAGCGTGTCGGGTTTCGGGGCGGCCGGTTCATGTGTTTGAAATTCCGCACGATGTTGTGCGGCGCGGAGACCGCCACGCACCAGGGACATTTGCAGCAATTGATGGAATCCGACGTGCCGATGACCAAGATGGATGCCAAGGGGGATGCCAGAATTATTCCGTTTGGCCGGCTGTTGCGCTCCGCCGGACTGGATGAACTGCCGCAGTTGGTGAATGTTTTGAAGGGGGAAATGAGTTTGGTGGGACCGCGTCCCTGTCTGCCTTATGAGGCCGCCAAGTATCTTCCCTGGCAACTGGAACGGTTCAACGCGCTGCCCGGTTTGACGGGCTTGTGGCAGGTCAGTGGTAAAAACAGGACGACCTTCACCAAAATGATACAATTGGACATTCAATATGCGCGGACCAAAAACCTGTGGCTGGATTTGAAAATCATTTTCAAAACCGTTCCGGCGCTGCTGGTGCAGATGTGGGATGTGCGCCAGCAAAAGAAGCATCGGTCTCAAACGACCGCACCGCAGGCTCCCCTGCCATTGCGCGTGGCCAATCGTTGATTGTTTTTTCAAACGGCACCAATGTTGCTTATTTAAATTTTCAGAAAAAAGCGAACGAAGAAATCTTATGTCAAAAAAAATCAAAGTGGGCGTCGCCGGCTGTGGTTACTGGGGGCCGAATCTGATCCGCAATTTCCGGTCGCTGCCGGATTGCCAGCTCAAGATGATGTGCGATCTCAACACCGCGCGGCTGAAGCATCTCAAGTCGCTTTATCCAGAAGTCAAGGGCGAGACCAATTACGGCCACATGCTCAATGGCGTCAACGTGGATGCCGTGGTCATTGCCACCGGGGTCAATGCCCATTATCCGATGGCCAAGGCCAGCCTGCTGCGCGGGCAAACACACTTTCATCGAAAAACCCATGGCCAGTTCCGTGGAGCAATGCGAAGAACTGGTGGACATCGCCCGGAAAAACGGCCTCGTGCTGATGACCGGCCACACGTTCCTGTATTCGCCCGTGGTCCGAAAAATCAAGGAGATCATTGACAAGGGCGACATCGGTGAAATCCGTTACATCTGCGCGCGCCGGCTCAATTTGGGCCTGTTCCAGAAAGACATCAACGTTGCCTGGGATCTGGCCCCGCACGATCTCTCCATCATTCTGTCCCTCATGGGCGAGCAGCCTCTCACCGTGAACTGCCGCGGCAGCGCCCACATCACACCCGGCATCGAAGACGTGACGACGATGTGCCTGACGTTTTCCAAGCCAGCGCTCGGCCATCATCCACAGCAGTTGGCTGGATCCGCGCAAGGTCCGCGAAATGACCATCGTCGGCAGCAAGCGCATGATCGTTTATGACGACCTCGCGCCGCTCGAAAAAATCCGCGTGTATCGACACTGCGCGTCGAACGGCCGCCGCATTACGACACCTTTGGCGAATTTCAATATGCCTACCATTACGGCGACATGTATGCGCCGTATATCAAGCAGGAGGAACCGCTCAAAACCGAGTGCCAGCATTTCCTCGACTGCATCCGCACCGGTGCCACGCCAAACACCTGCGGCATGCGCGGCACGGAACTGGTGAGAATTTTGGAAGCCTCGTCCGAATCCTTGAGACGAGGCGGCGCGCCGGTGGAATTTTCCGAGTCGCAACGCGCGGTCCGCAGTTTCCCGGCGTTGGCCACAGCGCGAGCCGGACGCATGCCCGCCGCGAAACTTTTGCCGAAGAGCCTTGCGGTGGTGAAAAAAAATTCGCCCCGGCCCGCCCGCAACGCCGAGATCAAGATTGTTTTGAACGGGAACGGGCATGGCGTCAACGGAGATTGAAGTTGCAAGTTAAAGGTTACAAGTTGCGGGTTTTCTAACCTGCGACTTTTAAAAATTTAACTTGCAAACGAATTACCGAGTTTTTTCCATGAGCCAGCTCCACGAGCCGGTCCAGCGGATCGCGCCGGATGTCAAACTGGGCCGGAACGTCCGCATCTTCAGTTTCACCAACCTGTATGGCTGTGAAATTGGCGATGACGTGAAAATCGGCACGTTCGTTGAAATCCAAAAAGGCGCGAAGATCGGGAGCCGCTGCAAAATTTCCAGCCACACGTTCATCTGTGAAGGCGTGACTTTGGAAGAAGAAGTTTTTGTCGGGCACCATGTCGTTTTTACCAACGACCGTTATCCGCGCTCCACAGCCAACGGGAAATTGCAGACCGAGGCGGACTGGGTGTGCATCCCGACGCGGGTGAAACGCGGTGCGTCCATCGGTTCCGGCGCGGTGCTGCTGTGCGGCATCACCATCGGCGAAAACGCGATGATCGGCGCCGGCAGCGTGGTCACCCGGGATGTTCCCGCCGGGGCAACCGTGGCCGGCAATCCCGCGCGGCTCGTCACGCCGCGCCGTCCAAAGACGGATTGAACAAATTGAATTGCAGCCGGTCAATCCACTCGATCATCCGGATTGGGATGCGCGGCTGACGCGCCGTCCGGATTTTTCTTTTTTCCACGGAACGGCCTGGACCAAAGTCCTGGTGGAGGCTTACGGTTTTGCGCCGGATTGGCTGGCGGCGGACGATGCGCTGCTGCCCCTGATGGAAGTGGACAGTTGGCTGACGGGCCGCCGCGGAATCGGGTTGCCGTTCACGGACGACTGCGGGCCGTTGTGCGGGACGGGAAAAGATTTTCAACGGCTGTTTCAAAACGCCGTCGAGTTGGGCCGGTCGCGCGGCTGGAAATCCATTGAACTGCGCGGCGGACGAAAATTTTCAGGCGAAGCTCCGGCTTCGCTTTCATTTTATGGTCACAGTCTGAATTTGGCGGCGGACGAAAGCCGGCTGTTTGGGCAAATGGATGGCTCCGCGCGCCAGGCGGTGCGCAAAGCGGAAAAGGACGGAGTGACGGTGGAGGTTTTGCAAAGCGAGGCGGCGATGCGGGATTTTTATGTTTTGCAGTGCCGCACGCGGAAGCGGCACGGCCTCCCGCCGCAGCCGTTGGGTTTTTTCCTGAACATTTGGCGTCACATTCTGTCGCAGAATCAGGGCATGGTGGTGCTGGCGAGCGAGCGCGGGCAAAAAATCGCCGGGGCCGTTTATTTTTTTCTGGGCGGGCGCGCGATTTACAAATACGGCGCGTCGGATTTTCGCCGGCAGCATTTGCGGCCCAATAATCTCGTGATGTGGACGGCAATGAAGTGGCTGGCCCGAAACGGCGCGACGGCATTGCATCTTGGGAAAACATCGCTGGCGCACGAGGGATTGCGCCGGTTCAAACTGAACCTGGGAGCGGTTGAGCAGCGGATTGAATATGTTAAGTTTGATCTGAAGACGAGCCGTTTTGTGACGGAAACCGACGGCGTCGCCGGCTGGCATAACCGGGCATTCCGGACTTTGCCGGTTTTTATGTCCCGGCTGGCGGGCGAGTTGCTTTACAAACATTGGGCGTGATTTTTTGCAAAAATTGATTTAATCTGGACCATAAATGAGCGCGAACCGAAATGTTGAGACATCGGCCGGAATCAGCCCGGCCGACATTTATTTTGTGATTTTCCGCCACAAGTGGAAGATCATTCTGGTTTCGTTGGCGGGCATTGTGGCTGCCGCGGTTCTTTATTTCCACAACACGCCGCCTTACCAATCCCAGGCGGAACTGTTGATAAAATATGTGTCGCAGGCCCGGTCCTTGTCCTTGTCCGGGAGTGACCAGAACGTGATCATGCCCGGTTCAAGTGGTGAGGACGTCATCAATTCTGAAATCCTGATCCTGACGAGTCTTGACTTGGCTGAACAGGCGGTCACCAATTTCGGCGCGGCCAAAATCCTGCCCAATTCCGGCGGCGACACCAATGTCATCGCTGCGGCCGTTTTTATCCGGAATAATTTGGTGGCGGAACCTGCAGGCAAGGGCAGCAGTGTCATTTCAGTCACGCTCAAACATCCCGACCCGCTGATCGTTCAACCTCTCCTGACAGAAGTCATCAATGACTATTTCCAGAAACACAAGGAAATCCATTCAGCAGGCGGACTGAATGATGACGTCCTTGTTGAGCAGACTGCTTTGGCGAACCAGCTTAACGATACGGAGCAGCGGCTCGCCAGCCTGAAAAGCAAGGCCAACATCATTTCCTTGGATGACTCAAGAAAGGGTTTGGCGGAGCAAATGTCCAAAGTTCAGGGCGCCATTTTGGACGCCCAAGCTGAACTGGCAGGATATGCAGCAGGTTCGGCCCAGAAATCGGAAACCACCAACGCGCCGTCGTCTGTGCCCAAGGATCAGATTGACGCTTACAACGACGTTTGCACACGTCTTGATCTGCTCCGGAAGAAGCAGCAGGATTACTTGGTGCAGGGCTATACCGCCAACAATGTGGTGGTTCGGGAAGTGGCTCGTCAGATTGCCGTCACACAAGCGACCAAAACTGGTTTCGAGGACAAATACCCGCAAATCGCCGACTTGGGAACCGCTTCATCCACGCTCGGTGGTTCGTCGGCATCGCCAGTGGCGGACTTGCGGACGCAGGCTGGCCAGATTGCGGCTCTCCAGGCCAGACTCCGTGCTTTGGAAGCGCAACTGGGTCAACTCCAATTGCTGACGACCAATCTGAACAATCTGGCGCCCGCCATCGCGAATCTGGAGCAGACGCGATCAATTCAACAGGCCAACTATCAAAATCTGGCCACCAAACTCGAAAATTCCCACATAGACGAAGCGCTCGACACCGGGAAGACGACCCCCAACATCAAGTGGGTGCAGACGCCGTCGCCGCCGTTTCGGGATTGGAAAAAAACCTATAAAACAATGGCCATGTTGGCACTCGGCGGCCTCTCCGCCGGGCTGGCTTGGGCGTTCCTGATTGAATTTTATCTGGATCGTTCCATCAAACGCCCGGTGGACTTGTCGGCGAAACTGCGCATCCCGTTTTTCCTGTCCATCCCGGACTTGAACCACAACCGCCGCAGCCAGCTCGCAGTGGCGTCGGAACGCCGGCAACTGGAAAACGGCGACCCAAAAAGCCTCGCCACCACCGCCAACGGCGATCTGGAAATCGCCTCGCCTTTGGTCAATCACGCCTTGCATTCGCACTACGATGCATTGCGCGACCGGCTGGTGAACTATTTCGAGTCCATCAATCTTACGCGCAAGCCCAAACTCGTCGCCATCACCAGCACCGCCAGACGCGCCGGCGTCAGCACAATCTCCGCTGGGCTGGCCGCCTCGCTTTCGGAAACCGGCGATGGCCGCGTGCTGCTCGTGGACATGAACCTGAAAGGCGGCGCGGCGCAGCAATTTGTCAACGGCAAGCCCGGCTGCCAGCTGGACGATGCGCTGGTCAGTGAGAAGCGTGACAACGCGCTGGTGCAGGAAAATCTCTATGTCGTTTCCGAAGCCTCCGATGCCAGCGCGTTGCAGCGGATTTTGCCCAAACGGTTTGCCTCGCTGGTGCCCAAGCTCAAGTCAAGCGATTACGATTACATCATTTTCGACATGCCGCCCGTGAACCAGACCAGCGTGACGACGCGGCTCGCGGGTTTCATGGACATGGTGATGCTCGTCATCGAATCGGAAAAGACCGACCGGGATGCCGTTCAGCAGGCCAATCAATTGCTCCAGCAGTCGAAATCCAATGTGACCGCCGTCTTGAACAAGACGCGCAAATACGTCCCTGCCCGGTTGCAGCACGATCTCGATGCCGACGTGTGAGCGGCCCTTGAGTTGCGAGTTAAAAGTTGCCAGTCGGAAAAACCTTTGGCTTTCAGTTTGCAACTGAATTAACCTTTTCCCCCGCCTGACTTGTCATGTTCAGCAGCCAGCTTTACTACCGATTAAAACCTTATTTGCCGTGGCGGTTGCGGATGGGAATGCGGCGCGTTGTTGCCCGGGTGCAGCGGCGGCGTTTTGCGCAAACCTGGCCGATCAACGAACTGGCCGGCCGTTCGCCCGCCGGCTGGCCCGGCTGGCCGGAGGGGAAAAAATTCGCACTGGTGCTCACGCACGATGTGGAAGGCACGCACGGGCTGGCGAAATGCCGCCGGTTGATGCAACTGGAACAGCAATTCGGTTTTCATTCCTCGTTTAATTTTATCCCCGAAGGCGAATATCAGGTTTCTCCCGGGTTGCGCCAGGAACTCGCGCAAAATGGATTTGAAGTGGGCGTGCATGATCTGCGTCACGATGGGAAACTTTACTGGCGGCGCAAGGATTTTCCCGAAAATGCCCGCAGCATCAACGGCTATCTCAACGCCTGGCAAGCCAGCGGTTTCCGTTCCGGCTTCATGCTCCACAACCGGGAATGCCTGGACGGGCTGGACATCGAGTATGACGCCTCGACGTTTGACACCGACCCGTTTGAACCGCAGCCGGAAGGCGTCAACACGATTTTTCCGTTCTGGGTGCCGCGCCCGGGCGGCGGCGGGTATGTGGAAATGCCCTACACCCTGCCGCAGGATTCCACGATGTTTCTGGTGTTGCAGGAAACCTCGCCCGAAATCTGGCGGCGCAAACTCGATTGGATTGTGCGGAACGGCGGCATGGCGCTGGTCAATGTTCATCCTGATTATCTGGGATTTGAAAGTGGAAAAAAGGGCGCGTCGGAATATCCGGCAGCGATGTATGAGGAGTTCCTGACGCACATCCGGGAAAACTACGGCGGCCAGTATTGGAACGCGCCGCCGCGAGAAGTCGCCCGTTGGTATCGCCAAACGTGTGTGGCGACCGGCCATCAACCGCCCAACCAAAGCGCCGCCGTCAACGGCGAATTCCACGACAAAATCGTGCGCGCGAATTCGCTCCGGGGGAAACGCGCCGCCGTTGTTTTATATTCGTATTATGCCACGGATCCCCGGCCTCGCCGCGAGGCCGAGGCGTTGCAGTTGGCGGGCATGGAAGTGGATGTTGTCTGTCTCCGTCAGGATGCCGGGGAGCCGAGCCATGAACGTCTTGGCGGCGTCCATATCCATCGCGTCCCGCTGAAACGCCGGCGGGCGGGCAAACTGACCTACGCGTTCCAGTATTTCAGCTTCTTTGTGAGCGCTTTCCTTCTGCTCACCTGGTGGCGGTTGCGGCGGCGTTATGATTTGGTGCATGTTCATAACATGCCGGATTTTCTGGTGTTCAGCGCCTTGGCGCCCAAAATTCTGGGAACGCGGATAATTCTTGATTTGCACGATCCCATGCCGGAATTGATGGTGACGATTTTTGGGCTGGAAACGGACAGTGTTGGCGTGCGGATGTTGAAATGGACTGAAAAATTGAGCATCCGCTTTGCCGACCAAGTCCTGACTGTGAACCAGGCCTGCAAGGAAATTTTTTCGGCCCGCAGTTGCGCCGCGGAAAAAATTCAGGTCCTGATGAACGTGCCGGATGAAAAAATTTTCAAATACCGCAGTTGCCTCGACTCTTCCGAACGCGATCCGGCCCGGCCTTTTATCGTCATGTTTCACGGCTCGATTGTCGAACGGAACGGTCTGGACATCGCCGTCGAGGCATTGCGGCTGCTCCGCGCGAATGTGCCGGCGGCTGAACTGTGGATTTATGGCGCCAACACGTCGTTTTTGAACAAAGTGATGGACTCGGTGGCCCAAAATGGCAACGAAAACGGCCTCCGTTATTTGGGCCAAAAATCATTGGAAGAAATTGTGGCCGCCATCCAATTGTGCGACGTCGGAGTCATTCCCAATCGCAACAACGCCTTCACGGAAATCAACACCCCGACGCGCATTTTTGAATATCTTTCACTGGGCAAGCCGGTCATTTCGCCGCGCGCCAAGGGCATCACGGATTATTTCGGGCCGGAGGACATGATTTATTTCGAACTGGGCGATGCGGCCGACCTTGCCCGGCAACTGGAATTCGTCTATCGCCAGCCAGCGCAGGCGCGGGCAGTCACGCACCGGGGACAGGCCGTCTATCTCCGGCAATGCTGGAGCCACGCGCGGGAGAAATTCATCAGCCGTGTCGGCGAGATGCTGACGTCATGATTTCCGTGCTGGCCAGCGAAGCGGATCATCCGACGGTTCGAGAATTTTTTGAACTTTTCAAGACGCCGTGGCGGTTCCATGAGGCCGATGCGCCGGCCAACATCTTGCTCTGCGCCGGTCGGGAGGTTCCCGCCAACACCGCCGCCCTTGTCATCATTTTTGCCGGCGAGGCGACGCGGTTTGACCCACCTGCTGAAAATTGCAAGTCAAAGGTTGAAAATTGCGACTTGGAAAAACTGGCGACTTTCAACCTGCAACCTGGAACCGAATTTCAGTTGCCGATTTATGGCCGCCGGTTGGTGGACCCGGCCTCGCAGCAGATTGTTTTTCGGCGAGGCCAGACGAATGGCCGTCCGTTCGTGCGGGTCGGTTTTGATTTGTTTGCGGAAGTCCGCCATCTGCTCACCGCCGGACAGCCTGCGGAGCATGCCGCCGTCCCCACGCTGGAGCGGCATATTGCCTTTTTGCGCGAATTGATTTTGAGCCATGCGCTGCCGCTCGTGGAAATCCCGCCGCGACCGGCGGGCCATGAGTTCATCGCCTGCCTGACGCATGACGTGGATCATGTGGGCGTCCGCAACCACCTGTTTGACCATACGATGTTCGGCTTTCTTTATCGCGCCACGTTCGGCTCGATGTGGGACGTTTGCGCCGGGAGAAAAAATCATCGTCAACTGGCGGAGAATTTATCCGCTGTTCTGCGCTTGCCGCTGGTGCAGTTGGGACTGGCCGGCGATTTTTGGCATCAGTTTGAAAATTATCTCGCGCTGGAAGCCGGCCGGCCCTCGACCTTTTTCGTGATTCCCAAAAAAGGCGAATCCGGCCTGGATGCCCAGGGCCGGCGTCCCGCGAAACGCGCGGCCAGCTATGACGCGGCGGACTTGCGCGACGTTTTGCGGCAGCTTCAGACGGCGGGCAAGGAAATCACCGTTCACGGTCTCGATGCGTGGCGCGATGCCGCCGCCGGACGCGCCGAGCGCGAACTGATTGGCGGGCTCGTGAATCGCAACGCGAGCGGCATCCGAATGCACTGGTTATATTTTGACGAAAACGCGCCGGAAAAATTGGAAGCCGCCGGGTATGCTTACGACTCCACGGTGGGTTACAATCAGACGGTCGGGTATCGCGCCGGAACGAGCCAGGTGTTCAAGCCTTTGACGACAAAACATCTGCTCGAACTGCCGATGCACATCATGGATACCGCGCTTTTTTTCCCGTCCTACCTGAACCTTTCGCCCCGACAGGCGGAGGCGGTCGTCCATCCGCTCATTGAAAACGCCGTCCGTTTTGGTGGCGTGCTGACGGTGAACTGGCACGACCGCAGCCTGGCACCGGAACGGCTGTGGGGAGATTTCTACACGCACCTGCTGGAACAGTTGTCGGCAAAAAAACCTTGGTTCGCCACCGCCGCGCAAACTGTCGCTTGGTTCCGCCACCGCCGCTCCGCCACGTTTGAAGTTGCCGCGGCAGACGCGAGCCGCGTGAAGATCAACTTGCCGGCTGCCGACGATGACCGCCTGCCGCCGTTGCTGGTCAGGATTTTCCAGCCCCGCAAAACCAGCGCGCCGTTTTCCGAACAACCGGTTCACGATGGCTGGGAAACTTGTCTTGCCGCTTGAGAACCAATTCCGTTAACTACCCAGGATTAACCCATGAAAGATCAATTTGTCCTCGCCCAAATCGGCTGCGGTTACTGGGGTCCGAACCTGCTCCGCAATTTTTCCACGCAGAAAAACTGCGCCGTGAAATATGTCGTGGACGCCAGCGCCGAGCGCCGCGCGTTCGTGGAAACGAATTTTCCGCGCACCAAAACGATGGAAGCTCACCAAGCAGTGCTGGCCGATCCGGAAATTGACGCCGTGGTCATCGCCACGCCGGCGGGCACGCATTTCGCGCTCGCGCTCGCGGCGCTCAAGGCCGGCAAAAACATTTTCGTGGAAAAACCGCTCGCGACGAAAGCAGCGGAAGTGGACGATCTGGCGCGCGTGGCAAAGGAAAAAAATCTCGTCGTCATGGTCGGGCACACGTTCATTTACAACTCCGCCGTGCGCTTTGTCAAAAAGCTGATTGATGCGGGCGATCTCGGCGAAGTCCGCTACATTTACAGCCAGCGCTTGAATTTGGGCCGCATCCGCTCGGACATTGACGCGCTCTGGAATTTCGCGCCGCACGACATCAGCATCATCCAATACTGGCTGGGCGATCCCGCGCCGCTTTCGGTTTCGCGCCGGGGCATGGCCTATATGCAGGACGGCATAGACGACGTGGTTTTTTTGAGCCTGACCTATCCAAACAAAATCATGGCCAACATCCACGTGAGCTGGCTCGACCCGCAGAAAGTCCGCAAGATGATCGTCGTGGGTTCCAAGAAAATGGTCGTGTATGACGACGTTGCCGACGACAAGATCGCGATTTACGACAAGGGCATTGATCAGAAGGCAATCCTGGGCGAGAACATGGATTTCGATCATCCGCGCTCGCCGGAATTCAATTACCGCAGCGGCGACATTTTGCTGCCGCAGGTGAATTTCGTGGAACCGCTGCGCGTGGAGGCGGAACATTTTCTCGACTGCATTAAAAACAAAACCACGCCGTTGACCGGTCTGGCGCACGCGCGGAGGTCGTTTCTATTCTGGAACAGGCAACCCACAACCGAAAATAACTTTTATGGGCGAACCGCGAGTTCAGAAAGCCGGCATCGTGAACGTGACGTTTGGCGAAAACGTCACCGTCGTCGAGCCGGCGAATCTTTACGGCTGCACATCGGCGACGGCACGTTTGTCGGGCCGTTCGCGGAAATTCAGACGCGGCGCGGTCATCGGCAAACGCTGCAAAATCCAGTCGCACGCGTTCGTCTGCGACCTCGTGACGATTGGCGATGACTGCGTGATTTCTCACGGCGTGATGTTCATCAACGATCTTTTCAAAACCGGCGGCCCGGCGAATCGCAACCGCGAGCTGTGGGCTTCGACCCAAATCGGCAACCACGTCAGCATCGGCACCAATTCCACGATTTTGGCCGTGAACATTTGCGATCATGTCGTGATCGGCGCCGGCTCGGTCGTGACCAAAGACATCACCAAGCCGGGAATTTATGCCGGCAATCCCGCGAAATTTTTGCGCGGTTTTTGAAACCGGAATTGAATCTATTTATGAAAATACCCTTCGTTGATCTGCACGCCCAATACCTCGACGATCAAACCGGAAATTGATGCCGCCATCCAGGATGTCATCGCCAACTCGGCCTACATTCGCGGCCCGCACGTGGACAAGTTTTGAAATGCTTTGGGCGGAAACGCTCGGCCTGAAGCACTGCGTTTCCTGCGCGAACGGCACGGACGCGCTTTACATCGTCATGCGCGGCCTCGGCCTCAAGCCCGGCGACGAAGTCATCACGACGGCGCACTCGTGGATTTCCACGACGGAAACCATCACGCAAGCCGGCGGCAAGGTCGTTTTCACCGACACGGAATACGACACGTTCAATCTCAACGCCGCCCAGATCGAATCGAAAATCACGCCGCGCACCGTGGGCATTATTCCCGTGCATCTTTACGGCCAGCCGGCGGACATGGACGCGATCATGGCCATCGCCAAAAAACACAAGCTGTGGGTGATCGAAGATTGCGCGCAGTCGCATCTGGCGCGTTACAAAGGAAAACTGGTCGGCACATTTGGCAACGCGGCGACGTTTTCGTTTTATCCCGGAAAAAATCTCGGCGCGTATGGCGACGCGGGCGGCATCGTGACGAACGACGACCAGCTCGCCGATTGGTGCGCCACGTTCGCGCGGCATGGCGGCAAGGGCGAACACGTCATGGAAGGCATCAACAGCCGCATGGATGGTTTGCAGGGCGCCGTGTTGAGCGTGAAGCTGCCGCATCTGCAAAAGTGGACCGAAGCCCGGCGCAAGGTTGCCGCGCGTTACAACGAACTGCTGGCCGGCGTCGGCGATTTGATTTTGCCGAAAGTGGCGCCGGATCGCGATCACGTTTATCATCTTTACGTCATTCGCACGGAAAAGCGCGACGCGTTGAAAAAATTTCTCGGCGACGCCGGCATCGGCACGGTGTTGAATTATCCCAAGGCGCTGCCGTTTTATCCGGCGTATGCGTATCTCGGCCACAAGCCGTGGATTTTCCGGTGGCTTACGCGAACCAGTCGCGCATTTTGTCGCTGCCAATTTTCCCGGAAATGACGGACGAAATGATTCAACACGTTGCCGGGGCGGTTAAGAAATTCTTTACTACCTGATTGCAGACGATCCACGGCTTGTGCAGTTGGCTGGTTCCAGGTAAACGAAAGCCGCTGGCAGAATCAAGTTGCCCGGAACCTTAAATGGAGAAATCTTCCCAACGAATCTTGTTGATCTCGAACACCGTGATGCACTACCGCGTCTCGGTCTACAATTATTTCCGGCGGCGCTTCCGCGAGGACGGCTATGAATTTGAAGTCATCACCAACCAGTTGCAGCCCAAAAATAAAATCGCGCCGCAGTTCCAGCTCGATGAAATGCCATTTGGTTTTGGCGCCTATCGCCGCGTGATTCTTGAACGCCAGCCGGCGGCGGTCATCTTGTTTTTGCACCTCAAAGACAAAATGTTCTGGCCGCTGGCGCATTGGCTGAAATGGAAAGGCATTCCCGCCGCATTCTGGACGAAAACCCGCAATCTGGATGCGCCGGACACGCTGCTCCGAACGCTGCCGTTTGATTATCTGCTCTGGCTGCACGACGGTTTGATTCTTTATTCCGGCGACCTGATAAAAAATGTTCCGCGCGGATCAAAGTCCAAGGCATTCACCGCGAACAACACGATCAATTTTGAAGATTTTCCCGAGGTCGCGGAATCCAAGGACGAAATCAAAAAACAGCTCGGCATCCCGTTCAAAAAAGTTTGCCTGTTTGCCGGACGCATGGACGTGGACAGCGGACGCAAGCGCGTGGATCATTTGATCGAAGTTTTCCGCGACGTGAACGGGCGCGACGCCGGGCTGGTCATCGTCGGCTCCGGCATGAAGGAGGAATGGCGCGCGCGCATGAATCCGCAGACGACGATTTATCTCGGCGAAGTTCACGACCCCCAAAATCTACAGATCAGCCGGGTGTTCACGATGGCGGATGTCTGCGCGATTCCCGGCCACGTGGGGCTGGGCTTGAACCAGGCATTTTATTTCGGGTTGCCGGTCGTGACCGAGGAAGGCAAGCATCCGCCGGAAATCGCCAATCTGAAGCCCGGCCGTAACGGCTTCATCGTTCCCGAGAACGACTTGACGCAGTTGAGGGAAAAAATTTTCATGCTGCTGGACAACGACGCGCTGCGGCAGGAGTTTTCGCGGAACGCCCGCGCCGACATTTTGCAGCACGCCTCGGTGGAGGCGATGTATCACGGCTTCCGCGACTGCGTGCGATTTATGGCCAACGGGAAGAAATGACCTTTTGAGTCAGGAAAATAATATGAGAATTTCAATTTTCGGCATGGGCTATGTCGGCTGTGTTTCCGGCGCGTGCCTCGCGAAGCTGGGGCACCGCGTCATCGGCGTGGAGCCGAACCCGACGAAAGTGGATCTGCTGAACTCCGGCAAAAGCCCGATTGTGGAAACCGGCCTTGATGTGCTTATTGCCGAAACCGTGCGCGAGGGAAAATTTTCCGCGTCGGCGGACTGGCAGGCGGCCATTGCGGAAACGGAAATGGCCATCGTCTGCGTCGGCACGCCCAGCCGCGCGAACGGCAGCATTGATTTGAAATTTGTCGTGCGCGTTTGTGAGCAAATCGGCCAGGCGCTCGCCGCCCAAAAGGAATTTTTCACCGTCGTCATCCGCAGCACCGTGCTGCCCGGCACGGTGGAAAGCTCGCTGATTCCGGTGCTGGAAGAACATTCCGGCAAAAAGGCCGGCGTGGATTTCGGCGTTTGCATGAACCCGGAATTTTTGCGCGAAAGCACCTCGATTTTTGATTTTCACAATCCGCCGAAAACGGTCATCGGCGAATTGAATCCGCGTTCGGGCGAACTGCTGGCCGAACTTTACAAATCGCTGCCGGGACCGCATGTGCGCGTGCCGATCCGCGTGGCGGAAATGGTGAAGTATGTGGACAACACGTTTCACGCGCTGAAAGTGACCTTCGCCAACGAGGTTGGGAATTTGTCCAAGGAGTTGGGCGTGGACAGCCATCGCGTGATGGAAATTTTCTGTCTCGACACGAAATTAAATTTGTCGCCATATTATTTGAAGCCCGGCTTCGCGTTCGGCGGCTCGTGCCTGCCGAAAGATTTGCGCGCCATCACCAGCGAGGCGCGGATGCTGGACGTGACGACGCCGCTGTTGAGTTCCATTTTGGAGAGCAACCGGCTGCAAATCCAGAAAGTCACCAAGAAACTGCTGGAATTCAAAGGCCAGTCGCTCGGCTTCCTGGGTTTCAGCTTCAAGGGCGGCACGGATGACCTGCGTGAAAGCCCGATTGTCGAAGTCATCGAGGCGATGCTGGGCAAAGGTTTTGACATCAAAATTTACGACCGGCACGTTTCGCTCGCCAAGCTGATGGGCGCGAACAAGGAATACATCCAGCGCGAAATTCCGCACATCTCAAAGTTGATGTGCAATGACTGGCGCGAGCTGATGGCGGCAAGCGATGTCGTCATCGTGGCCAACCGAGACGAGGAATTCAAAACCGCGCTCGCGCAAGCGGGGCCCGGCCAGACGATCATTGATCTCGTCCGCATCGTGGATGCCAAGCCGGCCGGCGCGGGAAGTTATTACGGCATTTGCTGGTAAGTTTGTTGGATTGCCTCCGCCGGCGCGGATTCAGAAATCAGCTGTGAGAAATAAATTTTTTTTGCATGAACCAAACTGAAAAAGAGCAGGCGAAATCCCAGGTTTTTGCCAGCCTGCAAAAAGTTCAAACCTGGGTGGAAGACCACGGCTACCAAGGCTACGAGCCGTTCGACGGCCTGTCGTCCTGGGCCAGGCCGCTGGCGTTCGGCACCATTTTGGGCGACCGGCTGCTGCTACAGTTGATCCGCCAAAGCCCGGTCAATTTGCGTCCGCTGCTCGGCGTCCCGCCAAAAGAATCCACCAAAGGGCGCGGCTACATGGCGCGCGGTTACTGGATTCTTTATCGCACCACCGGACGCGAGGAATACCGGGCCAAAGCCGTGGAATGTTTGCGCTGGCTCGACGGACATAAGGCTAAAAAATACGCGAAGCACAGTTGGGCGAATCATTTTGATTTTTCCAGCCGGGGCGGGCGCTACAGCAGAGAAGACCCGATTGTCGTCTGGACGGCGTTGATCGGCCAAGGCTACTTGGACGGTTACGAGATTACCGGCGACAAATGGTTTTTGGAAATTGCCGACAGCGTCTGCGGCTGGATCATGGATTTGCCCCGCGAGAAAACGACGACGGGAAATTGCATCAGTTATCTGATGCCGGTGCAGAACTCCATTCACAACGCGAACATGCTTGGCGCGGCCATGCTCGCGCGCACGGCCAAGCACACGGGCAATCGCGATTACATCGAGGTTGCGCGCTCGGCGATGGAATACAGTGTCACACGCCAGTTGCCAGATGGCTCGTGGTGGTATGCCGAATATCCCGACCACCAATGGATTGACAATTTTCACACCGGCTACAATCTCGACAGCCTCAAATGTTATATTGAGAACACGGGCGATGAAAAGTGGCGGGCCAACCTGCTGCGCGGCCTGGAGTTTTTGAAGGATCACTTTTTCGAGCCAAGCGGCCGCCCCAGATATTATCACACACGCACTTATCCGGTGGACAGCCAGTGCGCCGCACAGGCAATCGAAACGCTCGCCGACTTTTCCGAGATGGATTCGGACTGCCTGGATCTCGCCGTGAAGGTTGCGCGTTGGACGATTGAAAACATGCAGGACGCCGACGGACATTTTTATTACCGGCAATACCCGCTGGGCATCAAAGCCAAAACGCCCATGCTCCACTGGGCGCAGGCGACCACCTTCCAGGCGCTGGCGGTTTTATTATCGAGATTGCAATCCGCAGAACTTCCGGCCGCTGCCGCAGGCCATCCGGCCACCCTGCCGCTTTCTCGCGCCGGGTAATGGCTTTGCCAAATTTATTCGTTGTCCTTCCGTTGGACGAATGACGCAATTGAAATGCCGCAAGCATGGAAGCTGACCTGATTGCCTTGAAGCCAGAATGGAATTCATTGCCTTATTAGGTTCGTTCGCGTTGTCGTTATTCTATCTTCGCGCGGACACGAAGCTGGAAAGACAGGTTTCTTCGGGAGTGTGGCTTCCGACGCTCTGGATGATGCGGGTGGCTTCGCGATCGTTCAATTTGTGGCTGCCCGGCGATCTCTCTGCGTTTGGGGATCCCATTATTCTGTCGGCGCTCACCCTCATGGGGTTTCTGGTTCTCCTCCAACGACCGCAAGAATTGGGACTGTGTATTCACGAAAGCCGGCCGCTATGGATTTTTTTGATTTTTTTGAGCCTGAGCGTCTTGTGGACAGATGATATTGGGGAGGCCTTCAAACGTTGGTTTCGCGGCGTTGGGGATGTCACCATGGCTTTGATTGTTCTAACGGAAAGGAATCCTTTCGCTGCGATTCTTTGCGTGGTTCGGCGTTCCATTTTTTGTCTCATTCCGCTGTCAATTGTGCTGATCCTTTGGTTTCCAGCCTTCGGCCTCGGTGACCGGGGAGATTGGATTGGAGTGACGATTGACAAGAACTGGCTGGGCTTGCTTTGTGCCATATCAGCGGGCTTCCTGTTATGGAATTGGGTGATGCGGAAACGGCAGCCGGAACTTGCCATGGATATAAGACTGGCCGGAGTTCCATTCGAGATTCCATTTCTGGCGTTAAGCTTGTATTTGCTCAGCGGTGGATTTGCGGCAGAAGGTTCCCGCAGCAGCACCGCCTTTGTGCTGCTCGCCCTGTCGGTTGGGATTTTCTATTTGGCAGATTATGTCAGAAGCGGGAAAATCCGGATCGGTCCTCTGGTGGGCGTGGTTGTGCTGGGAGCGTTGTTTCTTCAAGCTTTGCCGCGTTTGACGGGGCACCGCACCTTGTCGGACCACATCATTGAGGATGTCCTGCACAAAGACGTCAATTTGACCGATCGCGCTGACTTTTGGCCGCTTTTGCTGAAAAAAGGCCTGCAACATCCCTGGCTGGGATCCGGTTTTGACAGCTTTTTCTCGGCACAAATGCAGGATGAGATTCAATCGGAATTGGCCTCAACCGGGACATTTTTCAGGCCGAATCAGGCACATAATGGCTATCTACAGGTTTTTTTGAACCTCGGAGTGGTGGGATTGTTCCTTCTCGGGCTGGCCATCTATGCGGCTTTTAAAGATATCAACCGGCTTATGCAGCTTGATTTTGAGTTTGGCAGGGTCCGTCTTATTCTTTTGATCGTCGCGCTCGTGAGCAACTATACCGAAGCCAGTTTTGCGCGCCCGACAGAGTTCGTTTGGTTTCTCTTTTTATTGGTCGCCATCAATCCCGGAGAGCATCAGGGCTAACATTGGCATACTTATGAAAATGGTTCACACCGGGAAAATGGACCAGGACCGGCTGATTTTCCGTTTGCTAGGTTCCGTGCCACTTTTATTTTGGCAGGCATTGTCAAATTTCTCTCCAGTCTTTCCATACTATCACATCGTGACTGATGATGATGTGCCGCATGTGAAGCACCTGTATGGTTTTCGAAACATAAAGCAGTTTTTGGAAGACTTGGATTTTTTTCTGGTAAACTATTCGCCGGTTGGTTTGCCGGACGTTATAGACCATTTCCAGCGAGGGAAGATCCTGCCCCAAAAGTCTTTTTTGCTGACTTTCGATGACGGATTCCGGGAAATGCACGATGTGGTCGCCCCCATCCTCAAAACGAAAGGAGTTCCCGCGACCTTTTTTCTCACCACAGGCTTTATTAATAATCTGGACATGGCTCATCATAACAAAGCCAGCGTCTTGATTGAACACTTGGTTCAGAACCCGGGTGATTCATTGTTGAGGGAAGTTGAAAAGTTTTTGGACAAAAATACAATTCCCGGAGACGACCCGTTCTCCCGTCTCCTTGGCATCCGGTATCGGGACAAAAACCTTATTGGGGAGATTGCCGCCATCTGCGGATGCGACCTTGCCGGCTATCTGGCCACTGCGCGCCCTTATCTGACATCGGATCAAATAAAGGATCTCTTGAGGCAGGGATTTACGATTGGCGCCCATAGCGTGGATCACCCTCTTTATGCGGAATTGTCGTTGCAAGATCAATTGTTCCAGACGGAAGAGAGCCTGCGGTTCCTGGTTGAGCATTTTCAAATCGAATGTCGGGCCTTTGCCTTTCCGCACACGGACCGGGGCGTGAGCGGCGAATTTTTTGATCGAGTTCATGCATCAAGCACGTTGGACATTTCTTTCGGAACCGATGGCATGGTAAGACATTTTTCTCCACGGAATCTTGAGCGTTTTACCTTGGAAAAATCCTTGTCGCGCGCAAGACAGATCTTGGCGAAACATTATCCCCGGGGCCTTTATCGAAACGTATTCCATCACGCCAAGGCTGCGTCCGCCTGAGAAACACGCCCCGTTCCTATCGGATCATCTATTAACATATGCCTTGGAATTATGGAACCATGGAATGGTTGGAGTCGGAGTATCAATTAGTGGAGGATGATCCGTGGGGGTTAAGCTGGAGAGGCGTCGAATGTTACCGATATGAACAAACCTTAAAAATACTTGAGAATGCCGTCGTCAAACTGCGAAAACCCAGGACGGAAGTAAAAATATTGGATGTCGGCTGTTCGAGTGGATCCTTTACCTGTTTGGTGCGTGACCAAGCCGGATCCATCACCGGGATTGATTTGTCGGAAACCGCAATTCAAAGGGCGCGTGCCAAATACGACGGCATCAATTTCCAAACGGGAACCGTATTCGATCCGACGTTAGCTTCGGCAACCTATGACATAATTATTTGCCTGGAGGTGATTTATTATGTCAGCCCAGCCGAGCAGCAAGCATTTCTTGCCACCGTCAAGCGTCTGCTAACTGAAAATGGGATGTTGTTGATCTCCTCAAAAATTGACAATCGCCCGTATTTTAGCGAAGAGGAGCTGGTCCAGTTGACTATGAAACACTTTAATCTGTTCCGGATTTACCGTTATGGGTTCGCGTCCTTGGCCAACTGTGAAGGCTTTCTGTTCAGCATTTGGAAAAGGATGCACAAGGTAACAAGGCTTCTAGGCAGCTTTGATTCAAAGCAGCCATCCGGTTTACCCGAGGAAATGACCAGTTCCCCGCGGCGGCGGGCGATCCTACAGAAATTACGATTCCTTGCGGGAAAATCCCGCGTCATCCGGCAAATTTTTATGGGACTGGCATGGGTGGTTATTGTCACAATTGAGTTTGTTCTAAAGTGGAGGTTCCTGTGGTCGGTGGCAAATTGGCTTGCACGAACATTAAAACAGCAGCCCACCCACACCATTTTATTGCTAACAAAAAATTGACGCTGTTGAACATTCGACAATGATCGCCTTCAGTTCGGTTTTTTGCCAGCCTGCTTGTTTTATGGACAGAATTGAACACGATAGCGCGTTTCATCAGGGTGCGCGCTGGGGAGACATGAAGTTCCTTTGGAAGAGGTTGTGTTGACGACGCTGAGGTTGAGCTCGTCAAATTTGTGGAAAACCGATTTTGGCGCGGCATCTGCTATTTTAATTGCCGTGTCGCTTGCCGCATCCAATTGAATGCACCCAGCGAAGAAATGCAGCAGTCAAATGAGAAAAATCGGTGAATATGATATTATTGTGCGTCAAAAAACTTCGTCATGCGAAAAGAATGCAGTTTTCAGACAAGGCGACTTTCCTGCGGTATGAATAAAAGAACGGCTATAATTTTTGCGATGCTTGTTGGCGCTTTCAGCGCTTTCGGGTTGGCGGTGAACAGCTATATTTCATTCACTCCCGGCGGGATCCGCAATGATTTTGGCGGCGTGGTGGGTTGCAAATTTACCGTGACAACAAACGTGCTGGTGACGGGGTTAGGCATTTATAATCCGGTCAGCACCAATGTTCAGGCGCATTCCATCGGAATTTGGGACGCGGACGGAAACTTGCTTTGTTCCAACACCGTCAGCCTGGCAGGCGCGGGCGTTGGGTTTCAGAATGCTCTGTTATCCACACCGGTTACTCTGATAGCCGGGAATGTCTACTATCGCGGTGCATTGGAATGGCCCGGCGGTGATGTTTGGTCTGACTTGACCACCAATTATATAGAACAGCCGATGTTTGCCACGTTTAGAGGGGGTTGTGATTTTTCTGGTTTGTTCGATGTTCTGTTCGATTATCCGTATTACAATCCCGGCGAATTAGCATTCACATCGCAAACGTATGTTGGAGTTAACCTGGTCTATGGAAGTTCTCAAACAAACTCGCAGTCTGGCTCCGACCCGCAGACCAACTCTGACCCGCAGTCTGGCTCCGTTGCATGGTTTCCTGGTGTCCGGGGCGGGATTCCAAACTATACCACCACCATCAATGTCAAAAATGCGCCCTACAACGCCTATGGCGACGGAGTGCATGACGATACGGCGGCGATTCAACGCGCGCTGACCGCCGCCACGGCAGGCGGCAGTGACAATTCGGTTTCCCCAGTAGCGGTGTATCTTCCGACTGGAACCTATCTTGTGACCAACGGATTTAGCTGGTCAACTTCAGGCGTGGTGGTGCGTGGCGACGGGCCGAATCTGACCGTGCTAAAGGCGACCCAAAATGTTGCGGGATTCACGTTTTTTAACATTCACCATGACACCTGGGCGGCAGGGCCATTCAACATTACCAGTGGCTTCAATTTGGGCAGCACCAACATCACGCTCGACAATGTGTCTAACGTGGCCAGCAACAGTTTTATTTTCATCTCACAAATGAATCCGCCGTTTGTCTCCGCTTTCGATGAATCCTATGGCGCACACGACAACCCGACCCGGCTGATGCAGCAGGTTGACCGGGTGGTGGCCGTGAACGGCAACATCGTCACACTGGAAAGACCGCTTTACGCGGATTTCACACTTGCCCCTCAAGTCAATGTCTATGTTCCAACCGAGTATTCTGGAATCGAAAATTTGACTGTTTGGTGCGTGAACACCAATGCTTACAGCAGTCCAAGAATCTACCTTACCCAAACGGCCAATTGCTGGGTCAAAAATGTATCCAGCACCAACTCAGGCTCGGCTGGCATTGAGTTGGAGGATTCCTTTGCCGACACGGTCCAAGATTGCATTATTTGGGATGCGTTCAACCACAGCAGCGGCCACGGCTATGCGCTTTATTGTTTTGACCGTAATTCCGATCATCTGTTTGTGAACAACATCATTTACCGGGCGCGGCACTCGATGATCCTGGAAGGCGGCGGCTGTGGCATTGTCTATGCCTACAACTACGCCTTCGGCACCTACCAGGACGAGGCGCCTAATTGGTTGTCCGAAGATACGGACTTGCATGGCGGACATCCGTTCTTCAACCTGTTTGAAGGGAACGTCACCACGAAAATCGTCGGAGATTACACCCATGGTTCGTCCGGCCAGAACACATTCTTTCGCGAATGTGTGGTGAACCATTCGTCACAGACCGTCACCAACAGCGCCAATCCCAGGGAGATTGCGCGTTACTGCATAGACTTTGAGCAGATGAGTTATAGCAACAATGTCATTGGCTGTGTCCTGGGCCAGCCAGGAGATGCCGGCTTGCGCAATGAGACGAATGGGATGAATAACACGACGCTTTGCACTTATCATTGGGGCGGCAGTTCGCCTGGCAGCATTTCTTTTGATGACACCAAGGTCTGGCCCGGACAAGTTATTGATGGCAACTACGATTATATCGGCGGCGGCACCGTTTGGACGAACGGCAGCCATGCCATTCCCAACTCACTGTTCCTGACCAGCCGGCCATCTTGGTGGAATACATGGGGAAATACGCCCTGGCCACCCATCGGCAGCGACCTGACGCCGATGGTGAATCCGCTGCCCGCGCAGTTAAGGCTGGGGCAGGCCGGTTCGGTGCAACAATCATTGCCTCCACCGAGCAAACTCCAGGTTTTTCAATAAGGCGATGGTTACTGGCGCTGGTCTGGTTAACCAGTCAGGTTTGGGGCGATAAATCACCAAGGAAAGTTAGCGGCGGCGTTCCCAATTGTCATTGCAGCCTCAATTTATGTTGCCACACATTTCCGTTTGCATCATCACCTTCAAACGACCGGAATTTCTCAGGCGTCTGCTGGAAAGTCTCAAACATCTGGAAACGGACGGTCTGTTCAGCTACTCGGTTGTCGTGGTGGATAATGACCAGGGGGAAAGCGCCAAACCCGTAGTGGTTCAAGCTCGGTTGGGAACCCACGTTGAGATGGAATATCATTTGGAACCGGAGAAAAACCTTTCGTTGGCACGGAACCGGGCCTTGCGCGCGGCGCGCGGCGATTTCGCCGCGTTCATTGACGACGACGAGTTTCCGGTTGAACGCTGGCTCCTGGAGTTGCATCGCACCTACGGCAAGTTCAAATGCGACGGTGTGCTCGGTCCAGTGGAGCCGCATTTTGAAATTACCCCCCCCGGTTGGATTGTCCAATCGCGGATTTTTCAAAGGCCGCGTTACCCAACCGGCCGCTGGTTGGATTGGAACGAGACGCGGACCGGGAATGTGCTGCTGAAAAGAGAACTGGCAGACCAAGAAGGTAACTTATTTAATCCAGCCTTTGGCAAACACGGGGAGGACCGGGATTTTTTCAAGCGCCTGATTCAAAGCGGGCATAAATTTGTCTGGTGTGACGAGGCCATCGCCTATGAAACACAGCCCCCGGAAAGACTGACGAGAAAATACCATCTGCGCCGCGCTCTTTTGCGTGGCAGTATTGCCTATGCCCACGCGCCGGCTAAAATGCCGGCTGTGCTGACTTCAGTGGCGGCCTTCGGCCTTTATACTGTGGCGCTTCCCTTTTTGCAGCTTTCCGGCCATCATAACTTCATGAAGTATTTGGTCAAAGATTGTGATCATATCGGGCGAATTCTGGCGTGCCTGGGATACAGGGTCGAAAAACACATGAAATCATTATAACCTAAAAAATGTCTCTGAACCCGCCACACCGCGCGCCGGCACAGTCCGGCTTTATCGCCGAGAAAAGTGATTTGCTGCTTGTGACCGGCGCATCAGGCTTTCTCGGCCCGAAAGTCGTGGAAACCCTGTTGTCCTACGGCTTTCAAAAAATCCGCTGCCTGGTCCGGCCTTCGAGCAAACAGGCCCACCTCGCAACGGTGTGTGCCAAAGGGGCTGACAACACAGTTGAAATCGCGCAGGGCAACCTTCTTTCGCCGGATGATTGCCGCAGAATCTGCGACGGTGTGTCGGTCGTTTATCATGTGGCTGCGGCTTCCGAAAAGTCCTTCGCGGGCACCTTTCTGAATACCGCCGTAACCACCCGTAATTTGCTGGAAGCGGTCGCCGGCCGGCCGGCCTTCAAGCGTTTCGTCAACGTCAGCTCGCTCGCCGTTTATTCCAGTCGCGACCTGCGCGGCGGTCAGGTGCTGGATGAGAGTTGTCCGGTGGAGCCGGACCCGGTGGCAAGACATGATCCTTATTGTTATGGCAAACTCCGCCAAGACGAGTTGGTTAGTCGCTATGGCAGGAGCCACGGAGTTCCTTATGTCATCGTCCGTCCCGGGCCCATTTACGGTCCCCGTTCCCGCGCGGCCGTGCATGGCCGGGTGGGCATTGACACCTTTGGAATTTTCCTCCACTTAGGAGGCGGCAATCAAATCGCCTTCACTTATGTTGATAATTGCGCGGACGCCATCGTCCGCGCTGGATTGGTGCCGGGAATAGACGGCGAGGTTTTAAATATCATGGATGATGACTTGCCCACCAGCCGTGAGTTTTTGAGCGATTTCAAGCGCCAGGCGTATGCCTTCCGGTCACTTTGGATTCCCTATCCTGTGTTTCTGGCGTTTTCCGCGCTTTGGGAGAAATACTCCGCGTGGTCCAGAGGCCAGCTTCCACCGGCATTCAATCGCCGGCTTTGCGAAGCATACTATCGTGGCGATCGCTACTCTAATGAAAAGGCCAAACGATTGCTTGGCTGGAAACCGTCTGTTGCGACCGTTGAGGGCATCCGGCGACACTGCGAATATTTCAAACAAAACAAACCAGCATCATGAAAATCGCGATCATTGGTTGCGGCAAAATTGCGGATGAACACGCGGCGGCCGTGCAGTTGCTGCCCGGTTGCGAAATCTGCGGCGTCTGCGACAGCGACGAGCTCATGGCCGGTCAATTGGCTGAACGGCTGGGAATCAAAGGCTGCTTCACGGACGCCCGGAAACTGCTGGAAGCCGCCCGGCCAGATGTGGTTCACATCACCACCCCGCCGCAAAGCCATTTCCCGCTGGCCAAACTATGCATCCAGGCTAGCTGTCATGTGTTGATTGAAAAGCCGTTCACCGTCACCGCGCCCGAAACCGAAGAATTGATTCGCCTGGCAGAAACGAAAGGGGTCAAACTCACAGCGGGCCACAACCATCAATTTAGTCCGGTTGCCGTGCAGATGAGAACCTTGATCGGGCAGGGTTATCTTGGCGGCGATCCGGTCCACTTGGAAAGCGTGTTCTGCTATGACATGAGTGACGGCTACGCCCGGGCGTTGCTCGCCGACCAGCGTCATTGGGTGCGAGCCTTGCCGGGGCAGTTGCTGCACAATGTCATCAGCCACGGCGTGTCCAAAATTGCCGAATTCCTGCCTGCGGATGATCCTTTGGTCATCGCGCATGGCTTCCAAAGCCCAACCTTGAAGGCCGCCGGGGAATCGGATGTGGTTGATGAATTGCGGGTGATCATTGACGGCGGCGGAGTCACGGCATATTTTACTTTTTCCACCCAAATCAAGCCCGGCCGGCATGAGTTCCGTGTTTATGGACCCAAAAACTATTTGCTGGCGGACCATGTCCATCAGACCTTGATTCGTGGCTTGGCGAAAAACCACAAGATACAACTCAACTATTTCATTCCCCCGCTGGTGAATGCCCGGCAATACCTGGCCAATGGATGGCGCAATCTGAGCGCCTTTGCCCGCAGCAAATTCCCCATGGATGCCGGCCGCCGCCTTTTGTTGGAGTCATTTTATCGCTCCATTAGTGAAGGCGCGCCCGTTCCGATTCCCTACCGTGAAATACTGCTGACCGCCAAAATCATGGATGCGATATTTGCGCAACTGCGGGAAAAACTGCGCTTGTCGCCGGACCAAAAGCCGCTACCAGAAACAACACCGCTGGTCATCCGCTGAAAGCGCAGGTCGCTCACCCAAATTCCATCATCCGGTTAAAAATGCCACCCTTGGTATCCATCATCATTCCCGCATTCAACTCGGAGAAATATCTTGGAGACACGGTGCGTTCGGCTTTGGCCCAGACTTGGCCGAACAAGGAAATCATTATTGTGGACGACGGCTCTTCGGACGGCACTCTGGCCATTGCGAATCAGTTTGCTTCTAGGGAGCTGAAGGTGCTGACGCAGAAAAATCGCGGCGCCGCCAGCGCGCGGAACGCCGGTCTGGCCATCGCCCAAGGGGACTTCATCCAATGGCTGGATGCCGATGATCTGCTGGCGCCTGATAAGATTAGTTTGCAACTTGCCGATGATCTTGTCGGAGATCAAGACTTGGTGCATACCTGCCAGTATGCCAAGTTCCATTGCTATCCCGAAACCGCTCGGAAAGTCTCAAACGCATTGTGTCATGATCTTACCGCACGGGAATGGTTGCTCATCGCATTCAGCCAAGGGGACTGGCTCGGGACAGCGACTTGGTTGGTTAATCGTAAATTGACAGAACTTTCTGGCCCTTGGGACGAACGTCTTACGCCGGGAGTGAATGATGATGGAGAATATTTTAGCCGGGTGGTTTCAAACAGTTCAGGAGTGAAATTCCATAAAAAGGCTCAAGCATACTATCGGATCGGAAATCCAGCGAGTTTAAGTCGTGCCAGATCTCCAAAGGCCTTGGAATCCATTTTACTGTCGGTTATTTTGTCCATTGACCATCTGCTGAGACTGGAAAACAGCCATTCGGGGCATAAGGCGGCATTGCGGTTTATCCAGCATTGCGTGGATTGTTACAAAATTTATGACCTTCAGACTTGGCGCAAATTTGAAAAACGCGCCAAGGAGTTGGGTGGTGAATTAAGGCTGCCGGCGGAGTCGTGGAAGTTTCAGGCGGGCCGTGCATTGCTGGGTGAAACTCTCACTGCGCGGGTTCGCGCGACGGTGGAACAGACAAAATGGGCGACCGCCCGCCAGCGGGAGCGTATCTTTTCCTTGTTTGCGTGAGCCGGTAATCAAAATTGGTCCGGTTCTTGTTCGTCACTCGGGGAAACTTTCGATGGGCCGTCCCGTTTATAGCAGATAATCTCTGTGAGCAGACAATGATTAAGAATTCCAGCGATGTTGAAAGCAAGCTTGGCGACCGCGCATTGCCGCCAGCACCTTTACCGGCAGACCAGACGGGGTTGGTTGGAAATATCAATGACCGGCATTTCCGGACTGATCATTTGCTGGCCAACCTCAAGCAGCGCACGATTTCGAGTGGCGCCATCACGCTTTTTTCCCAGGCGGTTAAATTTGTTCTCACGGTGGGTTCGACGATGGTTTTGGCACGGCTGCTTTCTCCGCGTGATTTCGGACTTGTTGCCATGGTCGGCACGGTCACGGCCTTTTTGCGTGTTTTTAAGGACGCCGGACTTTCGGCTGCCACCGTTCAGCGCGAAAGCATCACCCATGCCCAAGTTTCGAACCTTTTTTGGATCAATCTGGGTATCAGCGCTTTCATGGCGGCACTCGTCGCGTGTTTGTCGCCACTCATCGCGTGGTTCTACAAAGAACCGAAGCTGGTGGGGTTGACCTTGGCGCTGTCCACAACCTTTCTCCTGAGCGGTTCAACCATCCAACACGCCGCGTTGCTCAACCGCCAGATGCGATTCAAGGCAATTGCGGTTATCGAAGTCGGTTCGATGACAATCGCCGTCCTGGTGGGCGTGATAATGGCATTCCTCGGCTGCGGCTATTGGTCCTTGGTGGGGCTTAGTGTGGCCCAGGAAACAGCGGGCATTGTGTTGACCTGGTCTGTGTCCCGGTGGCGGCCGCAACTGCCGGTGCGCCGCTCGGGCACTCGCTCCTTGTTGAATTTCGGCGCGAATCTGACTGGAGCAAGCTTGGTTCGCTGTCTAACTCAAAATATGGATTCTCTTTTGATCGGGCGGTTTTACGGCGCCGATGCGGTGGGACTCTATTCGCGGGCAATGGCTTTGCTCATGCGCCCGCTAAACCAGCTTTTGAATCCAATCACCTCGGTTTTCGAACCGACCCTGGCGCGGCTTCAACATGAGCCCGAACGGTATCGCCGCACTTTTTTACAAGCATACGACGCGACTGCTCTTGCAGGGTTTGTCGGGGCCGGTCTTATGCTTCCACTGTCGCATCCGATCACGATTGTATTATTGGGACCCAAATGGGAGAAAACTTCCATCATTTTTGCCGGCTTCACGTTTGCCGCCCTGTTTGCTCCTTTGGCGAATACCACTGGCTGGTTATACATCAGCCAAGGCCGCGGGAAGGACTCGCTAATTGTCAGCATGGTTTGCGGAATTACAGCACTTTTCGGGATTTGCATTGGTTTGCCGTTCGGAGCTGCCGGTGTGGCGATCTCTTGGTCATTGTCAGGCTTGCTGGTCGGGCTGCCTTATGTTTATTACAACGTAGGTCGCCAGGGTCCCGTGCATACCAGGGATTTGTGGCTTGGCTTCGTCAAACATCTGCCAGTATGGGCTGCGGTTTTCGGCTCGGCAACCGTCATGTGCTTCCTGACGAGCAATCTCACATCGGCGCTTCAACTGCTGATTGCCGTGCCGATCAGTTTGTCGGTCGGCGCCGCCACAATTTACTTCTGGAAATACTCAAGAGAAACCGCCGCGCACATCGTCAAAACGATCTCGGAATCCATTCAGCAACGGAAGCGTAAGTTGGTTTAATCTGACTATTCCAATGGTTATTTCCGGCAATATTAACGAGTTTGTTCGAATGCATATGTCCCCAAAAATAATCTGCCGGAAACAATTCCATCCTAATGAAAGCAAATCCGAACAGCCCGCCCGGTTACGAATCCAAGACAGCGGACTACTTTGAACAGTCCCGGTTGGAAATGCTGGCGTTCGTGCCGGCGCATTGCCAGCGAGTTTTGGATGTCGGCTGTAGCAAGGGCAATTTCGGCGGACTTTTGAAACGAACCCGTAACGTCGAAGTCTGGGGTGTCGAACCGGTTGCCGCCGCCGCCGCCGAAGCCGCCGCCAAACTGGATCGCGTGATCGAAGGCGTTTTCAACGAGGAAACGGATTTGCCGATGGCCGGCTTCGACACGGTTATTTTCAACGACGTGCTGGAACATTTATTCGATCCGGTCGCCGCGCTCCGGCAGGCGCACAAGCTGCTCAAGCCAGGTGGCGTCGTTGTCGCTTCCATCCCCAACATCCGGCATTTTCAGACACTGTGGAAAGTGGTGGTGCAAGGCGATTGGCGCTACACCAGCGATGGGATCTTGGACCGGACGCACCTGCGTTTTTTCACGCGCAATTCCATCATCGAACTATTTTGCGAGGCGGGATATTCCATCCAGCAACTGAGCGGCATTAACCCGTATATCTCCATGCATCCGGGCCACACGCGGGTTTGGAAAATTTACCGGCTCTTTGGCTGGTTGCCGGTGATGCGAATCCATGAAATGCGTTATCTGCAATTCGCCGTCGTCGCCAAGAAACCACCTGTATCCACGCCATGAATGTCCACGGCGCAGACCGGCTGGCGATTGTCATTCCGGCATATAAAACCAAATTCCTGCGCGAGGCGTTGCAGTCCATTGCCAGCCAGACTGATCAAAATTTCCAACTTTATATTGGCGACGATTGTAGCCCCGAGCCGATCGCGGACGTCGTCCGGGAGTTTTCAGAAAAACTGCCGATAAAATACCACCGTTTCGACCACAATCTCGGCGGGACATCGCTGGCGCAACAATGGGAACGCTGTATCAGATTATCGCGTGAGCCATGGGTCTGGCTTTTTTCGGATGATGACCTGATGGAACCCGGATGTGTGGCGGCGTTTCATATGGAATTGGAAAAGACCGGCGGCCAGCATGATCTTTACCGTTTCAACACCATCTGGGTCAACACCGCTAGAAACACCAGCGAGGAAAATCCTTCGTATCCAACGGAAGAAACCGGCGTTGAGTTCCTGCAGACGCGGCTGCGTGGCACTCGCCGGAGCACGCTTCAGGAACTCATTTTTTCGCGTCAGGCGTGGGAGGCCTCCGGCGGCATCCCTGATTTTCCATTAGGCTGGGCTTCGGATGACGCGTTCATCGCGAAGCTGGGAGGCCGCCGATCCATTAGAACTATTGCGGCCCCGCGGGTGATCTGGCGATGGAGTGATGTGAATATCACCAGCGACAATTCAGGGCCAAGATTGCGCGCCAAACTGAAGGCGTCCGAAGCGTTTATCCGGTGGGTCATTGACTATTTTGAGCGCCAAACGCCCGCGGGTCAAAAACCGGACAGAGCCGAAATTCTCCGGCTGACCGAGAACTGGTTTTTTGCATTTGTGGACTACACTTGGCGCTTCATGGATTTGCAGTCGAGCTGGCAAATCGAAAAACTCACCGCCGACGTTTGGGGACATGCTCCGGGTTACGGTTTTTGCAAAACGCAAAAATCCAACCTGCGCCATTTCAAAAGAAAAGGTTTAGAAAAAATAAGACGCCATTTTCGAGTCTATGCTTGAAATTCTCTGTCTGACTGGCAACGATCCCGACGATCCCCGCGAGCCAGACTGCGGTGGCATTATTCGGGCGAGAAATGTTTTTCGCCTGTTATCCCGGATCGGACGGGTGCGGTTGGTGCTTGCCAGCACCTATCAAAATGATTCGTTGAAACCCGGTTCAATGCACGCCGGATTTGAACTGGCGGATGCCGTCCGGTTTCCATCGCAAGCCAGATGGTCTTTTGCCGAACAGTTGCGAAACGAGTTTGACCCGCGATTTATCAACACGCAACGCGTTCAGGCGCTTCCTTCACAACGGGAACGATTATTGCGCCTGATGGACGAGCATGATCTTATCTGGATTCACAACGTAAAGCTGGCCAATATGTATGGCTTGTGGCGTTGGCCACGCTCGGTGCTGGATATTGATGACATCCCGAGTAATTACTACCTCACCGATCTGGCGAATGCCACGAAAGCTGTAGATAAACTTCGCGCCCGCCGGCAAATCCTGCTCTGGCGGCGTCGCGAAAAACTGTTGCTGGAGCGATTCGATGCCGTCAGCGTGTGCAGCGAGCCGGATCTCAAAACATTGAACCAGGTCCTCGGCGTTTCTGACCGGCTGTTTGTCCTGCCCAATGTTTTTGCCGCTCCAGAGCAGAAACCTGTCCGTCAACCGGTCTCGCCGCCACGAGTTGGTTTTGTCGGCGACCTCGGATTTCGGCCCAACGCCCAGGGAATAGAATGGCTGCTGGAAAAAGTCTGGCCACTGATTCTCAAGGCAAGACCGGATGCCTGCTTGCGTCTGGCCGGGCGGCCCGGTGGACAAACATGGCCAACCAATCAGAACATTGATCCGCTGGGCTGGGTTGCCGATATGCAGGCTGAAATGGCCAGTTGGTCGTTGTCCGTCGTGCCGATATTCATAGGCGGCGGCACGCGAGTCAAAACGGTTGAGTCCTTCAGCCGCAAGTGTCCCGTGGTGGCCACCTCCGTGGGCGCATTCGGCTACGACATCACGCACGGCCGCGAGATTTTGATCGCAGACACCCCGGAACATTTTGCAGCCGAATGCCTGCGCATTCTTGCCGAACCTTCCCTTGGTGAAATGCTGGCTGAAAACGCATGGCAGAAATTCCTGAAAAATTGGACATGTGACGCCCAGGCAGAACGAATCGCCCGGATCGTCGCAAAAATCGCCGGCGGCAAAGTAATAGCATGACGTCCTCTAAAAATCCGGGAAAAGTCCTGGGGCTTTTCTCCCGCCGCGAACGCTGGGGATTGTCGTTGCGCGGCTGGCTGGTTGGGATTCTGGGCGTGATGCTGGCCGGCCTCATTTGGGTGCTGAACATTCACCCCTTCCTGTCCCCGACGCAGCGCATGGACACGAAAATTTTGGTGATGGAAGGCTGGGTTAGCCGTTCCACCATCCGTGCCGCCATCGCAGAATTTCAGTCCGGACATTACGAAAAGATTTACACCACAGGCGTCCCCGTGCCCGGCACTGTCGGCCCGGACGGAGGTCCCGACACAATGGCCGGGTTTGGCGCGGATCTGTTGGTCAAGGCCGGAATGTCCAAAGAATTGGTGCAAGTTGTGCCCGCGCACAGCTTGGGCCGCGATCGCACTTACAATTCGGCCCTCGCCTTGCGGGAATATTTCCGCACCAACGGGCTGGCTGGAAAAAACTTCAACGTCCTGACCGAAGACGCCCACGCGCGCCGCACCTGGCTGCTGTTTCAAGAAGCCTTTGGCCGCAAAGCAGTCGTGGGCATCATCGCCGTGCCGGACCGGAATACGACCCGCTTCACTGGTGGCGTTACAGCGAGGGCGTGCGGGAAATTCTCGGCGAAAGCATCGCGTATCTTTACGCAAAATTCTTCTTCTGGCCGGCAAATGCAAAGTCGGAAAATTGAAACGATGTTAAGGTCCGCCTTTTGGTTCTGTTTCTAAAATAATCTTCTTACGGATCAAGTCTCACGGCGGTAATATAAAACACAAAAATCATGAAGATCGCCGTCATCGGTCTGGGTTATGTTGGCCTTCCCTTGTGCCTCCAATTCGCGCGTTCCGGCGTGGAGGTTCTGGGGTTGGACATTGATCCAGCCAAGGTTGAGGTGCTCAACTCGGGGCGGAGTTACATCAAACATATCGGATCCTCGGCCATCGCCGAACCGGTCAAGGCCGGTCGTTTCGCGGCGTCCACGGACTTTGCGCGCATCCGCGAAGTGGCGGCGGTCCTCATCTGCGTGCCGACGCCCTTGAACAAAAACCGCGAGCCGGATATTTCCTATATCATCGAGACGGGCAAGGCCATCGCGCCGCACCTGCGCAAGGACATGCTGGTGGCTTTGGAATCCACCACTTATCCCGGCACGACGGACGAGGATTTGCGCGCGGTGCTGGAAGCAGGATCGGAGCTCAAGGCGGGCGCCGATTTTCATCTGGCCTACTCGCCGGAACGCGAAGATCCGGGCAATGATCTGAGCAAGGTGGAAATCATCCCGAAAGTCATTGGTGGCTACACGCCGGCGTGTTTGGAGCGCGCCAAAGCAGTGTATGGCCAGGCCATCAAAACCCTGGTGCCGGTCTCGTCATGTCGAGCCGCTGAGGCGACGAAGCTGCTCGAAAATATTTTCCGCAGCGTGAATATCGCTTTGGTGAACGAGTTGAAGGTGGTCTACAGCGCGATGGACATTGACGTTTGGGAGGTGATCAACGCGGCGAAGACCAAGCCGTTCGGGTTCATGGCGTTTTATCCCGGCCCCGGTTTGGGCGGTCATTGCATTCCGATTGATCCCTTTTATCTCACCTGGAAGGCGCGCGAATTCGGCCAGAACACCCGTTTCATTGAGCTGGCCGGCGAAGTCAACACCGCCATGCCCGTGCATGTGGTGAACCGCATGGCGGAGGCGCTCAACGCCAACCGCAAACCGGTCAACGGCAGCCGCGTGCTGATTGTTGGTCTGGCCTATAAACCAAATGTGGACGACGAGCGGGAATCGCCGAGTTATGTGCTGATGAACCTTCTCCAGGCGCGCGGGGCGGAAGTGGCCTATTATGATCCTTATGTGCCGGTGGTTCGCCCAACCCGCGAACATGCGCATTGGACGGGCACGCGTTCGGTGAACTGGGACCGGCAAACGCTGGAAAGTTATGACGCCGTCATCATCGCGACCAATCATCAGATCGTCAACTATCAGGAACTGGCCGACTGGTCGCCGTGCATCGTGGACACGCGCAACGCCATGGCGCTGATAAAAACCAAGCCCGGCCAGGTGTGGCCGGCGTGAAACGAAGCATCGCGGCCATGAGCGCGTTGTTGTTTAAAACGCGAACATTTTTCACCTGCCAAATTAGTGGCGCAAGTATCCTTGATTGTTAGCACGATTTTTTAGAAACTAGATTTCTGTGAAAAGGAATGCGATGAAGCCAAGAAATCGGAAAGCTTGTCGAAATCTGAAACCCGGCGGCGTTTTGCTGGCGGCAGGCCTGCTGGCCGTTCAACGCGTGGCGGGCGAGTCGGTGATCATGGGGCCGCCGCCGGTGAACACGGCGCCGCCGGCGGCGCAAGAAGAGGCGGCCAGCAACCCGATGAATGTCTTTGTCCCCTCCGGTGTCAACAACGGCAACGCTTCGGAACCGTTCCAATACGGGCCGGTGACGTTGCACCCGCATGTTTCCTATAGTTTTGGTTATGGCACCGGCATCGCGGCCGGCAAAAACAACGGGCAGGACACCATCATCCAGCAGCTCTCGCCCGGATTGACGGTTGACCTCGGTCGGCAATGGTCGCTGGATTACACGCCCACGATGGTATTTTATTCGAGCAGACAATTGCAGGATGGCGTCAACCATGCCGCCTCGCTAAACGGCGGCGCAAACTATGAAGACTGGCAGTTCAGCCTGATGCAAAGCTTGAGTTCCAGTGACTCGCCAACCACGGAGACCGCCGCCCAGACCAGCCAGCAGAATTACACCACCGCCTTGGGCGCCAACTACGTTTTCAACGACAAGATGTCCGCCGATTTTGGCGTGAATCAATTTTTCAACCTCGTCGAAAACTATCAAGATTCCTACAACTGGTCCACCATGGAATGGTTGAGCTATGCTTTCGCACCGCGCCTGAATGCCGGCCTCGGCGCTGGCGGCGGTTACACGATCACGGAAAACAATTCCAGCATGGGCAGAAACAACCCGGACATCATCAACGAACAGTTTCAGGCGCGGATCAACTGGCGCGCCACCGACAAAATCAGTTTTCAAGTCAGCGCCGGATTTGAAGACCAGCAGTTTCTCGCTTCCGGCTACAGTGATTCGCTGAATCCGATCTTCAGCGCGTCCGTCCAATACCAGCCATTCAAGGTCACGCAAATATCACTTGCTGCCAGCCGCACGGTAAGTTCTTCGGATTATTACATCATCGCCCAGTCCACCGAAATCACCTCGGTCAACCTCAGCCTGAACCAGCGCGTGCTCGTGAAATATAATTTGAACCTCGGCGTCGGTTACATCAAGACCGACTACACCAGCACCTTCGGTCCGGTTGGCGACGTCCGCTCGGATGACACCTATTCTTTCAACGCCAGTTTCGGCCGTGATTTCCTGAAGCGCGGAAACTGGGCGATCACCTATCAATATCTGGATAACTCCTCCGGCGCCGCCGGCTACGGCCAGCGGAGCAATCAGATCGGGTTCCAGATTGGTTATCGCTATTGAATTTACCGCGCGGGTGGATAAGCTGGAAATCGCCGGAGGCAAAACGCATGTCTGACCAAGCCACGCAAGCCATATTCTCAATGCCGCTGTTCCGCAAATTCGGACTGGCGGCGGCGGGGTTGGCCATCATTTTTGCGGGAACGCTGTGGCGGCTGGCGCGCTTTGCGGCCAATGACGAACTGTTCTCCTACATCCTGCTCATTCCCTTTTTATGCGCCTTCCTGGCGTGGTCGCAGAGAAAAAAACTCCCGACGGTTTCGCCGCCCGCCAAGACGCTGGCGGCGCTGGCCATTGCGGGCGGCATGACGCTCGCGGCCTGGAACTGGTTTGCGGGCGGCGCGATGGTGGACCATCTCGCGCTGACGACTTTGTCGTTCCTTTTATTTTTAACGGGCGCGGGCTGCCTGTTTTTGGGCGGGGCGCTGATGCGGGCGCTGGTCTTTCCGTTTGCGATGCTGATTTTCATGGTGCCGTTTCCGAACTGGCTGCGCCAGGGGCTGGAAACGCTTTTGCAGCACGGCTCGGCATTTTGCGCGGATTGGATGTTCACCCTGTCCGACGTGCCGACGCTGCGAACCGGCCTGGTGTTCCAGTTGCCGAATATCAGTTTGCAGGTGGCGCCGGAATGCAGCGGGATTCACTCGACCGTGGTTTTGTTCATCACCAGCCTGGTGGCCGGCTATTTTTTCCTGCGCCAGCCGTGGCAGCGCGTCGTGCTGTGCCTGGCCGTGATCCCGCTGGCCCTCCTGCGCAACGGCTTTCGCGTCTTTGTCCTGGGCGAACTTTGCACGCACTTCGGGCCGCAGATGATTGATACGCCCATTCATCATCGTGGCGGCCCGATTTTTTTTGCGCTATCGCTGATTCCATTTTTCCTGCTGCTCTATTTCCTGATAAGATGCGGACGTCCGAAAATCCCGGGCGCGCGCCCGACAACCTAAAACTGACATGAAAAAAATCACGACCCATATTTTGCTGCTGGCAGCGCTGGCCGGACTGGTGGTTTGCAACACCGGCTGCACGGCCAAGGTCAAGCAGGCGTATCACCTGTCGCGGGCGGACAAGTTTTACGCCGCCGGCAAATTCGACCGCGCGGAAATCGAGTATATGAACGCCCTGCGCAACGGTTCCAAAGACCCGCGGACCTATGGCCGGCTCGGCATCATCTATTTTCAACAAGGCCGTCTGCGAACGGCGGCGCCCTTTCTTTACCGGGCAGTCCAACTAACGACCAATGACCTGGATCTGCATCTCAAAATGGGGACGATCTACGCCACCGCCGGAAAATACAAGCAGGCGACGGACGAAGCCGCATACGTTTTAGACCGGAATCCACAGGATGCCGAAGCCCCGCTGTTGCTGGTTCAAAACGCGCAAACCGAGCCGGCCATTCAAGCCGCGCAGCAGCGCCTGCAAAAACTCGCGCGCGGCGGCGACCGGGCGTCGTTTGAAGTGGCGCTGGGAACACTGGCGTTCCGCAAGCATGATGCCAAAACCGCCGAGGCCGACTTTAAGAAAGCGCTGACGCTGGATCCGAAATTCGCCGCCGCCTTTGAAGCTTTGGGCAGCCTTTATGCCGCGCAGAACGATTTGACAAATGCCGAAACCAACTTCAAGTCGGCAGCGGACCTTCGCCAGCCCGGTCGCAAACGCGGTTGCTCTATGCCCGTTTCAAGCTCGCGATCGGCGACAGCGCGGGCGCGCGGCAAATCCTCGAGGACATGGTCAAACAAACGCCGGATTATCTCCCCGCCCTGATGGGACTGGCGGAAATGTCGCTGGCGGAGAAAAAATACGATGACTGCAAGGGATTTCTGGCCCAGGCGCTGTCGCGCGATCCGGATAACTTTGACGCCTTGCTGCTGCAAAGCCGGCTGCTGATGTCGCAAGGCGAAACGGATCAGTGCGTCGCCGCGCTGGAACGGCTGACCAGGCTTTTTCCACAGATCGCGCAGGCGCATTATCAGCTCGCCGCAGGTTACTTGGCGCAGAACGACAGCACCAAGGCAGAGATCAGCCTCAACCAGGCGCTGCGTCTGGCCCCAAATTTCACCGAGGCCATCCTGCTGCTGGCGGAAACCCAGATCAGGAACACGAATTCCAGTCCCGCCATCGCTTCGCTGGAGAAACTGGTCCGGCAGCAGCCGAAACTTGCGTCGGCGCAATTGCTGCTGGCGGACGCCTACCGGCAGCAGGATCGTTACAGCGACGCGCAGGCCATTTATGCGTCGCTCGAAAAGTCCTTCCCGCAAAATGCGCGGATTCCCTTTTTGGCCGGCTCGACTTATCTCCAGCAGAATAACAAAGCGGAAGCGCGCCGGGCGTTCGAGCAGGTCTTGCAAATTGCCCCCGACAATCTGCCGGCGCTCGAGCAGTTGGTGAATCTGGACTTGTCGGAAAAGCAATTTGACGCCGCACGACACCGCGTCGAGGCCCGGATGCAGAAAGATCCGAAACAAATTGAACTGTCGCTGATCCTCGCCAAAGTATATCAGGTGGAAGGCAGTCAAGACAAAACGGAGCAGGTTTTATTAAAGGCGATTGATCTGGCGCCGGAAAACCCAGCTCCGCGTCTGGTGCTGGCGCAGATGTATTCCGGCGCCAAACAAAACAAGAAGGCGCTGGCACAACTCGACGCGGTTCTGGCGAAAGATCCCAAGAACCTTGCCGCGTTGATGCAGGCCGCCCAGGTTCACACCGACGAGAAAGATTACAAAGCGGCGGCGGCTGCTTACGAGCAATTGCTGGCCATCGATCCCAAATTTAGTCCGGCGCTCAACAACGCGGCCTATTTGTATTCCGAAAATCTCGGCCAGCTAGATCGCGCCTTCGAACTCGCCCAGCAGGCGCGCGCATTGCTGCCCAACGACCCGTCCACGGCGGACACGTTCGGCTGGATCAATCTCAAACGCGGCGCTTATCCCACCGCGCTCGCGTTGCTTTCGGAAAGCGTCGCCAAAATGCCGGATGTGCCGGAAGTGCAGTTTCATTTTGGCCTGGCCAATTACATGACCGGCAACGAAGCGGCCGCGCGCGACGCCTTCCAGCGCGCTTTGATAATCAGCACCAATTTTCCCGGCCACGCGGAGTGCCAGCGCTGTTTGTCGCTGCTCGCCATCAATCCCCAAACCGCCGGCGCCGACGCCATCGCGACACTGGAAAAGCGGGTTGCCGAAAAACCCGACGATCCGGTGGCGCTGGGCCGGCTCGCCGCCATTTATCAGCGCGATGGCAAGCTGGACAAGGCGGCGGCCAGTTACGAAGGCGTTTTGAAAACCGACCCGAAAAACTTCATGGCGATGCTCAATCTGGCGCAACTTTACGCAAGCAAAGATGTCACCAAGGCCAGCGCCTTGGCCAAGGCCGCTTATGCCCAAGCATCCGACAATCCCGACGCCGAGCACATCTACGGCCTGCTCGCCGGCCAAACCGGGGATTACAAACTGTCCGCATCGTTGCTTCAGCAAGCGGCCCAGAACCGGCCCAACGATCCCCAGTTTTTATTTGATTTCGCCCAGGCGGCTTACCGCGTTGGGAATGTTTCCGACGCCCAGGCTGCCATGCAAAACGCGATGCAACTGAACCTGCCCGCACCGCAATCCACTGAAGCCCGGCGGTGGCTGGACTTGGTCCGCCTCGCTGCCAATCCGGCGCAAGCGCCAGCCGCCAGCGCGCAGGTGACGGAAATTTTGAAGGCGGAACCCGATTATGTGCCCGCGCTCATGGTGCTTGGCGTCGTCCACGAGCATGATGCCGATGCGACGGCGTCAGCGGCGGCCTATGAAAAAATTCTGGCCCGATATCCGGATTTTGCGCCCGCGCAGCGGCAGCTTGCCATTCTCTATGCCCGGGATCCCGCCAAGGCCGACCGCGCGGCCGCCCTCGCGGCCAAAGCCCGCGCCGCTTTTCCAAACGACGCCGCACTCACCAAGGCCACGGGCATCATCGCTTTTCAACAGGGAGATTTTTCCAAGGCGGCCAGCATTTTGAAATCGAGCGCCGCCGTGAACGGCGACGATGCTGAACTTTTCTATTACCTCGGAAGCGCCCAGTTCAAACTCAAACAAACCCAGGCGAGCAAGGTGTCGCTCAATCAGGCGCTGGCCTTGAAGCTGGCCGGCCCGCAAGCTGACGCCGCGAAGCAGATGTTAAGTCAACTGAAATAGCCATGAAATAGTTTGAGTTGCGTTCAAAAGTGTCGGTTAAGTTTGCACTTTTGATGAGATGACTTGGAATACACAGTATTACTGCGATTTTAGATGATTTTTGGCATTTTCGGCGGAATGCGCGTTCAAGCCCCCATTCCAAATGTCGGAACATCTTACATAATCTCATTCAGTGTCAAATCTAATAAGCTTGATGAGTAGATCGCGTAACAAACTATATTAAAGCATTTTGAGACACAAAATCAATGCCTTTGTTTCGCTGACAATTTATTTGGCCCGAGAAACGCTCTAGCAGAACCGACGTTATGGGAAAATAACCGTAACAAAACAACAGAAAACGAAAACAACGTATGAAAAAATCAAAATTATCTCTCGGCCTGGTCATGCTGGCCGTTGTAATGGTAACGGGGACATCATTCGCCTCGGTTGACAGAGTGCCTGATGCTGGCAGTTCCGCGCTGTTGGTATCAATTGCCTTTGCTGGCTTGGCGGCGGTGCGGAAGTTTATGCGTTAGAAAAGCGTTCCAGTTCTGAATAAAGCTTTCGATAGAAAAAAATAAACGTATGAAAAAATCAAAATTGTCACTCGGCTTGGTTATGCTGGCCATTGTAATGGTCACTGGGACATCATTTGCCACGCCTGTTAGTAACGCGCCCGATGCTGGCAGTTCCGCGCTGTTGATGTCAATTGCCTTTGCTGGCTTGGCAGCGGTGCGGAAGCTAATGCGTTAGAATTTGTGTTCAAAGCTCGCCGAACTCAAGTAGCGCGCTTTGACACATATTAAGAGTGATTGGAACCGTTAAGGGAGAGTCAGGCTTGGTGTGCGTGGAATCTTCTCGACGCTTGTATAGACATTCCCAATGGGGACAACTTAATCTGCGCACGAAGCAGGCCACGGAAGCCAAGTTTGTGGCTTGATCTGGTCAATCTCGACGCCGATCCTGCGCAAGCGGCCGCTGCAAATGCCGGGGGGCGGGAAAATCTTCACATAAAACTAATTTTCGCCAGCGAAGTGCAGCCTACTATTCTCCACGCACGGAATCCCGCCAAAGCCGGTTGCGCTTTCAACTTGCGGACAAAGGTCCGCGCGGCCTTCCCCAACAAGGCGCCGCACTCACCAAGGCCACGGCATCATCGCTTTTCAGCAGGGAGATTTTTCCAAGGCGGCCAGCATTTTGAAATCGAGCGCCGCCGTGAACGGCGACGATGCTGAACTTTTCTATTACCTCCGAAACGCCCAGTTCAAACTCAAACAAACTCCGGCGAGCAAGGTGTCGCTCAATCAGGCGCTGGCCTTGAAGCTGGCCGGCCCGCAAGCTGACGCCGCAAAAGAGATGTTAAGTCAATTGAAATAGCCCCGGGATTTTCCGGCATGGCTCCGAACCCGCATGAAAGCGGCCTTGATAATTTAGAAACTGTATAAGTGTCGGCGAACTTTACACTTATTCCGCAAGGAACTCATTTTGAATCCACATTAAAAAATTATACAAGTGCTTAATAACAAATATATTGAAATATATTAGTTGGCGCAAAAATTTGGTTGGCACGGTCGTTGCTTTAATGTTTTCTATATTTGTTAAACTGAAAACTTAAGCTGACTAAAATATGAAAAAAACCTGCATCATCGGACTTCTGGCTGCCATCTGTGGCATCACGCACGCTACCACCATTACCCCGACCTCCATTCCTGTAATGACTTATGACAAAGGCTATGAATGGGGTATTAATTTGGGATCGGGAGTGCAGCTTGCCTCGGCTTGGATTACACTCGATGCCACAGTCGCGAACACAACTGATGGCTACCTTTTTATCAGCTTGCTTGATACGGCCCCTGTTTCTGGCATTACTTCGACAACAGGCAATACGGAAACGGGGACTGATTTCTGGTCGTCTAAAGTTACCGGAAACAATAGTGCAGGTAAGCCGAAATATGTTTCTTTGGCTAGCTTGAAATATGGCACTAGCTGGGGTTCGTCAGATAATGATGGCAAAACGGTCACTATCCCCATTTCCGGTGCCGCATTGGCCGACTTGAATTCGTATCTTTCCACGACGCCGGAGGGCTTCAACATTGGTTTTGATCCTGACTGCCAATATACTTTCACCTCGTTGTGTTTCAACTACACCACCGTCTCCGTGCCTGACACAGCAATGACGGTGTTGTTGCTGGGTGCCAGCTTGGTGGGTTTGGAAATGTTCCGCCGCAAATTTGTCCCGGCCAAAAATCAAGCCTGATATTTTTTCACGCCCAATCTCAAAAGCCGGCAACGCAAGTTGCCGGCTTTTTTATGCCCGCCATTTGACGGTATATTTGCTGGCGATTTTGAAAACTATTCCGTATCGTCGGCCTGAGCAACAATCCGCAGCCCCATGAGCGCATATCCCGTCAGCCTTGAAAAAGAGAATCAGCTCGCGCAACGGATGGCCGCGCTGGACGTGCGAGAAGCGGACATCGAGGAAAGTTTCGTGCGCTCCGGCGGCCACGGAGGGCAGAACGTCAACAAAACGTCCACCTGCGTGATGCTGCTGCATCGTCCGACCGGCGTGCAGGTGAAATGCCAGGAGACGCGTCAGCAGGGACTCAACCGTTTCATCGCCCGCCGCCTGCTGCTCGACAAGATCGAAGAAAAGAAAAATGGCTTCATTGCCGCGCAACGCGCCGAGGTTGAAAAAATCCGCCGCCAGAAACGCAAGCGCTCCCGCCGCGCAAAAAACAAAATGCTCGCGGACAAAGCCCGGCGCGGCGAAAAGAAAGCCGCCCGTCGTTCGGTGGCGCCGGATTGAATATCGCCCGGACGACTGATCTCCCCGATTTCATGGATTCGGTCTTATGTCCCCGTCGCTTTGGCTGCCGCGAGATCGGCTTTGCGTTCGTTGAGGCTGCGAAAAAATTCATAGCCTTCACGGCAGCGCCGGACCAAAATATCCTTGTCCTCCAACATCGTTTTGATGATGCGCAGAATCGGCTTCGGACGGAGATAATAGCTGCGGTAAAAACGGTCCACGGCCTCGAAAATTTCTTCTTTTGACGCACCGGGATAGGCCAGCGTGCTTTGCTGGAGGCCGTCGGCTTCCACCAAGTCAGTCTTGTCCTTTTTCACAAACCAGCCGTTGAGTTTGGCCTGTTCGTAAAGTTCCGTGCCGGGATACGGCGCGGCGAGCGAAACCTGCAAACTGAAAACATCGAGTTCCTTTGCGAAGTTGATCGTTTGCTCGATTGTTTCCTTCGTCTCGACCGGCAAGCCGAGAATGAACGTGCCGTGAATCACCACGCCGGCTGCGTGACAGGCTTGGGTGAACCGGCGCATTTCGTCGGTGGTCACGCCCTTTTTGATGCGCGTGAGCGTTTCGTCGTTGCCGCTTTCGTAACCGACAAGGAACAGCCGCAGCCCGTTGTCTTTGAAAGATTTTACCGTGTCGTAATCGAGGTTGGCCCGGCTGTTGCAACTCCAGTTCAAGCCGAGCGGGCCGAGCTTCTTGGCGATCTCGCGGGCGCGCGGCAGATTCGCGGTGAACGTGTCGTCGTCGAAGAAAAATTCGCGCACTTGCGGGAACAATTTCTTCATGTAGGCCATTTCATCGGCGACATTTTGCGGCGAGCGCACGCGATATTTATGTCCGCCGATGGTCTGCGGCCAGAGGCAGAAGGTGCATTGCGCCGGGCAGCCGCGGCCGGTATACATCGAAATATAAGGATGCAACAGGTAGCCGATGAAATACTTTTCAATTTCCAAGTCGCGTTGATAGACATCCGCCACCCACGGCAGCGTGTCCATGTCCTGAATCATTTCGCGTTCGGGATTGTGAATAATTTTGCCGTCGCGGTTTTTAAAGGACAGCCCGGCGATGGTTTCCAGCGGACGATCTTCGGCAACTTCTTTGCAAGTGAAATCGAATTCTTTCCGCCCGACCCAGTCAATCGCCGGTGACGCTTTCAATGTTTCGGTCGGCAAAACCATCGTGTGCGCGCCGACAAAACCGATTTTCGCGTCCGGCTTTTGCGCCTTGATGGCTTCGGCCACCTTGCAATCGTTTTTCAGCGACGGCGTGCTGGTGTTGATGATGACGTGGTCAAAATCCTTCGCGATGGCGAGGCATTTCGTCAGATCAATATTGTGCGGCGGGCAGTCGAGTAATTTGGAATTCGGCGTGAGCGCCGCGGGTTGCGCGAGCCACGTCGGATACCAATAGCTGGTCACTTCGCGCCGCGCCTGATAACGCGCGCCGGCGCCGCCGTCAAAACCGTCAAAGCTCGGCGGCGAAAGGTAGAGGGTCTTGCTCATGAAAAATTAAATTATTCCGCGCGAACACCGGAATCTTTTTCCGTCGTGCCGCAAGAACTGCCGACATGCGCTTCGTGATGGACTTCGTTTGAAAATGCGCCGCGCGCGCCGGCGGCGGGCGAATTGATTGCCGCCTTCGCTTCGGCCAGATGACCTTTGCCAATGGACATGCCGTTATAAGCCCGTTTTTCCAGTTCCGGCGAATAACGAACCGGTTTCGGCTTCGCGCCGAAATTGTATTTGAAATTTTTCCAATTGTCGCCGGACTGATAATTCGTGCCGAGCGCGCCGCTGGGATCGTAGCCGCAATGGACCATGCAATGTTCGCAGCGCGGATCGCGCGCGACGCCGTTGACGATGCCGTATTTTTCCCAGTTAACCTTGGCGAGCATTTCTTGATAGCCAGAGTAATGGCCGTCGGTCATCAGATAGCACGGGGCTTTCCAGCCCTTGATGTTGTAAGTCGGAATCGCCCACGCGGTGCAGGTCAACTCGCGTTTGCCGGCGAGAAATTCCTGATAAACCGGCGTGCCGAATATCGTGAATGCCCTGCCCCATTCCTCAATCTTCGCAAACTTCTGTCGCGTCATGTCGCGCGTCAGGAAAAATTGTTTTGGGTCTTTTCCGAGGCGTTTGACCATGTCCTTCTTCGCGGCATCATAATCGTAGCCGGGCGAAATCGTGTGCCCGTCCACTTCGAGCGAGCTTAGAAACTTGAACATGTCTTCGAGTTCCGCCACGTCGGTTTCCTTATAGACCGTCGTGTTCGTGGCGACTTGATAGCCGCAGATTTTCGCCATCTTGATGGCCTCGACACATTCCTTGAAAACGCCTTCGCGCTCGACAATGAGATCATGCGTGAATTCCAAACCGTCCACGTGGACGTTCCAATACATCCACTGTGTCGGACGAATGACAATTTTTTTCTTCGCCGCGTCGTCGGACTTGCGAATGGCTTCGGCTTCCTTTTCGGAAATCAATTTCTGGTCGAGCAATTTTTTCAGCTTCGGCTCGATGGCCGGCGAATAAATGGCCGCAAGATAATCGCGCATTTTTTTCCGCATGAACACGCCGTTCGTGCAGACGTAAATGACACGGCCTTGATCGAGCAGACCGACGATCAATTCTTCGATTTTCGGATAAATCAGCGGTTCGCCGCCGCAGATCGAAACCATCGGCGCTTCACATTCCATCGCAGCTTGCAGGCATTGCTCCAGCGGCACCATGTCTTTGAGGTTCGTGGAGTATTCGCGGATGCGCCCGCAGCCGGTGCAAGTCAGATTGCACGTGTGCAATGGTTCGAGTTGCAGCACCATCGCAAATTTCGGCGTCTTGCGCAGCTTGTGCTTGATGATGTGGCTGGCGATCTTTTTCGTCAGGGCAAACGGGAAACGCATAAGTTGTTAGCGAACAGTGGCGAGTTGAATGGAATTTTCCCCCGGCAAAACCGGCGCATTGGTTTTCGGCGGATCCGCTTTGAGCAGGCCCGGCAGAAAAAAACTGGCCGGAGAAACGCTCTGGCTGCCGCTGATGCCGCCGCATCCGGCCAGCAGCAGCGAACCCGCCGACAGCAGGGCCAGACACGAAAAATTCCAGCTTATTCTCACTTGCCGAGTATAAATCAGTCCGTCACGATAGCAACTTCTAATTGAACGCATCATGCCATTGCAAACACCATTTCGGACCCAATGTTTCGCACTTTTGATGCTGGCGGCCGTTTCCGCGTGCGGACAGTCGGCCACCAACCGGATGTTTGCCCTGCGCGCCGAAACTGCGTTTGCCCGCGCGCAAAAACAGTTCGCGGAACTTCCCGGCGACGCGGCGGCCGCGTGGCAGTTGGGTCGCGCCAGTTATGACTGGGCGGAGTTTGCCACCAACTCGGAACAGCGCGAGGCGGTGGCGCGGATCGGCATTGCGGCCTGCCGGCATTTGCTGGCGCACGACCCGAAATCCGCCGCCGGCCATTATTATCTGGCGATGGATCTCGGCCAGCTCGCCGAGGCCTTAGCGCCATCCATCGCGGCCTACAAGCTGATCAAGGAAATCGAGCGCGAATTCAAGGCGGCGGCGGAGCTGGACGAAAAATTGGATTTCGCCGGGTCGCCGCGCTGCCTGGGGTTGCTCTATCGCGACGCGCCGGGCTGGCCCGTCAGCATCGGCAGCAAACACAAGGCGCGCGAATGGCTCGACCGCGCCGCCGCGCTCGCGCCGGATTTTCCCGAAAACCAGTTGAACCTCGTCGAATCGCAGGTGCGCTGGCGCCAGCCGGTCGAGGCGGAACGGGATTTGAAAAAGCTCGATGCCATCTGGCCCGCGGCCCGGACCAATCTCGTCGGCGAAGCTTGGGAGCCAAGCTGGGACGAATGGACGGCGCGGCGGGCAACGGTCCGGACCGAATTCCAAAAAATCTTCAAGCGTGTTCCCGAATCGTAACAATTTTTGCCGTGCAATAATGAACGAATGAATTAGACTGGCGTCAAATTCGGATTACTGCATGGCACGAAACATCATTGCGGCGTTGAGCGACTCGACAGTATTCCTGCGCGAATGGTTCGTCAATCCGCTGCGCACGGGCGCCGTGGCACCGAGTTCGCCGCAGCTCGGGGCGGCGATGGCGCGATGGCTGCCGCGCAATCCGGAAAGTTTTGTGCTCGAACTCGGCCCCGGCACGGGCGCGGTCACGGATGCGCTGCTCAAGCGCGGACTGCGCGAAGACCGGATCATCGCCATCGAAAAAAATCCGACGCTGGCCAAGCTGCTCCGCAAGCGGTTTCCGCAGGCGCAAATCATCGCCGGTGACGCCTGGCACATGGATGCCCTGCTCCGCGAATTGCCGGAGCCGGTTGAAGATGTTGGCGCGGTGATTTCCAGCCTGCCATTGCTTAATTTTCCCAAGGAACAGGCCGACGAACTTGCTCACAAGATCCGCGGCGTGCTGGAACCGCGCGGACGCTGGGTGCAATACAGTTACCAAATCGTGAAAGACCGCAGCCGGGGGGCGGACACGTTCAAGCTGCTCGCGTCGAAAATTGTCTGGTTCAATCTACCGCCCGCCCGCGTCAGCGTTTTTCAGAAATAATCCCCGCGCCGGCGGTGCAAAGCCCGTGTCCCATCGGACGATGGTTTCTCCAATGTCAATAATGGATTTAGAATTATTCTAAATCTTGACGCGGGCCGGCCGCTGTGTAAATTGCTGTGGCGATGAAAACGCGCAGTCAGCAGCAGGACGAGCAGCGCCTGACCGAACGGTTGGGCACAACCGGCTTGCGCCTCACGCCGCAGCGACAGCAGGTTTATGACGTGTTGCTGGGCAAGCGCGACCATCCGACCGCCGAGGAAGTCTTCATCCGCGCCAAGCGCGCGATGCCGGAGATTTCACACGCGACGGTCTATAACTGCCTCGACGTGCTGGTGAAAAGCGGGTTGGCGCGGCAGGTCAGCGTGGAACGCGGCGCGACGCGCTTTTGTCCGAACATGGCGGAGCATGGCCATTTTCATTGCCGCGCGTGCGGGACGATTTATGATGTGGATTTGCCGCGCACATTGCCGTGCGTGGCCGTTCCGCGCGGCTTCAAGGCGCAGGTTTGCGACGTGACCATTCACGGCATCTGCGCGGATTGCGCGAAGAAAAAATGATTTTTTAGATGAGCACCGCCACCGAGACAATTGAGAACCTGGTCAAACAGGAATACAAATACGGCTTCGTCACCGATGTCGAATCCGAATCCGTTCCACCGGGCTTGAATGAAGACGTTATCCGCCACATCTCGACCAAAAAAAATGAGCCGGCATGGCTGACGGACTGGCGGATCAAGGCGTATCGCCATTGGTTGACGATGCCGGAACCAACGTGGCAGTTCGTCAAGTATCCGCCAATTGATTTTCAGGCCATCAGTTACTTTTCGCAGCCCAAACCGAAAGGCGACGCGCCGAAAAGCCTGGATGAAGTTGATCCGAAACTGTTGGAGACTTACGAGAAGCTCGGCATTCCGTTGCGCGAACGCGGCCGGCTGGCTGGCGTGGCGGTGGATGCGATTTTTGATTCCGTCTCCGTCGGCACGACGTATCGTGAAGATTTGGCGAAGAAGGGAATCATTTTCTGCTCGTTCGGCGAGGCGGTGCAGGAGCATCCCGACCTCGTTAAAAAATATCTCGGCTCGGTGGTGCCTTACACGGACAATTATTACGCCACGCTTAATTCCGCCGTCTTCACCGACGGTTCGTTCTGCTACATCCCGAAGGGCGTGCGCTGTCCGATGGAGCTTTCGACGTATTTCCGCATCAACGCCGCGAAGTCCGGCCAGTTCGAGCGCACGCTCATCGTGGCCGACGACGGCGCGAGCGTGAGCTATCTCGAAGGCTGCACCGCGCCGATGCGCGATGAAAACCAGTTGCACGCTGCCGTGGTGGAACTCGTCGCGCTCGATCACGCGGAAATCAAATACAGCACGGTGCAAAACTGGTATCCGGGCGACGAAAATGGCGTTGGTGGCATCTACAATTTCGTGACCAAGCGCGGCATGTGCAAAGGCAAAAACTCGCGCATCACCTGGACGCAAGTCGAAACCGGCTCGGCCATCACCTGGAAATATCCGGGCTGCATTTTGCTCGGCGACAATTCTAAGGGTGAATTTTATTCCGTCGCCGTGGTGAACAATTATCAGCAGGCCGACACGGGCACGAAGATGATTCACATTGGCAAGAACACGAAGAGCACCATAGTCTCGAAAGGCATTTCCGCCGGGCGCGGCCAGAACAGCTATCGCGGACTCGTGGAAATCCGCAAGAGCGCGGCGAACTCGCGGAATTTTTCGCAATGCGATTCGATGCTCATCGGCTCCAAGTGCGGCGCGCACACGTTTCCGTATATCGAGGTGAAAAACACGTCGTCGTCCGTCGAGCATGAAGCCTCGACTTCAAAGATTGGCGAAGACCAGATTTTTTACTGCAACTCGCGCGGGCTTTCCACGCAGGACGCCGTCAACATGATCGTGAACGGCTTTTGCAAGGAAGTCTTCAAAGAACTGCCAATGGAATTTGCTGTCGAAGCACAGAAACTTCTGGGCGTGAGCTTGGAAGGCAGCGTGGGCTGATTTTTTGGGCCACAGATTTTCACAGATGAAACACAGATTTTGTCTCCCGGAAATTATTTATCCGTGTGAATCTGTGTCCATCTGTGGCTAAAATGAATTTTAGAAAATGAGCAAGCAACCTATTCTTGAAATCGAAAATCTCCACGCGGGCGTGGAAAACAAACAAATCCTGAAAGGCTTCAGCCTGACGATCAACGCCGGCGAAGTCCACGCGTTGATGGGGCTGAACGGCAGCGGCAAGAGCACGCTCGCCGCGATTCTTGCCGGCCGCGACGGTTACGAGGTGACCGCCGGCACGGTGAAATATCTCGGCCAGGATTTGCTGGAACTCGATCCCGAAGAGCGCGCCCGTGAAGGCGTGTTTCTCGCGTTTCAGTATCCGGTGGAAATTCCCGGCGTGAACAGCACTTATTTTTTGAAGGCCGCGCTGAACGAAATCCGCAAGTCCAAAGGCCAGCCGGAACTCGACGCGATTGAATTTCTGGACTTGGTCAAAGACAAAATCAAACTGCTCGATCTCAAAGACGATTTGCTCAAGCGTTCGGTCAACGAAGGTTTTTCCGGCGGCGAAAAAAAGCGCAACGAGATTTTCCAGATGGCCGTGCTGGAACCGAAGCTGGCGATTCTCGACGAAACGGATTCCGGCCTGGACATTGACGCGCTAAAAATTGTTTCCAGCGGCGTGAACAAATTGCGCCGCGCCGATTCCGCGCAGCTCGTCATCACGCACTACCAGCGGCTGTTGAATTACATCATTCCGGATGTCGTTCACGTCATGGCCGATGGCCGCATCATCAAGTCCGGCGACAAGTCGCTCGCGCTCGAATTGGAGTCGAAAGGTTACGACTGGCTTATCAAGCATTCTTGATTAAACTGGCGGCATGAATTTGACCGAAGAACAACGGCAGCGCGTGACCGCATGGATTTTGCAGGGCGCAAAACTTTCCGAGGTGCAGAACCGGCTCGCGGCGGAATTCGGCATCAAGCTGACTTACATGGAAGCGCGCTTTCTGGTGGATGATTTGAAGCTGACGCCGAAAGACCCGGAACCGCCGAAAGTGACAGCTCCGCCGCCGGCGGAAACCCCGACGGTCGCCGCGAGTCAGCCTTTGCCCGGCGATGAGGCGGGTGGAAAAGTCTCCGTCATCGTGGATCAGATTACCCGGCCCGGCGCGATTGTCAGCGGCAAGGTGAATTTCAGCGACGGTCAAGTCGCCGACTGGTATCTAGACCAGACGGGCCGGCTCGGCGTGGTGCCGAAACAGCCCGGCTACAAGCCGTCCGCCGCCGACGTGCAGGAATTTCAACTGGCCTTGCAGCAGGAAGTCGCCAAGCTGGGATATTGATTTCCCTGTCCGCCGGACGATTTTTTTTGCGCAACGGCTATTGCTTCACGCGGAAAAGGCCGCGCGGACCGTGCATCGGCGTGGTGAAAATAATCCAGCCCGAACCATTGGTCTTGATCGTGACGCTGGCCGGCAACCACGAAATCAGATTGCTTGACGTTAAGAGTTGCGATTGCGCCGTGGCATTTTCCGCCGCCACCATGACGTTTTGATTCGAAATGGTCAGCGAATGGATGATTGGAGCCGCGACCGCCCCGGCGATGGAGTTGGTCGCCACAATTTGTCCGGTCAGACGAACCGAGCTGTCGCCGGTTGAAAGCAGGGAAAAGACAAAGGTCGTGTTGATTGGGAAACTCAATGTGCGCACACCGGCGTTGGTCGAAATGGTCGCTTGCCCGACGATTGAGTTGGTTGAATCGCCGTCCAGCGCCAAGGAACCCCCGCCAGTGACACTTGACTTGTAGTCAAGAGAAGCCGTGTTCGTCACGAGCGAAAAAATCAAACTATTGCCGTCAAAGTTACCGCCGGTGACTGGCAACGCCGAACTGGTCATGTCCAGCACGATGTTTCGCAATGCGCCATAGACAGGGATAGCACCATAGGCCAGCGCATAAGCTCCATAATTCGCCGGGGCGCTGCCGCTGGTTCCACCCAAGCCAGGCTGCCAGGTGCCGTTGTTGTGCGCGCTGATGGCGCTGCCGCCAGTAAATTGAATGGCCGAACCGGACAGATCAGCATTGATGTTGCCGCTGTAACTGGTGGTTAAAGATCCCGATCCTTGTTGTGAAAAAGTAAAACTCGCAACCACGCCGGATGCCGTGATCACGCTTTGCGAATTATCAATGGTAAAAACGGACGGTGCCGCCGATGCCAACATAAAGCCGGACGCGAACACTTGGACGCCGAAAAGAAATTGCTTCAGATTCATAATGTTTTATATCCTTGTTTCTAATCCTGTCACAAATTATTCAGCAAGCCAAGCACAAAAAAAGCGATCGCCCCGCTTTTCTTGAAGCGGTCGCGGCTCGCAGATTCCGGGGCGATTTTCCTTCGTCTTGCCGCAATCGCAAGGGCTTGGCACAATGATTTCAATGCGTGAAAAATTCCGTGCCTGGGCAGAAACGCTTGAGACCTTCTTCCTCGAAGTCGTTTTCGAGGAGCGTCACGATTTCAAGGCCAAAGCGACGCGCGGAGCTTTGTTTGGCGGTTCAAAAGTGTTTCAAGTCATCGTCAAGCTGCGCCGCTGGCTTTACAACGTCCGCATCCTCCGCGACAAGACGCTCGGCGTCCAAGTGATTGCGATCGGCAATCTCACCGTAGGCGGCACGGGCAAAACGCCCGTCGTGGAAAAATTCGCGCGCGAACTCCGCGACGCGGGCCGCAACGTCGCCATTCTTTCGCGCGGCTACCGTTCCAAACCGATGCCGCTGCACCAAAAACTCCTCAACAAAATCCTGCTGCGCGAAGACCAGACACCGCCGCGCATTGTGTCCGACGGCAAATCGCTGCTGCTCGATTCCGAGATGGCCGGCGACGAGCCTTACATGCTCGCGTCGAATTTGAAGGATGTCGTCGTGCTCGTGGACAAGGACCGCGTGAAAAGCGGGCGTTATGCGATTGAAAAATTCGGCTGCGACACCTTGCTGCTCGACGACGGCTTTCAATACTGGGATTTGCGCGGCCGCCGGCACGACGTGGTTTTGATTGACCGCCAGCAGCCGTTCGGCAATGAGCATCTGCTCCCGCGCGGCACGCTGCGCGAGCCGCCGTCACATCTGGCCCGCGCCCATACGATTTTTATCACCAAGAGCGACGGCCAGACGGCGGCGCTGCGCGAACGCATCGGCAAATGGAACTCCACCGCCGCCATCATCGAGTGCATTCATCAGCCGCTTTATTTTGAAGACGTTTTCACCGGCGAACGAAAAGGCCTCGAACTGCTGGCCGGCAAAAAAGTCGCGTCCTTGAGCGGCATCGCGCAACCGGAGAGCTTCGAACAAAGTCTCGTGAAGCTCGGCGGCGGACTCGTTTATGCCAAGCGCTTCGCCGACCACCACCGTTTCACCCAGCAGGAAATTATCAACGCCATCAACCGCGCGAAAAAGCGGCAGGCGGAAATCATCGTTACCACGCAGAAGGACGCCGTGCGCTTTCCCAAAATTGACCGGCGCGACATCCCGTTCTATTTCATGCGCGTCGAAATCAAAATTGTCGCCGGCGCGAATGACTTTCAGGACTGCGTCCGCAAAATCTGTTTCCGCTGACAGCGAATGAACTGGCTGCTTTACATGACGGGACGCGCGGCGGTCGCCCTGCTTCAAACTCTCCCGCTGGCATGGGTCGCGCGTCTTGGCCGCGCGGGCGGCGCCCTGGCTTTCCGGCTGGATGGCCGGCACCGGACCGTGGTGTTGGAAAATCTCGCGCGGTGTTTCAGTAGCGAGAAATCCCCCGCTGAAATCCGCGCCATCGCGCGGGAAAATTTCCGCCGCATCGGCGAAAATTTTGCCGGCGCCGTCAAAACCGCCGCGATGAGTCCGGCGGCGTTGCGGCCGCATTTTGATTTTGTCGGGGTGGAAAAAATTCTGCCGCACGCCGCCGGCGGCGGCCCGCAAAGCCGGGTGGTGGCCATCGGGCATTTTGGCAATTTCGAGCTGTATGCCCGGTTCAACCAGTTCGTGCCGGTCTTCAAATGCGCCACGACATATCGCGCGTTGAAGCAGCCCGCGCTCAACCGCATCATGGTTTCCCTGCGCGCGCGCGCCGACTGCCGTTTTTTTGAGCGGCGCCAGGACGGCGCGGCGCTCAAGGCGGCGATGAGCGGCACCGGGCTGCTGCTGGGCCTGCTGGCCGACCAGAGCACCAAAGGCGTGCGCCTGCCGTTCCTCGGCCACGATTGCAACACTTCCACCGCGCCGGCGGTTTTCGCCTTGCGTTACAATTGTCCCCTGCACACCGGCATTTGTTACCGCGTCAGTTTGGCGAAATGGCGGATCGAAGTCGGCGACGAAATTCCCACACGTGAAGAAAACGGCAGTGCCCGCCCCATCGCGGCCATCATGCTCGACGTGAACCGCGCGTTTGAAATCGCCGTGCGCCGCGATCCCGCGAACTGGTTCTGGGTCCACCGCCGGTGGAAGGATTGATGAAAACGATGTTTTCAAAAACGAGGATTGTGGATAGAAGATAGAAAATGGAAAACGCGCCCAGCCATCCTCCATCCTCCATCCTCCATCCTCGGAGGATTCTCGTGCGCGGCGTGAACTGGCTGGGCGACGCCGTGATGACCACGCCCGCGCTGCTGCGGCTGCGCGAAAAATTTCCCGCCGCGCACATCACGCTGCTCACGCCGGAAAAACTCGCGGAACTATGGCGGCATCATCCGGCGGTGAACGAAACAATTTCATTTTCCGCCGGCGAAACTGTTTTCGCAGTCGGAGCAATGCTGCGCGCGGGGAAATTTGACCTGGCGCTGGTGCTGCCCAATTCGCCGCGCTCGGCGCTGGAAGTTTTTCTCGCCGGCATTCCGCAGCGCATCGGCTGCGCGCGCCCGTGGCGGAATTTGTTCCTGACCCAAGCCGTTGCCCCGCGCGCCGGAGCCGTGAAAATGCGGAAACGGACTGTGACCGAAATCCAGAATTTGATTGCCGGTAAAAAAATCGGCAATCGGCAATCGGCAATCGGCAATTCAAACGCTCATCAAATTTTCGAGTATCTCCATCTCGCCGCCATGCTGGGCGCAAACCCGGAACCTGTCGCACCACAGTTGTTCGTCGCGCCAGAGGAAATCGCGGCGGCGCGGCAGAAATTCGGCCTGGAGAAAATTTCAAAGCCGGTATTCGGCCTGAATCCCGGCGCGGAATACGGCCCGGCCAAGCGCTGGCCGGTGGAGAAATTCATCGCCGCCGCAAAGGAAATCCAGCAGCGGACAAACTGTGTTTGGCTAATTTTCGGAGGCAAAGGCGACACTGAAATTGCCGGATGCATCGCCGCCGAAATCCGAAATCCGAAATCCGAAATCCGAAATTGCTGTGGCCAGACTTCGCTCCGCGAGCTGATGGCTCTGCTCAAATCCTGTCGCGTGCTTTTGACCAACGACACCGGCCCGATGCACGTCGCCGCCGCGCTGGGCACGCCGGTCGTGGTGCCGTTTGGCAGCACGTCGCCGGAACTGACCGGCCCAGGTTTGCCGGGCGATCCGCGCCATCGCCTGCTGAAATCCGACGCGCCGTGTGCGCCTTGTTTTCGGCGCGAATGCCCGATTGATTTTCGCTGCATGAACGGCATCAGCGTCGGGCGCGTGGTGGAAGCAGGGGTTGAAGCTGCAAGTGTTAAAGCGTGAATTTGAATGGCGCTTTCGCAAACTGGCCGGGCGACGTTTCAAACGCCGCCCGGCTTTTCCCCTGGTTCCTCACCTCTCTTCATTTGCGGAATTTCAAATCAGTGGACGTCAATTCACCTGCCGGACGGCATTTTGGCCGCCGAATGGATTGGGTGCGTGGAGCGGACATTCCGGATCGTCGCGCCACTGGCCGTCCACCAAAAAACGATAGTGATGCGTGCCCGGCTCCAGTCGAACCGCCGTCTGCCACACATCGTTTGATGCTTTGCGGAGCGGGATTGGCCGTTCCTGCCAGTTCGTGAAGTCGCCCACCAGTTGCACGCTCGTCGCAGCGGGTGTGACATAGGAAAATTTTTGCGTTTTGATTTGAACCAGTTTCATGTTTGTCGTTTTCGGCATAAATATGTTTTGGTTGCGGTCTGCAGGCGTCTCGCCCGCAGACCAAGTGAATGATTTAACGATTGTCAAACTGCCTTGGGAATGGTGATGACCAATTCGTGTCCCTCGTGTTTGATCTTCATCTGATCGGCTTTCACCGGCGTGGGAAGCTGGATCGTCTGGTCATACTGGCTGAATTCCATGACGCTGCTCGTCATGTTTTTCTGATCGGACGACTTGGTCTGTTTGCCGCTGACCTGGACGTTCAAGGTCTGGCCGTTTTTCAGGCTGACGTGGACATCCGACGCCTTCGCATCCGGCAAATAGGCCCGCACTTCGTAATGATCCTTCAAATCCCGCATCTCAAGCGAGAGTGAATAACCCGGATTCGGCTGAAAGACGCTGAACTGCGGCGTCGTGCGGAACTGTTCAAACATCTGATCAAACGACCGGTCCATCTGCGCCTGCATGTCACGGATTTCCTGAAACGGATTCCACTCCGGCGCGACGCCGGACTGCGGGCTGCTGGTGGCGGCGGACGACATTTGGTTCGTCGCCGGAGCCGGCTTCTTCGTGCCGGGCAAAAGTCCGGTGCCGGTTTCGGCCGTCGCCGCTCCGATCATCAGACCAATGGCCAAAGCGGCCACTCCGATGATTACGGTGGTGGTGGTTTTATTGGTTCGGGCTACTTTCTTGTTTTCACTGGTATTATCACTGGTATTCATATTTTCCCTTTCTCTTTTCGGCTCCGCAGCTCTGCGGTCAGCCGTTCTTTTCGGTTTCATGGTTCTCGACAAAAACCCCCGCGTTTTCGCCGGCATTTGACGGCGGCGAGGCGAGGCTGGTTGCGTGCGAAGAAAAAACTTTCTCGATTGCGGCCATCAGTTCCGACGTGTTCAGCGGCTTTTCCAAAAACGCCGCCGCGCCCTGGCGCAGACATTCGGCCTTGACGTCGGGGCTGCCAAACGCCGTCAGCACGATGATCGGCAGCGCGGGGAAAATTTTATGGATGGCATAAACCACCGTCATGCCGGACACAAACGGCATCCGCAAATCCGTGATGACAAAGTCCACCGGGCTTTGTCGCGCGGTCAAAAAGTCCAGCGCATCGCCAGCCCATTGCGCCACGGTGACCGACGCGCCTTCGCCGGCCAAAACCTTGTTGAGCGCGCGCAGCATCCGTTGGTCGTCATCCACAATCAGAACGGATTTGTCTTCAAGCTTTTTCATCTGCCTTATCTTCCTGCAACAACCATGCCAGCCGGAAAAATTTTTGGATGAAGCTTAATTTGCCCGTGTTTTGAAGGGATTGGCGTCGTGCGCGGAATGCGCGATTTTATTTTTATGCCAGAATGTCAGCGTTGCACTGCCATTTTGGCCGACGCCGCTTATTCCGAATTTGAAAAATGCCGATACATCGTGCGCGGCGAAATGACCGAGCATCCGCGCCGCCTTGAGCTTGTTGCCCGCGCAATGTTCAACAGTCGCCTGCACCAGCCGTTTCGTCGCTTCATCCACCGTCGTGCCGATGGGAATGGAAAGGCCGGCGTTGTTTGATTCGCTCAACATTTTTTCCGCCGCGACGGGAACTTCCGGGCGCGAAGGCAAAACTGGTAAATGCTGTCGCCGCTGCGCCAGCGCGACGGCGCGCTGGATGACGTGTTCAAGTTCGCGAACATTGCCGGGCCAGGCGTGCGCCAGCAGTTGATCCAGCGCTGCCGGCGCGATGGCGCGAACGTCCTTGCCCAGTGCTCGGCGGCAAACCGATTCAGAAAATGTCCGGCCAGCAGCGCGATGTCCTCGCGGCCGCTCGCGCAATGGCGGCAGGACAATCTGCACGGTGTTGATCCGGTAATACAGATCGTGCCGGAATTTTTCCGCCGCGATCGCTTTTGGAATGTCGGCGTGCGTGGCGCAGAGCAGCCGCACGTTCGCCTCGGATTTCCCGCGTGCCGCCCAGCCGTTGAAAACGTCCGTCCTGCAACACGCGCAGCAGCTTGGCCTGCAATTGCGGGCTCATTTCCGCGATCTCATCCAGCAGGAGCGTGCCGCCGTCGGCCAGCTCAAACTTGCCGGGTTTGGCGGCGGCGGCGCCGGTGAACGCGCCGCGTTCGTGTCCGAACAGTTCGCTTTCCAGCAGCGTTTCGGGAATCGCCGCGCAACTGATTTTCACCAGCGGCCGGTCGCGGCGGTCGCTCAAATCGATGCAGCGCGTCGGCGACAATTTCCTTGCCCGTGCCGCTTTCGCCCTGAATGAGCACGTTGACATCCGTGGGCGCAATCTGGCGGATGAGCTGCTTGACCGCCTGCATCGGCCGGGCTGTCGCCGATGAGCGCTTCGACGCCCTGACGTTGCTGAAGCTGGCGGCGCAGCCGCCGGTTCTCGCTCGCCAGCCGCTGCTTTTCCAGAGCCTTGGCCACCGTCTTGAGCAGCGCGGCGCTGTCCAGCGGCTTCTGGATAAAATCATACGCGCCCAGCCGCATCGCTTCGACGGCCTTCTCGACGCTGCCGTGGCCGGTGATCATCACCACCTCGGCTTCCGGCACGAGTTCGCGCGCCTGTTTCAGCAGTGCGATGCCATCCAAATCCGGCAGCCGCAGGTCGCTGATCACGAGGGCGACGGCGGCTTGCTTCAATTGTTCCAGCGCCTCGCGGCCGGAGGCGGCGCTGACAACGCGATAGCCCTCGGCGGTGAGCACTTTGCCGGCGGCCCGGCGCAACCGCTCGTCGTCGTCCACCAGCAAAATATTTGGGGCATCGGTCATGTCAGGTTTTTTTATCTACCGGCAGAAAGATGGTGAACGTGCTGCCTTTGCCCTGCACGCTTTCGCATTCGAGATGGCCGCCGTGTTCGGTGGCGATTTGCTGGACGAGCGCCAGTCCCAAACCGGTGCCGCCCGGTTTGGTGGTGAAGAACGGCGCGAACACTTGTTTAAGCTGCTCTTCGCTCATGCCCTTGCCGGTGTCGGTGACGCGCAAGAGCGAACCTGTCCGCCTTCGCGCCACGTGCCCACCGTCAGTTCGCCGCCGTCGGGCATGGCGTCAAGGCTGTTGCGAATCAGGTTGAGCGTCGCCTGCCACAGTTGTCCGGCGTCGGCGTTGATGGTCTTCACCGCCGGATCGAAATGCGTGCGCAGTTTCACGTGGGCGCGCTCGAAGGTCGCCGTTCATGAAATCCAGTTTCTGGTCGAGGAATTCGTTCAATTCCACCGGCTGCAGTTGCGGCTTGGGCAGCCGGGCAAATTGCAGATACTCCTCCAGCACGCGCTGGATGCGGTGGATTTCCTCGCGCATTTCCGTCCACCAGCCCGCGGCTTTCTTCGGGTGAATGCCCGCCGCCGCTGGCCAGCTTGCCGATTTCCTTCTGGATGCAGATCGAAATTCAGCGTGATGGAGCCGAGTGGATTGCGGACCTCGTGGGCCACCTGCGCGGCCATCGTGCCCACCATGGCGAGCCGCTCCGCCTGGATTTTGGCGACCTCCAGCCGTTTGCGCTCCTGAATTTCCGCCTGCAACGCCGCCGTCCGTTGCTGAACGGTTTCTTCCAGATGTTGGTGCGCCACCTGAAACGCCGTGATCAAATAGACCACGAACAGGAACAGCATCAAAAACATCAGCGCGTTCCAATAAGGCGTCAACCGATGCTGATAGGCGTAACCCGAACTCAAATCGGAAATGAACCAAGTGACCGAACTGGCGACGGCCAGCCAGACGCCGGCCCTGCGTCCAGCCATCCAAGTCGCCCAACAGATCGGGAGCAAATAATACGGTGACACCGCAAAATCCCGGCCCGTGAGGTTATCCAAGGAGCCAATCAGCAGCATCAAGGCCCAAGCCAAAACCACCACGACTGGTTTGGGCGGAGACAAAAAACGCTGCAATGTCCGGTTCATCAAATTTTATTGACTCGATGTTTGACAAGCGCCAGCGCCCTTTGTTCGAGACTGGCTTTCGCCGCTGAACGGCACGCCGCCGGGCAGGTGGTCAAAGCCGTTTTGCGGCCTGCCAGCCGGTAAAATTTTCACCGCAAAAATCCGCTTGACATTCACCGCCAACTGTCATAGTGTCCTATGTCAGTCAACGCCTATGCTCCTGCAAATTGATTTCAAGTCCGGCAAGCCGGTCTATCTGCAACTGGTGGACCAGATCCGCTACGCCGCCGCGTCGGGCGGGCTGCGCGCGGGCGAGCCGCTGCCGACCATCCGCCCGCTGGCCGAGGAATTGCGCGTGAACCGCAACACCGTTGCCAAGGCTTACGCCGAGTTGGAGAGCCAGGGCGTCATCGAAACGGTTCCCGGCAAAGGCTGTTTTCTTAAGGAGAATAATTCGCCGTTCACCAAGTCCGCGCGCCAGAAAATTTTGACCAAGGAAATTGACGAGGCCGTCGTCGCCGCGCATCACCTGCAGGTGGATCGCGACGCGTTTCTGGCGCTTGTCAAGGAACGGCTCGACAGCTTCGAGCACAAGGTGAAAGAAGGAGAAGCGAAATGAACAGTCAGCAGTCAACATTCAACATCGAGCATCCAATGGCGCTGGCGTGGTGGCATTGGTTTTGGTCAACGTGGAGTGCCTGGTTGTTTTCGCTGCTTTTGCCTTTGCCGGCGGTTCTATTTTGGCGGTCGCACGATGGCCGATATGTCGCGTTATGCTTGTTCTTTGCCGGCTCCACCGGTTTTGTTGCCCACGGTTTTCACGCCCTCCAAAACGAAGGAACAAATTCAATGGATGAACTGCGCTTGCGCCGGATTTGGCGTTCTCGTTTGTTGTTTTTAAGTTTGTTGCTTTTGGTTCAATGGATTGTTTTTTCCGCAATCGTTCTTGCGACAGACAGCGCACACGACATTGTGGCTCCGGCGCTCGCGCTCGGCAGTTTGATTCCTGCATTAACAATGGCGCCGTATCTCACGCTGGCGACGAGGAACCGGATTGCCGCCGTGGTATTCACAGTTTTTCTGGTTGGTTGCATGAAGTTGCTCGGCTGTGTTGTCGCTATTGTGTTCACAGGTTGGAGCGACGCCACCGGCAATCCAAGCCTGCCGTGGACGCATCCAAATGTGGTGGTCTGGCTTTTTGGGCTGAATACCGCACTCCTTTCATGCTCATTTTACCTTCTCGGCAGAAACAAATTCACACGCGATTTGACATTGAAATCTGGCATCGGATCGAGCGTTCGATATTGAGTTGTTTGTATTTTACGCCATGAAAACTGAAATGCCCATCATCGAAATCCAAAACCTCTCGCGGCGTTACGGCAAGCTGGACGCCGTGAACGGCCTGTCGCTCAATGTGCGCGCTGGCAAATGCTACGGCTTTTTCGGCCGCAACGGCGCGGGTAAAACCACCACCATCAAGTGCCTGCTCAATCTGCTCCGGCCGGATTCCGGCACCGCGCGCGTTTTTGGCCTCGATCCACGCAAAGACGAAGTGGCCGTGAAATCGCGGCTCGCCTACGTGCCGGATCAAGTCGCGTTTTATCCGTGGATGAGCGTGAGCGAGACGCTGGAATATCTCGCGTCGTTCCGCAAACATTGGAATGAGGACATCGAAAAGGATTTGATCAACCGCTTCCAACTCGACCCGAAACAGAAAGCCAGCCATCTCTCGAAAGGCCAGCGCACGCAGCTCGCGCTCATCGGCGCGATTTGCCCGGAGCCGGAACTGCTCGTGCTCGACGAGCCGACGGGCGGCCTCGACCCGATTGTCCGCCGCGAATTCATCGAGACCGTCATCGGCGCGTATCAATCCGGCGATCCCGGCCGCCGCACCGTTTTTGTTTCAACGCATTTGATTTCTGAATTCGAGGGCTTGATTGACGAATTCACCATCATCGAGCAGGGCCGCAATTTGTTGACGATGGAAGCCGATGCTGCGCGCGACCGCTTCCGCAAAATCCGCGTCCGCTTCGCGCAGCCGCCGGCGAATCTCGACTTGTCCGGCGCGTTAAAGGTGAAGCACAGCGGACGCGAAATGGAAATTCTGGCCAACGGCAACAGCGAACAACTGCTGGCGGAATTAAAATTGCGTTCGCCGGAGGAACTGCGCTGCGAGGCGTTGTCGCTGGAGGAAATTTTTGTGGCCTCGGACATCTTGAAAAAAGTGCAAGCATGAACGCGTTCGTCAAAAAGGAAATCCGCCTGCTATTGCCAGTCTGTGTGGCCGTCCTGGTGCTGGAAACCGCGCTGCCGTGGATTGCATCCGAACAGGACGCGGCCATTTTTATGGCTCCCGAGTTTTTCTTTTTCGGGATGATTCTACTGGCGGTGGATTCGTTTGGCCGGGAATTCAGTCTCGGCACTTTTTCTTCGCTGATGTCGCAGCCGATGGAGCGCCGCCAAATCTGGCGCACCAAAATCACGGTGCTGCTGCTGGGCGCCGCCGTGATTTTTGCCGCCTACTTTGTCAGTTGTGAACTGCGATCCCATTTGATGTTCACGGACAAGGCCACGCTGGCATGGCGCGAAAACCAAATCAAATTTTTTTACCACGCCATGACCGCCAGCGTGGCCATCTTGTTCGTGGCGCTGGCCGGCGGTTTGTGGACGACGCTGCTGCTCCGCCAAATTTCCGCCGCCTTTTGGATCACATTTTTGACTCCCGTCGCCATTTTGGTGACTGGCACCTTTTGTCTGCCTGAAAAATATGCGGACAACGGGAATGTCGTCGCCGCGCTGCTTTACGGCCTGGCCGTGACTTACTCTGTGGTCGGGTTCTGGCTGGCGCACCGGCTGTTTCATCGCGCGCAGGACGCGGCGTGGGCGGGCGGGGTCATTTCATTTTCGACCTGGCGTTATTTTAGCGCCGGCAAACAGACGTCCGTTTCCGAACGGCGTCGGCAACCGCTGGCCGCCCTGTTGAAAAAGGAATTTCAACTGCAGAGCATCAGCCTGTTTTGCGTCGGCACATTGCTGGTCCTGCATCTGGCGGTTTTCCTGTTGCAAACCACCTACGTCGCTTCCCACAAAAATTATTCGTTCACGGAAGGAATCTCGGATTTGTTTTGGACGCTGTGGCTGATCATGCCTTTGATCATCGGTGGCACGGCGGTGGCCGAGGAACGAAAACTGAACCTTGCCGAAAGCCAGTTTTGCCTGCCGGTCGCGCGGCGCAAACAGTTCTTGGTTAAATTCCTTCCGGTCATGTTTTTCGGCACGCTGCTGGGCGGTGTCATGCCGGTGCTGTTGGAATCGCTGGCGGCTCATGCCGGCGCGCCGTGCGAAATTTACCGGGTGAATCACTATAATGTCAGCCCATACAGTTCCGCCGAGATTAATTTTGAATTGGGTGTCGTGGCGCTGGCGGCAGGTCTGTCTTGGGTCAGTTTTTTCGCTTCAACCCTCGCGCGCAATTTCCTACAGGCGTTGAGCATCAGCGTCGTGACCATTGTCGGCTGCTGCCTGCTCGGTTCTTTCGGCTCCTATTTCTCTGAAAAGCGGTTTTCATTTTTTGGAATTCTGCCCTGGCCATCCGCGCTGCTCATTCTCATTGGCGCGCCGACGCTGCTGGTCACGCTGATGTGGCTGGTGTATCGGAATTTTTGTCACTTCCACGAAGGCTGGCGGCTGTGGAAGGGAAACATCCGGTTGGTCGTTTGGGCAATGCTGTTTGTGTTCGTGAGCAGCGCGCTGCTTTACAATCGCGTCTGGGAAGTTTTTGAACCGGCGGAACCGGCGCACGGCCCGGCGAAATTTTCTCCGGCCAATCGTCCGACTTTGCATGCCGACATTTCCGGCAACCTGGAGGTGCGACTATCGGATGGCCGGATCTGGTGTGACAGCCTGGGTTATGCTTTCGTTTTTGAACATGAATATCAACCCAGCCGCTGGAAACGGGTGTGGTGGATGATTACCGACCCGCGACCGAAAAGCGCCGGCCCGCGGCAATTCATCGCGGGTTCAAACTGGATGTCGGCAAACGTCGCGCACGTTCAATTTCGGCGTCCGAATCCAGACGGCAGCGGTGCAAGCTGGGTTTCCGGCTATCTGGACACCGTCGGCGTCCAGTCCAACGGGACACTGTGGATTTCCAGCCGCGCCGTGCCGGGAGTCTGGACCGGCAGCGAGATGGTGCAGTTTGGAGATGAAACCAACTGGCAGCAAGTCGCCCGGACTTATCCCAACTTTTTGCTCTTAAAAAACGACGGCACACTCTGGCGCTGGGGAACAAACCGATGGGATTGGAATGGATGGCAGACCAACTGGCCGACCGTGCGGCATTGCCAGCCGCGCCAAATTGGGACCAATTCCGACTGGCAGGAAATCTCCGCCGGATATTTCAACGCGAGTAAAACTGACGGCAGCGTCTGGAGTGTCCGCATGGATGCAAAAACCGGCATTGATGAGCTGAAGCGGCACACAAATTTTGATCGCGGCCCCATGCAACCCTTTGACTGGCGCGAAAGACCCACAGCCTACGTCGGCACGAATGGAACTTTGTGGGTCGCTAATCAGCATTTGGATGAAAACGGACGCGTTCAAACCCCGGATTCTTGGTTGGAAACCGGATATTTGCAAGTGGGCCAGGAAACCAACTGGCTGGCCGCAGCCATTTGTTGGGGAAACAGTGAAAATGTTGTGGAAAATGTTATGGAAAAACTGGTGGCGCTCAAAGCCGACGGTTCTTTGTGGATGTGGAAGTCCCCAAAAAAATCCACGGCTGAAATCGCCGACACGCCGCCGGCGCGGCTGGGCATCCACAGTGATTGGATCGGACTCGTCGGCTCCGAGGACGGAGCCGTTGCCCTGGCCGCCGATGGCAGCCTGTGGTTCTGGCCAAGCGCGGATCATGCCGATCAGTCCTTCTTCAAATATCCCAAGCAGCCGAAACGGCTCGGCAACGTTTTCGGCCAGGCGAATTGAAAAATCAGTTCTGCGTTCCCGTCGAATCCGGCGCGGCCGGTGTTTCCACCTTTGCGGATTCGTCCAGTTGAAGCTGCTCGGGCGGAACGGTCGCCAGTCCCGCATCCGCCGTGACCGGCGCGGGCGGGCGTTCGACGGGAATGCGGCGCAGCTCATCCGCCGCCGGCAAATCTTCCAGTCCGCGCAGCCCGAAATATTCCAGAAACAACGGCGTGGTGCTGTAAAGCGCGGGGCGGCCGACCACTTCCGCGCGGCCGCTCTGCTCCACCAGGCCGCGCTCCAGAATCGTCTGCATCGTGCCGTCCACATTGACGCCGCGCACCTGCTCGACTTCCGCGCGCGTGACGGGCTGGCGATACGCGATGATGGAGAGCGTCTCCAGCGCCGCCTGCGACAGTCGTGACGGACGGTTTTTGACGCCCGCCAGCGCCTTGAGCCACGGGGAAAATTCCGGCTGCGTGACAAACTGCCACGCGCCCGCCACGCAAACCAGCCGGTAACTTCGCGCGGCGGTCTCGTGTTCGCGCGCGAGTTCTTCCAACGCGGCGGTCAGGTCGTCCTCCTTCGTTTTCTTGAACGGCTTGGCGGCGTCATCCGCGTCCTCCGCCGTGGCGGCATTGGCGAGCACGTCGCGAAGTTCTTTCACGCTCATCGGTTTTTGGGCGGAGAACAGCAGGGATTCCAAAATGAATTTCAGTTCCATTTTTAATTTTCGATTGACGATTGACGATTGACGAGCACTTCGTTTTCCGAAGGCTTCGAGCCTTCTTCAGCAGGCGCAATGGCGGGTGCAATGGCCGCTGGAGCTTCGGTTGGCGCAGCCGCCGGTTCAATTTCCGCCGGGGAAACCGCCGGCACCGCGCGGCTGATTTCAATTTCCGCGAACGGCTCCGGCTGGGCGCAGACGAGTTGTTTCAGCCGGATCAATTCGAGCAGCGCGAGAAAGGTGCAGACCACTTCGGCGCGGTTCGCGGCGGTTTCAAACAGCTCGGAAAATTTCATCGCGCCGCGCCCGGACAAAATCTTGAGGACGAACTCGATTTTCTCGCTGACCGTCCATTTGTCCTCAAAAATTTCGCGCGCGCCGCCGGCTTTTTCCTGAAAACGTTTGAGGACGGAATTGACGGCGTTCAGCAAATCGAAAATGCCCGCTTCCGATTTCGCGGGCGCAGCCGCGGGTTCAAATTCAAGTTTTCCGGGCCGGCGCGGATAGATATTTTCCTGGCGTTCCTCGAGCTTTTGCAACTGCGCGGCGGCGTCCTTGAATTTTTTGTATTCGACAAGCTGGCGGATGAGTTCCCAGCGCGGGTCTTCGCCTTCGTCCTCGGCCTCGACGACGGCCTGCTGATCCACCGGCAGCAGCTCGCGGCTCTTGATGAACATCAGCGTGGAGGCCATCACGAGAAATTCGCCGGCGACTTCGAGGTCGAACTGCCGCATCAGCTCGATGTATTCGATGAACTGCGTGGCGAGCTTGGTGAGGTTGACGGCATAAATGTCCACCTCCTCCTTTTTGATCAAATAAAGGAGCAGGTCGAGCGGGCCTTCAAAAACCTCAAACTGGACTTTGTATTCCGGCATGAAACGGACAAAAGCGTAGATTGAAGCCGGCGGCTTGGCAATGCAGGAACCGCCCGCTAATTGCTGGACGCGCCGGCAATTTTTTCGCAAGCTGCGGGCATGGATTCGGACGAGCGCGAAATCATTGAATACCTCAAGATCTGGGGCGAGAATTTCGTCAACGCCAGGGAAATCTGCCGGCGGGCCGGCGGCAAAAGGCGTTATGCAGAGGACAACACTTGGGCCATGCCCATCCTGCAACGTTTGAAAGCCGGCAGCGTGATCGAAGGCGACGAACTTGGACGTTACCGCATCAAGCCCGCGCCCAAAAAAAAACTAAAAGGGCGATGGATTTCACCTGACATTGAACAAATCCTGCGCGAGAGCGGGGTTCAAGTTGACGCTGATCGCGCGGATGCCGTGGCCGAAGAACCTCACGAGACACTCTGATGCTCGCGGCGCTGCTCACCACGCTGCTGTTCGCCACCTCCGCCGTTTGCGGCTACCGCACAGCCAGACAGATCGGCGGGGCCGAGGCCAATTTCTGGCGCATCGCGCTCGCCACCATTTTTCTCACCATTTGGGCAAATCTCTTCGGCGCCGGTTTTGCCGGCGCGCCCGAATGGTTCATGTTGAGCGGGCTGTTTGGCATCGGCCTGGGCGACTCCGGTTATTTTCAGGCGCTGCCCCGGCTCGGCAGCCGCCGCACGGTGTTGCTGGTGCAATGCCTCACCGCGCCGTTCGCCGCGCTCATCGAATGGCTGTGGCTGGGAACCAAATTAAACCTGCCGGAAATTCTTTGCGTGATCGGGATTCTGGCGGGCGTCGCCATCGCGCTCGCCCCCGGCGACCATCTGAAAATTTCCCGGCGCGAACTGGAAGTCGGCGTTGTCGCCTGTCTGTTCAGCGCGATGGGGGCGGCGCTCGGCGCGGTCTTCATTCGCAAAGCCTTTGCGGTGGCGCACGCCGCCGGCGTTTATCCCGATGCCGGCACCACCGGCTACCAGCGCGTGCTCGGCGGAATTTTGGTTCCGACCATTATTTTGCTCGTGGTGAAATGGCGTTCCGCCCATGCCCACGGCCCGATGTTTGATAAAAAAACCCTGGCCGTCTCGCGCGAAAAATGGCGGCGCATCTGGCCGTGGGTGCTGGCCAACGCCCTCGCCGGCCAGACGCTTGGCGTGACCTGCATGCAATGGGCGCTTGCCACCACCAGCGCCGGCATCGTCACCGCCATCATCGCTACCACGCCTGTCGTGCTGCTGCCGATGACGCGCATCGTGGAAGGCGAAAAAATCGGCCTGCGCTCGCTCGTCGGCGCGCTCGTCGCCGTCAGCGGCGTGATTGGCCTGGCTTTTTTCCGATAATAATCCTCGTCATCCTCATCCTCTTCGTCATAAATCGAGGATGAGAATGACGATGAGAACGAGGATGATTTTATGAAAGACGAATTGCAAACCGCCGTGGAAACCCTCGGCCTCGAAAAATTCCGCCGCCATCTTTTTCTTTGCGTGGACGCGGACGAACCCAAGTGCTGCCCGCGCGAACAATCTTTGGCCGCGTGGGAATTTCTGAAAGCGCGCCTGAAGGAATTAAATCTCGCCGGGCCGAACCCGCTCGTCTTCCGCACCCGCGCCAACTGCCTGCGCGTCTGCGTGCGCGGTCCCATCGCCGTCGTGTATCCTGAAGGCGTGTGGTATCACAGTTGCGCGCCGGCGGTTTTGGAGCGCATCATTCAGGAGCATCTCGTCGGTGGGAAAATTGTCGCGGAATTTTCCTTCGCCCGAAATTCCCTGCGTTGACCGTCCGGCTTTGCGCCATTTTTAATCTGGACATTGCGCGGAAAGCGGCGCAGCATTCAGTTCAATAAAAAAATAGTGGGAGTATGGCCAGATTGCTCATCAAAACACCGGGTCTAGGAATCCAGGCGCTGGAACTGCATCTGGGCGTCAACCAAGTGGGGCGCGACCCGGACTGCGAGCAGCACCTGAATCATCATACCATTTCAGCGGTGCATTGCGAGATGTCGCTCACCAACGATGGCGTTTTTCTGCGCGACTGCGATTCCACCAACGGCACGTTTCTCAATGGCGAACCCGTCAAGGAAGCGTGGCTCCGGCCCGGCCAGGAAGTGAAATTGGGCGACGTCGAATTGTTCGTTGAATCCACCGACGTTGTCATCGCCATTCCGGAAATCAAGCCGGAAATCGCGCCGCCCAAAGTGATTCAGGAAGCCGGCGAACTGTATTGCGCCCGTCATCCGGGCCGGAAGATCACCTTCAAATGCACGCACTGCGCCGAGGTCATGTGCAACGCCTGCGTGCATGTGATGAAGCGCCAGGGCGGCCAGCCGCTTTACCTCTGCCGCGTGTGCAGCCACAAATGCGAACGCATCGAAATCGTGCAGGAGAAAAAGAAACGGAGCTTTTTCGGCTACCTGCAGGACACCGTCAAACTCAAGTTCACCCACTTACGCGACGAATTGAAGAGATGAGCCAAGCGAGCCGCTTCAAAAATCATTGGCAACCTTCGTTTCCGCCTTTTTGTCGGAAGGAAATAAATAATCCGGCATCTTGCAAAGAATTCACTTGCCAACTGGTTGCACCGGGCGCAGTTTCAAGTAACCGAATTGCCAAAATTTAACGGCTGACTTTGGTTTGCCATCCAAATGTCCAACGCGAAAAAACAAACAAAGATGGGAGCCAAGCCCGAGCCCAGGCCGGTGCGGAAATTACCTGACGATGCGCATTGCCGAGTCAAACGCAGCGGCATCGGCGACTTGGCATATTGTCTCGTGACTGAACCCTGTGACTGCGAATACGCCGAGCAACTAGGATCCAATGTCTTCTGTTTCCATCCGCAGCGGAAACAGATTCTTGCCCGAACCGAGGTGCGACAACATGCGTGATTGCGGCCACAGTTCGCGTGGTCAGAAGGGGCTTGGCTGTTGACGGGCAATATTTAAACTCCGCGATGGATTCGTCAAATCCCCTGGCCGCCGCCGCGCGGTTGAAAAAAGTATCCTCACTGCGGCCCACGCTCGCCCTGGTGCTGGGCAGCGGATTTCATCATGCCCTCGCCGAATTGCGCGTGGATAAAAAAGTGGCCGGCGCGAAAATCCCCGGTTTTCCCGAACCGACTGTCAGCGGCCACGCGGGCGAAATATATTTCGGACACCTGGGCCGGACGCCCGTGCTGGTCTTGAGCGGTCGCGCGCATTTTTATGAGGGGCATCCGATGGAGCGGGTGACGTTTGCGGTGCGCGCGCTGGCGGCGTTTGGCATCCGCGATCTGCTGCTGACGAACGCGGCGGGCGGCGTGAACAAAAAATTCCGCGCCGGCGACTTCATGGTCCTGACTGACCACATCAATTTCATGGGTGCCAATCCCCTGCGCGGGCTGGCGATTCCCGGCCTCAACCGCTTTGTGGATTTGACCGATGCCTACAATGTCCGGCTGCGCGAACTGCTGTTCCGGGCCGGAAAAATTTCAAAACTGAAACTGCGGCGCGGCGTTTATCTGGCGGTGAGCGGGCCGAGCTACGAAACGCCGGCGGAGATCCGCGCGTTCGCCCGGCTGGGCGCGGACGCCGTGGGCATGAGCACGGTGCCGGAGGCGATTGCCGCGCGGCAATGCGGCTTGAACGTCGCGGCGGTCTCGTGCATCACGAATCTGGCAGCGGGCATCAGCCCGGAGAAATTGTCGCACGCGGAAGTTCTGGCCACCGCCGAACGCGTGCGAAAATCCGGCGCGGCGCTGATCAAAAATTTTGCCGAACTCTACGGCAAACTGAATTAGCCACCGAGACACAGAGGACGCCGAGAAGGAAAAATAAATGTGATTTTGCTCTGTGTTGCTCTGTATCTCTGTGGCAAAACTAAACTGTGAAAATTGATTCCAAAAAATTAGTTCGCGCCGCTGCCAAAGCGCGCGAAGGCTCGGTCTCGCCCTATTCCCAATTCAAGGTCGGGGCGGCGCTGCTCACCCCGGCGGGCAAAGTCATCGGCGGCGCAAATGTCGAGAGCGCGAGCTACGGGCTGACCTGCTGCGCCGAACGGGTCGCCCTGTTCAAGGCGCTGACCGGCGGACACGACAAATTTGTCGCGGTGGCGGTCGTGGCGCGCTGCGACGGCGGGCCGATGCCGTGCGGCGCGTGCCGGCAGTTGCTGGCGGAATATGCGCCGGACGCGAAAGTGATCGTGGCCGACAGCGATGATTTGAACGCAATCCAAAGTTTCACCGTGCGCGAGTTGCTGCCGCGCGCCTTCCACATGGGTTCTTGAAATCCGGCGGGTTCATTGTAGTCTCTCCTCTCGTTTATTGATGAAGCCGAAAGTTATCTTTGGTCTGGAAAATGCGGCGTGGCCGGCGTTGCTGGTCAACGCCGGCGGCGCGGTGCTGATGTGCAATGACGCCGCCAAGTCGGTTTTTGGCGCGGCGCTGGACGGCAACGCGGCGGAACTGGGTTCCATCTGGTCCGCCGCGAACGGCAGCGGGGCGGTGGAGTTTCTGGCGCTGTGGGAAAAGTCGCGAACTCCTTTGATGGAACTGAAATTTCGCGCGGCCGGCGGCGCGGATAAAAATTTTTCCTCGGCCATCGCCGTGCTGACGCATGAAGGCAACAAATGTTATGTGTTGCAACTGCTGCTGCTGCCGGAAATCCATGCGGCCGCCAGACTGGCGGAATCACCAACGGGCGACGTGGCGTTGAAGCAAAAATTGGACTGCGTGATGCAACTGGCGCGCACGGTGTCGCTGGATTTCAACAACGCGCTGACGGGTGTGCTGGCGCACACCTCGCTGCTGCTGGGCAAGGCGGAGCCGGATCATCCGTGGCGGCGTTCGCTGATCGAGGTGGAGAAATCGGCGGCGCGCGCGGCGGAAATCGCCAGCGAACTGGCGCAGTTCAGCCGGCAGGAAAAAGAATCGCGGCGCGCGCCGGCGGGCAACCTCAACGCGGTGGTGAGCCGGTGCCTGGATTTTTTCCGCAACGCCAGCGGAGCGCGGCTGGCTTGGAAGCTGACGCAGGAACGCATTTTGTTCGAGGCGCGGTATGACGAGGCGAAGGTGCAGCAGGCGCTGGCGAAAATTTTTGAGAACGCGGTGGACGCGTTCGGCGCCAAGGACGCGGGCCAAATTGCGGTGGAAACACGGAACGTGGAGTTGACGCAAGCCACGCAAGACCGCAATGTGCGGCTGGCGGCGGGCACTTACGTCTGCGTGGAAATTTCAGACAACGGCTCCGGCATCGAGGAGGCCGCTCTGCCGCGGATTTTCGAGCCTTTTTTCACGACCAAACGCCCGCCGCATCGCGGCCTCGGCCTGGCGCTCGTCTATGGCATCATCACCAATCACGGCGGGGGCGTGGCGATTTCCAGCCAGGCCGGCAAAGGCACTTCGGCCCGGGTTTATCTGCCGGCGGAAAAAACCTTTGTCCACGATTCCCTCGCCGCCAACAAGGAACTGCGCGGCACCGGCACCGTTCTGGTGGTGGACGACGAGAACCTGCTGTTGACGATGGCCGACACGATTTTATCGGATTTTGGCTACAGGGTTTTGACGGCGAACACCGGGCCGAAAGCGTTGCAGCTTCTGACGCAGGCCGACCCCGCGGTCAGCCTGGTCATCACGGACCTGGTGATGCCGGGCATGGGCGGGCGGGAATTGATTGAGCGCATCCGCCAACTGGGGCTGGGCATGCCGATCCTATGCACGAGCGGCTATGTTCAGCCGGGGGATAAACAGACCCAGACGGGCTATCTGCAAAAGCCTTTCACCAGCACCGAACTGCTGCGCAAGGTGAAAGCCGCGATGGCCGCCGCGAAGGAGTTGACTTAATCGAACAGTTATGTTTAACTGGCCTTATGCAAATCGAAAGTCTGAAAGTTTTTTGCGACCTGGCTGAAACCGAAAGCTTCACCAAGGCCGCGCAAATCAACAGCGTCACCCAGTCGGCGGTCAGCCAGCAGATCAGTTCGCTGGAGCGCATCTTCAAATCGCTGCTCATTGAGCGCAGCAAAAAACGCTTCCGCCTCACGCGCGAAGGCCAGGTGCTCTACGATTACAGCAAGCAAATCATCCAGACTTATGAGTCGCTCCACAGCAAGCTGCAGGAGTTGAAGGACATCATTTCCGGCACCATCCGGGTGGCGACGATTTATTCCATCGGCCTGCATGACCTGCCGCCGTACGTCAAAAAATTCATGAAGAACTACCCGACGGTGAATGTCCATGTCGAGTATCGCCGCGCGAACCAGGTTTACGAAGACGTGTTGAGCAATGTGGTTGACCTTGGCCTGGTCGCGTATCCCGCGAAGGATTCCAAGCTGGAAATCGTCCCGTTGCGCAAGGAGCCGCTGGTGCTGATCTGCCATCCGCAGCATCCGTTCGCCAAACAAAAATCCATCAAACTCAAGCAACTGGTGGATCAGAAAGTGATCGGTTTTGAACCCGACATTCCCACCCGCAAGGCGCTCGACAAAATCCTGCGCGAATACGGCGTCGAAATCAAACACGTCATGGAATTCGACAACGTGGAGACGGTGAAACGCGCGGTGGAAATTGACGCCGGCATCTCGATTGTGCCGCTCGGCACCGTGACGCAGGAAATCAACAAACAGACGCTCGCTGTCGGTGCCGATTGAGGACGGTGAATTCTTTCGTCCCCTCGCCGCGATTTACAAACGGAACAAAGTCCTTTCGCCCGCGATGAAGCAGTTCCTGACCATTCTCAAAGACACGGCTTGAACCGGATTTGAAACATAAAACGGGCGACGCCGAAACGCGCCCGTTTTTCTTTTAAAATTATTTCAGTTTGGCCGGATTCAGCGGCTTCAAATCCTCCGGCAGAAAAATGCCGTCCTTGCGGATGAGTTCGCCATCAAACCAAACCTCGCCGCCGCCCCAGTCCTGGCGCTGGATCAAGACCATGTCCCAATGGATCGCGCTCTTGTTGCCGTTGCCGCAATCCTCGTAGGCCTGCCCCGGCGTGAAGTGCAACGAACCTGCGATTTTTTCGTCGAACAAAATGTCGCACATCGGGCTTAAAATATACGGGTTAAAGCCCAGCGAAAATTCGCCGATGTAACGCGCCCCGGCGTCCGTGTCCAAAATTTCATTCAGCCGCTTCGGGTTGTTCGCCGTGGCGTTGATAATTTTCCCGTCCTTCAACTCGAGCCGCACGTTTTCAAATTTCGTTCCCGAATACAGCGTCGGCGTGTTGAACTGGATGACGCCGTTCACGGAATTTTTCACCGGGCAGGAAAAAACTTCGCCGTCGGGAATGTTGCGGTCGCCCTTGCACATTTTTGCGCCGATGCCTTTGATGCTGAAACTCAAATCCGTGCCGGGGCCGGCCAGCCGGACGCGATCCGTTCCGGCCATGCGCTTTTCCAGCGGCGCCATCGCGCGGCCCATTTTCGCGTAATCCATCGTGCAAACGTCAAAGTATAAATTCTCAAACGCCTCCGTGCTCATGCCCGCCGCCTGCGCCATGCTGGGCGTGGGCCAGCGCAGCACGCACCAGCGGGTTTTGTTGATGCGATAATCCTGCACCGGACGGATGACCTTGGAATAAAGCTGCACTCGGTCGCTGGGCACGTCGGAATTTTCATTCATGTTGTCCGCGCCGCGGATGGCGATGTAAGCCTGCATTTTTTTCATGCGGAACATTTCGATGTCGCGGACATCGGCGGCCTGTTTTTCGTTCATGCCGAGCAACTGTTCGCGGCCGACACGCGTGTGCCGCGTCTCGACGAACGGCGTGGCGCCGGCCGCGCGCACGGCGCGGATGAGTTCGATGGTGAATTCATCCGGCACGTCAATCATGTCGAGCAGGATGCGGTCGCCCCTTTTCAGCTCGGTGGAATAGTTCACGAGCAGTTTCGCCAGTTTGGGATAACGCGGGTCGGTCATAATCCCGCAAAGGTAATCAAAACCATGCCTGCGCGTCATCAAACAAATTGGATCGCGGCGCGGCATCGCTTAATGAAATTTGGCCGATAAGGACTTTCCCGCCATCGCCCGCTTCGCGTTCTTCGCGCGAAAAAATCCGGCTATTCAATTCATCCCTCCGTTTTTGCGCAGTTGAACTTGCCCCGTGCATCGGCTATTTTCAAAGACTGTGAATTCAAATTTGATCCGCGAGCGGCTGAACCGGGACACGAAACCCTTCGTGTTCCGCTTGAGCGACGGCACGCGCGTGCCGGTGGCGCATCCTGATTTTGTGGCGGTGTCGCCGGGATGGGTGATTGTCATTGATGCCAAAACGGAAGGAGTCACGCGGATTGACCCTTTGCACGTTGTCGCCATTGAAGAAAAGCAGCCTAAAAAAACCAAATCCAACGGCAAACATACCCGCTGATTTTACCATGACGCTTACTGAAAAATTACTCGCGCGCTCTTCTGGAAAAAAATCCGTGCAAGCCGGTGACAACATCTGGGTGAACGCGGACGTGCTCATGACGCACGACGTTTGCGGGCCGGGCACCATCGGCGTGTTCAAACGCGAGTTCGGCAAGGACGCCAGGGTCTGGGACAAAAACCGGATCGTCATCATCCCCGACCATTACATTTTCACCGCCGACTCGAAGTCGAACCGCAACGTGGACATCCTCCGCGATTTCGTGAAGGAGCAGGGGCTGCCGTATTTTTACGATGTGATTGACGACCCGAACGGCCACTGGCATTTCGATTCGAGCAAGGGGATGCTCAAGCGGCAATACGGCTCGCAATACGCGGGCGTCTGCCACACGGCGCTCCCGGCCAAGGGCCACACGCGCCCCGGCGAGATTTTGTTCGGCACGGATTCGCACACGTGCATGGCGGGCGCGTTCAACCAGTTCGCCACGGGCATCGGCAACACGGACGCGGGCTTCGTCATGGGCACGGGCAAATTGCTCATCAAGGTGCCGGAGACGATGCATTTCCGGCTCGAAGGCAAATTGCAGCCGGGCGTGATGGCGAAGGACATCATCCTCCATTGCATCGGCGAAATCGGCTTTGACGGCGCGACGTATCGCGCGCTGCAGTTCGACGGCCCCGGCGCGGCGAGCCTTTCGATGGACGATCGCATGACGATTGCGAACATGGCCATCGAAGCGGGCGGCAAAAACGCCATTTTTGAATTTGATTCGCGCACGGCGGAATACGTGGACGCGCGCGTGAAATTGAACGGCACGAAATCCGCCTACGAGCCGGTGACACCGGACAAAGATCAAAAATTTGTTTACGAACTTATCGTGGATTTGAGCAAGCTCGAACCAACGGTGGCGTGCCATCCCGATCCGGGCCAGCGCAAGAAGGCGAAGGACATGGGCGACACAAAGCTCGACCGCGCCTATGTCGGTTCCTGCACCGGCGGCAAGACGAGCGATTTCGTGGAGTTCGCGCGCGTGTTGCGCGGCAAGCGCGTGACGATTGACACCTTCGGCGTGCCGGCGACGCCGGACATCGTGCATGATTTGCAGAGCACGCGCTGGGGCGGCAAGACGATTTGGGAAATCCTCGTGGACGCAGGCGTGCAGATGACGGAGAACGCCGGTTGCGCCGCTTGCCTCGGCGGGCCGGTGGACACGTTCGGCCGCATCAACAAGCCCGGCATCAAATGCATCAGCGCGACAAACCGGAATTTCCCCGGCCGCATGGGCGACAAGGAATCGCAGGTGTTCCTCGCGTCGCCGATGACCGTGGCCGCGAGCGCGATTGCCGGAAAGATTGTTGACCCGCGCGAGTATCTGGGGAATTAAATTGGCAACGGCGAACGGGCGAGCTGCGACAGATAGCAGCGCCAACGTCGCGAAATCTGCCGGACTCCGTCGGAAGCTGGAAATATATGAGCAGACCTTTTTTCGAGACGACGCTGGTGTTCAGCCTTTTGGCACTGGCTTTGCTGTGCGGGAATGGATGCGCTGATGTTTCGGTGACGATGCAATCCAACAAAGACCTGGAGGGCATGCATCAGGTCAAAAGACTTTATGTCATCATTGATCAGGGTGTTTTAGAAAAACAGCCGGCATCCCCAAAAATAAAAGAACATTTGAAGTCGAAAGTTCTGGCTGCGAGCTTGCGGGAATGTTTGAGTAATACGCCGGTTCAGTTGGAATTCCAAATCATCAACCCGCTGGCATTGAGCAAAGAAAACTACGAAGCAAAAATTACAGAATATCATGCCGACGCCGTCTTGGTCATCAAGCTCAAAAGTGTTCTCATGGATCAGTTTGGGGGATGTCCGAAAATCTATTATGACGCACTCTTGTTGAATCAGATTACGCAGAAGCCTGTTTGGCGGGCGATCATTGAAAATTCGGGCAATCCTGCCGCCATGAATCACCGGATGCAGCGGATGGCCGAGGCGATCGTCGCGCAGCTTCGCGCCGACGGGTTTATTGAATCCCAGTGAAAGACTGTGCGGAAAATAATTTCCAAGGCACCTTTTGGAATCAGCGAGGCCTGAACCCTTGCTTCTGGCTTGAGGTGAGGTCAAACAGCCCGTCGCTGCCACCGGTCATTTTAATCGCAAAGAGTTTTAGTGCGGAATGGTTCCGTGTCCGTTTTTGTTGCCGATGGCGCTGGGGAAGTTTCATTGGCGCAGTCAGGTTTTGCAGCGTTCAAGGAAAGTCAAACGCCGCCAATGATTACCGACTATTGGCAAATCAGGCGGAACTCGCTTTGCTCAATCCAGCCTGATTCCCCGGGCGTGCGGATGAGGAAAAAATTCCCTCGCGTCCGCAGCCGGCGCGCTGGTTCGCCGGCGGGCAAGAGTCGAAATGACTTCGCCTTCCCGCGTCGGCGTCAGCCGCAGCGGCGCGTTTTTCTTCAGGACAAAACCGATTTGCGTCCGGCTCACCACGCCGAGGTTGGCCGTCAGACAGAACAGAAAAATGCCAGCCGCCAGCGCCGCCAGCGTCTGATGCCAGCCGGCCTTGCGCCGCCGGAAAATTCCCGGCAACACCAGCAGACCCACCGCCAGCCAGAGGCTTGCGCCCGCCAGCCAGACCCAGGCATTCGGCGGCAGCCAGGTCGAAGCGGTTTCAAACCATTTCAATTGCGGCGCGTCCACCTGCGCCACCTGCCGCGCAAATTTCAGATTCGCCCCGGCGCGCGGATCAAACGGATCAATCCATTGCGCCTGTTCCCACGCCAGAATCGCCGCGCCCGCGTGTCCGCGCTGCCATTCGGCGAGGCCCAAATTCACCAGCGTGCCCGCGGCCGGCTGTGCTTGCGCCGACTTTTCAAAAGCCGCCGCCGCCTCGGGAAATTGTCCGGCGCTGGATCAATTCGACGCCTTGCGCAAAAAAATCATTCGTCGCCGCGCGGCTGTTTTGCGCGAAACAAATCAGCGTAAAAATAAAAACCGCGCAGCAGCCGAGGCAACGAAGCTCAAACCGGAAAACTGTCGGAATCTTCTCACGGCGGCGGCTTGAATGGAATAAAAGGCCGCTCACAATTTTTCCTCCAATGTTTGCAGCACGGCTTCCACGTCGGATTTCAGCGCCAGCAAATCCGGCCTGCGCTTGGCGCACTGACGGCAAAGCGCGCGTCCGCCGCCGCAAAAATCCGTTTGACCGTTTCGCCCGACCGTTGCTCCGCCTCGTCCAATTGCGCCAGCACATCGCCGCAGACCAGCGCCTGCGGATTCGCCGGAAAATGCGGCGCGACGGCGATGCTCATCGCGTCCGCCGCGTGTTGAACAAAAGCGGGCGCATCGCCGGCGGCAATGGCTTTTTGCAATTTCCGTTTTTCGCGGCGCAGCGCGCGGCGCGCCTGGCGACGGCGGACAATGTCCGGATGCGCTTCCAGAAAACGGCGGCGGCGGTCCCATTGCCACAGCGCGAGAAAGCCGAGCACCGGGCAAAAGCTGCACGGCCACAAACCAGCCGCGCAATTGCAACGGTTTCAGGCTCGCCACCGTTTTGCCGGGCGTCGGCGCGAGATCGCTCAATTTCAGCGGCGCGGCGGATTTCGTCTTCGTCGTCAAACGCGGGCAGTTGCACCGGCAGGCCTTCGCCGACCACGGTGACCGGCAGCGGCGGAATCGTCAGGTCCACATATTTCGCCGTTGCCGGATCAAAATAACTGAACGGAATCGCGGGCGTTTCATGCATTTCGTCCGTCAGCGGAATCAGCGTGAAGCCGGTGGCCGGCGGCGGGTCGGCGATGATTTGCCAGTCGCGCGAACGCGGCGGCGCCGGCGGCACGAAGCGCGTCAAATCGCCTTCGCCGTGGAAAACTATTTTGAGCTGCACCGGCTCGCCCACGCGCAGCCGGTTCGTGGCCAACTGCGGCGGGTCGCGGAAAAATTTTCCAATCGCGCCGGTAAAACCCGGCAGTTCGCCTTCGGCCGGCAACGGCCGCACATTGATTTCCACCGGATCGGAAACCAGCAAGACATATTTCGCCGGGCCGCCGGGCAGGTTCACCTGGCCACGAATGGAAATCGGCCCGCTGAATTCGCGGCCGGCGGTAAAACCTTGCGCCGAAAATTTCAGCGGCCCCGTCGCAATCGGCGTCACGGTCATTTCGCAGACGAACGCCGGCTTGAGCTGGCCGTTGATGTTGACCGCCTCGATGGATTGCCGGAACGCCGTTTTGTCGGTCATCAAGCCGTCGCCGTTGAACTGGATTTCGCGGAGCGCCTCGATTTCATTCGCCGCGGACCCGCCGGCAGCATCACGCGCACGCTGGAAGGGCTGGCCGAGAAAAACATTTGTCGCCGAAGTTTCCAGCACCAAGCTGCCGCGCCGGCTGCGCATTGGAATTTTCCGCGACCACTTCCAGGCTCGCCGCCGGAATTTCCACCGGTCTGGCCGGAAACGTTCACGGTGAAATTCGTGATGGTAAAATGTCCCGCCGCCGTCGCCCGCACTTCATAAACAAACGACGTGAGCGGACGGAACTTGTTCCCCAGAAATTGCGTCATCTGCCCGCGCGCGTTCGCGCCGAATTTCAATTCCGCCGGCGCGGAAATTTCCTCCGGCCATTGGATCGCGGATTCCGTCGCATCCACGTTCACGCGGTAAAAAGTTTTTTCACCAGGCCGCACCACCGGCGGATCAAACGCCGCCGTGGCCGTCACCGGCGACGTGACATCCACCGCCGGCTGCGCGACCTGAAGCTGGACGAGTCCGCCCGGCGGCAGTTGCGGCGGCGCTTGCGCGGGCAGCGAAAACGGCGCGAGCAGCAGACCGAAAGGAAAACATTCAACATCGAACATTTAACATTCAACGCCCAATGACTCATGCGCGCGTCCGGTGAAATTCGGCGTTCAGGTTGAATGTTGAATGTTGAATGTTTTCCATCTACCAGTTGCGTCCTTTCCGATCTTTCGGCGGCGTGCCTTCCTTGTCGCTCATGGACAGGCGCCGGCTGCCGTCGAGCGAAAGGCCGTCGAGAATCTGGCCGGCCTGCTCCGGCGAAAGCGGCACCTGCATCTGGTCGCCTTCGCGCGACGCGTTTTCCTTCTGGCCGGCCAGCGAATCCGGCTGCACGCCCTGATCGTCCTCGTCGTCATCACCCGCCGCGCCGGGCGGCGCATTGGGCGCGGGAATCCGGCCTTTGAGCTTGCTCAACAGCTTCGCCCAAATCCTGCTTCTGCTTGCCCATCATGCCCATCATCTCCTGCATTTTGCGCAGGCTGTCCACGAGCTTCGCAATGCCGCGCTCGACAATTTCCGCGTTCCGCGCCGCGTTCGTGTCGGCGGGATTCAACTCGGCGGCGCTCTTGAAATCATCCGCCGCGCGCTGCCATTTCTGCCAAGGTTTTTCCGTAAGTTTCCATCGCCGCCTGACACGGCTTTTTCCGCCGTCGCGCAATTCGTGCCGCGCGCCGCGGCCTTCGAGATACGCGGCGATCATCTGGTCCAAATTGTTTTCCGCCAGCGCCGCTTCCGCCGTGCGCAATCGCCTGTTCGCCCGCCGCCAGCGCCGCGTTGCCCTGCGCGGCGACCTTTTGCGCGTCCGGCCCTTTTTTCAACAGCTCGACGCCCTCGGCAAACCGCGCGTGGCCGAGATTGTAAAGCGCCGCCGGCTGCACGCGTTCGTCCTGCGCGGCCAGCGCGGACTGGAACATCATTTCCGCCTCGGCAAATTTTTTCGCGGCCAGCAGTTTCGTTCCCGCGTTGTAAAAATCCCGCGCCGTCGCCGGCGCGATGGCGTTCGTCTCGTCCGCCGGCCAGCGCCTGGCCGCCAATGGCCAGCGCGCAATGGCAGCGCGAACTTGTCAATGTCGTCGAACAATTTCATGTCGTGGCCGGAAAGTTTTTTCGCCGCGTGCCGGTGAGCGATTCGGCGACGAGCAGCGCCAGCGCGACGGCGAGAACCAGTGAAAACGGTCCACGCCATTTTTTGCGGACGGCCGCAGGCCGCCGGCGCTGTCCAGCGCGTGAATCGCCGAACGGACTTTCGTCAAGCCGTCGCCCAGCGCGCCGAGCGGATAATAACTGCCGCCCGTGGCCTGCGCGATTTCGCGGAGCGTCGTTTCATCCAGCCGGCTGCGGACAATTTCGCCTTTCGCGTCGCGCAGCAGTTCCGGCTGGCCGGCGGCGTTGACGGTTTGAATTTCCTTTCCGGCCGGCGTGCCGACGCCGATGGTGAACACCACCACGCCGTTCGTCGCCAGATTTTTCGCGGCCGCCACGCCGGATTTTTCCAAATCCTCGCCGTCGGTCACCAGCACGACCAGTTTGCGGCGGCTGCCTTTGTCCATCGCGCGATACGCCTCGTTCAGCGCGCGGCCGATGTCCGTGCCGGGAATCGGAATCGTTTTTTCGTCCACCGACAGCAGCGTTTCCTCAAACGCATCGGCGTCAAACGTCAGCGGACATTGGATAAACGCGCTGCCGGCGAACGCGACCAGGCCGACGCGGCCGTGGCTTTGCCGCCGCACAAAATCCAGCATCGCAAATTTCGCGCGCTGCAGCCGGCTCGGCAAAACATCGCTCGTCGTCATGCTCAACGAACAGTCCAGCACGAACACCACATCCTCGCCGAGCCAGGCGTTGCCGGTCTCGACGCTGCCCCATTGCGGCCGCGCCAGCGCCAGGCCGGCGAACGCAAACGCGGCGAGCAGCAAAATGTTTTTGAACCGCCGCCGCGCCGGGCTGTGCGACGCCGTGAGTTGCTTCGACGAAATGCGGCGAAGCCATGCGCGCCAGTTGTTCGCGGCGCGCGTTCGCGGCGTGCCGGTGCAGCAGCGCCAGCAAAACCGGCGCGGCCGCCGCCAGCCACAGCCAGCGCGGTTCGGCAAAATGGAATGTCGGCAAAATTCATCACGGCACGCGGCGAAATCGGGTGTTCGCCAAAATAATCTCCAACCGCCAGCAGCGCAAGCGCGGCGAGCAGCGGCCATTGAAACAGCGGCTCGTAGGTCGCGAACCGCCGCAGCTTCACCTCGGATTTTTCCAGGCGGTCAATCTGGTTGTAAATGTTTTGCAGCTCGCGCTGGTTGGTGGCGCGATAAAATTGTCCGCCGGACAAGCGCGGCCATTTTGCCGAGCACGGAATAATTCGCCGGCTGCAGCAGCAGCGTCGGGAATGACGTTGCCATTCGCGTCGAGCTGGAATTTTCCCGTCGCCGGATCGAACGCCGGCATGTTGCACGGCTGCTCGATGCCGATGCCGATGGCGTAAATTTTCACGCCCAGCGCGGCGGCGAGCTGCGCGGCGGGCAGCGGATCAATCTTGCCCAGGTTGTTGTCGCCGTCCGTCAGCAAAATCATGACGCGGCTTTTGCTGTTCGGCACGGCCTTGAGCCGCTTGGCCGCGACCGCCACCGCGTCGCCGATGGCCGTGCCCAGGTCGGTGATGATGCCGATGTGCAGCCGCTGCGAGATTTTCGATGAGCCAGTCGTGATTCAGCGTGAGCGGGCTGGCGAGATACGGCACGCCGGAAAACGCGATCAGGCCGATGCGGTCGTTCGGGCCGCTTCTGCGATGAAATCCTTCAGCACGCCGGACGCGATGGCGAAGCGCGACAGTTTTTCCGCCGGCTTGCCCATGTCAATCGCCTCCATGGACCACGACAAATCCAGCACGAGCATGATGTCAATGCCCGGCGTCTCGGTCTCGACGTGATAATTCGCCAGCCGCGGCCCGGCGAGCGCGACGATGCCGAGCGCGACCGCGAGCAGCCGCAGAAAAAATAAAAACCGTCCCGCCGCCGACGCGGGCTTTCGCGCCCGCCGCGCGCGCGATGTCCGCGCTGGAAAAAGTCAGCGCCGACAGCTTGCCGGTCTTGCCGCGCAGCAGCGCATAAACCGGCAGCAGGCCGAGCAGCGCCAGCAGCCACGGAAATTGAAATTCAAATTCGCCGTTCATTTTGCGGCGGGCAATCTGTGCGCGCAGTTCGTGCCCGGCGTTCTTCAGCGCGAGCAACCAATTCCAGCGCGCCGGCTGGCGGCGTTGAGCGGCGCGGCGACGGGCGAGGTGGAAAATTTCGCTCGTCGCACTCGCGCAGAAAATCGGAAATGGATTGGGCCAAGTTCCGTCGCCAATTTTTTCATTGGCGGCAAGTGCGGCGCAAAATTCCGCCGTGGTCATTTCGACCGGCGGCAATTCAAACGCGGCGATGAGATAGCGGCGCAGGATTTGCGAGACTTCGCTCAAAAGCTTTCCGTCTTCCGGCTGGCGCAGCAATTTGGCCAGCGCCTGCGCGCGCCAAAACTTCCGGCGGCAAAACGACCGGCTGTTTCGGGCCGAAGCATCACGCGCAAAAACAGAAATGCCAAAGGCGAGGATCGCGAAACCGCCGACGATCATTGCGGTCTCGTGCTGCTCCCAAAATGTCGGCGGCATTTCGCCGTAGGCCGGCGCGAGCGCGGGCAGTGCGTTGGTTGATGTCTGGGCGCAAAGTGGCAGGGCGGACATCAGCAGAAACATTGAACATCGAACATTCAACATCCAACATCCAATGCCTCCACGATCCGCCGCTTTCCTGGGCGTTGAGTGTTGAATGTTGAAAGTTGAATGTTCATTTCCAGTTCATCCGCGCCTCCGTCCCCGGCGGATTTCAAAGAACCGTTGCAGCACGGGCGCGAACGGTTCGGTGGTGTTGAGCCGCAGCGTGTCCACGCCGGTGCGGATGAGCGCGCGATCCAGTTCCGCCAGCCGCTCCGCGTTGACGGCGGCAAAACGCTCGCGCACGGCGCTGCGAGTCGGAATCCAGTTCCAGCAGTTCGCCGGTCTCGGCGTCTTCGATGGTCAGCAGGCCGGCGTCCGGCAAGGTGCTTTCGCGCGGGTCATGCAGATGCAGGCAGACGACATCGTGCCGCGTGTTGGTCAGGCCGAGTTCGGCGATGACATCGCGACCGCCAGATCCTCCTCTTCCTTCATCCTCATGTTCATCCTCAAGACGACGTTGCTGATGAGGACGAGGATGAGAATGATCCCCTGCGCCCGTGTGCAAAAAATCCGTGAGCAGAAACACAATCGCGCGGCGATGCAGAACGTGATTCAAAAAGCCGAGCGCGCCGGAAATGTCCGTGCCGCGCCGGCGCGGTTTGAACATCAGCAATTCGCGGACGAGGCGGAGAATGTGGCGACGGCCTTTGCGCGGCGGAACAAACAGTTCCACTTCGTCGGTGAACAGCAGCAGCGCAACTTTGTCGCCGTTTTTGGCGGCGGACATGGCGAGCGTGGCGGCGATTTCGGCGGCGAATTCGCGTTTCGTCCGGTTCGCCGAGCCGAAGCTGGACGACGCCGACACGTCCACGGCCAGCACGGCGGTGAGTTCGCGCTCCTCGCGGAAGCGTTTCACGAACGGGCGGCCGAGGCGATGCGTGACGTTCCAGTCAATGTCGCGCACGTCGTCGCCGGGGATGTATTCGCGCAGTTCCTCGAAATCCATGCCGCGCCCCTTGAAATGGCTCAAATACGCGCCGACCATCGTGTCGTTCACGAGGCGGTTGGTGCGCACTTCGACGCGGCGGACGGATTCGAGCAGTTCGGTGAGGGTCATGGCGTGGGAAATTCTTCGATCGTTTTGCCGACAGTGTCAGATTTCCAAACCTTCTGTAATTTCCATGGACTGTTTTGGGAAGCGCGGGCAACCCGGTAATGGCAGATGAAAGAATCATTTTGTTTCTGGAAGCCGAAGGGTGCGGATTTGTGGCGAGAGTTGAAATAAGCCCGGACGTAAGCCACGCTTTTGCGGTCTGCCGGCTGGGAATCGAAGTTGGAATAATCTTCCAGCAAAATTGCTGCCTGGTCATCTTTTGACAAACCGGACAGTTGGCCGTTTTCCTTCAAATTTTCCAGAAATTCCACCGGCGCTTCGATTTCATCATTGCTAATTTTCATCGAGCTATCGCCGGGCAGAAAACCGACGGAGGTTTGTTTCAGATACATCATCCGCTTCGGAAAATCCAAGGTAACAAGGTGTCGCGCAAAAAAATTCAATCCCAACACATTGGCCTGCCCAACTGCAGCGACGGCAAGATTTGAATAGTTTTCGCCGTCCCAAATACAATCAGGCAAAAACTGCACAAGTCCGTTCATCGTATCTTTTCCCGCCAAGCCATCCGTTCGGCAGCCCGTGTCAATCATCAAATTCGTATTCGCGCCACCGAGAAGACCGAAGTGATGAATGAAGGGGATATTTCCTTTGAATATCAGCGGATAAGCCTTGCCAAGTTCGCCAGCGCTCATTTGGTCAGGTTTCAGAAAGCGCATCTTGCCGGCTGCAAAATCAATCTGGACGCAATAATGCTTCAAGCAGTCCATGCCGAGAATTTTCGATCCACCGGCCCAAACCTTGTCGCCCATGAGCAGGCGGGCATCGCCCAGGTAAAATTTCGGTGCGGCGTAAGCATCCACTTTATGTGAACCTTCCCAGCCGGATCCTGTTCCCGTGCCGAGGCGCTTGCCTGACTTTTGTTGAATCGTTTGGTCAACAACGGTTGCCGATGATCCAGTATCCACCATGAAAGGAAATTCTTCGCCGTCCTCCATCCGAAGCATGACATAAAGAACATTTCCGCGACCCGCGTCTTGATTGATGCTCACTTCCCTCGGCAATTCCGTTGCCGCAGTGATGTCGGACAAATGAGGCTTGGTCGTGCAAGAACATAAAAACAGCAGGCTGAAAATTGTGCCGAGAGCGCGAACTGTTGAAATTATTTTCGTCATGGAACGGGCACGCCGCCGGGGATGTATTCTGCGGCCAAAACGCTTTTCGCAAAACTCTCTTTGCCGATGATTCTCCGTGGTGACATTTTGCGTTCAACTTGGCTGAAGCGCGCGGCCGCGTCCAGCTTGATTCGACATATTTTCGTTTGCCCGTCCGCGATTTTGGCCGATAATTCAGGCTGCGTGAGTTTCCGGCTGCCGGCGCGAACCGGTTGCCGCGAACCGCTCCCAAAAATAATTTTTCATGCTTCAAAAAATCACGAAGAAAAACAGTGCCGCCCGCGGCGATCGGTTTGCCATCGTCGCCTCCACCTACAATCTCCGTTATGTGGACGCGATGGTGCGCGCGGCAAAAGCGGAAATTCTTCGCGCCGGCGGCACGGTTCAAATTATCCGCGTGCCGGGCGCGTATGAAATTCCCGTCATCGCCGCGAAGCTGGCCCGCGCCTCGCGCCTCGCGCCGGACGCCCCGCTTTCCGGCATCGTCTGCCTCGGCGTCATCCTGCGCGGCGCGACGACGCACGCGCAGCACATTGGCGAGGCCGTGAGCAACGCGCTAGTGCAAATCCAGATCACGCACGAGATTCCAGTAATCCACGAGGTGCTGCTGCTGGAAAACGAACAGCAGGCGAAGGAACGCTGCTTGAGCAGGACGCACAATCGCGGCACGGAGGCGGCGCAGACGGCCTTGGAAATGGCGCGCGTGATGCGGGCTTTGTGAAACAATTCACAAACGGCTTGCCGGTGACGTTCGCTAATGTTATTTTCCCTGCGCTACTTGAAATTATGAAAAAATCTCTTTTGCTTCTGGCGTTGGGAATTTTTGCCGCTCTGCAACCGGCCTGCGCGGGCGACATCACCGGCGTCATCACCTTGAAAGGCACGCCGCCCGCCGAGGCGGACATTGGCCCCAAAATGAAGGAGACCAGCCCGGACTGTGCCGCCATGTATCCGGACGGCCATTTCCCCACTACGCATTTTTACGTCGCCGGTGCGAACGGCGAACTGGCCGACGTGGTCGTTTCTCTCAAGGGTATTTCCGGCAAATCCACCGGCGCGAGCGCGGCTCCGGTGGTGCTGGACCAAAAAGGCTGCCTTTACACGCCGCAAATTCTCGCCGTGCAGACCGGGCAGAAAGTCATCGTGAAAAATTCCGACCCGTGCGTCCACAACGTCCATACCAAGCCGAAGGAGAATCCCGAGGCAAACCAGGTGCAAATGCCCGGCGGCGCGGACTTGACCTTCACCTTTGACAAGCCCGAGCCGTTCCTGAAATTCCAGTGCGACGTGCATCCGTGGATGTTCGCCTGGGTCAGCGTGTTTGATCATCCCTATTTTGCGATCAGCGACAAGGAAGGCAAATTCACCATCAAAAATGTCCCGCCCGGCAAATACACGCTCGAAGCCGCGCACCGCAAACTCGGCACGCAAACCGCCGAAATCGAAGTCAAAGACGATGGCGCGGCGCAGAACTTCACGTTTGAGGTGAAATAAATTTTCGCCCGCTGCCGGCCGCTGCGCGAAAAAATCCGCAGCGGTCGTTTGCTTTTGGCACATGCAAAAACAATATCATCCCGCGCTGTTTTGGTTCGCCGTGCTGAACGCCGTCGCCACCTTTCTGCTCATCGGTCTCGGCGGACTCGTCACCAGCCACGAAGCCGGCATGTCCGTGCCCGACTGGCCGACGACCTACGGCTACAACATGTTCCTGTTTCCCATGGACAAATGGATCGGCGGCATTTTTTACGAACACTCGCACCGCCTGCTCGCCTCGTTCGTCGGCCTGCTCACGACGATTCTCGCCGTCTGGCTCTGGCTGAAAGACCCGCGCAAATGGCTGCACTGGCTCGGCATCGCCGCGTTTTTATTGGTGATTTTGCAGGGCATTCTCGGCGGCCTGCGCGTGCGCTGGCAGTTGGACTGGCTCGGCGTGCCGCACGGCGCGGTCGCACAAACATTTTTGGTGCTCACCGCCGCCATCGCGCTGTTCACCAGCCGCTGGTGGATTGATTCGGCAAATGAAAAACAAATTTCCGTTCCGCGCGGACTACGCAGCCACGTGCTTTACGTCACGATTTTAATCTTTGTCCAGCTCCTCATCGCCGCGACGATGCGGCACCAGCACGCCGGCCTGGCGATCTGGGATTTTCCCGCCGCGCACGGAAAAGTCTGGCCGGACACTTCGCCGGCGGCCATCGCGGATTACAACGCGCATCGTCCGCCCGATTTGATCGGCAAACCCATCACCGCGTTTCAGGTGAATTTGCAGATGATTCACCGGCTCGTCGCTTACGCGATTTTTCTCGGCGTCGCCGCCGCCGCATTTTTGGCGCGCAAAAAACTCGGCGGCGCGGACGCGCTGACGAAGTTCGCGCGGCTCTGGCTCGGATTGCTGACGCTGCAAATTTTCCTCGGCGCCTGGACGATCTGGTCGAACAAAGCCGCGGACGTGGCGACCGCGCACGTCATGGTCGGCGCGCTGGCGCTGCTGGCCGGCGCACTGTGGTGGCTCGTGGCCGTGCGGCGCGCGCGGCTGGCGGTCTAATGGTTTCGCCGAGGCCGGTTCAGGGAATATCCCAATCTAATTTTACTCCAAACGACATTGACATATTTTGCCTTTGCATGACAAAATAGGTTGCATTAGGTATGGTTTTAACCGAGTTATTGAGATTACCAACGACATGAAATCATCGGCGGCGGCATTGAATTCAACGGCGGGCTTTGACAAAAGCCGGACGGCAGTCCTCGCGGACCTCGTCAAGGCGCGGCTCACGCTGCTCGTGCTGCTCACCACGTTTGTCGGGTTTTACCTTGGCGAGCGCGGCGCGGTGGATTTCCTGCCGATGTTTCACGCGCTGTTCGGCACGGCGCTCGTCGCCGCCGGCGCGGCGGCGTTGAACCAATGGCTCGAACGCGATTACGACGCCAGGATGCGCCGCACGGCCAGCCGTCCGCTGCCGTCAGGCCGTTTGCAACCGGCGACGGTCGCGATTTTCGGCGGCGTCTGCTCGGTCGCCGGTTTAATTTATTTGGCGGCGCTGGTCAATCCGCTGACCAGCGTGATGGGCGCGGTTGCTTCGATCAGCTATCTTTTCATTTACACGCCGCTCAAGCGCGTGACCTGGGTCAACACGCTGGTCGGCGCGATTCCCGGCGCGCTGCCGCCGCTGATGGGCTGGACCGCCGCGCGCAACGAATTGAGCGGCGAGGGCTGGACGCTGTTTGCGATTCTGGCGTTCTGGCAGATTCCGCATTTCATGGCCATCGCCTGGCTTTACCGCGAAGAATACGCAAAGGCCGGCTTCGTGATGCTGCCGAACGTGGACGCGGACGGCCGCCGCACGGCGCAATACGCCGTCACCAACACGCTCGCCTTGTTCATCGTGAGTCTCTGCCCGTTCCTACTGAAAATGAACGGCCCGGTTTATCTCGTCACGGCGACGATTTTGAGCGCGGGATATTTTGTGTGCGCGATGCGTTTCGCGCGGCAGCTTTCCGCCCGGCGCGCGCGGCAACTGTTTCTAGCCTCGATCATTTACCTGCCGCTGCTGCTGGGGGCGATGGTTTACGACAAGTTGAAATAAATTTATGGAAGCGACTGTTCAACAATTTCCGCCCTTTCGCGAAGCCGGAGTTCGTCACGCGCACGACGACCACGGCGAGCACGAGCACCACGAGCCTGGCTTCTGGAGCAAATACATTTTTTCCACCGACCACAAAATCATCGGTATCCAATACGGATTCACCGCGCTGTGCTTCATGCTGTTCGGATTTTTCCTGATGTTGCTGATGCGCTGGCAGATCGCGCATCCGGGCATGCCGGTGCCAGTCATCGGACCGCTGCTGGAAAAAATGCTTGGCGCACCGGCGGCGGGCGGCGCGATTTCGCCCGACCTTTATAATTCTTTTGGCGCGATGCATGGAACGATCATGGTATTCCTCGGCGTCGTGCCGCTGGCGTTCGCCGCGTTCGGCAACTACGTCGTGCCGCTGATGATCGGCGCGCCGGACATGTGCTTTCCGCGCGTCAACATGGCGAGCTACCACGCCTTTTTTCTCGGCGGCGTGGTGATGCTGGTGAGCTTTTTTATTCCCGGCGGCGCGGCGCAGGCGGGCTGGACTTCGTATTCACCGCTGGCCTCAACGATTCCGACGAACGGCCAGGCGTTCTGGCTCGTGGGCATGGTGCTGCTCATCACGTCGTCGTTGCTCGGTGCGGTGAATTTCATCGCGACCATCATCCAGCTTCGCGCTCCCGGCATGACGTGGATGCGGCTGCCGTTTTTTGTCTGGGCGCAATTTGTCACCGCGTTTATTTTGCTGCTCGCGTTTCCGCCGCTGGAAGCCGCCGGTGTTTTGCAATTGATGGACAACGTCGCGCACACGAGCTTTTTCCTGCCGACGGGACTTGCCGTTGGCGGGCAACTCGCCGACCGGAGCGGCGGCGGCAGTCCGCTGTTGTGGCAGCACTTGTTCTGGTTCCTCGGCCATCCCGAAGTCTATGTTTTGATTTTGCCGGGCATGGGCATCGTCGCCGAAATCATCGCCAACAACACGCGCAAGCCGCTGTGGGGCTACAAATCACTGGTGTATTCGGTGCTGTTCGTCGGCTTCCTGTCGTTCATCGTCTGGGCGCATCACATGTATCTGACCGGCATGGGACAAAAGATCGCGACGTTTTTCCAGGCGACGACGATGATCATTTCCATTCCGTCCGTGATCATTTTGACGTGTTTGTTCCTATCGCTGTGGGGCGGTTCGATCCGCATCAACACGCCGATGCTGTTTGCGCTGGGCTGGCTGCCGATGTTCGGCATCGGCGGCCTCACCGGTTTGCCGCTCGGTCTGGCGGCGGCGGATTTGTATTTGCACGACACGTATTACGTCATCGCGCATTTTCATTACGTCGTCGCGCCGGGGACGATTTTCGCGCTGTTCGCCGGCGTGTATTTCTGGTTTCCGAAAATGACCGGGCGAAAAATGAACGAATTCTGGGGCCGCGTGCATTTCTGGTGCTCGTTCGTTTTCATGAATCTGGTTTTCATGCCCATGTTCGAGCAGGGCATCAAAGGCATGTTGCGCCGCATGAGCGACGGCGCGGTCAACTACTCCGCCGCGCGCGTGCCGAACGCCATTGATACTCTGCCCGGCAGCGTCATGGAGTTGAACACCTGGATTCTCTGGGCGGCCATCGCGTTGGGCGTCGCGCAAATTCCGTTCATCGTGAATCTGTTCTGGAGCATCAACCACGGCGAAAAAGTGACCAGCGACAATCCCTGGCAGGCGACCACGCTCGACTGGCAAACGCCCACTCCGCCGCCGCACGGAAATTTCGCGCACGAACCGCGCGTCGTCCACGGGCCTTACGAATACAGCGCGCCCGGCCACGCCACGGATTTCACGCCGCAAAACGAACCGGCTGTTCCAACGCAACCGCCGGTGCACGCAGCAAACATTTTAGCCGCGCCCGGCGCGCATTGAACTTTATTCATGGACATTCCCTACACGATTGAACAACGGCCGGACACCGGCCTTTACAACGCCAAGCTCGGCATCTGGCTGTTTCTGGCGTCCGAAGTGATGCTCTTCGGCGGACTGTTTTCGGCCTACATTTTGCTGCGTGTCGGCGCCGCGCCCGGCGAGTGGCCGCACGGCTGGCTCAACGTCACGCTCGGCACCATCAACACGCTGCTGCTGGCGCTTTCGGCCATCACCACGCTGCTCGCGTGGGCCGCGTGCAAGGTGCGCCAGTTCGGCAAATTCAAATTTTTTCACGGCTGCACCATCCTGCTGGCGCTGATGTTTCTGGGCATCAAATCCTACGAATATCGCGACAAGCTGATTCATTACGAAATTGCCATCGGCAGCGGAAAATTTGCCGGAAAATTTGCCGACGGCCATCTGGTTGAAAAATCCGCCGACTTCGATCTCGCCAAAAAAACCGGCGCCGTCACATTGCACGGGCGATACGTGGACGACCGGAAGGAATTGATGGATTTGCGCGCGACTCCGGCCGAGAAGCCCGACGAAATAACCATCGCCGCCGCCGACATCAAAAAAATGGAAAATTACGGGCCAAAGCACAACACGTTCACCGCGATTTATTTCACGCTGACCGGCCTGCACGCGCTGCACATTCTCGGCGGCACGCTGGTGATTTTTTATTTGTGGGGACCCGGCAGCCGCATGTGGAAAACTGATCCCGAACGCTTCACCAACCGGATCGAGGTGTCCGGACTGTTCTGGCATTTCGTGGACCTGGTCTGGATTTTTCTGTTTCCTGTGCTTTATTTGACTTGAGATTTTTATGAGCGAATCCGAAAAACCAGTTTTGTTGCAAAACTACATCCGCCTCTGCGCGGTCATTTTTTTCGTTATTCTTTGCACCACGTCGGCCATGGTCGCCACGTCGTTCTCGCATCTCGGCGACGGCTGGACGCTGAAGGTCGCGCTTATCCTCGCCATCGCCGTGGTGAACGCGTTTCTCGTCGCCGGGTATCTCATGCACCTGCTGTCTGAAAAAAAACTCATTTACACCGTGCTGGCGTTCACGGTGATTTTTGTCATCGGCCTGTTTGCGCTGACCATCGGGGCGACCAACGATTTTCCAACCGGCACCGTGAATCACTAAAATGTCCCTGAAAGCCTTCCATCTCATTTTTGTGACGCTGCTCACCGCGCTGTCGTTCGGCTGCGCGGCGTGGGCGTTCCAGGCGGGCAGTGTGTTTTGGGGCGTGGCGGGGATTGCCGCCGGCATTTTGGTGATTGTCTATGGCATTTATTTTTTGAAGAAACTCAAAAACGTCAGCTACCTGTGAAATTGTTAAAAAAAATTATGCTCGCACTGGCCGCGCTTGCGCCGGTGAAACTTTTCGCCTGCGCCGCCTGTTATGGCGCCAACATTGATGACCGGATGGCCGACGGCATGAACTGGGCCATCTTCACGCTCGGCGTTGTCGTCGCGACGGTGCTGGGCGCGTTCCTGACTTTTTTGATTTACGCCATCCGCAAAAGCGAGGCGCTCAACGCCGCCGCTGAACAAAAAAATTCCGCCCAACCCGCAAAAGCATGAACGACTGGTTTGCCCACAAAATTCTCGGCCTGCCCGAACTCGACTCGTCCAACGGCCAGGCCGTGGACGATCTCATGGTTTATGTCCACTGGCTGATGCTCGCGCTGTTCGTTGGCTGGATCATTTATTTCGGCTATGTCCTCTGGCGTTTCAACGTCGCGCGCAATCCCAAGGCCGACTACGAAGGCTCCCAAAGCCGCCTGCCCAAGTTCAGCGAAATTGCCGTGGTCGTGATCGAGGCCGTGCTGCTCATTGGCGTGGCCATTCCGATTTGGGCGAAAAACGTGGACCATTTCCCCAAGCCCGAAGACAGCACCGTCATTCAAATCATGGCGCAACAGTTTGCCTGGAACGCGCGCTATCCCGGCGCGGATGGAAAATTCGGCCGGCAGGACATGAAATTGATTTCCAGCGACAACGTCTTCGGCGTGGATCCCGCCGATGCCGCCGGCAAGGATGACGTGCAGGTGCTGAATGAAATCCACGTGGTCGTCAACAAGCCTGTGCTGATTTATTTGAGTTCCAAGGATGTCATCCATTCGTTGAAAATCGTCGCCATGCGCCTCACCCAGGACGCCATTCCCGGCCTGCGGATTCCCTGCACGTTCACACCCACGAAAATCGGCCGCTACCAGATTGAATGCGCGCAACTCTGCGGCAACGGCCACGCGGCGATGTCCGGCGGCTTCATCATCGTGCAAAACCAGGCCGATTTCGACGCGTGGCAGAAATCCAAATCCGGCTCCGCCGCGCCCGTGAGTTTTGAGTGACCGGAGTTTTTTGGATTTGAATCTGTCTTGAATTATTTTGCCCTGCATTTCTGTCTGTGACATTTTATTCGGAAAGCCGGCGAATACGCCAAAGGCAAGCCGATGGAATGAGAACTTTCAAAATTTGTCCGCGCCGTCCGCTTTGCCTGGCATTGGCGATTTGGATGCCGGTGCCGATTCCCAATGGCCAGTCGCAAACGATTGCCGTGGTCAACCCCGGCCTCGTGCTGGTGGACAATTTTCAGGGCTGGGGCACGTCTCTCTGCTGGTGGGGAAATGTGGTCGGCGGTTATGACAACCGCGACACTTATGCCAGCCTGGCCTTCAGCCAGCTCAAATTAAATGTAGTTCGCTACAACATTGGCGGCGGCGAAAATCCACACATCGCCAATGCAATGCAATTCCGCGCCCAAATGCCCGGCTTCGAGCCGGCCAACGGCGTGTGGAACTGGAACGCCGATGCCAACCAGCGATGGATGTTGAAGAAGGCGGTGGCGCTCGGAGCGAATCAGGTGGTCGCTTTTGCCAACTCGCCGCCGTGGTGGATGACCGTCAGCGGCAGCGTCACAGGTTCGACGAACGGAACAGGTGACAATTTGCAAACCGGTTATGAAAACGATTTTGCCAGCTATCTCGCGACCGTCGTCAGCAATCTGACCGTGCTGGATGGAATCAAGTTTGACTTGGTCACTCCCGTCAATGAGCCAACTTCGTCGTGGTGGGTTTATGGTGGCTCACAAGAAGGTTGCCACATGAGCGCGGAACAGCAGGCGCGCGTCGTCAGCGGCCTGCGCGCCACCTTGAATGCTCAAAACCTCACCACCGGCATAGACGCTTCCGAAGATAATGATGAGCAGAGCACTCTCAATTCGATCAATGCCTATGATTCCGCTGCCAGCAACGTGGCGGTGATTGCCAGCCACACTTATGAAGCAAACGATCCGGCCGGGATTCGCCATCTGGCTGTCACGTCGCGCAAACCCGTGTGGGTTTCCGAATATGGCGACGGCGACGCGAGCGGCATGACCATGGCCCGGCGCATTCGTGACGACATCACCGGCACCAGGGCTGCCGCCTGGGTTTATTGGCAGTTTGTGGACAGCGCGCGAGGCTGGGGCTTCCTCAACAACGCCCTCGATGGCAGCGGCAAAACCAATTACATCATCAACAAGAAATTTTATGTCATGGGCCAGTTCAGCGAATTTATCCGGCCCGGTTTTCAAATCATCAACATCGGCGACGGCAACTCGCTTGCCGCCTACAATCCAACCAACTGGACGCTGGTCATTGTGACGGTCAACGACAGCACCAACCGTTACGACCTGACGTGTGACTTGAGCGCGTTCGGCGGTCTGTCACCGGTCATGCGTTATCGCACCTCGCCCGGCGAAAACCTTGCCAGGGTCGGGAGCTTGGCCATGGTCGGTCAGCAGTTCACCTCGGCGATCATTCCGCAGTCAGTTACGACGCACGTTCTGGCCAATGTCTTTTTCGCCGGGCAATCTTCTTTGTCGTCCCGATCTTTGGTGGAAGGCAGCGTCCAGAATGCCAGCGGAAACGATCATGACGATCACTTGCCGCAGGTGGATCAATAAATGGGGGCTTGCCACATTGCCGGTCTGGTTTAATTTGAAGCGCGTTAGGCCGGTTGGCCTGCCGTTTAACCCGTGTTGATTCGTGGTATAATTTTTTATGAGCAGGGCAATTTTACTGGTCAATCTGGGTTCACCGGACTCGCCGTCGGTGCCGGATGTGCGGCGGTATTTGAATGAATTCCTGATGGACGGGCGCGTGATTGACACGCCGTGGCTGCTGCGGCGGTTCGTGGTTGGAATGATTTTGATCAATCGGCCGAAGGAGTCGGCGCATGCCTACGAAAAAGTCTGGACGAAGGAAGGTTCCCCGCTGGTCGTCACCAGCCGGCATGTTCAGGCGCTCTTGCAAAAACGGATCAGCGTGCCGGTGGAACTGGCGATGCGTTACCAAAACCCCACCATCGAATCCGCCGTGAAAAATCTGGCGGCGAAAGGCGCGACGGACGTTTTGCTGATTCCGCTGTTCCCGCATTACGCGATGTCGAGCTACGAAACCGCCGTCGTCCGCGTGCAGGAAGTCGTCGCGAAACTGGCCCCGCAAATGAAGCTGGTCGTGCAGCCGCCGTTTTTTGGCGATGCGGATTACATCGCGGCGCTGGTGGCGAGCGCGGCGGATTTTCTAAAAAAAGATTTTGACCATTTGCTCTTCAGCTTTCACGGCATCCCAGAACGGCACATAAAAAAAACAGATCCGACCGGCTGCCATTGCCTGCAAAAAGAAAATTGCTGTGAATTTGAAAACGATGATGGCCGTCCGCAAGGACCGCACGCGCGGTGTTATCGCGCGCAGTGTTTCAAGACGGCGGCGCTGTTTGTCGAGAAAGCGGGCGTGCCGGCGGGAAAATGGTCGGTGTCCTTCCAATCCCGGCTCGGAAAAGATCCGTGGCTGAAACCTTACACGGATTACGAACTGCCGCGTCTGGCGACGGAAGGAAAAAAGCGGATGCTGGTCATTTGCCCCGCGTTCGTCTCGGATTGTCTGGAGACGATCGAGGAAATCGGAATCCGTGGCTGTGAACAATTCATCGCCGGGAATGGTCAGGAATTCACGCGCATTCCCTGCATGAACGAGCATCCGGCCTGGATTGATGCGCTGGAGAAAATGGCGGGGAAATTTATCAAAGCCGATCGCTGCTCCGGCCCGTCGGATTTTGGAAAACCGCGGAATTTTTGAAAGCCCGTCGGGCTGGTGTGTTTGTAAAAATCCCAACCACGGCGCGTCAATTCGCGGATAAATTTATTTCTTTGCCAGCTTTTCCCAAAACTTCGCCAGTTCGTCCGGGCCGAAGTCGGCGAGGATTTGGCCGTCCACGTCAATCACCGGCGCGAGGTGCTGGCCGGAGAGATTGACCATTTCCGTCATGGCCTTGCTATCCGCAATCACGTCCAGCGTCTCGAATTGGATGCCGCGCTCGTCGAGCCAGTGCCGTGCCTTGTGGCACCACGGACAATAGGGTTTGATGAATAAACGGATTTTCATTTTATCTCACTGTCGCTAAAACTAAATTTTTAGATTTACGTTTATGTTCAAGATAATCTGAACGGTGCAGAAGATAATTAGAGCGATAGAGAGCCTCCAAGCCGTCTCGATAAAATTGAGTAACCGTGGCCTCGTCTGATTCGAGAGGTATTGCAACCTTTATTGTGCCTACAGATAAATTATGATTTGGAGTTAATGCTAGAAGTGTAAAATTTCTGGCTATTGAAAATACCAGACTTCCTTTGTGTTGAGTGAGTCGTTTGATTTCGGCTGAAGTTTCTAATTCATATAGACTGCCTTCAAGTTCAGTTCTTCCAATGGACGCAAGTTTTATAATGTGCGCCCAAAAATCATCTTTCATGAACCGGATTTGTTGCTCACAAACAATTGGAGCTTCAAAGAACCAACCGTCGAGCAGTTCTATGCCCATAGTGAAATCAATCTGCATCTTGGCCGACTTTTCAATGTTTTGCGTAGGGCAAAGGCTGAAACGGCGACTTTGTTCCGGCCACTTGTCCCGAATCTTCAAATCATCCATTACGCTCATGAACAAATCGTGAAACGCATCAACCGCTGCTCGTCCATGTTGCTGTATTTCCGTCTCGTCAGGATTCTGACCATCAAAAAACATTTCAATGTCAGCCCTTATTGTTTCAAACCAACTCATATTTGTTTTGACTCTTTTTCGAGACGTTTCAATCTGCCTTCAAAACCAGATTTTGTTTCATCCTTCATGCCTTTCTTTATCGCCTCTAAACAAATCTGCATCGCCAAATCGTAACGCCGCATTCGACGCCAAAACAAACAGGCAGCCTTGACGAGATTTACATTGTCGGGGAAGAGTTTCATTGCCTCTTCATAAATTAGCCAAGTTTGCTCGGCACATTCATTAGCCCCTAATCCACAATGCGCGGCATACCAATGAGCAAAACTTTCAAATGCCCACGGGATAGCATCATGTTTGCGGATAAACTCAATCCCATAATTTGAAGTCGGAAAATAAGTGAGCATCCACCAAAGTTCCGTGGGGCGCTTCGTCCAATCATAAGAAAATCCCGGAATGTCTTTAGAATTTAATCTCAAATCCATGCGGGCATTGACGTATGCAGCCGCAACATCAAACTGACCTGCCTTGATTGCATCATCTGTTTTTTCGGCAAGATGCCGATCTTCGATTCCAAGCAACCCTCGCTCAATTGACTGTTCTTCGCGTAATTCTTCGATTTCTTTTTGCCGAGCCTCATACAACTCCCATTCGCGGTTGGTTCGATACACAACAGAATGTTCGCTTTTGATTGCGTGCCAAAAACAAATGCCATCGCGAAATTTTAGAAAGGCATAACGAAGTTGGATGTTAATCACTAATTTTTGCTTGTTTGTATTTTCATTTAGAGATTCAGATTCACGAATTCTATTTACATATAATTCGTAAAATTCGCGAATGCCGTCATTGTCGAGGTTTGTGTTCCAGACAAACGGAATGCCATCAACAGTTACTTTTTCGCGAAGTTCCATTCAGAGAACATTTGACTTCTTTGAGTTAAAATTTTTATCCGCCAATCTGCTTCTTGTAATCGTCCGGCGAGAGGAGCGCGTTCACTTCGGTGGCATTGGCCAGCTTGAGCTTGTAGAACCAGCCGGCGGCGTGCGGGTCGGTGTTCACAAGTGCGGGATTGTCCACCACGGCGGGATTGACCTCGCTGATTTCGCCGCTGACGGGCGAATAAATGTCGCTGGCCGTTTTGACGGATTCCACCACGGCGCAGGCTTCGCCGGCCTTGACCGTGCGGCCGACGGCGGGCAGTTCCACGAACACGATGTCCGTCAGCTCATGCTGCGCGTGGTCGGTGATGCCCACGGTGCCGGTATCGCCGCTGACGCGGATCCATTCGTGGGACTTGGCGTATTTCAGATCAGAGGGAATGTTGCTCATAAATTTTAACCGCAGATTACGCGGATTGCGCGGATTCTCAAGCTAACAAAATTGAAAATGTCGCGCGAAGACCGCGAAGGCGGCGAAGGAAAGAACGGTTTTTACCTTGGCTCACTTCGCGTCCTTCGCGCGACAGCACCGTTCACAAATACTGCGTGAGCAAGCCCGGCGCACAGCCAAACAAAACCACCAGCAGCGCCAGCGCCGCCAGCGCCAGCATGGCCAGGAACGGAGCCTTAATGGCCTGCGCGTCTTCGGCGGCGTCCTCGACGTAAGCCGCCTTCAACACGCGCAGATAATAGTAAAACGACACCGCGCTCATCGCGATGGCCAGAATCACCAGCCACAGCAGGCCGAGATTTTTCTCCGCGAGAACCGCCGCGCTGAACAAAAAGAATTTGCCGATAAAACCCGCGAGCGGCGGAATGCCGCCGAGCGACAGCAGGAATATCATCAGGCACAGCGCCAGTCCAGGCGCGCGCTTGCTCAGGCCTTTGAAGTTTGCCAAGGCATCGCTGCCCGTGGCTTCCTCGACCACCGACACCACGCCGAACGCGCCAACCGTGGTGAGACCGTAGGTGATCACATAAAACATCAGCGCGCTCTGACTGGGCGGCGTGTTGCCCAAAACACCGAGCAGCATGTAGCCGGCGTGCGCGATGGCCGAATACGCGAGCAGGCGTTTGACGCTGGATTGCACGATGGCGGTGAGGTTGCCGATGACCATCGAAAGCGCGGCGACGATGGCGACCACCGGCGTCCAGCCGGAAACGTAGCCGTGCCACACGGCGCTGCCTTCCGCGCCGACGAAACCGAGCGTGAAAATCTTGGCGAGGACGTAGAAGCTCGCGACCTTCGAGCCGGAGCCGATGAACGCCGCGCTGGGCGTGGGCGCGCCTTCGTAGGCGTCCGGCGCCCAGAGATGGAACGGCACGGCGGCGACTTTGAAACCGAAGCCGATGACGGTGGTCACCAGCGCGACGAGCAGCAACGGATCGAGTCCCTTGCTCGCGATGGCGACAGCGATTTCGTGGAGATTGGTCGAGCCGGAAATGCCGTAGAGCAGGCTGAAGCCGAACAGGAGGAACGCCGCCGACATACCGCCGAAGAGAAAGTATTTCAGCGCGGCCTCGGCGGAACGGGCGTTGTGCTTGTTGAATGCGGTGAGGATGTAGAGCGACAAGCTGGCGAATTCGAGCGACAGGAAAATCATCAGCAAATCCTCGCTGCTGACGAGGAACATCAGGCCGATGGTGCCGAGCAGGATGAGCGAGAGGTATTCGCCGACGTGTTCGGTGAACTTGCCGGAGGTGGAGATGAGGATGGTGAAGATCGTGAGCGCGAGCAGCGCGACTTTCACGAAGTCCGAGTGCGGGTCCACAACGAGGATGCCGTTGAGCAGGTTGAATTCGATATGACGCGCGAAGGCGAACACCGCCGCCAGCACGCAACCGACGATGGATAGCAGCCCGCCGACGCGGAAGCGCTCGGCCACGGTTTTTTCGCGCAGCACGGTCAGGTCCGCGCCCAGCACGAGCAGCATCGTGACCGTGACGATGGTTTCCGGCGCGGCGAGTTGGAGAATTTGGAGGTAGTTCATTGCGCACCTCCGCTCAGCAACCGCGCAAAGAGCGGTGATTTGAAACAAGGTTCAATCCAGTTCATCAGCAATCCGGGGAAAAGTCCGATCACCAGCGACGCGCCGATGAGCATCACCGCGCCGAAACGCTCGGCGACAGTTATCGGTTCCAGCGGATGATCGTGGTCAACCGGCTTTGGCGGCGCGTCGGAGTAAAACCCCTTTTGCACCGCGCGCAGCGTGTAAGCCACGCCGACAAGAATGCCGACGCCGGAGAGAATGGTCATTTTCGGGAACACTTGCCACGCGCCCATGAGCACTTGCATTTCCGCGACGAAGCCGCTGAAACCGGGCAAGCCCATCGAAGCGATGCCGGCGATGACAAACGTCACGCCCGCGAAGGGAATCATTTTTCCAAGCTGCATGGTTTCGAGATCGTTGAAATCGCGCGTGTGGGTGCGGTCATAGACCATGCGGCCCACCACGGCGAACAGCAGGCCGGCGATGATGCCGTGCGAGAACATTTGCAGCACCGCGCCGTCGAGGCCGATGGTGTTGAGCGTCGCGAGGCCGAGCAGCACGAAGCCCATGTGGCTCACGCTGGAATAGCCGATGACAAATTTGAAGTCGCGCTGCACGAGCGCCACGCCCGCGCCATAGACAATGCCGGCGACGGCGAGGCAGGCGATTTCGCCCTGCCACATCCGCACACCTTCGGGAAACATCACCATCGCCACGCGCAGGCAGCCGTAAGCGCCCAGCTTCATCACCACGCCGGCGAGCAACATGGAACCGGCGGTCGGCGCGGCGACGTGACCGGTCGGCGCCCAAGTGTGGAACGGCCACATGCCGGCGAGAATCGCGAAACCAATAAACACCAGCGGAAACACCCAATGCTGAAAGCCGGTTGAAAAATGAACCTGAGACAGTTCGATCAAATTCAACGAAGGATGGCCGAGTTGTCCGCGCGCCACGACCCACGCGGCGATCAGGCCGATGAGCACAAGATGGCTGCCGACGAACGAATACAACGCCAGCTTCATCGCGCCGTATTCTTTGCGCGTGCTGCCCCAGCGCGCGATGAGAAAATATTTTGGAATAATCGTCAGCTCGTAAAACACAAACAGCAGCAGCACGTCAAAGCTCAAAAACACGCCATAGACGCCGCCGATGAGCGCGAGGTAAAAGGCGAAAAACTCCTTGGTGCGCTTCTCGATGTTCCACGAAAATAAAATACCAGCGATGGCCGCGAGGCCGGTGAGCACGACAAGCATGAGGCTGATGCCGTCGGCGGCGAGATAGTAATTTGCGCCGATGGCTGGAATCCACGGAACTTTAACAATCGTGGTGACCTGGCCGGGATCCACCTGCTGCACTTGTTGGATCGAGCCGGCAAAGGCAATCGCGCAGCCGGCGATGGCCGTGAGCAGGGCGACGATGCGGGCGGCGCGCGCGTTGTCGCGCGGCAGGAGCATCAGCACCAGCACCCCGAAAAACATTATGTAGATGGTCCAGGCCAGCATTTGAAATTTACGATTTACGATTTACGATTGCCGATTTGGCGGAAACAAATCTGTGTTTATCCGTGTTCATCCGTGGTTAAAAATTCAGTTGTTGAACGAGCTTAACCACCGTGGCGTCCACGGCACCGAGAATAAATTGCGGCCAGATGCCGAGAATGAACATCAGCGCGATGCTCGGAATGACCAGCAGGCGTTCGCCGGTGGTGAGGTCGGGGAACTTCGCCCAGCGCTCGTTCAGCGGACCGCAGAACACGCGCTGGATGAGCGTGAGCAGGAAAATTGCGGTGACGAGCAGGCCGATGGTCGAAATCGCGGCCGCCCAAGGCGCGAGCGGGAACACGCCTTTGAAAATCAGAAATTCGCCGACGAAGCCGTTCAGGCCCGGCAAACCGAGCGAGGAGAAAATCGAAATGCCCATCAGGCCGGTGAACACGGGAATTATTTTGCGGAGACCGCCAAAATCATCGAGTCCGCGCAAACCGCCGGAGCGTCGTTCGAGGAGCGCGACAAACAGGAACAGCGCGGACGCCGTGAGACCGTGATTGAACATTTGCAGCAGCGCACCGTCGAGCGCGGCGGCTTTTTGCAGATCGGAATTATTCACTCCGGTCGCCACGGCTGTCGCCGCGAACAGCGCGAGCAGGCAGTAGCCGAGATGGTTGATGGACGAGTAGGCGATGATGCGCTTGATGTCTTTTTGTGCGAACGCGGCGCAGGCCGAGAGCACGATGGTCGCCACGGCGAGCCAGAGCAGCGGCGTCAGCACGGAGCGGATTTGCTCGGGGAAAATCGGCAACAGAATCCGCAGGAAACCATACACGCCCATTTTGGACATGACACCGGTCAGCAGCATCGTCACGGCGCTGGGCGCTTCGGAATACGCGGCCGGAAGCCAAGTGTGAAACGGGATCAGCGGCACTTTCACCGCGAAGCCGAGGAACGCGCCGAAGAAAATTATCAGGCCAATATTTTTCCAGCCGAATGCCGCCTGCAGTTTGGTGGTGAGCAAACCGCTCTTCGCCATGCCGGCGAGTTCGATGAAATCGAAGCTGCCGGTCGCCAGACGGATCGCCAGAAAACTCAACAGCAACGCCACGCTGCCGACCATTGTGTAGATGAAAAATTGCGTCGCCGCCGGGCCACGTTTCGGTCCGCCCCAGAGTTTGATCAGGAAAAATGCGGGGATCAGGCCGAGTTCCCAGAACAGGAACCAGTGGAAAAAATTCAGCGCGGTGAACGTGCCGAACAAACCGGCTTGCAGCCACAAAATGAGCGCATGATAAACGTGCGGACGGTCGTCCATGCGCCACGACGCGAGAATCGCCAGCGGCGTGACGATGGCCGTGAGCAGCACCATCAGCAGGCCGAGTCCGTCCACGCCGAGGAAATATTGAATGCCGAGCGACGGCACCCAGTCGATTTTTTCGACGAATTGCAGTCCGCCGTTCTTGGCGTCGAAGTGCAACCACATGCAGAGCGCACCGCCAAGGCCGACCAAGCTCGTCGCCAGCGCGAGGCCGCGAACGAGATTTTTCCGTTCCGCGCCGAGGCCGGCGATGACGATGCCGCCGAGAAACGGAACGAGCGTTAAAATGGTCAGCCAGTGATTCATGCTTTGCGCCCCCAAATCAGGAAAATGATCAGTGCCACCAGCGCGACGCCGATGACGCGGAGATAAGTTTGCACGCGGCCGGTGTGCAGTTTGGAAAGTCCGCCGCCGCCTTCGCGTAGCGCCTCGCAGCCGGTGTCGAAACCGAGATTGACGAAATATTCATCCGTCAGCCGGTAGAGCCACGCGAGACCGACCGTGACGTATTTGACGAGCAAAACCGCGCCGCCAAAAATCCATTGGTCGGCGAAATCGCATAGCCATGCGGCGAAGGCGTTGAAGCGGATGACCGTCGCCTCGTAGATTTCATCAACGAAATATTTATTTTCGAGCAGCTTGTATATGAACGGCTGCGCGGCTTCCAAAACATCTTTTTCCGCCACCGTTTTGCGCTGGCGTTTGCCGTAGAGAATCCAGCCGACAGTGAGGCCGCTCAAAACGATCAGCACGGAAACGCCCATCAGACCGGCGGTTTCGGCGAGCTTGCTAAAATTGATTTTGAGTTCGGCCAGTTCGCCGTTCATGTAGCCGTCAAACCACGGCCACGCGGGCGTGCCGATGACGCCCAGCAAAATGGCGAACCCCGCGAGTATGATCAAAGGAACGGTCATGACGGCGGGGCTTTCGTGCGGATCGTGGCTGTGGGATTCGGAGGAATGAGAGTGCGCGGAGTGGTCGTGAGCGGATTCTTCCTGATGGCCGCGATATTTGCCGAAGAAAACCAATGCGCACCTGGCGCGTCATGTAAAACGCGGTGAACAGCGCGCCGGTGCAGCCGAGATAAAACGGAATTCTTGACACCGGCCAGTTGTGCGCGTTGTGGAGAATTTCGTCCTTGCTCCAGAAGCCGGAGAAGAACAGCGGAAAACCGGCGAGCGCCAACATGCCGACGGCATAGACCGCGAATGTGACCGGCATGAATTTTTTCAGTCCGCCCATTTTGCGCACGTCCTGTTCCTCATGGCAGCCGTGGATGACGGAGCCGGAACCGAGGAACAGCAGCGCCTTGAAAAACGCGTGCGTGATGAGGTGGAACATGCCGACCGCCACGCCGCCGACGCCGAGACCCATCATCATGTAGCCGAGCTGCGACACGGTGGAGTAAGCGAGAATGCGCTTGATGTCGTTTTGCGCGACGGCAATGGTCGCGGCGAAAATTGCGGTGATCGCGCCGATCCACGTCACCACCGTCAAAGCTGTTGTCACCGGCTCGCCATGTTCCACCGATGCGGCTCCGGCCGCCATCAACGGATAAACGCGGGCCACGAGGAACACGCCGGCGGCCACCATGGTTGCCGCATGAATCAAGGCGGAAACGGGCGTCGGGCCTTCCATCGCGTCGGGCAGCCAGACGTGCAGCGGGAACTGGCCGGATTTGCCGACGGCACCGAGAAAAATCAAAAGACCGATGGCCGTTGAAACTGCCATTCCGCCAATCGTCGCGTGCGTCAGCATTTGCGAAAGCGCGCCGGATTCGAGACAGCCTTTACCGTGGTCGTAAAAATTCAGCGTGCCGGTTTGCGCGTAGAGCCAGACCATGCCGAGCAGCAGGCCGAGGTCGCCGATGCGCGTGGTGATGAAGGCTTTTTTCGCCGCCGCCGCCGCGCTCGGTTTGTGATACCAGAAGCCGATGAGCAGGTAGCTGGTCAGGCCGACGATTTCCCACGAGACGAAAAACAGGAACAAGTTGTTGGCGATAACGACGCCGAGCATTCCCGCCGCGAACAGCGCGAGGAAACAGAAGAACCGCATGAAATTTTCGTCGTGCGCCATGTAGCCGACGCTGAAGATGAAAATCAACATGCCGACGAACGTCACCATCACCAGCATGATGGCCGTGAGCGGATCCAGCACCCAGCCGATGTCCATCCATTGGCCGCCGAATTGAATCCACGGAAAGCTGAAGACTTCGCGGAACACGCCTTCGCCGTGGTGGCCAAGCGTGGCGGCAAACGCGCAGAGCGAAAGCAGGAATCCGAGCGCCATCGAGCCGATGGCGAGCGTCGCCGCGAGCTTGCGCGCCGGCTGTTTGTTGACGGCGATGATGCCCGCCGCGAACAGCGGCAGCGCGGGAATCAGCCAGAGATTTTTGACGATCCAGATCATCCTTTCAGTTCCTTCACTTCATCCAGATTGGAGGTTTTCTTGTGCCGATAAATCGCGATGATGAGCGCGAGGCCGACGGCCGCTTCCGCGCCGGCCATCGCCATGGAAAAAAGCACGAAGATAAAACCGGTCAGCGCCTCGGGATGCGGGCCGAAGCGCCAGAACGCGATCAAATTCAGGTTCGCGGCGTTCAGCATCAGTTCGATGCCGATGAGCACGAGAATGGCGTGCCGCCGCGTGACCGCGCCGGCGAAACCGATGGCGAACAGCAGCGCGGAAATTAAAAGACAACCTTGGAGCGGGGTCATTGCCGACCTCCGTCTTCCGATTTTCGATTTTTGCGAGTCTTCTTTCAAAGCGATGATGACCGCGCCGATCATCGCGGCGGTCAGCACCAGGCCGATGATTTCGAGCGGCAGAACAAATTTCGTCATCAGCGCGTCGCCGACGTTTTTGACGGTGGCCACGGGCGCGGGCGGAGTTTCTTTTGGAATCGCCGAGCTGTTCAGCACCGCCCAGCCGAGCATCGTGAAAACCATGGCGGAAACCGCGATGCCAGCCATCCAGCCGGAAGTCAGCACGCTTTTTTCGGGCGCTTCGCCGCTGCGCGTCAGCAAAATGGCGAACACGATGAGGATGGCGATGGCGCCGACGTAAACCAGAATCTCCGCGAAGCCGACGAACTGCGCGTCGAGCTGCAAATACAGCGCCGCGATGCCGGAAAATGCGACCGCCATCGCCAGCGCGCAATGCACGAGATTGCGCAGGCTCATGGCGAACGCCGCGCCCAGCAGCGTCACGATTCCAGTGATGATGAAAAAAGGTGACATGGTTTATTCCGCGTAGCGATAAATGCGTTTGCCGAAGTTTTTGGTTTTGCATCAGGCCGCGACCGAGCATGACATACGCGCCGAAAATAATCGCGGAGCAGACCAGCCAGCGTTGCCAGTCGGCGGCCATGTAATGCCAGATGCCGGCGACGAGGATGTTGATGAGCGCGAGCGGCAGCATGAATTTCCAGGCGAAGTTCATGAGTTGATCCATGCGCAAGCGCGGCAGCGTGCCGCGAATCCAGATGAAGACGAAAACGATCGCCATCAGCTTCGTGAAAAACCAGACGTAGGACGGAATCCACGTCAGGAACGAAACCGGCGAAGTCCAGCCGCCGAGGAACAGCGTGATGCCGAGGCCGATGATGGCGAACATGCCGAGATATTCGCCGAGGAAAAACAGCGCGAACTTGAAGCCGGAGTATTCCGTGAAATAGCCGGCGATGATTTCGGATTCGGCTTCCGGCAAATCGAACGGCGTGCGGTTGGATTCCGCGAGCGACGCGATGAAGAACAAAATGAATCCAACCAATCCCCACGGCGTGAACACATGCCAGTGCGCGATGCCGAAGGTGTAATGGTTTTGGTGGGCGACGATGTCGTTCAGGTTGAGCGAGCCGACGATCATCACCACGGTCACGGCGGAAAGGATGAGCGGGATTTCGTAGCTGACCATCTGCGCGATGGCGCGCATCGCGCCGAGCAGCGAGTATTTGTTGCGGCTCGACCAGCCGGCCATGAAAACGGAAACTTCCACCGCGCCGCCGACGGCGAAGAAAAACAGCAAGCCGGCGTCGTAGTCGGTCACGGTCATGTTTTTGCCGAACGGCAGCACCGCGTAGGCGAGCAGCACGGGAATCAGCATCACCACCGGCGCGAGGAAATGGACGACTTTGTCCGCCGCGCGCGGCACGATGTCTTCCTTGGTGAGCATTTTCACGCCGTCGGGAATGAACTGGCCGAAGCCGGCGAGGCGGATTTTGGTGAACGGAATGCCGACGCGGTTGGGGCCGTAGCGGTTTTGGATGCGGCCGATGCCTTTGCGCTCGAAAATGGTGGTGACGCGAAAACACAGCGGGAAACACCGACAGGATGAACGCGATGCAAATCAACGACTGACGCCAGCGGACGCCAGCGCTTCCGGCAAAAAGCTCACCAGCCAGTGCAGGGCGGTCACAAAAATTTGATCAAGCTTGTCGAACATTTTCTTTCGTGTCTTCAATTTATTTCGCTGCGGCGGCGGTGTCGTGGAGCCGGAGCTGCGATTGGCGCCGTTGCGGCAGCGGCGGCAGCTTTGGCTTTCGCTTCGGCGTCGGCTTTTACCTTGGCTTCCGCAGCGGCTTTGGCTTTGGCCTCGGCCTTGGCTTTTTCGGCGGCGATCACGGCGTCGGAATCTGCCGCGTCGTGCGGATGCATCTTTTGGTAATAGCTGTTGGGCTTGGCGAGCTTGTCCTTGGTCAGCAGCAGTCCGCCGAAACGGTCGTCCGTGCTCAATTCAAATTCGGTGTCCATCTTGATGGACTCGAACGGGCAGACCTCGACGCAAATCTGGCAGCTCATGCAGACGGAAATATCAATGTCGAACGTCAGCCGGATAAATCTGCGGCTGGCCTTTGTAATCGGGCTTCTTGTCCTTGCTCTTGACGATGTAAATGCACTTGGGCGGACATTCCTTCTCGCAAATCTGGCAGGCCACGCAGCGCAGACCTTTTTCCCAATCGTCGCCGTCATAAACGAGGAACGGGAACTGCCGGGTGTTTTCCTTTTGCGCCAGGTGTTCTTCGGGATACTGCACGGTGGTCAGGCGTTCCTTCGAGACGTAGCTCCCGAAGAAATTCCTGGCGGTCACCGCCATGCCTTTGATGATTTGCTCGCCTAACATTTTTGCTCCATCAAATCGGTTTTCATCGGTCCACCTCGCCGAGCACAATGTCCACGCTGCCGAGAATCACGACGACGTCGGCAATCCGGTGGCCGAGACACATGTCTTCCAAAATCGTCAGATTGATGAAGCTCGGCGGACGCACGCGATAGCGATACGGATTCGGCGAGCCGTCGCTGATGAGATAAAAACCCAGTTCGCCTTTCGGCGATTCGATGCGGCCATAAACTTCGCCGGGCTTCGGACGGAAACCGCGCAGCTTCGCCTTCGGATCCATGACCGGCCCGGCGGGAATGTCGCGCAGCGCCTGCTTCAAAATCTTGATGCTCTCGCGCATTTCCAGCACGCGCACCATGTAGCGGTCGTAAATGTCGCCGTGTTCGCCCAGCGGCACCTTGAAATCGAACCGGCTGTAAATGCCGTATTTGTCCACCTTGCGCAGGTCGTAATTCACGCCGGCGGCGCGCAGCATCGGGCCGGTGATGGACGCGTTGATGGCCTGTTCCTTTGGAATCAGCGGCCAACGCCTTGCGTGCGCGCGAGGAGAATTTCGTTTTCGTTCAGGAACGTTTCAAATTCATCGAGGAACTTGCCGTAGTTGGCCGACCAACTGCTTTCGTGCGCGCGATCCAGTCGTCGTTCACGTCCACGCGGACGCCGCCGAAGCGCATGTAATTGCACATCATCCGCGCGCCGCTGACGGACTCGAACAGGTCGAGGATTTTTTCGCGTTCGCGGAAGGCATACATCATCGGCGTGCCGAGCGCGCCCATGTCCTGCACAAAAAAACCGATGAGACAGGTGTGATTCTGCAGGCGCGTGAGCTCCGCCATGATGACGCGGATGTATTCGGCGCGTTCGGGAACCGCCAGGCCCGCGAGCTTCTCGATGGTCAGCGCGTAAGCCCAGTTGTTCGTCATCGAACAAAAATAATCCAGCCGGTCGGTGTAAGGCATCGAGGCGAGATACGAAATGTTCTCGCCGATTTTCTCGTGGTTGCGGTGCAGATAGCCGAACACCGGCTTGAGCTTCACCACGGTTTCGCCGTCGAGCACCACGTCCATGCGGAACACGCCGTGCGTGGACGGATGATGCGGCCCCATCGAAATTTCGAGCAATTCGCCGATGGGCGTCGCCGCTCTGCGTCGAGCTTCGGCTTCACTTCAAAATTTTTCGGCGGCATAGGCGGCGACGGTGTTCATGCTTTCACCTCCGGTTTCACTTCCATCGGCTTGGCTTCGACCGGATAATGCTTTTTCGCCTGCGTCCAAAACTTCGTCATGCGGCGTCGGTTCGTATTCAAAATCGTCCGGCGCGACGTAATCGCGGCGCATCGGAAAACCGACAAACTCGTCCCACATCAAAATGCGGCGCAGGTCGGGATGCCCGTCGAAAATCACGCCATACAAATCATAAATCTCGCGCTCCTGGAATTCCGCGCCGCGCCAGAGCGGCGTGAGCGACGGCAAATGCGTTTTGTCCGCGCGGTTTTCCGTGCGCATCCGCAGGACCACCGGGCCGTGCTTCAAGCGCCATCGAATAAAGGTGATAAACCACTTCCAGATAGCCGGGGCGCAGTGTTTTCTTGACTTCCTCGACTTCTTTTTCCACGCCGTCCACGACCTGCTTCACCTTGATTTTTTCGGTGAGTTCCTTGTCCGGCCAGTCAACGCCGGTGACGTTCGAGCAGTAATCCAGCTTCAATTGCGCGTCGTCGCGGAGAAATTTCGCCACGGCAAAACCGCTCGCGGCATCCACGAGCAGCGAGCGTTCGCCAGCGGCGCATTCGTTCGCGAGAATTTCAATCTTCGCGGACGGCAGTGCGGCTTCGAGGCGCAGCTTTGATTTGTTCGAGAGTTTCCACGGTTTCAGCGTTTGATGAGTCGGCGGCTGCCAGAGCTTCGGGATTGTTCGGCGGTTCGAGATCGTGTTCGCCGTAGGCCGGCACCGGATATTCGCCTTCCACGTCGGCGTTCAAATGGCGCGGACGATCCGGCCCGGTGAGCTTTTGGTTCCGAATTTTTTCCTGCAAAGTCATGATCGCGTGGATCAGCGCCTCCGGCCGCGGCGGACAGCCGGGAATCGCCACATCCACCGGCAGATAACGGTCAATGCCCTTGAGCACGTTGTAGCCCTGCTTGAACGGCCCGCCGGAAATCGCGCACGCGCCCATCGCGATGACGTATTTCGGCTCGGGCATCTGGTTGTAAAGCCGCACGACCAGCGGCGCCATTTTTTTGGTGACCGTGCCGGCGACGATCATCAAATCCGCCTGGCGCGGCGACGGGCCGGAACACTTCCGCGCCGAACCGCGCGAGGTCGAAGCGCGACATCGAGGCCGCCATCATTTCGATGGCGCAGCAGGCGAGGCCGAACGTCAGCGGCCACACGGAATTCGCGCGGCCCCAATTATACAGCTCCTGCAACGACGTCACATAGACGCCCTGCTTCTGCAATTCACTTTTTAGACCTTCGTCAATCATGGCAATAATTTCCGGCTTCAGCTCCAGGTCAAAAATCCTTTCCGCCACGCCCAGACCAGGCCTTCCACCAGCAGCACCAGAAAAATGATCATCGCCACGAACGCGCCGACCGTCAGGCCGGTGAACGAAACCGCGAACGGCAGCAGAAAAATCGTCTCCACGTCAAACACCAGAAAGATGATGCCGTAAAGGTAGTATTCCGAACGGAAATGAATCCACGCGTCGCCTTTGGACGCGAGGCCGCATTCGTAAGTGTCGTTTTTGTCCTTGCCCGGTTTTTGGGGCGAGAAAAACCTGCGCCCAAGCCCACGCCGCCGCCAGCGGCGTCAGCGCAAAGCCCACGGCCGCCGCCGCCAGCAGCACCAGCACCAGATAAGGATGTTGAGTCGTTTCCATCGTCAACACCCTTATTTTGGCCGAAGGCAGCCGGGCCGGCTTTGCAAAAATTGCTATTTACTTAACAAAAAAGGTGCAAGCCAACGAGACGCAGCCAGTGGGACACTAGCGGGCGCAGGCTGGAAGTCAAGCATCTCGCAGGACGGGACGGATTGGAATGCCGGAAAACGCCAGGCGTTTCATTGCCAACGCAAGCCACGACTTTGGAAGGCCAGCGGACAGGAATTACTGTTTTTTGAAGATCGGTTTCGGCACCACGACGGCGGCGAAGCGTTTGCCGCGAATTTCAATCTCGATTTTCGTGCCGGCCTTGGCAAATTCCGGCGGGACATAGCCCATGCCGATGCCAAGGTTGAGCGACGGGCTTTGCGTGCCGCTGGTGACGATGCCGACGGTTCGCGCCGTTCACCCAAATTGGATAATGCGGGCGCGGCGGCGCGGATTTGTCCGTCATCTTGAACGCGACCAGTTTTTTCTTCACGCCATTCGCCTTTTGCTCCGCGAGCACGGCGCGGCCGTTGAATTCGCCCTTTGTCGAGCGAGACAAAAAATCCGACGCCGGCTTCGATGGGCGTGGTGTGCTCGTCGAGTTCGTGGCCGTAAAGCGGATAGCAAACTTCCGTGCGCAGCGTGTCGCGCGCGCCGAGGCCGCAGGGCTTGATGCCGAACGGCGCGCCGACGGAAAGGAGTTTGTCCCAAAGCCGGCCGGCGGCGGCTTCCGGGCCGAGGATTTCAAAGCCGTCCTCGCCGGTGTAGCCGGTGCAGGCCACCAAGACGTTGTGGTTCTCAAATTGAAATCCGGCGAGCTGGTTTTTTTTCAGATCGCTGACGGCGGCGACCGGCACCACCGCATCGGACGCGCCGGGAATGCAGGCGTTGATGAACGAGCGCACTTTCGGGCCTTGCACGGCGATGGCGGCGTAATGATGCGAGGCGTCGGTGAGATTCAAGTCGCCGCCGGAAAATTTCGCGGCCTGCGCCTTGAGCCAGGCCACATCGTCGTCAATGCGCGAGGCGTTGATGATGAGAAAATAGGCGTCCGGCGCGAAGCCGGTAGGCGTAGAGATCGTCAATCACGCCGCCGCGCTCGTTGCACATCAGCGTGTATTGGCCCTGGCCGGGGGCGAGCTTGCGGATGTCGTTGGTGAGCGTGTGATTCAGAAATTCCGCCGCGCCGGCGCCGCTGACGGTGACTTCGCCCATGTGCGAGATGTCGAAAATGCCGGCGGCGTTGCGGACGGCGAGATGTTCGTCGGTGATGCTGGTGTATTGCACCGGCATTTCCCAGCCGCCGAAATCAATGAGCTTGGCGCCGAGTTTTTGGTGCGCGGAATAAAGTGCGGTTCGTTTGAGCATTCCCTATTAAAAGACAAAAACGAAAAATTCAAAATGACAAAATGCCCGGTCGCGCCGTTTTTTCCTGGCTGGCAAAATTTATTTCAAGTCCAGACGGGCCATCACTTCCTGCGCGAGCAGTTCATACGCCGCCGCGCCGGAGCTGTATTTGTCGTAATGGATGATCGGCTGGCCGAAGCTGGGCGCCTCGGCGAGGCGCGTCGTGCGCGGAATGACGGTTTCAAAAACTTTTGCGCCGAGCAGTTTGCGGACTTCGTCCACGACTTCGTTGGACAACTTCGTGCGGCCATCGAACATCGTCATCACCACGCCGAAAATATCGAGGCGCGGGTTGACGCCGGCGGCGCGCAACTGGTCGAGCACGCGGTTCATCATCGAGATGCCTTCGAGCGCGTAATACTCGCATTGCAGCGGCACCAGAATGCCGTCGCACGCGGCAAAGGCGTTCAGCGAGAGAATGCCCAGCGACGGCGGGCAGTCAAGCAGCACGAGGTCAAACGTCCGCTGTCGCGCACCGGCTGAAGCGAGTGCGCGACGCGGTGCAAATGATTTTCCAGCCGCGCGAGTTCGAGGTCGGCGGCGCACAAATCCACTTCGCTGGGAATGACTTCGAGCCGCTCGAAGGCCGTCGGCTTGATTTTTTCGAGCAGGCTGCCTTCGCCGAGCAAAACCTGATAAGCGCTGGCGCCGTCGACTTTTTCCAGGCCGACGCCGCTGGTGGCGTTGGCCTGCGGGTCCAGGTCAAAGAGCAGCACGCGTTTGCCCACGGCGGCGAGGCAGGCGGCGAGGTTGACGGCGGTGGTGGTTTTTCCCACGCCGCCTTTCTGGTTGGCTACGGCAATGACTTTGGTTGGCACTGCCGGAATTAAATGAAAAGCGCGGTGGCGTTTCAAGCGCGCACCGCGCAAAGCGGAAGATTTTTAAACCGGATTACTGGCCTGACTGGCGCGAAGCTCGCGGCTTGGAACAGCGGATTTTGCTGCTGGCTGAACAAGGTGGCCACCGGCTGCAGGCTGATCACCGGATTAGTGCTGATGGCAATGCCAGACGTCATCGTGCCGATGCCGGCGACCAGCCGCCGCCAATGCCGGAGCGGGTTCCGGCGCGGCTGTCCGAACTGGCCAAAATTCCCGCCGACGCCTGGTCGGGCCGGTCCGCCAGCACAACTCCGATCAGCAGCAGCAGGCAAAGGCTCGTGGCCAGCTCCGCCAATCACGCCGGGTTTGGCTTGAAAAATGCGCAGCAAACTTTCCAGCCACGGTGACGTCGCGCAGTTGTTCGGCCAGGCTTGTGGAACCGCCGGTCTCGCCCGCGCGGATGCGCGAGATGACTTCGCCGGAAAAATTGTTGAAATAGCCGGGCGGCGGGATTTCGTGCCGCTTGAGTTTCAGCAGCCGTTTCAATTCGTCAAAATTTTTGTTGTTCTCGTTCATGTTGACTTATGACTTGATGTATTCCGCCAAATAACCCTGCAACTGCTGGCGCGCGTAAAACAGCCGCGAGCGCACCGTCCCGATGTTGCAGCCCACAATTTCCGCGATTTCCTCGTGGGAAACCCCCTGCACATCATGCAGAACCACAACCATTCTGTGAGGTTCAGACAGCTTGAGCAACGCTTCGTTCAATTTTTTTTGCAGCTCGCTCAAGTTGGCGTCGCGCTGCGGGGTTTTGTCGGAAATCAGCGCCACCAAGTCCGGGTCATGCTCGGCGTTGAAGTCGAGATCGTTCAGGCTGAGATGGTGCTTGTTCTTCCGCTGCTTGAGAAAATTGATCGTCTTGTTGACCGCGATCCGGTAAAGCCAGGTGTAAAAACTGGAGCCGCCCTTGAAGGATTTCAGCGCCGAATAGGCCTTGATGAACGATTCCTGCGCGAGGTCGTTGGCGTCCTCGTGGTTGGACGTCATGTGGTAAATCGTCGCGTAAATGCGCTGCTGATAGCGCTTCACCAATTCGTCGTAGGCGCGCAGATCGCCGTGCCGGGCGCGGCGCACCAAATCGCCTTCCAACTGGCCGGCGGGCGCGTTGGCGTCGGGAATCGTGGCGGGTTCGGACATAAGCATGGTCATTGAACCGCCAAAGCGCCGGTTTGTTGCGCAAGAAAATCCGCCAAGCGCCGACAAGCCCGTCCGGCCCGGCGATTCCGGCAACACCCGCAACGCCCGGCGCGCCTGATCCAGAAAACGCCGGATTTCCCGCACCGACGGCTCAAAGGTTTCGTATTTGGCGAGCAGCGCGTTGACCGCCACCAAATTTTCCGGCTGCCAGTTTTGGATCGTTTTTTCCAATGCCGTCCGGTCGGCCGCCGTGGCGCGTTCCCACGCCAGCAGCACCGGCCAGGTCAGTTTGCCCTTGGCCAGATCCGTGCCGAGCGATTTGCCGGCCTCGGCCTCGGTGCCGAACAAATCCACGCAATCGTCATAAACCTGATACGCCGTGCCGACGGCCGCGCCAAATTCGCGCAGGGCCGCCCGCTGCGCCGGCGGAGCCTCGCTCAAAAACGCCGCCAGGTCGCAGGACAGCGTGAACAACTCGCCCGTCTTCATTTCGATGACGCGGAAATAATCGCGCCGCGCCGCCGGAAAATTCCGCCGCTGCTGCGTCTGCAAAATTTCGCCGGAACAAACCGTGTTCGTCGCGATGGAAACCGCCCGGCAGACTTCCGTGGTCGGGAAACTGGCCGCCAGTTTCAACGCCTGCGCAAACAGGCAGTCGCCAAACAAAACGGCGATTTCATTTCCCCACTTCGCCGCGACGGTCGGGCTGCCGCGCCGGATTTCCGCCTCGTCCATCACGTCGTCGTGGACGAGCGTGGCCAGGTGGATCATTTCGATGATGACCGCCGCCTTGACGTGCGATTCATTGGGCCGGCCAAAACAGCCCGCCGCCAGCGCCACCAGCGTCGGGCGCAGATGCTTGCCGCCGTTGTTGAGCGCGTGTTCGGCATAAGGCACGATTTGCGGGTCAAAATCACGGGCCTGCCGCATGAGCTGCTGCGTCACGGCATGGAGGAACGGCTCCACCGGTTCCATGATTTTTTTCCAGGAACGGGCGGATTCGGCGTCGGAAGCGCGTTCGGAATGGGAACCCGCGATTTTGGTTTCGGCAGCCAGCATCGGCTTGAATCTAATTTCCTGATTGAATGGAGTCAAACTTGTTATCTTTGCCCGGCCCAGACATGAGCGCGGATTTTTTTTGGAAAGGCCGCTTAAACCGAAGTGTTGTCACTTGGTTGAACTGGCCGGGTTGGTCAAAGTGTCAATTGACTCCGTGGCGGGAATCGTCGGGGGCGCGCCGCCTTGGTGGTGATTCGGCAACCGCCCGATCCAGATGCCGCTGACGCCGTAGTCCCATTCGAGTTGCGGGATATTGGGCGGACTGCCGCGTCCGCCGCGGATGACCAGCCGGTCGGCGGGTTTCATTTTCAGGAGCCAGGGCGTGTAAGCTTTGCTGTCGCCGAAATTCCACAGGATTTTGTGATAAACCTCAAAATCCTCGCGCGGCATCAGCGTGGCTTCAAAGCCGAGAATGTAACGCCAGTCGGCCTGCGGATTTTTGTAAAAAGTCTGATAGAAAACCGTCATGTCGGTGGAATAAAGAATGCCGCCCTTTTCCGGTAGCCAGCCTTCGAGTTCGGGATGTTCCGCCACCGAGAGATATTGCTGGGTCAGATTGTAGGTCCAGCGGCTGCCGGCATCGCTGGTGATGGCGAGAAAAGCGATCAAAGCCACGCCGCCCGCCACGGCCAGCCGCCGAAAAGAATCCGTAGCCAGCCGCGAGGCGAGCAGCAGTTGCAGGTCGCAGGCCACCAGAACCATCAGCGCCGGCCAGCCCCAGTCGTCCCAAAAACGGCCGACTTTGAAACCGAGCGTCCACGTCAGGCACGCCAGCCAAAACACCGGGTCGCGCGCGAGCGGCGGCGCGTTGAGCCGCGCCAGTTTGCGCAACACCAGCAGGCCGCCGAAAATTATCAGGGCGTTGAGGTCGCCGGTGTCGGGTTGCAGTTCCGAGGCCAGCGTGCGCTGGGTCAGATGCAGGCCGGTGGCCAGTTGCGCGACTTTGACGGCCTGCAATGGATAGTCAATCAGATGTCCCGTCAGCAGGCAGCCGAGAAAAACACCCGTGACCCAGCAAGCCGCCACCGTCAGGCCCCAGCGAAACTGACCCGCAAAAAAAAACGCCGCGACCGGCAGCACCCACAAATACCAGGTGCCATGAAAATAAACACTCGCCGTGATCAGGCCCGTCATCACGCCGGCCATCCACCACTTGGGTTTGGCGGAACCAAACTGCCGCCAGAGCAGCAACAGCGACAGCAATGCGGCGATCGTGATGATGTAAGGACGGCCCAGCATCAAGCGTCCCGGAAAGAGCGCCGCGATCATTCCCAGCGTCAGTGTCATCAGCCAGGTTTCCGGATAACGCAGCCATGGCAGCGCCGCCAGTCCCGCCAGCACGAACAGCGACACCACGGAAAAAATCACAATCGTGTCGGCGCCGGCATCGAATGCGGTGTGGATTTTTTTCAGCAGCAGGCTCCAGCCGATATTCGTGGTCAATCTTGTAGGTGTCGTTCATCACCAGCACTTCCTGCCAGGATTTGCCGCTCACCGCCTTGCCGGCGTGCCGCAACGCGTCGTCTCCCGGCAGGTAGCCGTATTGAAGGACCTTCAGCGGAATCACCAGCAGCGTCAGGATGACGATGATCCAGACCGCGAGCGGAACATAACGGCGCAAGGGCGCGAGGAAGGGAAAATTAAACTGGTCTTTTTCGTCCGTCATTTGGTTGCGACAGAAAACGGTTTTCGTCCGGAGTGTCAATTGATTTCTTCCGGCTCATCCTCATTCTCATCCTCGCTTTATGATTGATGAGGATGACGATGACGATGAACGGATTTCAAAACACCTTCGGCACGCCCTCGTCGAGGATTTTTATCTGCTCGGTCAAATTTTCCGCCACCGCGATTTCCCGCAACCAGCGCGGCGGCTCATCCATTTCCTCGAACGACAATTTGAACGTGCCGTAGTGCATCGGCACAAAAAATTTCGCGCGCAGATCCTTGAACGCTTTCACCGCGTCGTCCGGCCCGATGTGGACGCGCCGGAAACTTTCCGGATAATACGCGCCGATGGGGAGCAGCGCGATTTCCGGCGCGAACTTGCGGCCGATTTCCTTGAAGCCGTGAAAATACGCGCTGTCGCCCGCGTGATAAATTTTCCGGCCCTGGTGCTCCAGAATGAAACCGCCGTAGCCGCGGTGCTGGTCGTGCAGCGTGCGCGCGCCCCAGTGCTTGCTCGGCGTGAACGTCACCTTCCAGTCGCCCTGCGAAAAACTCTCCCACCATTCCAGTTCGATGACGCGCGAAAAACCGAGGTCGCGCGCGAGGTCGCCGACGCCGCGCGGCATCACGCCGATTTTTGGCTGCGGCAGCCGGCGCAGCGTCGGCTTGTGAAAATGATCGTAATGCGCGTGCGTCAGCAACACCAAATCAATCGGCGGCAGATCGCGGATGCGCAGACCGGCGCGTTTGATGCGTTTCAGCAAAAAAAGCCAGTTCGCAAAATTCGGGTCAATCAGCACGTTCAAGTCCGTGAACTGGATCAAAAACGACGCGTGGCCGATCCAGGTGATGGCGACCTCGCCCGGTTTCAATTTGGGAAAAACCGGACGGCGCGGACGTCCGTGGCGCGGCGTGAACCAGCCTTTCAAAATCAGTTCCTGAAAAAAAGTGCGCGGATTGAAATGTTTTGCCGGCGTCAATTCCTTGAACGAGCGCGGAATTTTCCGGCGCGGCGCGGGACGGCTGGATTTGTCTTTCGCCATTTGGTGATTTTATTTTAGCACCGCTCCGCGCGTTCGACCAATTCAGAAAATGAAAACGTCGCGCGAAGAATGCGAAGAAAATTTGCGGCTTATCTAGTTTTTGGGCGTTATGGATAAACTCTTCGACTACCAATCAAACATGATGGCAACTCACCGACGCGTCCAATGGTATAAATCCCGCCGTCTGGATCTACCACCTCGCCATTCGTCCAAGAAATGTGATTCGTTACCCAATCTGAAAGATAAGGCCGCAGGTCATCTAATGTCGGAGTATCGTTTGTCGTGTTGACTCTGTCATTTGCCCACGCTGACTTGGCAACCTCAATCTCCTCTAGGTTCATTCTCCAAGTTGGTATCTTGTTTGATCTTGGTCGGAGATTGGCGACAATAACCAGAGCGATGAATAACGCAGCCATTAACGACACCAAGAAAAAGAATATCTTCGATTTGAGTGTCATGCGCGAACGATGCCTAAAAATTATCAGGCATTAAATTTTGTAGCCAATCCTGTTTCACGATTTTGACTTTGCTCCCGGCAAAATAATTTTTCAAGCGTTTTCGCTCTGCATTTTTTGGGGAGCGCAGCCGCCCTCGGCTGCCGTCAGCGACGCCCTCGTCGCTGACTCGAACGCTCCATGCGCCTGCTTTGTTTTGAACATTTTCCGCACGCCCGAGTGTTCAGCGTGGGCGCTGAACACCGCACGCGAGGCGCGTGCGCCTAGTCGTGTATTTCGCGGTCACCCCATTTTCTTTCAATTTGTGCCGCCGCCGCTTCGTGTTAAAGTTTTTGCGTTGGAAACTTATCCCATTTTGTTCTTGACGAATTGACTGAAGTAATGAATTATTACTTTATGCAAGACTTGGACACTTTAACCATCACCGCCAAAGGTCAGGCGCAATTTCCAGTCGGTTGGCGGCGGCAAGCCGGATTACTGCGCGGCGGGCCGTGCGATGTGCGCGTCATTGATGATGGACGAAAAAGTTTGATCATCACCCCGCGCGTTCAGAAACGGCGCGGCGCGGTTGGTTTGTTGGCGCATTTGAAACGCCAAAAGCTTCCCTTTCCAAAAATTGAAAGGCACGTTCTGCCTTACAAATGAGTTATCTTATTGATTCCGATTTGATTTCACTGGCGCATAAAAAATATCTGCCGCCGGCTTTGGAAAAATGGCTGCCCCGACACGAAGCGGAAACTTTTATCAGCGAAATCACCATTGCCGAAATGCGATTTGGCGTGGAATGCGCGCCGGAAAGTCATCGCGAAATTCTGGCGGCGCAGATTGCGGCCACCGAAAAAAAATTTGCCGAAGCCATCGAGCGGGTGAATCTGGAAACGTTGCTGCAATGGAAACGAGTGCTGGCATTTCTGAAAAAAGAAAAACGGACCATTTCGTGTGAAGATACATTGCTCGCCGCCCAATGTCTTGCTGCCGGGCACATGATTGCCACGAACAATCTTAAAGATTTCAAATTGTTCGCGGCGCTCGGCCTTCAGGCAGTTAATCCGCTGGTTTAATTTTTACAAACTGCGAAACCGCGGTTAAAACTAATTATGGGGAAATTGGACGTGCAACTTGATAAATTTTTGCGCTGCAAACCGCGCCTCGGCAAAAATGTTTTCATCGCCAAAACCGCCGTCGTCATCGGCGACGTGACGCTCGGCGCGCATTCGAGCGTGTGGTATGGCGCGGTGTTGCGCGGCGACATCAACCGCATCGTCGTCGGCCACCACTCGAACATCCAGGACAACGCCGTGCTGCACCTCGCGGACGATTTTCCGTGCGTGCTCGGCAACTGGGTCACCGTAGGCCACAGCGCCGTCGTCCACGCGTGCAAAGTCGGCGACGAATGCCTCGTCGGCATGGGCGCAGTGATTTTGGACGGCGCGGTCATCGGCAAACAGACGATCATCGGCGCGAAGGCGCTGGTGACGCAGGGAACCAAAATCCCGCCCGGCTCGCTCGTGCTCGGCGCACCGGCGAAAGTCGTCCGCAAACTTTCCAAGCAAGAACGCGCCGGCCTGAAATGGTGGGCGCAAAAATACGTGGACAACGGCGCGTATTGCCTCCGGCACGGCATCAGCGTGGGCGGGCCGATGCCGACGTGATGCAAATTACCCTTTCACGCCCTTTTCCGTTTCGCGCAGGCAATGGGCGAGGTAAGGCAGCAGTTGTTTTTTGCGCGAGACGACATCGCGCAGTTCGTAGATGCCCGGCTCCAGGCGCGGATAGTCAATGCGCTGGATGAACTTTTCGTCGCCCACGGCCAGCAGCAGCGAGCTTTGGGTGGCCACGTCGGTGACGAGCAGCGTCGAAAAAAGATACGCGCGCTTGGCCCGATAAACTTCCAGCGCGGCCAGCAGTTCGTCTTTGCGCTTCCAAAACTGCTCAAAGCCGATTTCCTCGATCTGCGCCACGCTGAATTTCGCGCCGGACTCGGCATATTCCTTGCAGTCGGTGGCGATGGCCTGCGGCGCGGGCTTGAGCGTGAGCAGCGAGCCGCTGGCAAACAATTTTTCCGTGAACTCGCGGGCGTTGACCTGCGAAAGCTCCTCGAGCTTCTTCAAAATTTCCGCGTCGCGCGAGGTTGTCGTCGGCGAAGTCAGGTTCAACGTGTCCGAGACCAGGCCGGCGAGCAGCAGCCCGGCGATCTCGCGCGGCAGTTCCACGCCGTTGCGGAAAAAACAGTCGGCCACAATCGTGCTGGTCGAGCCGACCGGTTCGTTGCGGAACAAAATCGGCTGTTGCGTGGCCAGCGCGCCGATGCGGTGATGGTCAATGATCTCGATGATTTCCACTTCATCCGCGCCCTGCACGGCCTGCGACAGCTCGTTGTGATCCACCAAAATCAATTTGCGCGTCACCGTCTTCAAAAAATCCGTCTTGGATAAAATGCCGCAGGTCTCGCCCGCGCCGTCCAGCACGGGGAACGCGAGGTAGCCGGAGGACATGGCCTCTTCCCGCACGGCGGCGAGCGGCGCGTTTTCGCGGAAGCAGAGAAACTCCTCGTTCAACACATGGCGCACGGCCACGGCGGCGCGGCAGAGCGAGGCGGTCGTGGCCGTGTCGTGCGGCGAGGTGATGACGCTGACATTTTTTTCGCGCGCGATCTCGACGGTTTTTGGCTCGACAGAAATCCCGCCGGTAACGATGAGCACGCGCACGCCTTCGCGGATGGCGACGTTCTGGATGTCCCAGCGGTCGCCGACGATGACGCAGCTTTTCTCCGGCGGAAACTTGTCGAGCCGCTCCGCGAAAGATTCCAATCCCATCGCGCCGATCATCAAAATCAATTCCTCCTCGCGCTCCGATTCAAAACCCAAGACCAGCTTGCCTTCGAGCGTCCGCGCCAGATTGGAAAGCGACGAAAGAACTTCGCGCGAATTTTTCCATTGGCCGATGTTGCCGTTGACCGCCGGGAACAGAAATTTGCTCAATTTGAACAGCGAGAGCAGCCCGCGGCATTTACGCGCCTCGTCCAGCACCGGCAGCAGGCGGAGATTTTTTTCATCCATCAGCCGCAGCGCCTCCGCCGCCGTCGAATCGGGCCGCACGCTCAAGACGCGCCGCTGCATCACGTCGGAAATTTTCGGCGCCACGTCGGCGACAAATTTCGGCGCGGGCACGCCAAAGGTTTTCAGGACGAAATCAATGCGGTCGTTGGTGTCGCCGCAGCGCGCGGCCACGGCCTCGCTCATGCCGGTGCGCCGCTTGAATTCCGCGTAACCGATGGCGGAGCAAATCGCGTCCGTGTCGGGATTTTTATGCCCAATGACTAGAATTTCACTCATGCAAATCAGCGCGCAGGCTAATGTTCTTCCGCGCCGGCGGCAAGCCGAAGGCGTGAAAATTCACGGCACGATCACGCGCAGCTTCTTCGGCTCGACGGAAAAAATCGCCGGCAGGTTGCCCACCCATTCGCCGTCCAGTTCAAAGCCGGTGGGCGTTTCGCTCGTCAATTCCATTTTCGCCGCGCGCAGCCGCCGGACTTTTTCCTCCGCAAATTTCCGGCGGAAAAGAAAACCGGGCGCGAGGCCGAGGAAGGCCGCCAGGTTCACGCGCGGAAAAACACAGGCGTCCAGCAATCCGCTGCCCAGATTCGCGCCGGGAAAAATTTCAAACGGCCCGCCGTAAAATTTTCCGTTGCCCAACAGGGCCAGCCCGCCCGTCAGTTTTTCCCCGTCGGCGCTGATGGTGATGCGCGGCTGTTTTTCCGCGAGCGCCTGCAAACCGGCCACGACATAGGCCAGCGGCCCGGCGTTTTTTTTCAGCTTCCAGCTCACCAGTTCCACCGCGCGGGCATCGAGTCCCGCGCCGGCGAGCTGCATGAAGTAACGCGATTCCGGCTTGCCCTCGTCCATAAACTCCGCGCGGGCCAGGTCAATTTTCGTTTCGCGGGCGCGTTTCAGAACTTTCCAGGCCTTTTCCAGCCGCAGCGGAATTTTCAGCTCGCGCGCGAAGACATTCACCGTGCCGAGCGGCAGCACGCCGAGCCGGGTTTTGGCAAAACCGTTTTCCTCGTCGCCGATGCCGTTCAACACCTCGTTCACCGTGCCATCGCCGCCCGCCGCCGCGATGATGTCGTAGCCGATGGACGCCGCCGCGTGCGCGAAACGGCGCGCGTCGCCCGGCCCGGTGGTGGCCTTGAGCGAACATTGCTGCGACAGCTCGTTGAGGAAATGCCGGAACCGCCGCGCCTTGTTGCCGCGCGCGGCGGGATTGAAAATGACACAGATGCGCACGCGCCCATGATTTTGTTTTCACGCCGATAGTCGAGGAGAAAGCGCGGCGGCTTGCACTGCGCCGGCATTTTTCGGACAATGCCCGCATGAACGAAGCTCCCGATTGGAAAATCCCCAAGTGGCCGTTTTTGCTGGCGAACGCGGTTTTGCTCATCGCCGCCGCCGCTTTGATTTACCAGGCCGCGCACCCGATTTCGCAAACTGAAATTTTCATTTCCACCAGTTGTGTCGCGCTCGGCGCGCTGCTCGGCTGCCTGCCGTTCATCCTGGATTATCGCGCCACGGGAAAATTGATCGAGGTCAACGCCGTCGGCGCCGTCGCCGAACAGTTGCAGGATTTGAAAGCCTGCGCCGAACAAATTTCCGCCGCCACCGGCCAGTGGGCGCTCGTGCAGGAAGCCACGAAGGGCAACACGGAGAAAACCGTGGCCGCCGCCGCCGAAATCGCCGGACGCATGACCGAGGAAATCCGCGAGTTCAATGAATTCCAGCTCAAGCTCAACGACACCGAGAAGGGCGCGCTGCGGCTGGAAGTGGAAAAACTCCGCCGCGCCGAGGGCGAATGGTTGCAGGTGGTCGCGCGCATTCTGGATCACATTTTCGCGCTGCACAACGCCGCCGCGCGTTCCGGCCAGCCGGAACTCGCCGAGCAGATCAGCCAGTTCCAAAACGTCTGCCGCGATGCCGCGCGCCGCGTCGGACTCACGCCGTTCCAGGCCGCGCCGGAGGAAAAATTTGACGCGCAAAAGCATCGCGCTCACGGCGCGGAAAATCCGCCCGCCGAGGCCGTCGTCGCCGAGACGCTGGCTCCCGGCCTGACCTTTCAAGGCCGGCTCATCCGCCCCGCGCTCGTGCGCCTGCGCGATGCCAGCGCGCCCGCTGCCGCGCCGGCCAACGAAGTTGCGGAATCTGCGCCGGAAAAAACCGAAACCGCCGCGCCGGATCAGCTCTCGCTCGAAGCGGATTAAATAATTTCCGTCCGCCGCGCGGCGAGAAAGTGCAACGCGCGCAGCGTGACCCGGCGCGCAAAAATCTTTTCCAGCGCCGCCGCGTAAAGCTTCACCTGCGGCGCGTAGGTTTTGATTTTCCCGGCCAGATCGTCCGCGCGAACATCATCCGTTTTGAAATCCACCAGCCAGATTTCGTCCGGCCGCAGCACGACCAAGTCCGCCACGCCTTGCACAACGATGAATTCGTTCACCAGCCCGGTTTCCGCTTTCCTGCCGGTGATTGCCTCGATTTCCACCGGGCTGAAGCTGGCGGTGAACGGCAGTTCGCGCCGGACGTTTTCCGCGTTCGCCCGGATTTTTTCGCCGAGCGGCGAATTCCAAAAAGCCGTCAGCGCGCCCAAATCCAAAACCGCGCTTTTGTCCACCGACAAATAATTTTCCCGCGCCAGCCGCGCCGCTTCCGCTGCCAGGTCGCCGGTTTTTTCCAGCGCGACGAACTGGAGAAATTTATGGTGCGCGGTGCCAAAATCCGCCGCTGACAATTTGCGCTTTCCGCTTTCCGCTTTCCGTTTTCCGCTTTTGAGTTTTGCGGGAAAGAACGGTTCGGCCTCATCATCCAATTCCTCCGCCTCGCGCCGCAGTTCCGTGACCGAGGCTTTCGCCCGGCGCGCCGTCGCCGCCAAAAATGGATAATTCCAAGCCAGCATGTCGCGAAGCTTTGCCGTTGTCGCCGGGTCCATCACTGGCAACTCAATTTCGGATTGCGGATCGCGGATTTCGGATGGTTCCGCCAACTCCGCGTCCTCGACCAATCGCCAGCGCAACTCCGGCAATGCTCCTTCCTTTTCAATCCGCATTCCGCATTCCGCATTCCGCAATCCAAACCAAATCGCCAGCCAGTCGGCAAAACTGTTGGCCGCCGCGATTTTTTGAACCGTCACTGGTTCCGGCTGTGACCAGAGCGTTTCCCATTTGTTCTCCGTCAGCGTTGCTGACAAAACCAGCGTGTCGCGCGCCCGCGTCAGCGCGACGTAAAACAGCCTCAATTCCTCGCCGCGCAATTCGCGTTTTTGCCGGCGCTGCGCGAGCCAGTGCGGCAGGCTCGGATAATGCCGGACGGACGATGGCGGTTTCACTTTTGGACAAAGCCCGAATTGCTCGTCGAAAATAATTTCGCCGTGCAAATCCTGCTCGTTGAATTTTTTAGAAAGGTCGGGCAGGACGACGACCGGAAATTCCAGGCCCTTGCTCTGGTGAATGCTCATCAGCCGCACGGCGTTTTCCGCGGCGACCGCCGGAACTTCCGGCTCCACTTCCGCCGCCCGCTGCGCCTCGATGAAATTGAGAAACCGGAAAAGGCCCTGCCGCTGAAACTGGTCGAACGACTGCGCGAGATTGAGAAATCGTCCAATGTTCGCGGCCCGTTGAGCGCCGCGCGGCTGCGCCCGCAGCCAGTCCGCATAAAGGGTTTCCGCCAGCACCGCCTCCAGACATTCCGAGAGCGACTGTTGTTTCGCCAGCCTCCGCCAGCGCGAAAATCGTCCGATGAATTTGGAAATCTTTCCCGCTGCTTCATCCTGGCTTCTGACTTCTGACTTCTGACTTCTCATCAGCGCCGTCCAAAAATGCCGGTCCTTTGCCGCCAGCCGGATTTCCGCAAGCTCGTCCAGCGACAAACCGACAAGCGGCGAGCGCAGCACCGCGATGCACGGCACGTCCTGCAGCGGATTGTCCAGCAGTTGCAGCAGGCTCAACAGGTCAAGAATTTCGCGGCAGTCAAAAAATCCGCCGCGCGCCACGGCCAGCGGCACGCCGGCGCGCTCGAATTGATTCGCGAAAATCTCCGCCTTGCCCGCCGGCGAACGCAGCAGCACCGCAACATCGCGCCACTCGACGGCGCGGAATAAATTTTTTTTGTCGTCCCAGATTTGATATTTTTCTGCGACGAGCATTTTCAAGTGCGTTGCGACGAGGCTGGCCTCCTGGTCGGCGTCGGACAGGTCGGCAAGTTCATCATCCGTCGTTTCAGCGCGACAGCTTTTGATTCGCAGCAGCAATTCGGCGCGCGGCGAAGGATTTTGAGCGACGCCCAATTCCAGCCGGTTTTCCGGCGCGCCGAATTTCAATTTGGCGTCCTCGTCATAAACCACGCCGCCGATTTCCTCGCGCATCAGCGGCGCGAAAACCGAGTTCACAAAATTCAACAGCGATTCGCGGCTGCGGAAATTTTCGGACAGCGGAATCACTTGGCCATTGCCGCCGCGCCAGTCGCGCGCGTAGTCGCGGAAAATTTTCGGGTCGGCGAGGCGAAACCGGTAGATGCTCTGCTTCACATCGCCGACGAGAAAGCGGTTGGCCTCCGCACCGTCGCGGGCGAGCGCGGCGATGATTTTATCCTGCGCGGCGTTGATGTCCTGATATTCGTCCACGAAAATGAAGCGCAGTTTTTTGCGCCAGATTTCGGCGGTGGCCGTTGGCTTGTCATCGGGAAAATTCCAGAGCAGTTTCAGTGCGAATTGTTCGAGGTCGTGGAAATCGAGAACTCCGTCGTCGCGTTTGCGTTCGGAAAATTTTCCGGCAAATTCCTGCGCCAGTCGCAGCAAGGTTTCCATGTGGCCGCGAATCCAAGTCCAGTCCTCCGCGAGCGGATCGCTGCCGTTTTTGACCGGCGCAAGCGCGGCCAGAAACGCGGCTTCGGCGAACAAATCCTCCAGCGGCTGTCGCAAAATGGTTTTGCGTTTCGCCGGCCAGTTGCCATCGGCGGAAACGATTTGTTCCAGCACTTCCGCCGCCGCTTCGCGCGCGAAACCGTTTTTCAAACGCGACAAAATGCCCGCCAATTCAGCGGCTTTTTCGTTTCCGCTTTTCAAATTTTCCAGAACCGGCAGCCATTCGTCGCGCCAATCTGCAATCGCCGTCAGCAGCCAGTTTTGCCAGTCGGCGGGTTCACCCGCCGAAAAATGTTGAATCTGTTCCGCGAGCCAGCCGGCGGCATCGGGGCGCGTTTGCGAATAGTTGTGCAGACGCAAAATCAGCGCGCGGATTTTTTCGTCGCGGCCGCCGCCGTGGATTTGGATCAGGTTTTGGACAGCGCGGGAAAATTCATCCTCGCCGGCGTAATGCGCGTGAAATTGTTCGTCCAGCGTTTCGTTCGCGAGCTGGCGGGCGGCGCCTTCGTCGAGCATGGCAAGCTGCGGGTCGAGGCCGAGATCGTAAAAATGCTCACGCACAAGGCGCAGGCAAAAGCTGTGGAGCGTGCCGATGTGCGCGAGATCGAAACGCGCGATTTGTTCCGGCCAAAAATTTTCGTCCGGCGCTGCTGCGCTTTTCTCTTCCAGACTTTTGCGGAGCCGCTGGCGCAGTTCGGCGGCGGCGGCTTCGGTGAAAGTGACGATGAGCAGTTCGTCGAGCAACGCGCGCTCGCGGTCGAGGCAGTCGAGGCAGCGGGCGACGAGCGTTTTGGTCTTGCCGGTGCCCGCGCCGGCCATGACGAGGACGTTGCCGCGCGCGGCGACCGCCTGCCGCTGGGACGGCGTGAGATTTTCCATTTATGATTTATGGTTGATGATTTATGATTTTCACGATTCCCGGAATGCGGTTCAATCGTAAATCGTAAATCACAAATCGTAAATGACTCTTAAAGACCAGCCGGTGAACGAGCGTCCGCGCGAACGGCTCGTGGCGCGCGGGCCGGATGCGCTGACGCACGCGGAACTGATTGCGATTTTGCTGCGCACGGGCTTGAAAGGCGCAAATGTCGTTCAAGTCGGACAAAATCTGTTGCAGAAATTCGGATCGCTGAACGCGCTGGCGCTGGCGACGGTGGATGAGTTGAAACAAGTTGCCGGCATCGGCCCGGACAAGGCGGCGACGCTGGTGGCGGCGTTCGCGCTGGCGCGGCGCATGGAGCAGGAGCGGCGCGAAGAATCGCCGGTGCTGGACAATTCGGCGACGGTCGTGAGTTTCATGCGCGAAGAAAACCGGCTGGGAAACGTTGAGTCGTTTCAGGTGCTGCTGCTCAATGTGCGGAAAAAACTGATCCGCGCGGAGAAAATTTCGCAGGGTTTGCTCGACACGATTCTGGTGCATCCGCGCGAGGTGTTTCGCGCGGCGATTGTGGCGAACGCAGCGGGTATTTTGCTCGTCCACAATCATCCGAGCGGCGACCCGGCGCCGAGCGAGGCGGACATCCAGGTGACGCGGGATTTGATCCGCGCGGGACAGCTTTTGAAGATCGAGGTGGTTGACCACGTCATCATCGGCCGCGCGACGGCGGCGCGGGTCAAGGATTATGCGTCGCTGCGCGAGCTGGGTTATTTTTACGCGTGAACCGGTTCTTTTCGTAATCGCATTCTCGCGCATCGGATGCGGTGGAGCGGAGACTGGAATTATGTGCGTTCTATGTCCGCCCAATCGTTGCAAGGCCAGTTGACCCAAACAAAATCCCCGCCGGCGTCCGCTGGCGGGGATGCTTGGGAAAATTCCCGGCGGGTTACTCGCCGTTGTCGCCGATGGCTTCGACGGGGCAGGCTTCCTTGGCTTCCTTGCAGCGCGCCTCCTCGTCGGGCGTGGCGGGTTGCTTGAAGACGAAAGAATAACCGCCATCCTCGTTGCGCTTGAAATTGTCCGGGGCCGTCTCGCGGCACAGGTCGCAGTCAATGCACTGGTTGTCCACGTAATATTTTCCGGCGATGTTTTCGGCGTATTTGTTTGCTGCGTCAGCCATAAATTTTAAATTGTTAAATTGAAGTGGCAATATGTCCGCCCCGGCCGGTTTTGGCAAGCCGTTTTTCTGCCGGCCCGGCGATAAAATGCTTTTTAATTGCGCGCAGTAGATTTATTTTATTCCCATGCAAAGAGGAAATCTGCGCCGCACCAAAATCGTTTCCACCCTCGGCCCGGCCACCGACTCCGCCGAGATGATCGGCAAGCTCATGGACGCGGGCGTCAATGTCTTCCGCCTCAACATGTCGCACGCGCCGCATGACTGGGTGCGCCGCGTGGTGAAGGACATCCGCGCCGAATCGGCCGCCGCCCGCAAAATTTTTGCCGGCATCATGATGGACACGCAAGGCCCGGCCATCCGCACCGGCGACATCGGCGTGCCGCTCGATCTGCAGCCGGGACAGAAATTCACGCTCACCGTCCGCGGCGAACATGATTTGGAAGAACATTCCGTGGACGTGAACTACGAAAATTTCGTCAACGACATCAGCGTCGGCGACGTGGTGCTGATTGACAACGGCACGATTGAAATGAAGGTGCTCGCCAAATCGGGCAACAAGGTCGAGTGCGAAGTGCTCACCGCCGGCACGCTCGGCAGCCGCCGCCACATCAACCTGCCCGGCGTCAAGGTCAGCCTGCCCGCGCTCACCGCCAAGGACATCAAGGACGTGAAGCTCGGCCTCGAAGTCGGCGTGGATTTCATCGCGCTCTCCTTTGTCCGCGAAGCGCGCGACCTGATGCAGCTCCGGGAACTGTTTGAGGAGGACAAGCCGCATCCGTTCGTCATCGCCAAAATCGAGGATCAGGAGGCGATTAAAAATCTGGAAGCCATCGTCCACGAGGCCGACGGCATCATGGTGGCGCGCGGCGATCTGGGCATTGAAATTCCGTATGACGAACTGCCCATCGTCCAGCGCCGCATCGTGAAAACGTGTTTGCGCATCGGCCGGCCGGTCATCGTCGCCACGCACATGCTGGAAAGCATGATTGCCGCGCCGATGCCCACCCGCGCCGAGGTCACCGACGTTTCCAACGCCATTTTCGAGGAAGCCGACGCGATCATGTTGAGCGGCGAGACCACCGTCGGCAAATATCCGCTCAAGTGCATCGAGGTGTTTGACCGCATCGCCACGCGCATCGAACGCAGCGGCAGCGCGCAGTTTCATGACGCGGCGGAACTGACCAACGCGCGGCAAAAGCTCGTGAAAAGCGCCGTGGTCATGGCCAACGAACTAAAGGCGGCGGCGATCCTGTGCTTCACGCGTCACGGCCACATGGCCGGCTACGCCGCCTGGATGCGCCCGCGCTACTCGCCGGTTTATGCGCTGTGCGACAACGAAAAAGCCGCGAACGAACTCACCTTGAGCTGGGGCGTCACGTCCTTCGTCACGGAATTTGATTTCATCAATCCGCAAAACACCATTGAAACCGCGCTGAAAAAACTCGCGGAGCAGAGCCGGTTGCAAAAGGGCGACACGGTGGTCATCATCGGCGCGATTTCCGTCGGCACCGAAATTGTGGACGCCATCCAGATGCGCGTCGTTTGAAGGAGCGGTTGGTTACTTCAAAACGCCGACGGCTTGCGTGGCAAAATTCAAAACCGCGTTCGGGAACAGGCCGAGCCAGAAAATTCCGGCGATGCACGCCCAGAGGGAAACCTTGGCCGGAGCCGAAAGCGCGATCGGCGACAAATCCGCCGCGTCCCTGCTCCAGTAAATTGCGCGGATGACGCCGAAATAATAGTAGAGCGAAATCACCACGCCTGCCAGCGCCGTGAAGGCGAGGCAATAATAACCGTGGTTCGTCGCGCCCTGTTCAATCACGGCTTTCAGCAGGAGGAATTTTCCGAAGAATCCCGCCAGTGGCGGAATGCCGCCGAGTGATACCATAGAAATCGTCATCGTGGCCGCCAGCAGCGGCGAACGCTGGCTCAGGCCGGCCAGAGCGGAAATATCCTCCGCAGCCAGATGCCGCAGCACGAGTGCGATGACCAGAAACGCCGCCATCACCGTGAACAGATAACCGGCGAGATAATACAAAACCGCCGCCTGGCCGCTGGCGCTCAACGCCGCGACGCCGAGCAGCAGATAGCCAGCGTGCGCGATGCTCGAATAACCCAGCAGCCGCTTGAGGTTGCGCTGCGGGATCGCGCAGAGATTGCCGTAAAGAATCGTGATGCCGGACATCACGATGAGCAGGTTCGTGAAAATGTGCGTTTGCGTCACGCTCGGAAACGCGGTGAAGAGCACGCGCAACAACAGGACAAACCCGGCGGCTTTGGAACCGACGGCGAGAAACGCGGTCGTCGGCGTCGGCGCGCCTTGATAAACATCCGGCGTCCAGATTTGAAACGGAAACGCGGCGATCTTGAAACCCAGCCCGACGAGCACGAGCAAAACGCCGAGCAAAAAGATTTTGCTGTCCACGAATTGCGGCGCGACGGCGGCCAGCTTGGTGAAATTCAGTTCGCCGGTGGTTCCCCAAATCAGCGCGATGCCGAAAATCATGAAGGCCGACGACAGCGCGCCGAGAATCAGGTATTTCACGCCGGCTTCCAGCGAGGCCAGTTTGCTCCGTTGGAAGCTGACGAGGACGTAAAACGTGATGGTGATGAGTTCGATGGAGACGAACAGCATTGCAAAGTCGTTGGACGACGCGGCGAAAAGCATTCCCGAAAGCGCGAAGACGATGAGCGAATAGAATTCGGCCACGCTGCCGGCGGCGATGCGGTCGGAAAATTCCGCCGACATGAACAACACGAGCATTGCCGCGACGAGGAAAAAACGCTTGAAGAAAATCGCCAGCCCGTCCTGCACGAACGCGCCGTTGAAAGCAACGCCGGTGTCGCCCAGGCCGGTCACCAACAGCGTGCCCAGCACCGCGATGCCCGCATAGCCGATAAAACGCCGGCGCTCGGCGGACACAAAGAAATCCGCCAGCATCAGCACCAGGCCGAGACCGATCACCAAAACTTCGAGGCTCATCAAATGGGAGTTCATCAATTGCGGATTTGCGATTGCGGATTGCGGGCTTCGGGGAGCGCGCGCGTCTCGCGTGTATTGACTGGCATCACGCCGGCCAAAAGAGTCGTTGACGCGACGCCAACGACAACGGCCGGGACGGCCGTGCCGCCATTCACCATTGCCACAATGTTTGCGGCATCAGGATTAATCTTCTCCGTCAGCAGGCGCGGCCAGAGGCCGAACAGGAACAGGCTCGCCAGCAACAGCGCGTAAGGCAGCTTGCGCCAGAGGTTCGCTGCGTCGGGAATTTTTGCCAGTTTTTCCGGCAGCGGCCCGTGCAAGATGTCACGCATGGCACGCAGCATGTAAAGTGCGCCGATCAGCAGCGCGCCCCAAAGCGCACAGCCGGTCACGAACGGAAAAACTTTCCACGCGCCGAAGAAAACGGTCACTTCGCCGACGAAATTCGCGAAACCGGGCAACCCGCATCCTGCCAGCGCCGCCATCAGCAGCGCCGTGCCGATGAACGGCAGCTTGCGGCAAAGTCCGCCCAGCTCGCGCATCTGGAGCGTGCCGGTTTGCTGGTAAATGTAGCCACTCAACGCGAACGTCAGCGCCGCGAGGAAGCCGTGTGCAATCATGATGAGCACCGCGCCAGTCACGCCGATGAGGTTCAGGCTCGCGATGCCAAGGAAAATGAAGCCCATGTGCGCCACGCTGGAATTGCCGATGAGTAAGTTCAAATCTTTCTGCCGCATCGCGACCCAGCCGACGTAAAGAATGTTGCCGAGGCAGAGCCAGGCGAGAAAGTTCATCCAGTCGTGTGCGGCCTGTGGCATCAGCGGCAACGCGATGCGGATCAAACCGTAGAGACCGAACTTCTTCAGCACGCCGGCATGAAGCATCGCGGTCGGCGACGGCGCTACACCGTAGCCGAGCGGTGCCCAGGAGTGAAATGGCCAGAGCGAAACCAAAATGCCGAAGCCGAACAGCAGCAGCGGGAAGATAAAGTTTTGCGCGTTGACCGCGAGCGGATTTGTCTTGGCGTGCTCGATCAGTTTCGGAATGTCGAACGTGTTCGCGCCGGATTGCAGGTAAATCGCGATGAGGCCGATCAGCGCGATGAACGCGCCGACGCTCAAATACAGCGTGATCTGGAACGTTGCGTAATTCTTGCGTTCGCCGCGGCCCCAGACGCCGATCATGATGAACGTGGGCACCAGCGCGAGTTCATGCAGGAAATAAAAGAAGAACAAATCGAGCGACGCGAACGCGCCGAGGATGCCGCCGGTCATCACGAGCAGCAGGATGTAAAATTCCTTTTCGCGCGACTGAATTTCCCAAGAGCAACACGCGGCGGCGAACGCGACAATGGCGCCCATCAGAATCAGTCCGACGTTCAAGCCGTCCACGCCGACGTGATAGCTGATGCCGAGGGACTCGACCCACGGAATTTGTTGCACGAAGCGATAACCCTCCGCATCCACCGGCGCACCGGCGAACTGGCAGAACATTTTCACCGCCAGCACCGCCGAGATGAGCGTGGCCAGCACCGCGATGGCGCGGATGATGACGCGATAGTTGCGCGGCACAAAAATCAGCAACAATGCCGCAACAATCGGCCAGCCTGCGATGTAAGTCAGTATGGACATTTTAATTTCTCGAAACCGGCTTCAAATGGATAATTCGACTAATTCGTTCGCGTCCAGTTCTACCCGAATGAATTTCTTGCTCTTGAATTTCTTGAGTGTTGGTCGAACACTTTTCCACTTCAAAATCTCCGATGTATTCCCACACGTTTGTTTGTTGTTTAATGAAAACGGGAATAATGCCGCGTTGTTTGCATAGCGTTTCTGCCGATTCTTCTATTTGCGGACCAAACCCAGCTAAAATAATTTTTGGCGCGTCAGGGTTGTAATCCAGACGCAAACAAGCGCAGACGACTTTGCCATTCACTCGCGGCAAATATTCGATAGCGCTGCCGCCCAATTCAGAGGCAATTTCTTCTCGTGTATATTGATTTCCTAGCGCCAACATTTGTCATTTTCCCAAAACGAAATAGAGCAGCAGCGCCACGCCGAGCACAAACAGGAAGGCGTAGGTCTGGAGGTTACCGGTTTGCATGAGCCGCAGCGCGCGACCGGTAAAATCCGTGCCGCCGCGGACGAGGCCGATGCAGAAGCCTTCCACGAACCAGCGGTCAATCGCGTCCATCACCGCCGCGATGAAATCATGCAGGCGGATGACGGTGGCCTCGTAAAGTTCGTCGAAGTAAAACTTGTTCTTCATTGCCGTCGCCAAGCCGCCGAGCTTGGCGGGCAGCGGATCGGTGGCGGCATTTTTATAGAGCGAGAAGGCTAGAAAAATTCCCGCCAGCGCAACACCAATGCCGATGAGCATCGGAACCGGCGTCTTTAATGGTTCAAGCAATTGCTGCGAAATGGAAAGCGTTTCGTGGTCGGCGGCAAATTGTGATCCGTAGTTGTTCGCGATGCCGATAAAACCGCCGATGGCCGCAAAGATCGCCAGCGCCACCAGCGGCAATGTCATCACCAGCGGCGACTCATGCGCGTGCTTGGCGTGGTCGGATTTTTCCTGGCCGAAGAAAACGACGAAGAACAGCCGGAACGTGTAAAACGCGGTCAGCGCGGCGACAAACACGGCGACGCCGAAGAGCAGATAATTTTTCTGCTCCAGGCATTGCGCCAGAATCGAATCCTTTGAATAAAAACCGGCGAACGGCGGAATGCCGCTCAAGGCCAGCGCGCCGATCGTGAAGGTCCAAAACGTGACGGGCATTTTTTTGCGCAGATTGCCCATGTGCCAGATGTCCTGTTCGTGGTGCATGCCGATGATGACGGAACCGGCGGCCAGGAACAGCAGGGCTTTGAAGAAGGCGTGCGTGGTCAGATGGAACATCGCCGCCGTCGGGCCGTTCAAGCCGACGGCCATGACCATGTAGCCAAGCTGCGAGAGCGTGGAGTAGGCAATGATGCGCTTGATGTCGTTCTGCTGGACGGCGATGAGCGCCGCGAGCAACGAGGTGAAACCGCCGATGTAAGCAATGACGTGAAGCGATTCAGCGTTGAAGAGGAACAGCGTCCGGCAAAGCATGTAAACACCCGCCGCAACCATTGTTGCCGCGTGGATCAAGGCGGACACGGGCGTCGGACCTTCCATTGCATCCGGCAACCAAACATGCAACGGGAATTGTGCGGACTTGCCCATCGCGCCGCAGAAAACCAGCAGGCCGGCGATGGTTGCGTTTGCGCCGAGCAGCGCGGGATTCGCCGCGAGCGCGGATTGGAGCGCGCCGAAGTTCAGCGAGCCGAGCAAGCCCCAGACCAGCAAAATGCCGAGCAGGAAGCCGAAGTCGCCGAGGCGGTTGGTGAAGAAGGCCTTTTTCGCCGCGTCGGCCGCGCTGTTTTTTTCAAACCAGAAGCCGATGAGCAGGTAGCTGGACACGCCGACGAGTTCCCACGCGATGAACATCAACAGAAAATTATTCGCCAGCACGATGCCGAGCATCGAGAACGTGAACAGGCTCAGTTCGGCGAAGAAGCGCGATTTGCCCGGATCGTCATCCATGTAACCCCAGGAATAAATGTGGATCAGCCCGCCAACGCCGGTGACGACGAACAGCATCATCATGCTCAACGCGTCGAGCTTCAAGCCGAGGTCCACCGAAAAATTGCCGATGGCCAGCCAGTTGACCGAGGTTTCACCGCTGAAATGAATGCCATTCGCGCTGACAAAAATCACCGTCATCACGAACCCCGCGACGACCGCGCCAATGGAGATGAGGCTGCTGACGGTTTTGCTGCGCAGCGTGAAAAGCGTTATCACCGCTGTAGAAATCAGCGGCAGGAACAAAATCAGCCAGGGTAGATTTTCGTATTTCATTTTTACCAGCCACAAATTTTCACAGATGAAACACAGATTTCATCCGCGGATGGCGCGGATTTTTGCAGATTTGTTCCAAGCAAACCAAATCTGCGGACATCGGCAAAATCAGCGGATGCTTTTTTATCTGTGTTCAATCTGTGTTTCATCTGCGGCTAAAATCAGAGTTTCATCGAGGTCAAATCTTCGACGTGCGCGGACTGGCGCTGGCGGTAGAGCGCGACGATGAGCGCCAGGCCGACCGCCACTTCCGCCGCCGCCACGGTGATGATGAAAAACACCAGCACCTGGCCGTCGAGCTTGTTGTTGAACCGCGAAAAGGAGACGAGCGCGAGATTGGCCGCGTTGAGCATCAGCTCCAGCGACATGTAAATCACCAGCAGGTTGCGCCGCAGGATCACGCCCAGCAGCCCCAGCGAAAACAGCAGGATGCTGATGGTCAGATAATGTTGGAGTCCGACGTGCATTTTTTATTTTTGCCACAGAGACACAGAGAACACAGAGTAAAATTTAATTTTACTTCTCTGTGGCCTCTGTGTCTCTGTGGCTATTTTCATTCCAGTTTTTTCTTGCTCAACAGAATCACGCCCACCATCGCCACAAGCAGCAGCACCGAGACGATTTCAAACGGCAGCGTATATCGCGTGAACAGGAGTTTGCCGAGCGCGGCGGTGTCGCCTTCGATTGCCGGGCCGGCGGCGTCTCCCGCAGGCTTCGCCGCGCAGAGAATTTTGAGGAAGATGCCCACGATGCCGCCGACCGAAACGAGGCCGGCAACGAGGCCGAAAAATTTAATTTTGCGGCGCTGTTCTTCTTTCAAATCGAGCAGCATGATGACGAAGACGAACAGCACCAGCACCGCGCCGGCATAAACGATGATTTGCACCGCTGCCAGGAAGAACGCGTGCAGCAGCACGAACAGTCCGCTCATCGAAATGATTGTGAGCACGAGAAACATCGCGCTGGTGACGGGATTGCGGCTGAACGGATTGGCGATGACGAGCACGCCGCACAACAGCGTCAGTGCCGCGAAGACGTAAAATAAAATGTCGGTTGCTTCAGGCATGACTTCAGATTTTTACCGGGAAATTTTCCTGCTCTTTGGCTTCTTCCAGTTTGTGTTTCCACTTCTGGATGCCGGGGCTGACCCCGCCGAGCGCGAGCAGTTTTTCCTTGTTGTAAATCATTTCTTCGCGGCTGCTGCCGACCAGCGAATAATCCTTCTGCAAAAAAATCGCTTCTTCCGGACAGACTTCCTGGCACAAGCCGCAGTAAATGCAGCGCAGCATGTTGATCTCAAATTCCAGCGGCATCTTTTCCGCATTCGTGCGGTCGGCCTTCAAACCGCTGTCGCCGGGCGGCGTGATGCGGATGGCCTTCGGCGGGCAGACGAATTCACAGAGCTGGCACGAAACGCATTTCGTATCGCCGGCCTGATCCTTCACGAGATACGGCGCGCCACGGTAATTTTCCGGCACGGACCATTTCTGCTCGGGATATTCCATCGTCACTTTCTTGCCTTGGAACAGCGTTCCGACGGCGTGTTTGACGGTGACTTTCAATCCGCCGGCGATGGCCGGCAGATAAAGCTTTTCCCAGAACGTCAGGGGTCTGCGATTAACGGTGATGCTCATGACACAGCGGCCTCCGTTCTGCGTTGTTGCTTGATGAATTCAATGGACGGCTTGCCAAGCGCCAGTCCTTTCGCGCTCAAATCTTCGTCCACGTCCGGCCAATGAACTCCAAATCCGCCGCCGAGCAATTCGTAGTGGTCGCGTTGCGCCTGTGTTGCGCGGAACAAGCGCGGAAACCACATCAGCGGCAATTCGACTGAACGGCCATCGTCGAAATCCACTTTCAATGTGTCGGCGGTGCTCGCGATGTGCGTCACGCAAATATCATCCAAAGTATTCATTCCACGCGTTCAAAAGTTCTTGTTGATGTTCACTCAAAATATCATGGATTTCGTTCAATTCGTCGCGACGAAATCCTTTGTTCTTTGCCAACTGCACGGGCTGCAGCCAAAACTTGGCCTGGCTCCGCTCTTTGTCCACATGCACGTGCGGCGGCTCATCGCCATCGGCACTGAAAAAGCCGATGCGATAGCCTTTGATTCGCAAGACAGTTGGCATTGCTTTGTCATCACGATCTAAACCACAAAACGATTGCCGTGATTAAAATGTTTGCCAGCGCGAGCGGCAAAAACCGCCGCCAGCCCAGGTCCATCAACTGGTCATACCGGAAACGCGGGAACATCCAGCGCACCCAGATGAACACCACCATGAAAAAGCACATCTTCGCAAGGAAGACGAAAATTTGCGCGACGCCCATCGCCAGCGTGTGCGCCGGCTGATCCAGTCCCCAAAACGGCAGCGTCCAGCCGCCAAAGAACAGCGTCACCATCATGGCCGACGACGCGACCATGTTGGAGTATTCGGCGAGGAAAAACAGCGCGAACTTCATTGAACTGTATTCCGTGTGATAGCCGCCAACCAGCTCGGTTTCCGCTTCCGGCAAATCGAACGGCGTGCGGTTCGTTTCCGCGAACGATGCCACCATGAAAATGATGAACGACAGCGGCGCATACGCCACCATCCAGCCGTGCTGTGTTTGCCACGAAATGATCTGGCTCAAGTTCAATTTGCCGACGATGAGCAGCACCGGGATGACCGACATGCCCATCGAAATCTCATACGAAATCATCTGCGCGCTGGAACGGATGCCGCCGAAGAAAGGATACTTCGAATTCGCCGCGTAGCCCGCCAGCACGATGCCGTAAACGCCCATCGAAACGATGCCGAACGTGTAGAGGATGCCGACGTTCAGGTCCGCGATGACCATTTTTTGCGCGCCGAGGTTCGAGCCGAACGGAATGACCGCGATGACGAGCATGGCCGGGATGATTGAAACTGCTGGCGCGAGCCAGAAATAAATTTTCTTCACCCCTGCCGGCGTGAAGTCTTCCTTGAGCAGAAACTTCAAGCCGTCGGCGAGCGGTTGAAAAATGCCGAGCCGCGTCAAAAAAGTTCCACCCGGCACATATTTCATGAACGGCGGCGCACAGCGGTTCGGCCCGACGCGGTCTTGAATCCACGCCGAGATTTTACGCTCGACGAGCACCGAGTAGGCGACGATGCCCTGCACCACGCCGACCACGATGGCGATCTTGACGATGCTAAAAATGATAAAGCTCCAATTCATTCTATTTTTTAACGCAAAGGCGCAAAGGTGCAAGGGCGCAAGGATTTTTTTCCAAGCGATTTGGCCGCGCACAATTTCATTTCTTTGCGTCTTTGCATCTTTGCGTCTTTGCGTTAATTAGATTTGCACCGTCGCGCCGGTGTCGCCGAGGCCGGCCCACGTCAGACCGTTGAACGCGGGAACTTCCTTGGCCATTTGGTTGAACAATCCTTCAATCGTCACATAGCCGTTCTGGCCGGTGACATTGTGGACGAGATCATGCAAAAATTCCCATTCGGCGCGCGCATCGCCGGCCGGTTCGAGCGCCTTCATGAATTTCTGCACACGGCCCTTGCCGCTGGTGAACGTGCCGCGTTTCTCGGCGTGGGCGCAGCCAGGCAAAACATAGTGCGCCAGCTTGGTCGTCTCGTTCGCGTGAATGTCGCTGACAATGAGCGTGTCCAATTTCGCGAGCAATTCCGGCGTCAGGCTGTGTTCCTCGACGACCTCGCCGACCGTTTCGCGCTCGCGCAATTTTTCCTTCGCGACGCCGTGTTTGGCGATGTTCTCGCCGAAGACGATGAGCGTTTTGATTTTGCCCTGCTCGATGCCGTCGGCAATCGGCTGCAAATTCACGCCCATCTCGGTGAAACAAATTCCCGTAAGCCGCGCGCCGTTCGTGTTCGGATTTTTGTCCGTGTTCACAAGCAGCTTGTCGCCTTCGCCAACGCGCGGAATTGCGTCGCAAAGCGCGCCGAGCTTGGCCTTCAATTTGGAAATCAGCCACAATTCCTCGTTCGTCTGACGAGCCGAAGCGATGATGGCCACGGAACCTTGCGGCGCGCGGCGGAGCTTGTCTGAAATTTCGTTGAGCGCTGCTGTCCATGTCGTCTTTTGGCCGCGCACCAGCACGTCTTTCAACCGGTCCGCGCGCTGAATCCACTGGTAATTCAAGCGGCCGGCGTCGCACATCCACGGGCCGTTGACGGCGTCGTTTTCGCGCGGCGTGTAGCGGAACATCTTTTCCTCGCGCGAACCGATGAGCGTGTTGCAGCCGGTGGCGCAACTCGTGCAAAGGCTCTTGTTTTCCTTCAGAAACCAGACGCGCATCTTGAAACGAAAATCCTTCGACGTGAGCGCGCCGACAGGACAAATGTCCACCGTGTTCAGCGTATAATTATTGTCGAACGGCAAACCCGGGAACGTCGCAATCGTGTTGTAACTGCCGCGATTGATGATGCCGAGCGCGTCGTCGTGCGCGATGTCCTTCGTGAAACGGATGCAGCGCGTGCAAAGAATGCAACGTTCCGCGTCGAGCATGATGCGCGGTCCGAGGTCCACGGCTTTAGGCTTGTGAACTTTCGGCTCGACAAAACGACTCGCGCTTTGGCCGTAGTCCACGGAATATTCCTGCAACTTGCATTCGCCGGCCTGGTCGCAAATCGGGCAGTCGAGCGGATGATTGATGAGCAGCGATTCCAGCACGCCTTCGCGCATCTGCTTGACGCCGGGCGTGGCTGTGTAAATTTCCATGCCGGGCGAAATCGGCGTGGCGCACGCGATCGCCGGACGCGGCGACTTGGCGATCTTCGGCGAGCCATCGGGATTCATCACCGGCTTGCGGTCGGGGCCGAGCGCGGGCGTGCCGAATTCCACAAGGCACATGCGGCAGTTGCCAGCGACGGGCAACTTGGGATGCCAGCAATAATGCGGCACGTCGGTCTTGGCCAGTTCGCACGCCTGGATCATGGTCGTGGGCGTGAGCTTGCCGGACCAGTCGGCCATGAGCCGCGGCACTTCGATTTCGCGCCCGTCAATCTTCACCTTGATCTTTTCGATCGCGGGCGCGGCGGGCTTCGTTTCGGTTGTGGCTGCTGCTGACATTTATTTAAGCGTGCTTCAAAGCCATTGCGTGTTCAAAAAGACTTGGTTGTCCGCGTTTTGATTTTGACTTGGTGGATTCGGGAGGTTGAACCGGCGCTTCCAATTTGAAAACGCCTTCATCGTGCAACCGCTGGCGAATCATTTCGCAGTAATCAGCATTGATTTCAAAGCCGATAAAATTCCGTTTGAGGCGATGCGCGGCAACCGCCGTCGTGCCGCTGCCCATGAAAGGATCGAGAACAATTCCATTTGCCGGACAACTCGCTTTGATCATTCGCTCGACAATTTCGAGAGGTTTTTGCGTCGGATGATCTTCGCGTTCCGAATGAATCGCGTGCAGCCGTGAAATGCTCCAGACATCTTTCGGATTATAGCCGACTTCAAGCCATTTTTTCCCGACAAAAATCGAACGGCTGCGCGCTTTTTTTGTTTCCTCGTCGTAAGGAATGCGAATCGAATCAATGTCGAAAAAGTGATCCTTGGTTTTCGAAAAGAAACCAATTGTGTCATGCACAGAAGAAAAACGCCGCGTGCTGCCGCCCATGCTCGGAACCCGTCGGTCCCAAATAATTTCGTTGAGCATGATCAGTTTTTTCTTCAGGTAGCAGAAAATTTCCGGCGAATAACGCCACGTCAGAAAAATGTAAAGGCTGCCGGTTGGTTTTAGCTTTGGAACAGCCAAGTCAATCCACTGCCGGCTCCATTCCAAATACTTTTCCGGGTCCAGTTTGTCGGAATCGTTCCCGTAATCTTTGCCGAGGCAATACGGCGGGTCGGCCACTATCAAATCCAGCGAGAGGTCTGGAATTCTTGCAATTCCTTCGAGCGCGTCTTCGTTCAAAATGCGATTGGTCAGTTCGGTTTCCATAATCAATCCTTCGATTTGAGAACGATACTTTTGGAATTCGACCGAAGCAAAACCAAAAATTCTTCGCGTGTCCGATGAACCGGCTCGTGATGATAAAACGCCTGGATTTTGTCGTTCCTCGGGTTGACATAAATCGGCAAAAATTGCGGCGAAAATAATTTCAGATATTCCGGTTCAAAGCTGATGTGAATGTTTTTGAAATGAACTCCGAAACACCCATAAATCAATTCGTATTCGGAATTCGACATATACTGCATGTGAAGTTTTTCCACGGCGGCGATGTCGTTCTTATTATGTTTGCCTGCCATGTTGTGAATCTTGACGTTCACAAAATAACTTTTCTTTGCCGTCACCAATTCACAATCGTGAAGGCAGGTATCCGGCCATTCAAAATTAACATCTTTCAGCCCAAGTTCCTTTGCATGGAATTTTGCCTGTTGAGTTATGACCTGTTCAACTAGCCAACTGACCGATCGTGTGTGGGCCTTTAGGCCATACGGCAAAATCTTTTCGTCCGTAATGTTAAACGACGGAAGAATTTTCAGAAGTTTGTTGAAGACAGCCTCAACAAACTTCATATCGTCTAAAGTTTTAGCGATTAAATCTTTAGACATGAGCAGTGGCTGAATCATGCCGCTCCGCCGGCGTTGCCGTTTTGAGTGCCATAACTTCCTTCGCGCGGCGTTCCTCGTCGGCTTTGCCTTTGGCGACAAATTCGTCCTTGAACTTGCCGACGAAACTTTGCACCGGCCACGAGCACGCTTCGCCGAAGGCGCAAATCGTGCGGCCGCCGGGAATGTTGTCGGCGATTTTCACCAGATAATCCGCGTCACTGGCCCGGCCGTTGCCGTGCGTGAGACGATGCAGCGCCTTGCTCATCCAGAGCGAACCTTCGCGGCAGGGCGTGCATTGGCCGCAGCTTTCGTGCGCGTAAAATTCGGCGAGGTTCGCCAGCGCCTCCACGATGTCCACGCTGTCGTCCATCACAATGATCGCGCTGCTGCCGCTCATCGAACCGGCGGCGGCCAGCGAATCGAAATCGTAAGGCAAATCGAGCATGTCCGTCTCGACCAAAATTTCCTTGCCCTCGGCGTCCTTCTTTTTGAGTTTGAATTTTTCGCCGGCCTTGAAAACTTTCGCCGACGAACCGCCGGGAATCACGGCTTTCAATTTGCGACCATCGCGCAGTCCGCCGCCGAATTCCGGATCGTTGATGAGTTCGCCGATGGTCGCCTTTCCGACTTCAATTTCGTAGTAGCCGGGACGCTTAACGTGGCCGCTCAGACTGACGATGCGCGTGCCGGTGTTGTTCGGCGTGCCCAGCCGGGCAAACCCCGCGCCGCCCATCGCCACGATGTGCTTGACGTTGCACAGCGTCTCGACGTTGTTGACGATGGTCGGACACATCCATAAGCCGAGCACGGCCGGAAAATACGGCGGTTTGATGCGCGGATACGGACGTTTGCCTTCAAGCGATTCGATGAGGCCGGTTTCCTCGCCGCAGATGTAAGCGCCGGCGCCGCGATGCACGTAAATTTCCAAATCGTAGCCGGTGCCCAAAATATTTTTGCCGAGGAAATTTTTCGCGCGCGCTTCCTTGATGGCCTGATTCAAAATCTTCGCGCCCTCGGGCATCTCGCCACGAATGTAGATGTAGGCCAGATGCACGTCGTTGGCAAAGCAGGAAATGACCATGCCTTCGATAAGCTGGTGCGGATCCTTGTGCATGATCTGGCGGTCCTTGAACGTGCCCGGCTCGGACTCGTCGGCGTTGCAAATGAGGTAAATCGGCTTGCCGCTCTTGCGGTCCACGAAGCTCCATTTCAGGCCGCAGGAAAATCCCGCGCCGCCGCGGCCGCGCAGGCCGGAAATTTTCACGTCCTCGCGGATTTGTTCCTGGGGCGAAAGTTTTTTGCCGTCCGGCAAATCCTTCGGCGGCATGGCCAGCGCCTTTTTCAGTTCGGCGTAGCCGCCATGACGCAAATAGCATTCGATGTCCGGCGTGTAACCGGGTTCATCGGCGTGCTTCAAAATCAGTTTGTATTCCTGCGCCATGTTAAAATTGTGTCAGTGAAAGCGTGTTGCCATCCGCATCTTTGAACCAGGCCACTTTCGCACCAACTGGTGATGTCCAAATGCCTTGCTCATCTTGCGGAAGACCCGCGTAACGTTCAAAACGAACACCGTGCTTCGATAATTCTTTTATGGTCACTTGAATGTTCTGAACATCCCAACCAAGAACAGCATGTTTTGCCGGAGTCAATTCCTGAACTTTCGCGACTCGAAGCATCGTTCCATTCGCGTTGAACACCAAAGCGAATGGGTCATCGCTGACAAGCGGCAACCCCAAAGTTCGTTCGTAGAACTCCCGCGCGACTGCGGGATTCTTCGTCGCGACGAAACTTATAATGTCCGATTCGTTCAGCATTTCTTGACTCTCAAATAAAATTCTCTAGGCTAATTCGTCCCATCCTGCCCGATGGTGTAACGGTAGCACAGCAGACTCTGAATCTGTTTGTCATGGTTCAAATCCATGTCGGGCAACCAACTTCCCTCATGCCCATTTACGATTTCAGATTTACGATTTGCGATTTTCATGGCGTTCGGTCATTTACAGCCGGCCACGATTTCGTCGGCTTTCGCGTGTGAAACACCTTCGTAAAAATTGTCTCCGAACATCATCACCGGTGCGGTGCCGCAACTCGCGAGGCATTCGACGAATTCCACCGTGAACTTGCCGTCCTTTGTCGTCTGCGGGCCATGCGCGTGCGCATCCAAACCCAGCTTGTCGCAAAAATGCTTGTGCAATTCGTAAGCGCCGCCGAGCGCGCAGCTCAACGTCCGGCAGACCTTGATCTGATATTTACCCATCGGCTCCTGCCGGAGCATCGGATAAAACGTCAGGATTTCAAAAACATTGATCGGCTGGAGTTCCAGCCTCTTCGCTGTCCACTGCACGGCGTCGGATGAAATCCAGCCGAACTTTTCCTGGATGGCGTGCAGCACCATCAGCGACGCGGCGCGCTTCACCGGATAGTGCAAGACCAACTCGTTCACTTCCGCTTCCAATTCTTTTGTCGCTTGAAAACTCATTTTAATTTTGCCACAGAGGCACAGAGTCCCACAGAGAAATTAAAATTGAAAATCTCTGCGCGCTCTGTTTCTCTGTGGCAGATAAATTTCATCGGTCGCTTTCTCCCATCACAAAGTCCAGCGATCCCAGCACGACCGGCACGTCGCTGATCATGCAGCCGGGCAGCAGCTCGCCGAGGATGCTCAAATTGATGAATGAAGGCGCGCGGATTTTCAGGCGATACGGCGTGCCGCCGCCCTTGCTGTTGATGTAAAAACCCAGTTCGCCCTTCGGATTTTCGTGGCCGAAATAAATTTCGCCAGGCGGACAATTCACGCCTTCGGTCACAAGCATGAACTGATGAATCAATTCTTCCATGCTCGTCAAAACTTTTTGTTTCGACGGCAAGGTGATTTTTCCGTCGGCAACGCATACCGGCTCGTTCGCATCGTTCGTCCAGCCGCCGGGAATTTTCTGCAAGCACTGGCGTAAAATGCGGACGCTCTGCCGCATTTCTTCCATGCGCACCAGATAACGATCGTAACAATCGCCAACGCTACCAACGGGAATATCAAATTCCAAATCCTTGTAGCAGAGATACGGCTGATTCTTGCGCAAATCCCAATCCACGCCGGAGCCGCGCAGATTCGGACCGCTCAAGCCGTAGTCAATCGCCATCTCCTTCGAGACCACGCCAAGATCGCGCAGACGATCCACCCAGATGCGATTACGGGTGAGCAGCGTTTCAGCCTCGACAAGCGAGACTTCAAATTCGTCGCAGAATTGCTTCACCTGTGCGCACCACGTTGGCGGGATGTCGCGCATGAGACCGCCGATGCGCGTGTAGCTGGTCGTGAGACGCGCGCCGCTGGCGGCTTCGGCGAGATCGTAAATTTTTTCGCGCTCGGTGAACGTGAGCAAAAACACGGTGACCGCGCCGGTATCCATCGCGAACGCGCCAAGGCCGAGCAAATGCGCGGAAATACGGGCCAGTTCGCAGCACATCACGCGGATGTATTGGCAGCGCGGCGGCAATTTGTCGTGAACGCCAAGCAGCTTTTCCACCGCAAGCGCGTAGGCGACGTTGTTCGCCAGCGGCGCGAGATAATCCAGCCGGTCCGTGTAGGGGATGAACTGGGTGTAGGTCATGTTCTCGGCGATTTTTTCGTCGCCGCGATGCAAGTAGCCCACGTCCGGGTCGGCCTTGGTGATGACTTCGCCGTCCAGTTCCAGCACGATGCGCAAGACGCCGTGCGTGGCCGGATGCGACGGCCCCATGTTCAGAACCATCTTTTCGCCCTGCATGTCGCGAAGTTCCTCCGTCGCCTGCGCGGTGCGCGCAGCGGAATCGCGGATTTCAATGTCTTGAACGGTTGCCATTTTGTCGGCCGTAAAAATTATTTTTTCTCAATCGGCCCGGGACCAAACGCCTTGCCGCGAGAATCCTTGTTATCGGCGCGCTGCTCGACTCTCGCGTTGAATTCGACTTCGTCGTCTCCGGGAATGCGCACGCGCGGTTCGCGGGCGATGGAATCGTTTCCGCCGGCGATGGTCACGAACGGCCCGCCTTCCATCGGCGTCACGCGCGTGAAGGCCACGCCCGGCAAATCTGTCGGCTTGCCGGCCAGCGGGAAATCTTTTCGCAACGGAAAATACGGATAGCCTTCCCACATCAAAATGCGGCGCAAATCGGGGTGTCCGCTGAAGCGGATGCCCATCATGTCGTAAATTTCGCGCTCGTGCCAGTTGGCCGTGCGCCAGACGCCGAGGACGCTGGGCAGCTCGGACTTTTCCTCGCTCACATCGGTTTTGAGGCGCAGTTCCACATTGTTCGCCAGGCTGCGCAGATGATAAATGACCGTCCAGCGCGGATCGTTGCCATAATTATCCACGCTGGAAATGTCCACAAGGTAATCGAAGCCAAGCTGCTTCCTGGCAAAACTGCAAACGTCAAAAATCTGTTCCGCGTCGGAAATTTTCAATGAGATTTCGCCGCGAAACTCCGCCGGCTCGGAGACGAGGTCGCCGAATTTGGCTTTTATTTTATTGGCGGATTCTAATGCTGACATTTTTAAAAAGTTTTAGCCACAGATGGACACAGATGAAACACAGATACAACATTTTCTGCGACGCATTTCTCCAATTCCTAAAAATCTGTGTTTCATCTGTGAAAATCTGTGGCCAAAAAATTATTTTTCCAAATGCAAAAGCTTTGCCGCGACGGTTTCCTGCAAAACCGGCTGTTTGCCAATTTTTTCCTGAAGCTTCATCAGCGCGTCGAGCACCGCTTCGGGCCGCGGCGGGCAGCCGGAAATATACACATCCACCGGCACGATATTGTCCACGCCCTGCAACACGGCGTAGCTGCGATACATGCCGCCGGTCGAGGCGCACGCGCCCATGGCGATGACCCATTTAGGCTCGGGCATCTGGTCGTAAATGCGCTTGAGCGCGCCGGCCATTTTGTAAGTGACGGTGCCGGCCACGATCATGCAGTCGGACTGGCGCGGTGAGAAGCGCATGACTTCCGAGCCGAACCGGGAAATATCAAAGCGGCTCGCGCCCGCCGCCATCAATTCAATCGCGCAGCACGCCAGTCCCATGGGCATCGGCCAGACGGAATTTTTGCGGAACCACGCGAGCGCGGCGTCCACCTTCGTCAGCACGACATCGCCTTCGATCTTTGAGTTGTAGCCGTATTCGCTTTGTGCCTGCATCTCTTGTAAAAAATAAAATGCACCTGAAAATAGGCGCGGCATCAGCCTAACCTTCAAAGGAAAAACCGGCAAGTTCAAATTTGTGATTTATTTCACAAGCAAAACTATTTTTGCCAAAATTTAACAGTCCGATGACACGAAACTGTTGCAAACTTGGGCTTGTGACGGACACAAAATGGACTAGCATTAAAAACGCGCCTGCCGCGAACCATGAAAACATTTGCCGAATCCAATTTTCCGGGCCGTCTCGATTGCCGTCGAGGGTCTCGACGGGTCGGGCAAGTCCACGCAGATCTACCTGCTCAAACGCTGGCTGGAAGCCGAGGGCATCAAGGTGTATTTCAGCGAATGGAACTCGTCCGAGCTGGTCAAATCCGCGACGAGCAAGGGCAAAAAACGCGAACTGCTCACGCCGACGACCTTCAGCCTGATTCACGCGACGGATTTTGCCGACCGTTACGAACGGCATTTGATGCCGCTGTTGCGCGCGGGCTATGTCGTGCTGTGCGACCGTTATATTTTCACGGCGTTCGCGCGCGACGTGACGCGCGGCTGCCCGCCGGACTGGGTGCGCGGCAATTACAGTTTCGCCTGCGCGCCGGACTTGACGATGTTTTTCAAGGCGGACTTGGAAGTTTCTTTGAACCGGATTCTGGAAGGCCGGCCGAAATTGAAATTTTTCGAGGCGGGCATGGATTTGCGGCTTTCGACGGATCCGTATGAGAGTTTCAAAATTTTCCAGGGCCGCATCCTGGATCAATATCTGGCCATGAGCAAAGAGTTTAATTTCGTCATCGTGGACGCCAATGAGAATGTCGAGAAACAGCAGGTCATCGTCCGCAAGCTGGTGAGTGAAAAAATTGAACTGAAAAAATTCAAGCGCCGCAGCCCGCTGCCATTGCCGCCCTCGCTGGCCGGCGACCGCGAGGGAAAAGAGGAATTGGAGGACAAAACCGCATGATTGCAAAAAAATCGCGTCAGTTTTACGGACACGGCATTCCGCGCGTCAAAACCGAAGACCTCGGCGGCAAGTTGATTGTCGTCGAAGGCGCGGATGGCTCCGGCCGCTCGACGCAAATCGCCGAGCTGGTCAACTGGCTGGAAACCAGCGGCCGGCCAACTGTCCAGGTCGGCTTGAAACGCTCGACGCTAGTCAGCGAGGAACTCGAAAAGGCGCAGAAGGGAAATGTTTTGAGCCGGACGACCTTGAGCCTTTTTTACGCGACCGACTTCGCCGACCAACTGTCCAACATCATCATCCCCGCGCTCAAGGCGGGTTTCATCGTTCTGGCCGACCGCTACATTTACACGCTGATGGCGCGCGACATGGTGCGCGGCATGGACGAGGCGTGGCTGAAAAATCTTTACGGCATCGCGCCGGTGCCGGACGCGGTGTTTTATCTTTCCGTGGAACCGGAGGAACTCGTCCAGCGCAACCTTTCCAAAAACGCGACGCTCGACTATTGGGAAAGCGGCATGGACCTGGGCCTCTCGCGCGACATGTTCGACAGTTTCCTGAAATATCAAGTCGCGATGCAAAACGCCTTCAAAACGCTGCAGAAAACCTACGGCTTCGACATCGTGGACGCGAACCGCTCGGTGAATTCCGTCACGAAGGACCTGCGGAAAAAAATCGGCGCGCTGCTCGAGGAATAACAAAGGTCACGGCGCGTTGGTCAACGCCGATGCGGGCGGCGGCAACGGGGAATTGGCAGCCGGTTCGGCACCATTCGTCCGTTGCGCGGCAATGATTTTTTCCAGCCGGGTTTTGAAGTCGCTTTCCGCTCCCGCCGGCGCATTCGTGTCAAAGATGGGTTTGTGAAACGGGCGTTTCACCAGTTCATCAAACTGCTTCCGCTGCTCCGGCGTGAGCACCTCGCGGATTTCCAGCCGCGCATCCTGAATCACCTTGCGCATCTGGTTCTGACCTTCGCTGATGATCTTTTGAATTGCCTCGTGTTCATCGGGGGCGAGATGCAGATCCTCGTCCAACCGTTGCAAAAAAGGCCGGCTCAAAATTTCCGGCAAATGCGGCGGCCTGGCCGCGTCCGCCGCGCGCGGCGGCGGGTTGGTGGCCGACAGACGGGCTTCAGCCAGATGACGCGCGGCTTTGGGATGCGGAGGCTTGACGTAGTTCACCAGCAGGCCGCCGGTGACCACCCCCGCGCCGAAAATGACCACCGTGGCGAGAATGACTTTCCAGTTGTTCACGGCGCGACGCTGCCCTGGTCAACCGAGGCCAGCAGTGTGTTTTCAAATTCCTGCGACAGGTCGTTGCTGTTGTCCGACCGCGTCGGCATGAACAACGAAGCCGCGCCGCAGATCACCGCCACGGCCACGCACGAGACCGCCGCGCGCCAGAGTCCGCGCGTCCAATAGACCCAGCGGTCGGTGACAACTCCGGCCGCGATGAGCGCCATGATCCGCTTCTCAAAAGCGTAAGGCACCCGGGCGTCCGGCGGGTTCAACCGGGCGGCGGCGATCAGCTTTTTCTGCAATTCGGGAAGGTTCATAAACACTACAATAAGTTTGACGCGATTGTTTTTTGTGGGGTTACAAATACTTGTCCCTGGTCATGCGCGAGAGAATCTTCCGCATTTCACCCCGCGCGCGAAAGGCGCGGACTTTCACGAGCGGGACCGACCAGCCGGTGAGAGCCGCAATCTCCTTCACCGTGCGGTCCTCAATCTCAAGCAGCGTGATGACCAGCCGCGCCGGCGGTGAAAGTTTTTCCAGCACCCGTTCAATCAAAAGCCGGGCGGCGTCCGCATCCTCGGCCGCGCTGCCGGGATCGGCCACGAACCGGTCCAGCCAGTCCTCTTCCGGTTCGGAAATTTCGCTGAACGACGACTCGCGGTTGCGCTGGTGGCCGCGCAAAAAATCGTAGCACGTCCGCACCGCCAGCCGCATCAGCCAGTGCTCGAACGGAGCCTCGCCGCGGAAAGTCTTCAGCTTGTCGAACGCCTTCAGCCACACCTCCTGCGCGATGTCCTCGACCTCGCTTTCGCGCCGCGCATAACGCCGCGCCGTCGCGAACACGCGCGGGGAATATTTCGCGACAAGCGGCTCAAAGCTGGCGCTGTCGCCCTGCAAAACGGCGGCAATCAGTTCGGCTTCGGATCGTTCCATCAGGCGAGATTCCACGCCTCATTCGCGATGCAGGCCGAATTGCGCCTCGAACTCCCGGGAAAATTCCGCGATGGATTCCGCCGCCTTGTGCGGCTGCTCCAGCAGCAGTTGCAACCGTTGCGCCGCCGACTCCGGCCTCATGCGCATCAGCTCCGCCGCCGCGATGATGTTCGCCAGCCGGCCGTTCACATCATGCCGCATGTTGCGCAGTTTTAGATGCAAAGCCAGAATTTGTTCCTCGCTTAACGTCACCGGCCCGCCGGATTTAAAATTTGCAGTCATGCTCAAATCATCCTCGAAACGCCGGCGTGAACGCAAGCGGCTTTCTTCAAAGTCCCGGTCTAAGCGCCGGTCTGAAAATTCACACCGGATCAAATCATCCCCGTCGTCATCCTCATCCTTAACCTCGAAAACCCGCCAACAACTGACGATGAGAATGAGCCGTCATTGACAGTGATTTTTGAAGTTCTGAATTACCCGTCGGCTGAAATCGAAATAATCAAATCTAAGCCCCCGCTGTGGCTTCGGCCGGCAGCGAAACCCGGACAAGGCCGGACGGCGACGGGACAATTTCCAGTTTGCCGTGATGCGTCTCAATGATCTTCTGGCTGACGGCCAACCCCAAACCGAGGCCGACGTTGCGCGTGGTGTAAAAGGGCGACGGAATTTTCTTGGCGGCTTCAGCCGTGAAACCAACTCCGCTATCCAGCACTTCAATGGTCAACGGCGCGATCGCCATTGCTGCCGGCAGCTTGAAGTTTCACGCCAATTTGCGGTTTTTTGGGATTCGCCTGCAGCGCATTGAGCATGATTTCGGCGAGCGCATGTTTCAAGCGCGGCGCGGTCGCCGGCTGACGACCAATGGCTTGCCGCTGTTTTCAAATTTCATTTGCGCACCTTCGATTGGGCTGCTGTTGGATGGCGTCCTGATAAGCCTCCTCGATCAATTTTTCGACGGCAAACACCTCCGGCTGGAGCTGGCCTTCGCGGGCGAGGAACCGCATCTGGTTGATCAGGCGGGAAACGCGTTTGACGCCGCCGGCCAGCGCGTGGTCGAGCGATTCCCGGAATTCGGGGTCGTTGAATTTTTCCGCCAGCAACTGCTGGTGCGTGGAGAGCGGCACCATCGCGTTGCCGATTTCATGGGCGAGCCGGTCGGCCATTGTCCGCACCAGCCGCAGGTTGGCGGCTTCCACTTCCAGTTGGCGCAACTGCTCGCTTTGGGAGAGGTCGTCCGCCGTCAGCAAGGCCGAACTGGGGATGGCGGAATTGCCGCGCTGAAATGGCACCACGCTGACGCTGTAAATCGTTCCGGGTGAATTTTCCGGCTCGTAGCGGAACGGCTCCAGGGCCGCGCCGGTTTTGAGAACCTGATAAATTTTTGCGCCGAGCAACTGCGGCAGGTCGCTGAATTCGAGTCCGCCGGTGCGCTCGTTTTTCCGGCCAAAATGCCGGCGGGCGGCTTTGTTGGCGTGCAGCACTTTGAGGTCGCGGCCGATGACGATGCAGGCGCTGCTCAATTCGCGCAGCACATCGGTCATCATCTCGTGGTTGCCGGCCAGTTGGTCGTGCAGCCAGATGTTGCGGAGTGCGAGGCCGACTTGCTCCAGCAGGTGGAAGATCAGTTCGAGTTCCACGTTCACCAGCGGTTCGCCGGTGACGCGCCCGTCAAAAACGGCCACGCCAATGATGGCATCGCGGTTGGGAATCGGCACCGCGACCTGGGCGCCGAGCACTTCAAATTCCTTTTGCACCTCGCCATCCAGCACGGCCTTCCTCGCTGTCGCGTCGCAGAATCCGGCCGAGCTTGCTGATTTGCGCGCCAATGCCCGAGTCGAGCGACAGTTCAAAATGTTCCAGCAGGCCGGAGGAGAGTCCGATGGCGGCGGCGGCGCGCAACCGCCGGGTGTCTTCCGGCGACAAGACTTCGGTGAGCGGCGAGCAGGGGCGGTTCAGGAAAATGGCGGCGCGGTTGACGCTCAAAATTTCGCGGAGGAACTGGAGAAACTGTTTCAGCATCGCCTCGGCGTCGAGCGAGTGCGTCAAGATGGAGGAGAAATCGCGCAGAACATCGAGGGTTTGCGAGGCGTTGACAAAGCGCGCGGCGGCGTTCGGGATCCACGGCGGCGCGTGAAAAAATGGCGGTGTTGCCGCCGGGAACCGCAGGAACCGGACGTTGCAACGCACGGCTGGTTCCAGAGGCGCTCCAAGATGGAATTGAGCAGCCGGGGCCGGACGGGCTTGGTCAAAATGTGGTTGACCCCGCGCAGAAAAGCCTCCTCTTCCCAATCGGATTGCGACTGTTCGGTGTAGGCGATGATCGGCGTCTTGGCGTCGCGGCGGCGGAGGCGTTCGACGACCCAGACGCATTCCACGCCCATGAGATCGGCGTCGAGCAGGCACGCGCTGACGAGGCCATGAACGAGCATCGGTTCGCCCTCCTCGACATTGTGCCGGTGAACCATCCGGTAATGTTCGGGGTTCAAGCTGGCGCGGATCGCTTCGGCGAAATCAGGATGGGAGGACAAAACCAGGATGGTCTTCATACCGAAGTAAAATGATTTTTGTCGCTGGCTTTCACTGGCAAAATATATTCCATGATGTTGCCCAAACGTCAATCTAAACTTATGACAATAAACTGTTTTTTTTAGCCGGTAGCGAGGAGTTTGTCCCAGCAAATTTTCGTTGAGCATCGCTTTCCTCAAGAATTCGGCTTCTTCCCCGGTCTCCGGCGCGTTTTCCGGCCGGAGCGGCAGCCGGAGGATGAAGCGGTTGCCGCCGCCGGGCAGGTTTTGCGCCTCGATTTTGCCGCCGTGGTGATGCACGATGAAAAAGCACGCCATCAAATTGATGCCGTATTCCGAGGGCTTGCCGCTGGTGACAGCAATACGTAACTGACGCTGGCAAGAAG
>CAVTVR010000013.1:0-192982 GCA_963738225.1 uncultured Verrucomicrobiae bacterium
TGCCCATGTGGTCGTCTTGGGCAGCGGTCTCAAGCGGCTGGAAGCCGAGATTCAGAAATATGAATTGAAATTTGCAAAGTCGGCGGATCGCCGTTTGGCCGCCACATTGAAAACCCACATTGCCGCCGTCACCGTCACTTTAACCAAGGAAAACGTATGAATCCCGAACGCAAAGAAATTCTCAATCTGATTTCACTGCCTGGACGCATGAACGCCGCCGAGGCTGCTTGGCGTCTCGGTTTTGAACCAGACCACATTCCCATTCTAGTCAGTGCCGGCCAGCTCAAGCCGCTGGGCAATCCACCGCCAGGAGCCGTGAAGTTTTTTTTGACGGCCGAGATTGAGCAAAAGAAAGGTGACGCCAGATGGATGAACAAGGCAACGGAACTCATCCGGCTAAAGGTCAAGGACAAGAACGAGCGCGCCGCAAAAAGCCGGACGCTCAAAGGTTCCGTATCTACAACCAACGGCAACGCAACCAACGGCAACAATTCCCGTGACCGTCATTCCTGAATCAGCGGCGTGCCTCGCGCTTCCATTATACGGCGCGCGGTCGCCGTCAAGGTCGTGCGCTCCGCGCCTCCACCTGTGACCGCGCCCGCTTGCGCCGTGGGAATCGCTTTTAAGAATCACGCCGCGCAATCTGCATCGCCAGTGGTCATTCCCAATAATCATCATCGTGATCGCAATGCGCCGAATGGTGCGGCGGCGGAAACGGGTTGAACGTGTCCGGGGGCGGTGGTGGCGGTCCCGGCAAATGGATGAACAGGCCGGGCCGGACATGAAGCGCGGATTTCCCACCTTTACGTCGCAATGCGCCACTCAATACCCACACCAGCAAAGCCAGCAAGAGATAGATGGCCCCAATAAAAAAGCCGAGGGCGTGTTCGTGGATGAAGCCATCAAGGTGTTTCAATCCCGACGCTTCCAGTTCCAGTGCTTTAATTTGCCAAGGTTGCATGATGTCCTCCTTATGCGGCAACGGCTTTCGCCGCTGGTTCGGTGTTCCGGTTTCCAATGATGGTCTTCTGTTGCCGCTCGTATTCGCTCAACGACGGCATTTCCACCGGAGCCTTGCGGGAATACGCCCGCGCCATAGCCCGGCTGTTGTGACCAAGATTCACCTGGGCATACCGTTCGGGATAGCCCGCCGTCTTTGCACGTTCCGCCCAAGCGTAGCGGTAGCTGTGCAACGAGACGCCCTTGATGCCAAGCCCATCGCAGCGTTGCTTGAACTCCGTGGCGCGGTCGCCCGAACGCACGGTTCGCAGATACGGAAACAGTGGCCCATTGCCCGGCAGGTCGCGCAAGATTTCCTCCATGTCTTCATCCATGCGCATGATGGCAATCGAGCCGGTCTTCCGGCGCGCATAACTGATGACGTGGTGTTCCCAATCAACGTCCTCGGCGTTCAAGCCAGCCAGATCGGATTGCGATGCGCCCAAGTGCCAAGCCAGTTTATAGAACGCCTTGCGTTCGGGATTGTTTTCGCGGGCGACGATGGCCAGATGTTCGGCCAGTGTGATGCCGCGCTTCTCTTTGAACTCGACGGCGGGCCACTGGCGTTTCGGCACGAGCGGCCACGGCAGCCAATTCATGTCCACACAGAAGTTGTGCAGCCGCCGGAGATAAACATTCGTCGAGACCGTCCCCATTTGCAGAACTTTCAAAATGGTTTCGGCTTTTGTTTCAATGATGACCTGCGGCAGCAACAAGACGAATGCCTTGTCCTTCGCGGCGGTTTTCCAGCGGTGCTGGTTCGCCCCCTGTTTGGTGCCAATCAACGATTCAATGGCATTCCGCCATGTCCGGGTGGTGATGCCATTGTCGCTGCCCGCCAGATACGCCTTGGCAATCTGGAGATTCAGCACCGGCTGGCGTTCGGAATTATTCTTGGCTTCGATGACCTGCCGGGCATCGTCTGCATTGGTCGTGCCGAGACTGGTGCGTTTGCCGGTCTTGGTGTCCACGCAGTAGTAGGCTCCGCCACGGATTCCACGGCAGATGAGACGGTAACGTGCTTTCATAGTTTTCACGCAACCGCGAGAATAACTCAGGCCGAATCCGAACAGGTAGCCGATAGCGGGCGGATTACGCCGGACTATGCTGGTTTCCTACGGATTGGAAAATTGGTGTCCGTTTTAGTGTCCGTTGCGGACCACTCTGCTCCAAAATCATTGCTGCACACGCAGTTAGAACTGGAGGCGGAGGTCGGAATCGAACCGACGGATGAGGCTTTTGCAGAGCCCTGCCTTACCACTTGGCTACCCCGCCGTGAACGAAGTGCCAAAATAAATTTGTTTTGCCATCTGCGCAAGTCCAATCGCCACACGAATTCATGCCGGTGTCGGTTTCAAAATTTAGCGAATTGAACAAGGCCAATTGTCCGCCGCCCGTCAAATTTCTATCAACATCCGCGCCGGAGTTTCGATGGTTTCCTTGACTCGGCGCAAAAACAGCACCGCCTCGCGGCCGTCCACCAGGCGGTGGTCATACGTCAGCGCCAGATACATCATCGGGCGGACAATCACCTGCCCGTCCACGGCGGCGGGACGCTCCTGAATCGCGTGCATTCCCAGAATTCCCGATTGCGGCGCGTTGATGATGGGCGTGGAAAACAAAGAGCCAAACACTCCGCCGTTGGTGATGGTGAACGTGCCGCCTTCCAACTCGCCGGGCTTGAGCCTTCCGCTTTTCGCGCGTCCGGCAAAATCGGCGATGGCTTTTTCCAGCTCCGCGAAACTCAACCGCCCGGCGTTTCGCAACACCGGCACCGCGAGTCCGCGCTCGGTGGCAATGGCCACGCCGATATCGAAATAATTGTAATAAACAATGTCGTCGCCGCGAATTCCGGCGTTGAGCTGCGGGAATTGTTTTAGCGCGTCAATCGCGGCTTTCACGAAGAACGACATCAACCCCAGTTTCACCTGATGCCGTTTCTCGAATGCCTCCCGAAATTCCTGGCGCAACGATTGCACGGCGGACATGTCCACTTCGTTGAACGTCGTCACCATCGCCATCTTCTGTTGCGCCTCGACCAGATGGCGCGCGGCGGTGCGGCGCAACATCGTCATGGGCACAATTTCCTCTTCGCGACCGGTCGGCGGTAGTTTGGCGTCAGGCTTTTTTGTTTCGGCTGGCGGAATGTTTTTTTCGGCTTTGGCGGCGGCGGGCGCGGGTTTTTTTTCGGCCTCTTCCGGGGAATTTTCCGTTTCCGATTCAGCCGGTCTTGCGTCTTCGGCGGCGGGTTCTTTTGCGGACTGCGGCTTTTCGGTTTTGGATTCGCCGGCTTCTTTCGTTTCGGGTTTTGCCGCGTCTTTCGTTTCATCCGATTTGGATTTGCTGGTTTCACCGTCGGCTTCGAGGTGTGCGACGACCGCGCCAACCGCCACGGTTTCCCCCGCCTGACGCAGAATTCTTGTCAGCCTGCCGGCGTGCGGCGCGGGCAGCTCAAAAGTCGTTTTCTCCGAATCAATGACCGCCACGATTTCGTCCTGCTTCACCGCGTCGCCCTCGGATTTCAGCCATTCGGCGATTTGCACTTCGGTGATGGATTCGCCGACGGCTGGGATTTTGAGTTCGGTGGGCATGGCAATTTATTGATTCTGGTTTCACGACTGCAGCGTGGAAGTCACGTCGCGAACGCCATCCGCGTCCAGCGCGAGGGCGACGGCTTTGCCGATGTCATCCGGCGACGAAACCGTGCCGGAAAGCGTCACGTGTCCCTGGTAGCACTGCACCGAAATGTTCCAGACCGAAAGCGTGGAATCCGCGGCATATTTGGCTTTGATTTCCGTCACGGCGCGCGCGTCGGAGGCGGCGTTGGCCATTTGCTCGCCGATGTCCCTGGCTTTGCGGCGGATGATTTCGCCCGTTTTGCGCAAGTTCATCCTTGATTTGATCGCCGTGCAAATCGAGCGTGTCCAGCTTGGCGCGCAACGCGTCCGACATGTTTTGCGCGGCGGCGCCGGCGTTGGTGCGCAACTGCGCGGCGGCCTGCTCGTAACGCTGTTGCGCTTCGGGATGTTCCCCGGCCTTTTTTTGCACAAACCAAAAACCGACCGCGCCCAAAATAATGCCGATCACCAGTCCATTGAAGAATCCTCTCATAATTTTCCTTTCTCTATTGTTGTTGTGTTGTTTTCGGAAATGTTGTTTCCGCCTCGCCAAACGCGCGCCGCACCAGGTTCGCCTGCTCCAATTTGTGCGCGCCGGCCGAACCGGTCGCCGGACTGGCGGATTCAGGCCGGCTGATCGGGCGCGAACGGAAAACGGCCAAACAGATGCTTTGCCGAATTTTTCGTGCAAATAACCGCCACGCGCCCATGTTGGCCGGTTCTTCCTGAACCCACAGCGCCGGCGTGCCGTCCGCGAAAGGCTGCAGAGCACTGCTCCAGCAATTCGGCGCGCAGCGGATAAAGTTGTTCGAGCCGGATGATGGCCACGTCGTCGCGTTTGTTTTCTTCGCGATGCGCGGCCAGTTCGTAAAAAATTTTGCCCGTGCAAAGCAAAATGCGTTTGACGGTTTGCGGTTTCAAATTGTCCGGCAACACGCGCTGAAAATTTCCGCGCGCGCAATCTTCCAACGTCGAAACCACTTTCGGATGGCGCAGCAGACTTTTCGGCGTGAAAACAATCAGCGGCTTGCGCCATTTGCGAATCGCCTGCCGGCGCAGCAGATGAAAATACTGCGCGGGCGTGGTGGGCTGGACGATTTGAATGTTGTCCTCCGCCGCGAGCGCGAGAAACCGTTCGAGCCGCGCGCTGGAATGTTCCGGCCCCATGCCCTCGAATCCGTGCGGCAGCAGCAGCACCAGTCCCGAAAGCCGCCGCCATTTGTCTTCCGCGCTGGTGATGAATTGATCAATGATGACCTGCGCGGCGTTCACGAAATCGCCGAACTGCGCCTCCCAGATCACCAGTCCATCCGGGCAATCGAGGCTGTAGCCATATTCAAAACCCAGCGCGCCGGTTTCGCAAAGCGGGCTGTTGTAAATTTCCACCGGCGCCTGTTCCGGCGCGAGATGTTGCAACGGCACGAACGGATGGCCGTCCTGCTGGTCGTAAAGAATCGCGTGGCGCTGGCTGAACGTGCCGCGCGCGGTGTCCTGTCCGGTCAGGCGAATGCGAACGCCTTCGGTCGCCAGCGTGGCCAGCGCGAGCGCTTCGGCGGCGGACCAGTCGAGCGGATGTTTGCCGTCGGCCATTTCGCGGCGCGCGTGCCAGTCCGCGCTCCAATTTGGGATGCACGTGAAATCCGGCGGGCAGTTCGGTGAGCTTGCGGAGCAATTCGGAAAGTTTTTCAATTTCCACGCCGGTGTCCGGTTCGTCGGCGGGTTCCGGGCCGCCGGTGAAATCGCGCCAGACGCCGCGGTGTTCCGGCGCGGGCGCGCCTTTGTCGGCGCGGGCGGCCTGCAATTGCTGCTCCAGTTTCGCGTGGCGCTCGGCGCAGGATTTTATCCGCTTCCTCGCGCGAGACACTTTTTCGAGTTCAAGCAGATGTTCGAGATAGCTTTCGCGCACATTTTTGCGTTCGGCGATTTTGCGGTAAAGCAGCGGTTGCGTGAAGCGCCGGCTCGTCGGTTTCGTTGTGGCCCAGGCGGCGGTAGCCATACATGTCAATGAAGACGTCCGACTGAAATTCCGCGCGGAAATCCATCGCCAGCTGGACGACTTGCGCGACGGCTTCCGGGTCTTCGCCGTTCACGTGAAAGATCGGGACCTGCAACATCCGCGCCACGTCGGTCGCGTAAATGGTCGAGCGGCCTTCGTTCCGGCGGCGTGGTGAAACCGATCTGGTTGTTGACGATGATGTGCAGCGCGCCGCCGACGGTGTAGCCGGCAAGTTTGCTCAGGTTGAGCGTTTCCTGAACGACGCCTTCGCCGGCAAACGCCGCGTCGCCGTGAATCAGCACGCCCAGCACCTGCGCGGCGATCGCGGTCGCCGAAGCGGTCCTGCTGCGCGCGCACGCGGCCGAGCACGACGGGATTCACAAATTCCAAATGGCTGGGATTGAAGCAAAGCGAGAGATGAATTTTGCTGCCGTCGGCCGTCGTCCAATCGCCGCTGTGGCCGAGATGATATTTCACGTCGCCGCGTCCCGGCCACAGTTCCGGCTCGGCGTCGGCGAATTCGCGGAAAATTTCGCGCGGATCTTTGCCCGACGATGTTGGCGAGCACGTTGAGCCGGCCGCGATGGGCCATGCCGATGACGATGTTCGTGCACGCCTTGATGGCCGGCCTTTTCGATGGCCAGATCGAGCAGCGGCAGAAGCGTTTCGCAGCCTTCGAGCGAAAAAGTTTTCGCGCCGAGAAATTTTTTGCGGAGAAACTCCTCGAAAACCACCGCGTCGGTGAGCCGCGTGAGAATGCGGAGCTGTTCGTCGCGGGAAACGCGCAGGCGGTTTTGCGAGCTTTCCATGCGGCGCTGAAGCCATTGCCGCGCGGCCAGATCGTCAATGTGCATGAACTGCGCGCCGATGGAGCGGCAGTAGGTGTTGCGCAGCCGCTGGAAAATTTCGCGGACGGTCAGCGGCGTTTCGCAAGGCAGCGTCGGGGAATTCGCCAGCAGATCCAGTTCGCTTTCCGAGAAGCCGTAAAAATCCAGTTCGAGTTCCGGCGGACTGCGGACGGTCGCGCCCAGCGGATCCACGCGCGGCGATGATGTGGCCGCGAACGCGATGATTGTGGATCAACTGATACAGCCGCTCGCTCAAGTTTGCCGCGCGCGGATCGGGTTGAATCCGTCCGGCCGGAACTCGACGGATTGAATACGCTGCGCGGTTTGAACGACGGGCCGGATTGCACTGCGCGAGCCTGCGCCGTTGCCGGCCGCGCCAAAATACTCGCGCCATTCCGCCGACACCGAATTGGGATTGCGCCGGTAGTCGGCATAAAGCCGTTCGGCGTAAGTGAGACTGTGAATCCCGGTCCGATGCGCGGATTCGTTCATAAATCATTCAAAATTCCTGCGGGCAAAACTGCGTTCCACCTTTCCCGCAAATCGAAACCGGCTAACGAATCCGCACCGTCAGCACCGGGCAGGGCGCGTGGCGGACGACCCGTTCCGCCGTGCCGCCCAGCAGAATTCGTTTGATGCCGCTGTAACCATGCGTCGTCAGCACGATCAAGTCCGCCTTCTTTTCGCGCGCGACTTCGGCAATTTCAAAATACGGCTGGCCGCGGCGCACGATCATTTCCCCGCGCAATTTTGGCGGCACGAGCTTTTGCCCCAGTGCGACGAGTTGCCGGCGAGCCGCGGCTGCGATGGCTTGCTCGTCCGTCACCACGATGGTCATTTCCGTCGGATAAATCACCGGCTCGGCGACGTGCAGCAGCGTGATGCGCGCGCTGGATTGTTCCGCCAGCGGCACCGCGAAATGCAGCGCCTGCCGCGCATTCTTTGAGAAATCAATCGGCACCAGAATCCGGCGCAGGGACAATGATTTTTTTGTGCTCATGTTCGCAATGTTCAATCCGTAACGCGGTTGCAATCCTATCTTTGTTTAGCAGACACAATGCCATGCGCGGCATGGTGATTTGCCGGGCTGCCAGAGTTTTGAATCCATGCAAATCGCCCCGTTCGATTGCCCGCTTCTTGCAGATTGCACGTCGCGGATTTTCTTTCGCCGATGAAAACCGATTTTACCGGCGAGAAATTCGCGGCCCTCCCTTGGCATATCTTTAGCTCAAAATCTTTTTGAATCCGTGAACGGAAAACTGTGACATGAACGAGAAGTATCCAGCGCCGATTTTGGAAAAAGCCGGAGAACCGGAGGAATTCCAAATTGGGAATGACCATTTCGCCGGTCGCGTTGCCGGCGAAACCTGGTCGCGTGAGGAAACGTCCTTGCCGGCGGCGGAAAAGTCCGCCGGCCTTGCGCGCGAGGGCCGGTGTCGCGCGGTCATCGAAAATGTCGCGCCGGAAATTGACGCGGGCCGGGTTTTCATCAAGCGAACGGCCGGCGAAACCGTGACTGTCGAAGCGGACATTTTTGCGGACGGGCACGACAGCTTGTCCGCCGTGCTGAAATTTCGTTTCGCAAAAGATTCCGGCTGGACGGAAACGCCGATGGTGTTTGTGGCCGACGACCGTTGGCGCGGCCAATTCACCGCCGCCGAAACGGGCAGCTATTTCTACACCGTCGCTGCGTGGGTGGATCATTTCAAATCATGGCAGCAAAAGCTTCAAAAGAAAATTCAGGCGCGGCAAAATATTTCCGGCGAGTTGCAGACGGGCATTGCGATGATCGAAGCGACCGCGCGCCGCGCGCCGGCGCTCGACGCCGAACGGCTGGAAACATGGGCGGAGGAACTGCGCGCCGGCAAGTGCCCGAACGGCAGTTCGATCGCCCAGCGCGCGCTCGACCCGTCGCTGACCGAATTGATGAGCCGCCATGCCGGCCCGAAGTTCGTCACCACTTATGAAAAAAACCTGGGCGTCGCGGTGGACCCGGTGCGCGCGTGTTTTGGCGCGTGGTATGAAATGTTTCCGCGCTCAACGGCGGCGGACGCCAACCGGCACGGCACGTTCAAGGATTGCGAAGCGCAGTTGCCGCGCATCGCGAAAATGGGTTTCGATGTTTTGTATTTTCCGCCGATTCATCCCATCGGCAAATCGTTTCGCAAGGGGAAAAACAACAGCGTCGCGTGCGCGCCGGGCGAGCCGGGCAGCCCGTGGGCGATTGGCTCGGACGAGGGCGGGCACAAGGCGGTTCATCCCGAACTCGGCACGCTCGAGGATTTCCGCCGGCTCGTGGAAAAGGCGCGCGAGTTCAAAATCGAAATCGCGCTGGACATCGCGTTTCAATGTTCGCCCGATCATCCATACATCCGCGAGCATCCCGACTGGTTCCGGCACCTGCCCGACGGCTCGATTCAATACGCCGAAAATCCGCCGAAACTTTATCAGGACATCGTGCCGTTCGATTTCGAGTGCGACGACTGGGAAGACCTGTGGCGGGAACTGGAAGGCATCTTTGAATTTTGGATCGGGCAGGGCGTGAAGATTTTTCGCGTGGACAATCCGCACACCAAGACTTTTGCGTTTTGGGAATGGTGCCTGGCCGAATTGAAACAGAAAAATTCCGGGCTGATTTTTCTTTCCGAGGCGTTCACTCGGCCGAAGCCGATGTATCGTCTCGCGAAACTCGGCTTCACCCAGTCCTACAATTATTTTCCCTGGCGGAATTCCAAGGCGGAACTGGAAGGTTATTTCACCGAACTCACGCGCCCGCCGGTCGCGGAATTTTTTCATCCCAACCTGTGGACGAACACGCCGGACATTCTGCCGGCGATTTTACAGGCGGAAGGACGCGCCGCTTTTGCCATCCGTTACCTGCTCGCGGCGACGCTCGGCGCGAGCTACGGCATTTATGGCCCGGCCTTCGAGCTGTGCGAAAATGCGCCGCGCGAAAAAGGCAGCGAGGAATATCTGAATTCCGAGAAATACGAAATCCGGCGCTGGGATTTGTCCACGCCGCAAAGCCTGGAAAGCTTGATCGCCCGCGTGAATCAAGTCCGGCGCGAAAATCCCGCGTTGCAATCCAATCGCAATTTGAAATTTCACCGCACGGACAACGACCAGTTGATCGCCTACTCAAAATCCACCGAAGATGGCGGCGACATTATTTTGACCGTCGTCAATTTAAGCCCGCGCCACACGCACAGCGGCTGGCTGACTTTGCGCCTGGAAGATTTCGGACTGACGGAAAGCGAGCCGTATCAAATGCATGATTTGTTGTCGGATGCGTGCTACACTTGGAAAGGCGCGACCAATTATGTCGAGTTGAATCCCGAAAAATCTTCCGCCCACATTTTCCGGCTGCGCCGCCGAGTCCGGACCGAAAACGCTGTTGATTATTTCGACTGAACCCGCATGAACACGGAATTTCCCCTTAAGCCCGCCGGACAAAATGTTCTCCGCGCGCCGGAAAAAATTCCAATGTGGTATAAAAGCGGCGTCATTTACGAGGTGCATGTCCGCGCCTTTCAGGACAGCGACGGCGACGGCACAGGCGATTTTCGCGGGCTGACTTCGCGGCTGGATTACTTGCGCGATCTTGGAGTGACGGCGATCTGGCTGCTGCCGTTTTACAAATCGCCGCTCAAGGACGACGGCTACGATATTTCGGATTATTACGCCGTGCATCCGATGTATGGCACGCTGGCGGATTTCAAAACTTTTCTGAACGAGACGCACGCGCGCGGAATGCGCGTCATCACCGAACTGGTTCTGAACCACACGTCCGACCAGCATCCGTGGTTTCAGCGCGCCCGCCGCGCGCCCGCCGGCAGCCCTTTCCGCGACTATTACGTCTGGAACCCTTCCCCGGATAAATACCGGGGCACGCGGATTATTTTCAAGGACACGGAGCTGTCCAACTGGACTTGGGACGCGCTGGCCGGCGCGTTTTACTGGCACCGTTTTTTTTCGCACCAGCCGGATTTGAATTTCGACAGTCCGGCCATTCACGAGGAAATGATCAAGGTGCTGGATTTCTGGTTCGACCTCGGCGTGGATGGCGTCCGCCTCGACGCCGTGCCGTATCTTTACGAACGCGAAGGCACGAGCTGCGAAAATTTGCCGGAGACGCACGAGTTCCTGAAAAAACTGCGCCGGCACGTGGACGAAAAATACGGCGACAAAATGTTGCTCGCCGAGGCCAATCAATGGCCCGATGACGCGGTCGCGTATTTCGGCGGCGGCAAGGGCGACGAATGCCACATGGCGTTTCATTTTCCGCTCATGCCGAGATTGTTCATGTCGCTGCGCATGGAAGACCGGATTCCCGTCGTTGACATTTTGCAGCAAACGCCGCCGATTCCCGAAACCGCGCAATGGGTGCTCTTCCTGCGCAACCACGACGAGCTGACGCTCGAAATGGTCACCGATGAGGAGCGCGATTATATGTATCGCATGTATGCGCACGTGCATCAGGCGCGGCTGAATCTGGGCATCCGCCGCCGGCTCGCGCCGCTGGTGGGCAACGACCGCAAGCGCATCGAGCTGCTCACCGCGCTGCTGTTTTCGCTGCCGGGCACGCCGGTGATTTATTACGGCGACGAGATTGGCATGGGCGAAAACATTTTTCTCGGCGACCGCAACGGCGTGCGCACGCCGATGCAATGGAGCGCGGACAAAAACGCCGGTTTTTCGCGCGCCAATCCGCAGAGCCTTTATCTGCCGATCAATCTCGATCCGGAAAATCATTACGAAGCCGTCAACGTCGAGGTCCAGGAGCGCAACAATTATTCGCTGCTGTGGTGGATGCGGCGGCTCATCACGCTTTACAAGCGCAGCCCGGCGTTCGGCCGCGGCACGATTGAATTTCTGCATCCGGAGAACCGGAAAATTTTCGCGTGCGTCCGCCGTTACGAAAACCAGATCATTCTCGTCGTGGCCAACCTGTCGCGCTTTGTCCAGCCCGTTGAGCTGGAGCTTGCGGCATTTCAAAACCTGGTGCCGGTGGAACTGTTCGGGCGCACTGCGCTACCGGCCATTTCGGACAAGCCCTATTTTCTCACGCTCGGTCCGCACGCGTTTTACTGGTTTTCGCTCGAAGCCAAAACTCCGGTGCAAACGCAGGGCGCGCCCGTCAGCGCGGACGTGCGGCCGCTGCTGGACGTGTTCGGAGAGTGGACGGAAATTTTCGACGACCGGCATCGTTTCCAACTGGAGTCCGCGCTGCAAAGCTGGCTGCCGTCGCGCCGCTGGTTTGGCGGCAAGGCACGGACGATCAAGGCCGTTCACGTGCGCGAGATCGTGCCGGTTCCCATGTCATCCCCGGCTGCGCCGCCGGCGGAAACCGAAAAGGCGGTCTTCGCTTTTTTGCAGGTCGAATATGTCCAGACGGAGCCGGAGATTTATGTTTTGCCGCTCGCCTGCGCCCGCGACAAAGCGGCGGAGAGCCTCGCGCACGATTCGGCGCCGCTGGTCGTCGCGCGCCTGAATTTCGTTCCGGCAAGCCAGACCGGCGTGCTTTACGACGCCGTGGTGAACAAGGATTTCTGCCGCGCGCTGTTCGAGTTGTTTTCCGCGCAGAAAAATCTGGCCGGCCAGTTTGGGCAGTTGGAGGCGACGCACACCCCGGAATTTGAAAAAATCGCGGCGGAGGGCGGCGCGCTGGAATCGTCCGCCGCCAAAGTCGAGCAAAGCAATTCCTCGATTGTCTTCGGCGAGAAATTGATTTTGAAATTTTTCCGCAAGCTGGATTTCGGCGTCAATCCCGAACTGGAAATCCTGCGCTTCCTGTCCGCGAATAAATTTCCAGCCACGCCGCCGCTCGCCGGCGCGCTGGAATATCGCGCCGGCCGGGAGGAGCCGGGCACGGTCGCGGTGCTCACGCTGTTTGTGCCCAAGGCGCGGGACGCCTGGGAATACACGCTGCACGCGCTGGAAAAATTTTACGAGCGCGTGCAGACGCTGCCGCCGGAACAAAACCGGCCGCAATTGCCCGGCGCCCGGATCACCCGGCTCGCCGCCGCTGAATTGTCCGATCCGGCGAAAAGTCTGCTGGACACTTACGGCGAAAGCGCGCGGGTGATCGGCGAACTCACCGCCGCGATGCACCTCGCGCTCGCCTCCGAGACGGAAAACAAACGCTTCACGCCGGAGCCGTTCACGCCGCACGCGCAGCGCGGACTGTTTCAATCCATGCGGAACCTGACGCGGCAGAATTTTCAGTTGTTGAACTGGCAGTTGAACCTCCTGCCGCCGGAAGTCCAGGCGCAGGCCAAGCGGGTGCTCGCGCTGGAACCGGACATTTTGAAAAAGCTCCGCGAGATTTGCGACCGGCGGCTCGACGTGGTGCGCATCCGGCAGCACGGCGATTATCATCTCGGCCAGATTCTTTACACCGGCAAGGATTTTCTGGTCATTGATTTTGAAGGCGAGCCGGCGGTCTCCATCAGCGAGCGCCGGCTGAAACGCTCGCCGCTGAAGGACGTGGCGAGCATGATCCAGTCATTTCATTACGCGGCTTTCGCGGCGCTGCTGAAACACGTCGAGCGCGGCACGCTGTCCGAGGGCCAGTTGCAAACGATGACTTCTTGGGCGCGGTTTTGGGCGCGCTGGGTCAGCGCGATTTTTTACAAGGCGTATTTGAAGACGTCCGGCGCGGCGCCGTTTTTGCCGGCGGCGCAAGCCGATTTGCAGATGATGACGGAGGTGCTTCTGTTGCGAAACGCGATTTACGAACTCGGCTACGAACTCAACAACCGGCCGGACTGGGTGAAAATCGCGCTGCAGGAAATTCTCGAATTGATGGAGCCGGAAAATCCCGAATAAAGAACTATGAACAAATTCATCTGCATTCACGGGCATTTTTATCAGCCGCCGCGCGAAAATCCGTGGCTCGAGGCGGTCGAGCTGCAGGACTCGGCCTCGCCGTATCACGATTGGAACGAGCGCATCGCGTATGAATGTTACGCGCCGAACGCCCGCGCGCGTCTGCTCGACGGCGAGGGCCGCATCCAGCGCATCGTCAGCAATTATTCGCGCATGAGCTTTAATTTCGGCCCGACGTTGCTGTCGTGGCTGAAGGAAAAAATGCCGGACATTCACGACGCCATCGTGGACGCGGACAAAAAAAGCCGCGAGCGGTTTTCCGGCCACGGCTCGGCGCTCGCGCAAATTTACAATCACATGATCATGCCGCTGGCCAACGCGCGCGACAAACGCACGCAGGTGCTTTGGGGCATCCGCGATTTTGAATTTCGTTTTGGCCGCAAGCCCGAGGGCATGTGGCTGGCGGAAACCGCGGCGGACAACGAATCGCTCGACGTGCTCGCCGAACGCGGGAATTAAATTCACGATTCTTTCGCCGTTTCAAGCGAGCCGCGTCCGGCCGCTGGCGGAGGATTCCGAATGGCAGGACGTGAACGGCGCGCAAGTTGATCCTTCGATGCCGTATCTGGTGAAATTAAAATCCGGCCGTTCGCTCGCGGTTTTCTTTTATGACGCGCCCATCGCGCAGGCCATCGCGTTTGAACGCCTGCTCACCAACGGCGAACTGTTGGCGGAACGTCTGACCGGCGCCTTCGATGAAAAGCGCGATCACGACCAGCTTGTGAACGTGGCGACCGACGGCGAATCCTACGGACATCATTTTCAATACGGCGACATGGCGCTGGCGTTCGCGCTGTCTTCGATTGAACAGAACCCGGAAGTCAAACTGACGGTTTATGGCGAATTTTTGGAAACGCATCCGCCGACGCACGAAGTCGAAATCCACCAGGGCAGCGCGTGGAGCTGTCCGCACGGGGTTGGCCGCTGGAAGGAAAATTGCGGCTGCAATTCCGGCGGCCACGCCGGCTGGAATCAGGAATGGCGCGCGCCCCTGCGCCAGGCGCTGGACTGGCTGCGCGACCGGCTCGCGCCGCTTTACGAATCCGAGGCGGGAAAAATTTTGAAAGACCCGTGGCTGGCGCGCGATGATTACATCAGCGTCATCCTCGACCGTTCGCCGGAGAACATCGCCAGCTTTTTTGCGCGGCACGCCCCGCGCGATTTGAACGAGGACGAACAGCACGCCGCGTTGCGCCTGCTGGAAATGCAGCGGCACGCGATGCTGATGTTCACAAGCTGCGGCTGGTTTTTTGATGAAATTTCCGGGATCGAAACCGTGCAGGTCATTCAATATGCCGCGCGCGCGATTCAACTGGCCGCGTGCTTTGTCGCCCGGAAGATTTGGAGTCCGGCTTTCTGGAAATTTTGGAGCAGGCCAAAAGCAACCTTCCGGAAAATGAAAATGGCCGGGTGATTTATGAAAAATTCGTCAAACCCGCGGTGATGACGCGCGAAAAAGTCGCCGCGCATTACGCCATCAGTTCGCTGTTTGAATCCTATCCCGAAGAGGCGCGGATTTATTCGTTCATCGTCAAGCAGGAAGACCGGCAATTGTTCACCGCCGGCAACGCGCGGCTCGCCATCGGGCGCATCAAGGTGACGTTTGCCATCACGCGCGCCGCCAGACGTTTCACTTACGTCGTCGTCCACATGGGCGACCACAATCTCGAACTGCGGCGTCCGCGTGTTCAGCGCGACCCGGAGGACTATCAAAAGATCGATCGAGGAAATGCGCGGCGCGTTTGAGCGCGCCGATTTTCCCGAATTGATCCGGCTGGCGGACAAGCATTTTGGCGAGACGCATTATTCCATCAAAAATCTTTTCCGCGACGAGCAGCGCAAGGTGCTCAATCAGATTCTCGCCGCCACGCGCGACGAAATCCACAACACCTACCGCCTGCTCACCGACCGTTACGCGCCGCTCACGCGGTTTCTCGACGACCTGCGCGTGCCGCCGCTGAACGCGCTGGCGCCGGCGACGGAATTTGTTTTGAACAGCGAACTGCGCCGCCAGTTCGACAACGGCCATGTGGATCCCGAGCGCGTCAAAAGCCTGCTCCACGAATTGCGTTCCGCCAAGGCCGCGCTGGATGCCGACACGCTCGCCTATGCCGTCAAAAAACACCTCGACGGCTTGAGCGACGAATTGTTGAAATCGCCCGAAGATCCCGACCTGCTCCAGCGCCTTTCCGTTTCCGCCGGACTGCTCGCCACGCTGCCGTTCCAGGTCAATTTGTGGAAACCGCAAAACACCTACGACCAGTTGCTGGCCACGCATTTGCCCGAAATGCAAAACCGCGACGACGAAAAATCCAAGGCCTGGGTCAAACATTTTTTGACGCTCGGCCGGCAACTGGGATTTCAAGTTCCAAACCACTGAAGCCGCCCATGCCGATTCCGCGCGCAACTTACCGGCTGCAATTCAACGAGCATTTCCGCCTTGTGGACGCGCTCGCGCTGGTGCCGTATTTGCACGCGCTGGGCGTCTCGCACATTTACGCCTCGCCGCTGTTCAAGGCCGTTCCGCACAGCCCCCATGGCTACGACGTTTGCGATTTCACGCAAGTTGAATCCCGAACTCGGAACCGAAGCCGACCTGAAACAGCTCGCGGACGCGCTGCACGAAAACAAAATGGGACTGGTGTTGGACATTGTTCCCAACCACATGGGCATCGCGTCGCCGGAAAATGCGTGGTGGTGGGACGTTTTGAAGAATGGCCGCGCCAGCCGCTTTGCCGATTTTTTTGACATTGATTGGAAATCTTCCGATCCGAAGTTGAACGGAAAAATCATCCTGCCCGTTTTGAGCGGCGAATATGAAAACCTTTTGCGCGAGGGCGCATTTCGAGCTGCTCCGGGAAAGCGGAGAATTGGTTTTAGCCTGTCACGAACAGCGTTTTCCGCTCGCGGCCAGAACCATTGCGAAACTGCCCGCCGACGCCGCCGGCCTGAAAAAATTTAATTCAGACTTCGCCGCGCTCGACCGGTTGATCCGCCGGCAGCATTATCACCTTGAATTTCACGCCCAGGGCGACGCCAAATTAAATTACCGCCGGTTTTTCGCCATCAGTTCGCTCGCCGCCGTGCGCGAGGAGGATGAAAAAGTTTTCCAGGCCACGCATGTGCTGGTCCGCCGCTGGCTGGAGAAAGGCTGGCTCGACGGCGTGCGGGTGGATCATCCCGACGGTTTGCGCGACCCGGAAAAATATCTGCAACGGCTGCGCGCCCTCGCGCCGAAAGCCTGGATCGTCGTCGAAAAAATTCTGGAACCGGGCGAATTTCTGCCCGCTTCATGGCCGGTGGCGGGCACGACGGGCTACGATTTTTTGAATCAAGTCAACGGACTGTTCATTGATCCGGCCGGCGAAAAACCGTTGACCGATTTTTACGCCGAATTTACCGGCGAACCGACCGATTATCCGGCCCTCGTCCGCGCGAAACGACGCGCCGCGCTGAAAATTTTGTTCACCGCCGAATTGAACCGCCTGGCCGGACTCCTGTTCGCGCTGCTGGCGCGGCGCACGGCATTCAAAAAAATTCCGCGCGCGGAATTGCGGGAGGCGCTGGCGGAAATCATCGTTTGTTTTCCCGTTTATCGCTCCTACATCACGGCCAAAACCGGCGCGGCGACGGCGGAGGACATTGCCGCGGTCAAAACCGCGGTCCATCTCGCCTGCGAAAGCCGCAAGGATTTGGCGACGGAACTTTTTGCCTTCATCCACGCCCTGCTGTTGAAGCCGCCGCGCTGGAAAGCCGCCCGGCAGTTCGTCGCGCGCTTCCAGCAATTGACCGGGCCGGTCATGGCCAAGGGCGTTGAAGACACGGCGTTTTATTGTTTCAACCGCTTCGTCTCGCTCTGCGAAGTCGGTTCCGATCCGAACCGGTTTGGCGTGGATCCCAAATCATTTCACAATTTTTTACGGCAGCAGCAAAAGGACTGGCCGCATTCGCAACTGGCCACTTCCACGCATGACACCAAGCGGTCCGAGGACGTTCGCGCGCGGCTGAATTTGCTTTCGGAAATCCCGGAAACGTGGATGGAAACCGTCCGGCGCTGGTCGGCGCTGAACGCCCGTCATCGGCAAAATAATTTTCCCGATCGCAATCTTGAATATCTTTTTTACCAGACGCTCGCCGGCGCGTGGCCGTTGCCGGCGGAACGCGCGCAATTCTATTTGGAAAAGGCGGCGCGCGAATCCAAGCAGTTCACCACCTGGACGAATCGGAATGTTCCGTATGAAACGGCCTTGCAAAAATTTGTTTCGGAAACGCTGCGCGATCCTGAGTTCACCTCGGATGTGGAGCGGTTCGCCGGCACGCTTGCCGACGCGGCTGCCGTCAATTCGCTGGCGCAAACGCTGATCAAGCTCACCGCGCCGGGCGTGCCGGACATTTATCAGGGCTGCGAACTTTGGGATTTCAGTCTCGTTGATCCCGACAATCGCCGGCCGGTGGATTTTTATTTGCGCCGGCGTTTGCTGGCGGAAACAAAATCACTTTCGGCCAGGCAAGTTTGGGAACGCCGCGCCGACGGCCTTCCCAAAATGTGGCTCATCCAAAAAACCTGACGCTGCGCGCGCAACATCCGGATTTTTCCAAGCTCAATTACGAACCGCTGTTTGCGGACGGCGCGAAGGCGGAGCACGCCGTTGCTTTTTCGCGCGGCGGAAAATTCGTCGTCATCGTTCCGCGTTTTTTGCTGAAGCTTAAAAATGAATGGAACGAAACATCGCTGGAATTGCCGGCTGGAAACTGGCGCAATGAATTCACCGGCGAACAATTCGACGGCAGACTGCGCGTGGAAAATCTGTTCCGGGAATTTCCAGTCGCGCTGCTGGCCCGAAAGGAGAATGAATGATGCACACTTTTCGCGTCTGGGCGCCGCTGCCAAAAAATGTCGAAGTCCAAGTCGGCGGCGAAAAACATCCGATGACCGCGCAGCCGGAGGGCTGGTGGTCGGCGGAAATAGCCTCGGCCGGCCTCGGCGACCGCTACGGTTTTATTCTCGACGGCGAAGGGCCGTTTCCCGATCCGCGTTCGCCGTCGCAGCCGGACGGCGTCCATCATTTGTCGCAGCTTGCCGATCCTGGCAAATATTCATGGAACGATGACAACTGGCAGCCGCCGCCGCTAGTCGTCGGCCATCATTTACGAGTTGCACATCGGCACATTCACGCCGGAAGGAACTTTTATTTCGGCGATTGAAAAGCTGGATCATTTGGTCGCGCTCGGCGTCACGCATGTCGAACTGATGCCGGTCGTGGAGTTTTCCGGCAACCACGGCTGGGGTTACGATGGCGTGGATTTGTTTGCGCCGCATCACGCTTACGGCGCGCCGGACGATTTGAAGCAACTGGTGGACGCCTGCCACGAGCGCGGACTCGGCGCGATTTTGGATGTCGTTTTTAATCACCTTGGCCCGTCGGGAAATTATCTGGCGAAATTCGCGCCGTATTTTTCGCGGCGTTACGCGCCGATCTGGGGCGAGGCGTTGAATTTTGACGGCGCGGACAGCGAAAATGTCCGCCGTTTTTTTTGCGACAACGCGCTGATGTGGCTGCGTGATTTTCATTTTGACGGGCTGCGGCTGGATGCCGTCCACGCGATTTATGATTTTTCCGCGCAACATTTTCTGGAACAGCTCAAACTCGAAGTCGAACAGCTTTCCGTCCAGCTTGGCCGGCCTCTGGTTTTGATTCCCGAAAGCGATTTGAACGATCCGCGCCTGCTCTGGCCGCGCGAACGCGGCGGCTTTGCGCTGGACGCGCAATGGAGCGACGATTTTCACCACGCGCTGCACACGGTTTTGACCGGCGAAAAAAACGGCTACTATGCGGACTTTGGAAAATTGGAAGATTTGGCCAAGGCATTGCGCCGGGCGTTTGTTTTTGACGGAAATTATTCCACGCACCGCCGCCGCCGGCACGGGCGACCGCCCGACGGTTTGAGCGGCCATCGGTTTCTGGGCTATTTGCAAAATCACGACCAGATTGGGAATCGCGCCCACGGCGAGCGCACCAGCCGGTTGATGAGCCTGGGCAAATTAAAAATCGGTGCTGCTCTGGTGCTGACTTCGCCATTTGTGCCGATGCTGTTTCAAGGCGAGGAATGGGGCGCTTCGACACCGTTCCTTTATTTCATGGATTTTCAGGAACCGGAATTGGCGGCGGCGGTCGCCGAAGGCCGCTGTCGGGAATTTGCGGCGTTTGGCTGGAACCCGGAAACCGTTCCCAATCCGCAGGCGCGCGAAACGTTCGCTCGTTCAAAGTTGAACTGGTCCGAACTTCCGAACGCGCCGCACTGCGAACTGCTTTACTGGCACCAGCGGTTGATTCATCTCCGCCGAACCGAACCGGCGCTCAATGACGGGCGGCTGGACGGCGTGAAAATTCAATTTGACGAAGCGGCGCGCTGGCTGGTGATGGAGCGCGACACGATTAGCGTGGCCTGCAATTTTGCAAATCACGCGCAGAACGTCCCGTTGCGAAACGGGGCGCACCGGACTCTGCTGTTTTCCGAACCGGAAGCGAAAAATTTTATTGGAAGCGCACTTTTGCCACCGGAGTCGGTGGCGATTGTGAGGCTGGAGTGAACTTCAAGCAACCTTGGCACAAAACCTGCAAAAGTCCACGCATGAGAAAATGCAAAAACTTATTTGCAGCCGGAACTCTTTTCGTTTTCGCCGCTTTTCTGCTGGGCGGCTGCACTACGAACAAAATTACCGAACCGGCTCGTGCGGCCACGGAGCAATTGCTGTTGAGCACGGCGGCGGATCGCGCGTTGCATTCCGCAAGCTTCGGGATTTTTGCAAACCAGAAAGTATTCCTCGATGCCGCTTATTTCGACAGTTACGATTCCAAATACGTCGTCGGCGGCATCCGCGACGCTTTGAGCCGGGCGGGCGCGCGGCTGGTGGACAACGTGACGAACAGCGACCTCATCGTCGAGGCGCGCAGCGGCGCGCTTTCGATTAACAGTGCGGACACCCTTTTCGGCATTCCCTCGATGGCCGTGCCGGTGCCCCTGGCGGGTCCGCTGGAAACTCCCGAATTGGCGTTTTACAAATCGCACACGCAAAGATCCTTCGCCAAAATCGCCCTGCTCGCCTTCGCCAGGGAATCGCGGGCGCACGTTTATTCGAGCGGCCCGCTGGATGGCAAATCCTATGACAAACAACGCCGGTTGTTGTTCATTTCATGGGTTCGCACCGACGTTCCAGAAATCCAGAAGAACGATAAAAAATCGGAATCAGTTCAAACCTGGTTCCCGCAATACGACGCGGCGAACCTGCCGTCCGCCGGCGCGCCGGCGAAAAATTCTCCGTGATGAACCCGTTCCAAACAAATCATGTTCAGCCAAATCCGGCGTTTGACGATCCGCCGGACCGGGCCGAAGTTTAAATTATGAAAAATATAAGTAAATGTTTCATGTGGCTCGCGGCGGGCGTGCTCCTGGCCGGGGCGGCCCGGGCGCAGAATAACTCCTCGTTTTTCCACCATCAACAAGGGGCGGCCACGAATGGCATCGCGGGCGCAGACTTGTTCAAAACCGGGCCGAAATTCGTCCTGGGTTCCGGCACTGAAGTCACCGGTCTGTTCGTGGATTTATTGAAGCCGCGACAGACATGGCTGATGCTCAATCCACCCGTGCCGGCGCGGGATTTGCCCAAACCGCTGCCGCCATACCTGCGGCCCGTCAAGCCGCTCCCGACGATGAACGACGATCTGGCCACCCATGACGCCGACTTCCCGCTGCTCCGGTTAAACTTTTCGTTGAACGAGATCACGGGACAAAGTCATGCACTGCCGTGGGCGAACCGGGAGTTAGACAAAGCGCGTAGGAATTTTCTTTGCAGTTGCCGCCGGCCTGCTGCTATGTTGCCGGAGTTCACTCGGTGAATCCCTGACGTTGATCCGGCGTTATGGCGAGCAAGAAAAAAACAACCAAGGCCGGCAAATTATTCCGTGGAACTAAATCGGTGAAATCACGGACGAAAGTTCCCGTAAAATCTGCCGCTTCCACCGCCACCGCGCCGCGCGCGCCCGCGGCGCTCAAACCATTTCCCATCGTCGGCCTCGGCGCGTCGGCGGGCGGATTGGAGGCGCTGGAAAAATTTCTTTCCCATGTGCCGCCGGATTGCGGCATCGGATTTGTCGTCGTCACGCATCAGCATCCCGGCCACACCAGCCTGCTGCCGGAGCTGCTCGGCAAATGCACGCGGATGCGGGTGAAGCTGGCGGCGGACGGCATGGCGGTGCAGCCCAACACGGTTTATCTGTCGCTGCCCGACGGCTACCTCGCGATTCTGCACGGCACGCTGCATCTGATGGAGCCGGACGAAACCGGTTTGCTGCGGCTGCCGATTGATTATTTTTTCCGCTCGCTCGCCGAGGATCAAAAGGAAAAAGCCATCGGCATCGTGCTTTCGGGCACGGGCACCGACGGCACGCTCGGCTTGAAAGCCATCAAGGGCGCGACGGGCATGACGATGGCGCAGGAGCCGGACTCCGCGAAATATGCCGGGATGCCCAGCAGCGCCATCGCCACGGGCCTGGTGGATTACGTCCTGCCGGTGGAGCAATTGCCGCAACGCTTGATCGCCTACACGCAAGGCCCGTATCTCGCGGCGACGGATCACGAGCTTGGCGGCGAGGAAGGGCTGTCCGAGCCGATGCAGAAAATTCTCGTGCTGCTGCGCGCCCGCACCGGCCACGATTTTTCCAACTACAAAACCAACACCATCCGCCGGCGCATCGAGCGGCGCATCAACGTCCATCAGCTCCAGGGCCCGCTGCAATACCTGCGCCTGTTGCAGGAAAATCCGCACGAGCTGGATTTGCTGTTCAAGGAACTGCTCATCGGCGTGACGAATTTTTTCCGCGACGCCGAAGCCTTCAGCGCGCTGGCGAAAACGGTCATCCCGAAATTGCTCGCCGCGCATCCGGCGGATGCCCCGGTGCGCGCGTGGGCGGCGGGCTGCGCCTCCGGCGAGGAGGCGTATTCGCTGGCGATGATCTTGCAGGAGGGCATGGACAAATTGAAGAAACGTTTTCCCGTCCAGATTTTCGGGACGGATTTGGACGGCGAGGCGATTGAGTTTGCGCGGCTCGGGCTTTACCCGGAAGGCATCGCGCGCGACGTGCGCCCGCAGCGGCTCGCGCGATTTTTCAACAAGGAGGACGGCGGCTACCGCATCAAAAAGGAAATTCGCGAAATGGTCGTCTTCGCGCCGCAGAATGTTTTGAAAGACCCGCCGTTCACCAAGCTCGATCTGGTCGCCTGCCGCAATTTGCTGATTTACGTGAAACCCGCCGCGCAGGAACGGCTGCTCTCGCTGTTTCATTACGCGCTGAAACCGGGCGGAATTCTTTTTCTCGGCACCTCGGAAAGTCTCACCGGTCTGGGCGAACACTTCACCGTTATGAACAAGAAATGGAAAATCTTCGCGCGCAAAAACGCCGGCACGGACCGCACCCTGCCATCTGAATTCACCACGGCGGACGCCAAGGCCGGCACCGGTCTCGCCAGCCCGATCGAAGTGGGCGAACGCACCCGCAAACAACTGCTTTCGACGATGATCTGGAAAAATCGCTGCTGGCGCGTTTCGCGCCCGCCAGCGTCATCGTCAATGAACGCGGCGACATTCTCTACATCCACGGGCGCACCGGCGATTATTTGGAGCCGGCCACCGGCTCGCCGCGTTTGAACATTTTGGAAATGGCGCGCGAAGGCTTGCGCCTCGAACTGCCTTCGGCGCTGCGCCGGGCGGCGACGCAAAAAAGCGGGGTCGTTCACGACGGCGTGCGCGTGAAAACCAACGGCGGATTTTCTTCCGTGCGGCTGACAATCGTGAAATTGACCGAGCCGGAATCCGTGCGCGGTTTGCTGCTGGTGACGTTTGAAACGGAACCGGCATTGAAACTTCCCGCGCCCGCACACAAAATTTTGCGTCGCGCCAAGACTTCACCGCCGGCGGGCCGGTTGACCGATCTGGAACGCGAATTGCAATTCACCAAGGAGACGTTGCAAAGCACGGTCGAGGAATTGCAGACGTCCAACGAGGAATTGAAATCCACCAACGAGGAGTTGCAGTCCACCAACGAGGAATTGCAGAGCGCCAACGAGGAACTGGAAACGTCCAAGGAGGAAATGCAGTCGCTCAACGAGGAATTGCAAACCGTCAACGCGCAGTTGCAGGGCAAGCTCGACGATCTGGCGCAGGCCAACGACGACATGCAAAATCTGCTCAACAGCACGAACATCGCGACCATTTTTCTGGATCAGAAACTGCACATCAAACGCTTCACCGCCGAGGCCACCAAACTCGTCAAGCTCATCCCGTCGGACGTGGGCCGGCCCATCGGCGATCTCGCGTCCAATTTGCATTACGACGAGCTGGCCGAAGACGCCGCCGAGGTGTTGCGCAAGCTCGGCTCGAAGGAAAAAGAAGTGCAGACGCGCGACGGCGAATGGCGGCAGGTGCGCATCCATCCGTATCGCACCACGGAAAACGTAATTGACGGGCTGTGCATCACTTTCATCAACATCAACCGGCTCAAAACCGCCGAGCAGTCCATTCAGCACGCGCGCGAATTCGCCGAAAGCATCGTGGCCACCGTGCGCAAGCCGCTCATGGTGCTGGACGAAAAACTGTGCGTCATCTCGGCCAACCCGGCGTTTTATCGCACGTTCAAATCCGACGCGAAAAGCGCGGAGCACCGCTTGATTTACCAGCTTGGCGACGGCCAATGGAACATTCCGGCGCTGCGCAAATTGCTCGAGGAAATTCTGCCGCGCAACTCAGTCTTCGAGGATTTCAAGGTGGAACATGATTTTCCCGGCCTCGGCCTGCGGACGATGCTTTTGAACGCGCGCCGGCTGAAGGGCGAACCGGGCGCGCCGGGCATGATTCTGTTGGCATTTGAAGACGTGACGTCTGGAAGCGAAGTGGAAGCGAAACCGGTTCGCAAATGAAAAAATCACCAGCGTGAAAACAAATCCCAAAAACCTGCGCCTTCGCGCCGAAAAGATGCTCGCCCGGACGCCGCGCGAAGTCGCGCAGATGCCGGCGGACGACGTGCAGAAGCTGGTGCATGAATTGCAGGTTCACCAGATCGAACTGGAGATGCAGAACGACGAGTTGCGCCGGACGCAGGAGCAATTGGAATCGGCGCGCGAAAAATTGCTGCTGCCTTACGACGTCGCGCCGGTCGGCTTTTTGACGCTGGATGGCAAGGGCGTGATTCAGGAGGCGAACCTGGCCGCCGCGCGAATGCTGAATTTTGACCGCGTGAAATTATCCGGCCAGAAACTGACGCATTTCATCGCGCCCGAATCGCAGGATATTTTTTATCTTCACCGCCGACAGCTTGCCGGCACCGGCGAGAAACAGACCTGCGAACTGCATCTGTCGCGGATGGACGGCTCGCAGTTCATCGCGCGGCTGGAATCGGTCATTGAACAGATCAGTTCGGAACCGACGGCCCGCAGTCTCGTGGTGATGAGCGACATCACCGCGCAGAAGCAAGCCGAGGAAATCATCCGCGACCATGAAATTCAGCTTCGGCTGATCACCGACATGACGCCGGTGATGCTCACGCGCTGGAGCCGCGACCTGCATTATCGGTTTGTCAATCGCGCGTGCGCCGAATTCCTTGGCCTTGCGCCCGAAGCGATCATGGGCAAACCCATCGCGGAAGTCATCGGCGCGGAAGCGTTTGAAGCCATTCGACCGCACTTGGAAAAAGTTTTGCAAGGGCAGCGGATTGAATTTGAGGGCGTCGTGCCTTACGCGCGGGCCGGGGCGCGGTTCGTGCGCGTGATTTACACGCCGGAATGGGACGAACACGGCGAAGTCCGGGGCGCGGTGGGATCCATCACCGACCTCACCGAACGCAAACGCGCGGAGGCGGCGCTGCGGGAGAGCGAAGCCCGGTTCGGCCGGATGGCGGATGCCGCGCCGGTGTTGATCTGGATTTCGGGGACGGACAAGCTCTGCATTTACTTCAACAAACCGTGGCTGGAATTCACCGGGCGCACGCTGGAACAGGAGCTGGGCCACGGCTGGGCCGAGGGCGTGCATCCCGACGATTTGCAGCGCTGCCTGAAAATCTACACGGAATCGTTCGATGCCCGCTTGGAATTTCGGATGGAATACCGGCTCAAGCGACACGACGGGGAATATCGCTGGATTCTGGATCATGGCATTCCGCGCTTTGACGACGGACAGAAATTTCTGGGTTACATCGGTTCGTGTGTTGATATCACCGAGCGCCGGCTGATGGAGGAGGCGTTGCAGCAGGCGCATGACAAGTTGGAAGAGCGCGTGCGGGAACGGACGAAGGAACTGACTTTTGCCAACAACGCGCTGCACGAGGAAAAGGCGTTTTCGGACAGCCTCATCGAGCTGGCGCCCGCCGTCATCGCGGTGATTGACGGCCTGGGCAATTTGATTCGCACCAACGCCTTCACGGAGCAGCTCACGGGCTATCCCGCCGCCGAAATGCGGGGCCGCAACATGATCGAAATGTTCGTGCCCGCCGAGGCCCGTCCGCGCGTGCGCCGCCGGCTGCGCGAAGGTTTGCAAGGCGCGGCGGCGGGAGAAACGATCGCGCCGCTGCGCACGCGCGCCGGCGACATCCGGCAGATCGAATGGTTCAGCAAACCGCTCCCCAACGCCAAAGGCAAGCTGAACGCCATGATGGTCGTCGGCCATGACATCACCGAACGCCTGGAAATACTGCGGGCGCTCCACGCCAGCGAAACCAAGTTCCGCGGCTTTGTGGAGTCGGCGCCGGATGGCATCGTGGCGGTCAATCCGCAGGGCCAAATCGTGCTGGTCAACGCGCAAGTCGGACGGTTGTTTGGCTACCGAACGGCGGAATTGACCGGGCAGCCGCTGGAATGGCTTTTGCCGGAACGCTTCCGCGCCCGGCATGCGGTTCATTTCAAGAATTTTTTTGCCGCGCCGCACGCGCGGCCGATGGGCACGGGACTGGAATTGGCCGCGCGGCGAAAAGACGGCAGCGAATTTCCGGTGGAGATCACGCTTAGTCCGGTGGCCACCGAGGAAGGAACGCTGGTCTTCAGCGCGATCCGGGACATCACCGAACGCAAGCAGGCGGAAGAAGCCCTGCGCCGCAGCGAGCGGCATCTGGCCAACTTTTTCGAGCAGGCTCCCATCGGCCTGGCCTGGCTGTCGGCGGGCGGCTCCATTCTGCGCGCGAACCACGCGCAACTGAATTTGCTGGATTGCCCGTCGGAAAATTGCCTGGGCCATGTCCTCACCGAATTTCTGGCCGAACCATCGCACGGAAACGAATTGTTGAAATCGCTGGCGGACCGGCAGACGGTGCGCAATTTGCGATTGCAATTGCGCGGCCCGCGCGGCGCCGGCCGGCATGTGCTGGTGGATGCCAACTCATCCTGGAACGGCAACGAGTTCGAGTATTCCTCGATTTTTTTGCGCGACATCACCGATCGCGTCAGTCTGGAACAGGAAATTCTGCACATCAGCGAACGGGAACACCGGCGCATCGCGCAGGATTTGCACGACGGCCTGGGGCAATTGCTGGTGGGCGCCGCGTATCTGGCCGGCACGTTGCGGCAGGACCTCGCCGCGAAGTCCCGGCCGGAAGCCCGGAAATTGCGCCGGATCGAGGAGGTTCTCAACGAAGCCTTGTCGCAGACGCGCAACCTGGCCAGCGGCCTGCATCCGGTGGAACCGGAACCGAACGGCTTGATGGCCGCGCTCGAAACGTTGGCCGTCCGCACCAAAAAGCTGTTTCAAATTCACTGCCAGTTCATTTGCCGCCGGCCAGTCTTGGTGAAGGAGGACGCGGTGGCCACGCATTTGTTCCGGATCGCCCAGGAGGCCGTCACCAACGCCATCAAACACGGCAAGCCGGGCCGCATCGAAATCAGCTTGACGGAAACGCCGGGCCACATCAGTCTCGCGGTCAAGGATGACGGCTCCGGCATCCCGGTTCAACAGCGGAAGAAAGCCGGCATGGGCCTGCGGATCATGCGCTATCGCGCCGGAATGATCGGCGGGTCGCTGGCCATTCAAAAAGAGCCGGCCGGCGGCACCACGGTGGTCTGCACCGTGCATCTGGCCAACCAGAAGTTGCCGCAACCCAAACTGGTGGGGGGTAGTAGAAAAAGTAATTTGAGAAAGGAGTAATATGGCAAAACGCATCCAGTCCTCGCCTTTGACGGAAGGGCGGAAGAACATTGTCATTGTGGATGACCATCCCACCACGCGGGAAGGTTTGCGCGCCGTGATCAACCGCGAGCCGGACCTGATGGTTTGCGGCGAGGCGGAAAATGCCCGCGCGGCGATGGACGCCATTCAAAAACTCGCGCCGGATCTCGTGCTGTTGGACATCACCCTGCCCGGAAGAAACGGGCTGGAACTGGTCAAGGATTTGAAGGCGCTGCATCCGCAACTGGCCATCCTGGTCGTCTCCATGCACGACGAGGCGCTCTACGCCGAACGCATGTTGCGCGCCGGCGCCGGCGGCTACATCACCAAGCAGCAGCCGCCGGAGGAATTGGTCAGGGCCATCCGGCAGGTGTTGGGCGGCCACGTGTATTTGAGCCGGGAAGCGTCGGAACGGCTCCTCCAGCGGTTCACCGGAAAACCGCTGGCCGGCCAGTCCCCGATGGAACTGCTCACGGACCGCGAGTTTGAAATTTTCCAGTTGATTGGCGGCGGCAAGACGCCGAAGGAAATTGCCCGGCAATTGCATTTGAGCGCCAAGACGGTGGCCGTGCATTACGCCAACATCCGGCAAAAATTCAATCTCAAGAGCACCGCCCAGTTGATCCGCTTCGCCGTGCAAGTGGAGAAGTAAGGTTCAGTTTTATTCGGGCAATTCCTCCTCGTCGTCGTTCTCGTCCTCGTCCTCGTCCTCGAATTTTCCAACTCCTTGCGAGGACGAGGACGAGGACGAGAACGAGGAGGAACAATCAGTCATTTGCTTTTCCAAGCACGCTTCTAGGCAAATCTTTAGTCCGGCTGCGCCATTTTCCCGGCCACGGCTGGCACTTCGGCCAATGGTTTGCGGCCCGCGGCGAGGTTAGTATCAGCGCATGAATTTCGCGCCAGTCACGATGCACAGAGCACAAATCGGGCTGGCGGAAAATATGAAATTGGATTCGGGATGGAGGCCGTTGGATGTGCAGTTTGTTTCCAGTCCGCCAATCCGGTTTGAAATCAAAGTTACAATTACAAGCGCCATGAACTCATCCGATCTGAACCAAAACGAAATGACGATGCCGTCGCTGTTTCAAATCGCCGCCTTCTTCGAGGATTTTTTTCCCGCCGGCGGTTCGCAGCGGCCCGCGTCCGAATTGAGCCATCCTTTCGCCAACTTGATGTCGCAGCCGGAAAAATTGAAGGCGCTGCTGCTGTCCGCCAGATTTGAAAAACGAAGCCTTCCGCCAGACCGCGAACCGCGGGCCAGAGCGCAATGGGCGCAAAAGGTGTTTTGGAACCAACCAACCGACAAAAAATAATAACGATACAATAAATTATGAATGCAACAACTCAATCAACGTCCGCATTGAATCAGGATGAAATCGCGAGCCTGGCGTTCCGTCAGGCGTTTAACATCTGGCTGCCGGAGAGCAGTCAACCTGGCGCGAACCAGCAATACAAGTTGCCGGTCGAGCAGCGGCTTGAGGCTGCCCAACAGCCGGCGGTGCGGAACGAACCAAAGCCGGCCGGCCCGCGCAAACGAAATTCAAGCAGCCGATCCACCGTCGTGATCTTGTGAAAACGCAGCCGCGATAGGATTGATGAAACCTCCTTCCACCATGAACTCCGGCTCGTCAGTGCGGCGTCAGCCGGACCGGCAAGCCGGGGTTTCCCAAATCCGGCGGGAAGAGGCTGGATACGCGCGCCCGGCGTTGCTTCAGTTTGTTCTCGTCCTGTTTTTGGTGGTCGAGCTTGCCCTCGCGGTGACGTTGGGCGGTTTGCTCGGTGAAGAGGTCGCGAGGTATTTTACGGGCGCCTGGTATCGCCTGGTGTTTTGGGGCTTGAGCATTGTCATCACCACAACCTTGTGTCTCACCTGTTTGATTGGATTCAGTTGCCTTTTCAATTTTTTGCGGCGAAGCGATGCATCCAAATCTCCATGTGAAAAAAGCAAGCCGGACATTCATTGACCATTCACCAAAACCGAAGCCGGTGATTTTTGTCTCCGCTTCCGCGGTGGATTTCACCATTCCGGGGCAACTTGGGTGGTCAGAGCACCCGGCGTCGCATCGGATGTTCACGGTGTTTCACTTGTTCATTCTTCTGGGGATTGGCGCGGGAATCGCGCTTGGCCTGGATGGCGGCGCAAAGTTGTTTGGTCTTGCCGGCGGCTTTGCCGGCGCGGCGGTGGGCGGTTATACCGGGTTCATTGCCGGCCGTCTGCCGGAATTTTTGGTGTTGCGATCATTATCCGAAAGTCTCGCGCTCAAGACTTCAGACCAGTTGCGATCCTGTCTTCGTGGCCCGGACTGTCAGATTCCCAACGTCATCTTGCTGGAGTTGCAGCGGCGCGGCGAGGATGTTCGCGGGGAGCTGGAAGTGGTTTTGGATATGCTCGTGTCGGAGGATTTGGCGCAACGCGGCCGCGGCTGGGCGGCGCTCACCTCGGCGTATCCGCAATGGGCCGGGCGGCTCGGTGATTATCGTCTCGGCGATTCAGTGGCGGAATGCGGGAGAAAAACGGATGGACTCCGGCGCGCGGCCTTGGAATTCACCAACCACCAAGACACCAAGGCACAAAGGGAAAATCATTTTTCTGGTTGGTGACTTTGTGTCCTGGTGGTTGCAGTGATTGCGGATTGCCGGATGGGAAAAGCTTTAGACCGACTGCGTAATCTTCCCGCCCACGCTTGGAATTTCCGCCAATGGATTGTGAATCGGCGGGAGTGTAATTTGCAAAAATCAATTTATGAAATTGGCGCTAGACCAACCATGTATGGAGCCGTTCGACCCGACGATGGACGTGCGGGTGCTGATCGCTTGTGAAGATTCAACCACGGCGGGGCCGGCGTGCGGCCTGCTGGAAAGCCTCGGACACGATTGCGGGCCGGATGGCCGGCTGATCTATCGCTGGTGGAATTTTGAGGTCCTCACCATCGCCACTTTGCGTGAGATGGCGAGCCGTGAGGCGGCGAAGGCGGACGTGATCGTCCTCACCATCCAACACGCCCGCAGGCTGCCAAGAGAGGTGGCCGACTGGATGAAGCGGTGTTTTGAATTGCGAGACGGCCGCCGCGGGGCGCTGGTGGCGTTACTGGATGCAAACTTCAGCCCGACGGATATTTCCGGGGGAATCGGTTTGCAGTTAAGGGAATTGGCGGCGTCGGGAAACTTGGATTTTTTTGCGAGCACGGCGCATCTGGGAAAGGACCGAACGGGTATTGCGCAGTTCAACGAAGCCACCCGGCGATTCACCGGGCCGGACTTAACCTGGCGAGTAAATCAGTTTGTCGGGCGGAAGGACCGCAACCGCAACCTTGGGAACCAAACCCAACGACCGCACATCGCCGAATAACCTGATTCAATAATAATTCTATGCAAGGACGCCAAATTTTGATGACCCAAACCTCGACAGCCGCCGTGCCGGTGATTTTCGACCCGGAACCGCCGGTGATTGCGGAGCAAACTACGGAAGCCGCCAAGACGGATTGTTCCGCGACGGCGGGTGGCCACGACGATTCGTCGGGATTTCGTGAAGAGATTCATCGCCGTTACGAAGAGCCGTTTGTGACTTCCTGGTTGCACGGAGGATTAAATGAATAGCTGCTCCACAACCGCGCCGCGTTCGGAATTATCGGTGTTGGTGGTGGATGATGATCCCGGTGTGGCCAAGGCCATCAAGCTGCTGCTCAAATTTGACGGACACAAAGTCCAGACGGTGGCTGGCGGCAAAGAGGCGTTGTCCCAGCTTGAACTGCGCAATTTTGACCTGATCATCACTGATTATTCCATGCCGGGAATGAACGGAGACCGTTTGGCCGCGCTCATCAAAAAACGCCGGCCCAATCAACCCATCATCATGGTGACGGGATCATCTGACACGTTCAATGCCTATAGCCGGCCTCCTGCCGACGTGGATCAGGTCGTCAACAAGCCTTTTTCCCGGATCCAACTGCGTGAAGCGATGAGCCGGTTAAAAGCGAGGATGGAGGATTGAGAATGGAAGATGGCAAACGCCGCGCCGGGCAATTTCTTTAGACCGGATAAATCAACCACCCGCTCGCGTCGGGCAAACCTGCCAATTGTCCGCGTGAAAATTAGGGTTAGACTCTGAAATTGATTTTGAAAAAAATCACGCCAATGGAGGCGGTAACAAAGAAGTCGCGCGCGGGCCGGGGACTTGCCCGGCAATTCGCAATGACGTGCTGCTCCCGGCGCACAAAGCGAATTGCCGGGCGGCGGGAGCGCGGGAAATTTTCAGACCGGCTCTGATCTGAATCCAAGCAGAAGAATTTTAACGCAAAGACGCAAAGCGACAAAGGCGCAAAGAATTTAAAAACCATAATAACTTTGCGCCTTGGCACCCTGGCGTCTTTGCGTTGAATTTTCCGTTTTCCATTCGAGCCGCGACAACAAGAATGGTGGATTATCCGTGGCGCCGAGGCCCGTCAGAAGGACCAGTTGAGAAAGGGGAATGCGGGGGCCAGCTCGTCGGGAAATTCGCTGAAGCAGGAATTATTCATGGCCACATTGACGAAGCCGATTTGCAGACCCTTGAGCGTTTGCGCGTAATTGATCACGCCAAGTTGGAACCCCGTGGCGTCCTGCGCCACATTCACCAGTCCCAATTCAAAACCCTTGAGCGTCCCTTGCGCCACGTTCAAATAACCCTGCTGCCAGCCGACAAAGTTTTCCAAGCTGATGTTGACCGCTCCCCATTGCACTCCCTGGTAAGATTCGTCGTAATTGACGATGCCCCAGCTCAACCCGCCACTGTCTCCGGTGCTGCCGTTGACCAGGCCGAGCGTCAGGCCTGCCTGCGGATTCTCGCCCCAGATGTTCAGCGACAAGCCCTGCACCATCTCCGTTTTCGGATATAGCGCGATGTCCGGCGTCAGCGAAAGCTGGATGGGCGTGTCGGCGGCGCAAACGCCGGCGCCGACGGCCAGCACGACAATGACAGATGGTGTTTTCATAATTTGTTTCCTTTTCGCAAAGACCATCGCTATTACCATGCCAAAAATCCAGAATTCAGAATTCAGAATTCAGAATCCAGATTTGCGCCGGTTTCCTGATAAAATTCCCGAGAGCCGGAATTTTGTCTTCCTGATTTTCAAAATGAAATTGCCGAATGCACGGTCGCGAGTTGCATTTTGCCAAAAATTGCGGAATGTCGAGCAACCACCAAGACACAAAGTCACCAAGAAGAAAAATGAATTTCCCTTGGTGTCTTGGTGGTTAAAAAGGGCGCGATCACTGTAGCCGTTCCGGCAATTGTGAAACCTGGCCGAACAGTTTCGCCAGAACTCCACCCGTGGGCCGGCCGCGCAAATTTTCATCGAACGGAACCGAAACCGTGCTGGCAAAGTTGTTGATCGTCAGGCAATAGGTGTTGTTGACCATGATGCCCAGCAGTTCGCCGGTGCGGCTGAACACCAGATCGCCGCGCGACGGATTGAACTTCCCAAACAGCCCGCGCAACAGGCTGCGATCCAGCTTGACGTAATGCGGCGCGTCCAGGTCAATCTGGAAATTACATTCGCCGTAGTAACCTTCGTTTGCGCCCACCAGCACGGCGTCCTGAAATTTATACGGGTCGGTCGCAGTGCGGTAAATTTTGCAGGCAAGCTGGCGCGCTTCCGCCGGCGCGACGGGAAACATCACCACGCGCGGGTCCTGCCCGTTGAACGCAAGGGAATGAATCGGCACTTGCGCCGACTGCCACGTGAGCGTGCCGGTGAACTTGTCCCAGTCCGTGCCCGGGTCCCACAACGTCAGCGGCGTGTCCTGCACGTGGCACAGCGCAAAATCATTCGTGCCGTCGGTCACGAGAATCGTTTCGGTCAGCTTGCGCCGGTTCGCATCGGAACCGAACCAGCCGGTGCGCTCGGCCAAAATACTGGCGGTCACGCGATTGGAAACGAACTCGCTGAAAATGGTGTTGGGCGCGAGCGCGCGGTTCTCGCGGATTTCCCGCGTCAACTGGCTGGAATTGGTCGCCAATGTTTGAAAGCCCTCGGCCAGCTTGGCGTTTTCCGAGTGCGTGGCCTGGACTTCCTGCTGCAACAACGTCGCCCGCTCCGCGGCGGCGCGCTGCTCCACTTCGGCCAGTTGAAGCTGGTTGCCGAGCCGCTGCTTTTCGGTCAGGGCCAGTTGGTTGCTCTGGGCGAGCGCATCGAGCTGCCGCTGCAAGCCGGCGGCCTGTTGCGCCTGGCGTTGCGCCTCGGCCTGTGCCGCCGCGAGTTTCTGTTTCCATTCCTGCGACTCGATTTGCGACTGCTGCGCCTGCGCGGAAGTGGTTTGCAACTGGCGGTTCAAATTCTCCACATTGGTCTGCGCGGCGGCGAACTCCTGTTGCAGCCGCAAATTTTCCAGTTCGCGCTCGCCCAGTTGCGATTCCTGCTGCGTCGTCGTGCTGCGGGTCTGCGCCAGTTGCTGCTCCAACTGGGTTTGAACCTTGCGCTCCGCTTCCAACGCGCGCTGCATCACGGCGGCGAGATCGGCGCCGGCGCCGGCGGAATTCGTCGCGACCACCACCTCGGTCGGCGGGCGCGTGTTTTCATCGGCCATGCGGTTGATGTCCGTCGAAAAGGTCAGCAGGCTCAACAGCAGAAAATCGCAGATGACAATGAGAATGCTGCGGTTCATGACGCGGAGACGGAGGTTGGATTCTGGATTCTGGATTCTGGATTCCCACTGGCTTCTTCGGCTTCCAGCAGTAATTTCCGCCGCGCCGGACGCAGGTGGAAAATCTTGAAAACCACGACGAAAATAATGCCGAAGCACGTGGACGAATACGCCGCCATGAGGCTGAACTTGACCAGCCCGAGCGACGCGATGATGAGCGAGAGGATCGTGCCGACGAAGCCGAGATAAAGGCCGGCGTCGAACAGATGATCTTCATTTTCGAGCAGCTTGAGCTTGATGCGCGGCGGCAAATTCTGCCGGCGGATTTCCGCCAGCTTGACGAGGCAGGACAGGTAAATGAGCGCCTGAAACACGAAGAAGACCAGCAAGGTCAGAAGGATGATGGGATTCATAACCGTTTGAGTTTGGGGGAAGCCTGGGATACCCGCCGGGACCGCGCCGCCCACCGTGGACGGAAACAGTCGCAGGGCCAACCGCCCCTGCTGGTTTTCCTGGGCGAGAAACGGCTCGCTCAAGAGCAAGACCACGAGCAAAAACCCCAGCGAAAATAAAAATTCACGGAGCAGATGAAATCCGCGCACGCGCAATTCCGGCTCCAGCGGCGGCAGGGCGAAGTGCATCGCCGCCGCCAGCAAAAAACCGGCGAGCAGATACAAAAACCATTTGGCCGCCAGCGTGGGCAGCGGGTGGCGAACCGAGAATTCCGCCGCGTGATAAAAAATCGCGCCGAGCGGATTCACCGTCGTCACCCGCCGCTCCAGATTTGAATCGTGAAAGCGCCGCTGACTTTGCGCCAGTTCGTCAATCCCGCCGCCGCCGTAACGCAGCCCCGCGCCCAAGTCGGCCAATCCGGTTTGCTTGAACTTTTCAAGATACGCGGCCACGGCCGCCGGCTTGCCGGAAAGTTGCACGGCGGCGAACAGCACCGGCAATTTTGCGCCGGCAACGCGCGCTTCATCTGCAAGTGAATGGAGCGTCGCGACGTCGGGAATTTTCGCGACAAACGCCGTGAGCTGATCCCAATTGAAACGCGCGCCGAGCGACGTGAAATCCAGCAACGCCTGTTCCAGCGGCCGCGAACCGCCGCCGCGATTGGCTTCAAAGGCCAGATTCAACAGTTCGTTGTTCAAACTGGACGTCAGGTGTCCGCTGTCCAGCAACAGCCCGCAAATCGCCACCGCGGTGTCGAAGGCCTGGCCGGACGCCGATTGCGGCGGTGGAAAAATCTCTGTTTTGGCCAGCTCACGGGTGCGCGCCAATTCCCGCGCGGCGGGGTTTTGCGAAATGTCCAGACGCGCCAAGGCCGCAACCCGATTTTCCCGGCGGATGACGAAATCGGCAAACGGCGCATTTTGATCGGCCGGCTGGAAGTTGTCGCCGAAAAGATTTATTACACCCGCGTCATCTCCCCAAAACCGCGCGGTGGGATTTTGGCGGTCCAGATTGGTCCAGGTTGAACCGGTTTTTTCCCAGCCTGAAAGGTTTTCGATTTGCGCCGCCTGCAACAGCATTTGGGCCGCGCCCAAATGTTCTTCGGCGGTCAGCTTCTGGCATTCATCCAGCAACGTGGCGCTGCTTTGACCGGCGTGCTGGATGACTACCGCGTCCATCGCCCGCAAATGCGCCGGCACGAGCAGGCCGCCGGCCAGCAGCGTCAGGCCCAGCACGGCGCAAATCAGAAAATAGAACCAACGTTTCATCCTTCCACGTTGACTCCCGCAATTGTCGTGCCGCTATATTTTTGGCAAAGCGCGTCGGCGAATCGCCGCCGGACTTGCGAATTGCAAGAACCGATTGCACAGCATGGCGGAATGCAATGTGGACTTTTCGGTGCGAACGCGGTTCTTCGCTGGCATGAGTTGTGCGAAAACAATTCCAGTCAGTCCGAAACCAATTGAGAAAGGATTTATATGCTCGGCTGGACACTTGCATTTTTGATCGTCGCGCTGCTCGCGGGCGTGTTGGGATTTACCGGCATTGCCGGCGCGGCGGTTGATATCGCCAGAATTATTTTCGCGATTTTTCTGACGCTGTTTGTGTTGTCGTTGATTTTTCGTCTGGTCGCCAGATGAAAGGACGATTATGAAAATGACGCGCGCAGTCATTACCGTTGCGGCGCTTGCCGCGCTGTCGGCAGGCTGTCACAAATCAAATCCGCCCATTGAAGGTTCGCCCAACAGCGGCACCAATCTGGCTTCGGTCCGCGAACAATTGGAAAACGCCAAAGAGATCGCCACCAACTCCTGGCAGCAAACCAAAGAGGCCGCCTCCGATGCTCTGGCAAGCGCGGAAGGGTCCATCCAAACGTTTGCGGATTATGCCTTCGACAAAAAGGACGCCTGCGTGGCCCGGGCCGGCGCTGATCTGGATGCCCTGGATCGGAAAATCAAGGAGTTGTCGGACAAGGCCGCCACCGCCAGCGATTCCGTCCAGGCTGACGCGCAGCCCAAGATCCGAAGTTTGAGCGACCAGCGCGCCGCGTTGAACCAGAAATTTGCCGCGCTTCAAAACGCCACGGCGGCCAATTGGGACGAGACGAAAATGGATTTCAACAAATCCTATGACGAGGCCAGGGCTTCCTGCCAGCAAGCCTGGCAATGGCTTACCGAAAAAATGGGCTCATGAACCGCAACCATTGAAACCCTGAACAACCAAAACGGCGGGCGGACAGGAGGAAATGGGCCGCCCGCTCCACATTTTTATTCCAGACCGATTTTTTTCCGCTTGCGGTAAAGAGTCGCCTGGTCAATGCCGAGAATTTCCGCGGCTTCCGCGAGGCTCGCAGCTTTTGCGAGAATGCTCCGAAGATGCGCCTCCTCCAGTTTTTCCAGCGAAATCAAGGAGCCAATTTGCGGCAGTTTCTCATCGCCAACGGGAGATGCCGCCGCCTGTCCGCGCAGTTCGGCGGGAAAATCCTCCGGGAAAATTTTTTCGTGCTTGGCCAGGATGACGGCGCGTTCGATGGCGTTGCGCAATTCGCGCAGATTGCCCGGCCAGGCGTGGGCGCGCAGGCACGCGACGGCTTCCGGCGAAAGGCCGTCCAGCTTGCGTCCGCATTGGTCGGCGAAAAATTTTTCGTAGTGCTCGGCAAAACGGATCAGGTCCTCGCCGCGCGCGCGGAGCGGCGGCATTTCCACGGCGATGACGTTGAGCCGGAAATACAGGTCTTCGCGGAACAGGCCGTCGGCCACGCGCTTTTTCAAATCGCGATTGGTCGCGGCAATGACGCGCAGATCGGCCTGGCGCGTGATGTTTTCGCCCAGCCGTTCGTATTCGCGTTCCTGGAGCAGGCGCAAAAGTTTGGGCTGAATCTCCATCGGCAGGTCGCCGATTTCGTCCAGAAAAAGCGTGCCGCCGTCGGCGGCCTTGACCTTGCCCCAGTGATCCTTGATCGCGCCGGTGAAGGAGCCGCGCACATGGCCGAAGAGTTCGCTTTCCAAAAGTTCCCGCGACAGGCTGGGGCAACTGACCGTGACAAACGGCTTGTCCGCGAGGTGGCTTTTTTCGTGAAGGGCGCGCGCGGCCACGCTTTTGCCGGAGCCGCTCTCGCCAAAAATCAAAATGGACGCGGGCGTTTTGGCGGCGCGCAGCAGCACGTCCATCACTTCCGCGCATGGCGGGCGTGGTGAAATCAAACAGCGGTTCGGGGTTTTGGGACTTGGTTTCGGTGACGGTTTGTTCCAGCCGTTCGATGCGCTGGCTCATCTGGTTCAACCGCTGCAACCGCGCGAGCACGGTCAGGAATTGTTCGCGTTGAAACGGCTTTTCCAAAAAATCCACCGCGCCGCGCCGCATGGCTTCCACGGCGGTTTGCACGCTGCCCTGCGCGGTGAACATGACGACGGGAATTTGCGGAAATTGTTTCTGGATTTCCGCCAGCACATCCAGGCCGTTTTCCGCGCCAAGATTCAAGTCCAGGAGCACGGCGTCCCATTTGTCCTCCTTGAGCCAGTTCAAGCCAAGCTGGCCGGACTCGACGCCTTCCGCGTAATGCCCGGCGTCCTCGATCAAAAAACAGGTCGCGTCGCGAAATGTTTTGTCGTCATCAATGATCAGAAAATCCATAAATCTAATTTGAGTTTGAAGGCGGGTTTCGGCAGGCGGACTGTGAACGCCGCGCCCCGGCCCGGATCGCTTTCGCACAACAATTCGCCGCCCATGCCCAGCGCCAGTTTGCGGACGATGCTCAAGCCCAGGCCGGTGGACGGTTCGCCGCCCGTGGGCCGCGCCGAGAGCCGGCCATAACGGCGGAACATCCGCGCCTTGTCCTCGGCGGTGAAACCCGGCCCTTCATCGCGCACCAGGCATTCGGCGTGGTGGTTCGCTTCGCGGACGGACAGGAAAATGTTTTTGCCCGGCGGCGAAAATTTCAGCGCGTTGGAAACCAGATTGTCCAGCACCTGATCCAGCGCGGAAACGTCCGCCTGCGCCGATGACGGCTTCCGCCGGGAAATCGGTCTGGATTTTTATTTTTTTCTGGCGCGCGGCCTCTTCGTATTGCCGGACCACGGCCGAGGCGACTTCGTTCAGGTTGACGGACGACGGTTTCAACACGAAGCCGTGATCCGCCGCGGCATTGGCGAGAAATTCCTTCACGAAGGCCAGCGACTGCGCGCTGGTGCGCAGAAGATGTTTTCCGCCAGTTGCGTCAGGCGTTCGTCATGGAAACGCGCGGCCTGGTCGCGCAGCAAGCCGGCGCTCATGTTCATGCCGCCGAGATAATTTTTCAGATCGTGCGCGAGCACGCCAAGCAGTTCGTCCTTGTCCTCCGCGAGCTGCTTGAGCTGGTCGCGCGCCATTTTCAGCGCCAGTTGCGTCCGCACGCGCGAAATGAGTTCGGCCTGGTTGAACGGCTTGGTGATGTAATCCACGCCGCCGGCATCGAGCGCGCGGACGATCAAATCCTTGTCATCCGCCGCGGAAAGAAAAATCACCGGGATGTCCCGCCAGTCGGAATTTTCCTTTAATTTTTTGCAGACTTCGCAGCCGCCCATGCCGGGCATGAGCAAATCCAGCAGAATCAAATCCGGCGGCCGCAACGCCACGCGTTTCAAGGCGGTCGCGCCGTCGGCGGCGGGAATGATTTCGCAGCCCAACTGCCGAGCACCGCGCCGACGATTTGGAGATTGGCGGGCTGGTCGTCCACGACCAGGATTCGGGCCGGGACCGGCGCGGCGTTGTTGGAAGCGTCCGTTCATGTTTGGCGCGTCGAGTTGTTCGACCAGCGCGGCGAACTCGCCGAGATGTTTTTCCAGATCCGTCACGGCGTAATTTTCCGCGTCGTGCGCCAGTTTTTGCGCGTAGTGAACCAGCGGCTCGCACTGCCAGCGTTCGCCCAAACCTTCCAAGCCCTGCGCAAAAACCCTGCTTTCATTCACGGCCACACTGTCGCGGATGGACGGCCAGGGTTCAACCAGCAACCGGCGCAATTGCGAAATGAGTTCCTTCGGCGCCGGCAGGCGCAGTCGGTGGAATCTTGGCTGGCTCGCCGCGCGTTTCAGCCGGGCGATTCCGGCTTGGGCTGGCGCGGCAGAAAATCCGCCAGTTCCTCGAACAGTTCGCGTTTGGAAAAGGGCTTGCGCACGTAGCCGCTGAACCGTTCTTTCTGCGCATTTTCCTCGTTGGCCAGGCTCGAAGCGGTCACGGCGATGACCGGCAGAAATTCCAGGCCGGGCGTCTTGCGGATTTCCGCCAGCGCTTCGTCGCCGTCCATTCCGGGCATCCGGACATCGAGCAGCAGAATGTCAGGCTTCAGCTCGCGGGCCTTGGCCACGGCCTCTTCGCCGCTCGAACCGAAAATCAGCCGGTGATGCGAACCGGCAAACATCCCGGCGATCAACTGGCAATTCGTTTCATTGTCATCCACCACCAGCAGCGTGGCGGGACGGAGTTCGTTGAAATCCACTTCGCCCGCTGGCGCCGGTTTGGCCGAAGCCGGCAGCCGCGTGGAAATCGGCACGTTGGGAAATCGCAGGTGAAAGGCCGAGCCTTGCTCCGGCACGCTGGCCACGGTCACGGTGCCGCCCATGATTTCCGTGAGCCGCTTGACGATGGCCAGGCCCAGGCCCGTGCCTTGTTTTTCTTTTTCGCGGTGCGCGCCGGCCTGGACGAACGGTTTGAAAATCGCGTCCAGCCGGTCCTGCGGAATGCCCACGCCGGTGTCCTGCACTTCAATGACCAGCGTGACGTGGCTGTGGTTTTCCTGTTTTTCCCAGGTGACCCGCACTTCCACGCTGCCTTTGTCGGTGAACTTGACGGCGTTGCCGACGAGGTTGATCAAAATCTGCCGCAGCCGGATGCGGTCCAGCAGCAGCGCGTGCGGCAGGTTTTCGGCGGCGTGACATTCCAGCTTGAGACCTTTTTTGGCCGCCGGTTCGGAAAACAGCGTGCGCAGGAAATCGCAAATCTCGCGCAGGTCGGTCGGTTCGGGATGCAACTGCATCACGCCCGACTCGATTTTCGACATGTCGAGAATGTCGTTGATGAGCAGCAGCAGCGAGTCGGCGCTGGAGCGGATGGACTGCGAGATATTGCCGGTGGCGCGGCTCGCGCAAATCGCCTTGCAACAATTCGCTGAAGCCGAGAATGGCGTTCATCGGCGTGCGGATTTCATGGCTCATGTTGGCGAGGAACAGGGTTTTTTCCTGGTTGCTGTGCTCGGCCAGCAGCTTGGCCTCGGTCAATTCGCGTTCATGTTGCTGATGTTTCAAGGCGACCCGCGCCAGCCACAAGGCCAGCAGTCCCGCGCCAATCCCAAAAGTGCCGGCGACCAGACTGGTCAGATTCGCCCGCCACACGCGGTTCCGGACATCTTGCCGGATGGCCCATAACCGGTCGGAATAAACCCGATCCAACTGCCCGGCCTGGCCGCGAATCTCATCCATCATTTTTTTGAGTTTGCCGGTGGCGACCATGGACCGCCGCCTTGTCGAAACTTTTTTCGCGGGCGCTGATGACGTCATGCTGCCAGATCAAGGTTGCTTCCGCCTCCGCGCGCAATTCAGTGACGATTTCCAGCATGGCCGGATCGTTGTGGACCTGCGCCACCAATTGATTGAACTGCGCCGGCAGATTGGCTTCCGCTTTGTTGAAGGGTTCAAGAAATTGTTTGTCGCCGGTAATGACATAGCCCCGCTCGCCCGTCTCCAAGTCCAGCAGCGACTTGACAATGCTGTTCAAATTGTTGCGGATGGCCACCGTCTGCTGGCCGGCGTCCAGTCGCGCGATGAGTTGATGCCAGGAGACCAGCGCCAGCAAAACGCTCCCGAGCGAGAACGTCAGCCACGCTACCACGACCAGTTGATAAAATTGTTTTCCAGCCTCCAGCTTCATGTAACGCGCCGTTTTTGCCCTGGATTGCCAAGGCGAACATTTTTTAATACGGCAATTTACTCTAGGCCATCCGCCGCCGAAGTGTCCAGTGGCAAAACCGGGGTTTGCGCCTATGGCCCGTAAAGGTAACTTTAGCCGGCGTGGGCAACCGCTGATTTTTTTCAGCGGTTTTTTCACTAAAGTTTCTGCCCCCGGATCAGCCGCACCAGCACCATGATGACGGCGACGACCAGAAGAATGTGAATGAAGCCGCCCAGCGTGTAATCCGAAACCAAGCCGAGCAGCCAGGCGATGACCAAAATGAGGGCGAACGTATAGAGCATGGCAGGTTGGACGGTTAAATCATTGCGGGTCGATGTGGGCTTCCAGCATCCAGAATTGCTCATCCAGATCCCGCGCGATGACCGTCAGCAATTCCGCCGCGCCAAGCTCCCCGGCTTCCTTCATTCGCCGGACGGCTGCGTGAATGTGTTCGCTGTAAGTGGCATTGACCGCGGCCAGTTCTTGCAGCCAGCCGGAAATTCCCGCGATGGACGACGGCTCCTGTTCCTTCGGCGTCGGCAGCCTCGCGCTTTCGCGGCGGGCGCCTTCAACCGTTCCGCCCAACGCCAGGGCAAGCTCCGCAGCGGCGTCAAGGTCGTTCAAAGTTCGCCTGGCGAATTCATTCAGAAACCGATGCAGGCCGATGAAGGAGATACCCCGCGCATTCCAACACACTCGTTTGATGCGGACAAACAAGTCGAACAACTCGGCCACAGTGTGGTTCAACACGCCGACAGTTTCCCTGCGGTTGAGGTGGGCCGAAGCGCTGTCGTTATTATTCATAATTGATCTTGTGCCGGCAAATTTTGCGCTGGTGAATTCTACCAAACGAAATTTTAAGCTGGTGTCGTGCCGCTTCGGAAATTTTTAGCCGCCCTTGCAAATCCATCATTTCCAGCATAAACCGGCGACGGCGGCGGCGGCGGAAGGATGCAACTTGCAAAGCGCCGGAAGCCTGCGGGTTGCAGTTTGCAAAAGCCACAAGCCATTCATTCCCGGCGGAAAAAACCGAACGCCGCCAAATCCTTGATTTTGTGGAACCGTTTGCCGTTCGCTCTGCCGGCACACGATTTGCAAAAGAAAATTTGTCGCCCGTGTTGAAGTCGCGCGGGTAAACCAAAAAACATGAGCACACTGGTCGCCAAAGGAAATTGGAACATCGCCAAGGGGAAGATCAAACAGGTCCTGGCGCGGTTGACGCATGACAACCTGCAATTCGTCGAGGGCAAGGTGGACGAATTGGTGGGCCGCATCCAGAAACGCAAAGGCCGGACCCGGCGGAACATCGAACGCGCGGCCAACGCCGCAGACGAATGCGGTTGCGGCCATCGGTAACGAATATGAATGCCACGGACGAATCACCTATGAATCCAGCGCATTCGAACCAACGAACCGGGCGCTTCGCACTCGGCCAACCGAATCAGCGCCCGGTTCGTTTCGATTTCGCCAATTCCAATTCAAGTTAAACAATCAAATTCAGCCTCCGCAGTCATGAACACCTCCAATTCAAAACAAAATGAAATGCCGTCGCCGTCCCTGTTTCAACTGGCCGCCTTCTTCGAGGATTTTTTCCCCGCCGGCGGTTCCGGGAAGCCCGCGCCGGCGTTGCGACAAACCCCGTTTGCCGATTTGAGGCGGCACTTGCAAAAACTGAAAGCGACGGTGAAATCCGCCCACGCTCAAAAACGGCGCCGGCACGCCACGCCTCAATGGAGCAAGCCCTGCCAGCCGCGCCACCCGCCGGGCGCCCGCAAGAAAACGCGGAACAAACGGGACGGATCAATCGAACGGCCACGAACTGCGCGAACTGAAGAAGGTTGAATTTACCCTGGAAGCGCCCTCGGCGGACTCGGTCAAACTCGCTGCGGATTTTACCGATTGGGAAAAACACCCGGTGGAAATGATGCATTCCCCGGACGGTTACTGGTTCACCGTCATCCCGCTGACACCGGGAAGTTATTCTTATCGTTTCATTGTGAACGGCGAATGGCGGGACGACCCGCGCGCCATCCTGCGCGCGCCCAATCCCTTTGGCACCGAGAACGCCGTGGTTCAGGTGGGATGAAAGGAAACGTGAACGGCGCAAAATCCCGCCATGTTTGAGAAATGTTTAAGCTTTGGTTTCCGGGTGAGCGGATACATCGTGACCGTTGGCCTGCTGGCCGGCCTGATTCTCGCCTGGTTATTGACGGCGCCGCTGTTGCGCGGCGGCGATTATTTGAGCAATTTAAATCGAAAACGATTTGCCCGCCGGTGAGTTGAACACCAAGACTTGAGAGCAATGGGAGTTGAGAGTAATTTGTGCAAATTGCAAATTCCTGCGGAAATGCCTTGCAAAATACCAATCGGTTTCAGCATGCGGATCAAAAAACCGTGTGATAACACCTCGAATCGAGAACTTGTAAAGCTGGCACGCTTCCCGCTAAAAACCGTTGGTTGAAACGCGCTCTTCTGCGCAAAAAAACAAAATGAAAGGAAAATTATGAAGACACGGAAATTCTCCCTGGCGGTGGTCACGGGAACGGCACTGCTGGTTTTGGCCGGCTGCGGAAACAATTCCACAAGCGAATCCAATTCCACCAATTCGGCGACTGGCACCCCTCAGAACATGGCACCCCAGAACAATCCGGCTCTGGACATGACCAACACCCCAGTCATGACCAACGCCCCCGTCATGACGAATGCCTCCGGCATGATGAATGACGTCGGCACGAACATTCCCACGGCGACCAACCAAATGCCCGGCCACTGATAGGCTGCGAGATGAAAAAATCCGCATTTCTGAAAATGCTGTCGCTGGTCTGGGCCGCTTCGCTCTTCACCTGCGGCTGCGCGGTCTATCCAGCCGCGCCGGTCGCGACGGTGGGAACGGAGGTGGATGTCGCCGGGGCGCCGCCGCCGCCAATGGTGGAGGAAGTCTCTCCGAGTCCCGGCGTCGGTTTTGTTTGGATCGGTGGCGCGTGGGCCTGGCACGGTCGCTGGGAATGGGAAAAAGGCCGTTGGGAACGTCCACCGCGTCCGGGGGCCGTGTGGATTCCGCACCGTTATATTTATCACAATGGAAGACACACGTTCATCCGGGGCGGATGGAGAGGGCCTTGAGCGGCGAACCGGTTCGAGGCGGAATGGCGCGCACGATGAAATCGAATTTGGCCATCCTCTCGGCGTTGGTTCTGTCCGCGCTTTCTTTGCCGGCCATGGACCGCTGGGACGCGCTCTCCCAAATCGAGTCGCGCGACAACGACCAGGCGGTCGGGCAAAAAGGCGAAGTGTCGCGCTACCAGATTTTGCCGAAATTTTGGGCGCAGGCCCGGGCCGGGAACCCGCGGGCAAATGTCAGCTTGCGTCCAACTGATCCGGCCGCCGCGAAAATCGTGGCGAACAGGATCATGCAGGCGCGGTGCCGCGCGTTTGAATCCCGCTACCATCGTGCGCCGGACGATTTTGAGTTTTATCTTCTCTGGCATCGGCCTGCGTGCTACATCGGCCGCAACATTCCGCGCCGCATCACCGCCGTTGAAGCCGACCGCGGCCGGCGTTTCGCCAGTCTTTGTGAGAGCCGCGATGAAGCGGCGGATGCCTTTGCCTTGAGCCGCTGAATTTCAAGGTGAATTATTTTTCTTCTTCCGGGTTAAAAAAACAGCGTTTGCATTGCGCAATTTGAAATCGAGCGGAGCGTGCAATTCGCAAACCGGGAACCGATCCGGCGGCTGCTTTCCAATCGGAAATCACGCGGCATGGCAATTGCATATTTATTTGCCATGAAAACGCGATTACTCATTCTGGCATATTGCCTGGCAGTCAGCCGTGGCCCGGGGGTTTTTTGCGCTTCGGCGGAAATGGAAGTTTCCGCCAGTGTTTCACCATGAAAACTTTTTTTCCAAAGACCGGTTCTGAATTGGAGTGGAGCAACGCCTGCTCGCGGGTGGAAGAATATTTGCGGGCGTTGCGCGCGGGGAATGAGGAGCAACGCGAGCAGATCATTCTGCGCGTGCTGGAACGCGCCGCCGACAAACATGCGGAGAATCCAGGGCTATGCCCAACGACGCTGGCGATGGACGAAATACGCGCCGACATGGACCGGTGGTTTAAACAGAACCTTTCGCCCGACGAACAAGCTGCCGTTCCGGGATTGATTTCTTTGCTCGCCTTTAACGCGCTGGAAAAATGGCCCGCCGTTTTTCTGGCGGAGGATATTCCGGCGGACTTCCAGCGCCGTTTGCGCGAGAGCCAGGTGCGGGCCGCGCCGGATCTGAAAGTCTCCAGCATGGTGCCTCAGCCGTTCGTCCATCCGCTGCGCGCGGCCATCCAATTGCCGGTCGTTTTGGGAAAACTGGCCGCTGATGACGAAGGCGGCGGCTTCCGTGCTGTCCCTCTTTTCAATTCTGTCCGGCGCCCGGCTGCGGTGACCTATGTTCACAAGCAATTATACCGATGAGGCGCTGGCGGCGGAGCGACGCTGGGGGTTCGCCATCTTCAATCTGATTTTGTTGTGGCCAGGGGCACTGCTGATGGCTTTGCGCATTTCGGAAAACGGGTGGAATGCCGGCCAGATTGGCGGTGTTCGTGCTTTTCTTGATATTGTTGGCGCAGGTGGTTTATGGCTTCACGCTGGCGGTGACCGGCTGGTGGCTGCTCCGGCGCGGCGGCGATCCGGTTCGCATCAACACCACGCTCGCGCCGGACGCGGTGCCCGGGCAATTGCCGGCAACGGCCATCGTCATGCCGATTTACAATGAGGATGTCAGCCGGGTCTTTCAAGGGTTGCGGGTCATGTATGAGTCGCTGCAAGCCACCGGGCGGGGCGAGCGCGTTTGATTTTTTCATCTTGAGCGACAGCACGGATTTGAACCTTTGGATCGCCGAGGAAAAGGCCTGGTTTGAATTGTGCAAACAAGTCCGGTGGCTTTGGGCGGAATTTTTTATCGAAAGCGCCGCCGCCCGTTGCATCACAAGAGCGGAAACATCGCGGACTTTTGCCGGCGCTGGGGCGCGGATTATCGCTACCTGATCGTGCTGGACGCGGACAGCGTGATGACCGGCGCGGCGTTTGTGCGGCTGGCCAGTCTGATGGAAGCCAATCCCCGGACGGGCATCATCCAAACCAACACGAAGCTCGCGCTGGGACGCAGCTTGTTTCAACGAATCAACCAATTCGCCGGCCACGCTTACGGCCCGCTGTTTGCCGCCGGCGCGAATTTCTGGCAACTGGACAACGCCAATTATTACGGCCACAACGCCATTGTCCGGCTCAAGCCCTTCATGAAATTTTGCGCCATGCCCGAACTGCCCAAATCGGGAGCCTTGGGCATCGCGCGTTCTCAGCCACGACACGGTGGAGGCGGCTTTCATGCGGCGGGCGGGCTGCGAAGTCTGGTCGGCCTACGATCTGGATGGCAGCTATGAGGAAACCCCGCCGCATTTGCTGGCCAGCCTGCAACGCGACCGGCGCTGGTGCCACGGCAATTTGCAGCATCTCTGGTTTCTCTTCGCGCCCGGACTGACCCTGCCCAGCCGCGTGAACATTTTGATCGGCATCATGGCGTATGTCGGTTCGCCGCTCTGGCTGTTGTTTCTGTTGTTGAGTCCGCTGTTGTTCATCGGCGGGAATTCCACCGCGGCAAGCGGACTTCTGTTCGTCTATGTCCTGGGTTTGCTGCTCGTGCCGAAACTGCTCGGCGCATTGCAAATGATTTCCGCCGGACAGCTTGAAACCATCGGCGGCCGTTTGAAAATTTTCCGGGACGTGACTCGCCGAAACCATCCACTCGATGATTCTGGCCCCGATTCTGATGTTGTTTTACACGCAGTTTGTCTGGTCCTCTTTTTTCGGAGGCGGAGTGGGATGGGGCCGTCAAAAACGCGCGGATGACACAAGGCCCATCCTGGCGGGAATGCGCCGATGCACATCTGGGACACATGTTGCTCGCGATGGCCGGAGTGGGGCTCGTCGTGTGGCTGGCTCCGGCGATGCTGCCGTGGCTGCTGTTGGTGCTCATCGGACCCGTCGCGGCCATTCCATTCTCACTCGCCCTGGCTTCCAACACGCTGGGAGCGAAGAGCCGGAAAAACGGATGGTTCGTGGTGCCAGAAGAAATCCGTCCGCCGCGGGAACTGCAACAAATGCTCGCGCCATCCGAATTATCTGCCAGCCGATTCCCAGCGATCATTGAACAAGCCGCGGATTTTGGATTGCTTCAGGCCGTGGTGGATCCTTTTGTCAACGCCATTCACGTTTCGTTGCTTCGCGAACGGTCGCGCCCGCGCCTGCGCACCCGTGAATATTTGACAAGCTTGCGCAATCGTTTGTTGCGCGGCGGCCCGCACGCGTTGACGCCGGCGGAAAAAAGAACGCTAATGTGGGACGCGGATGCCATGCTGTCGGCGCATCGCAAATTGTGGGGCAGTCCCGCTTTGATGGTGCATGGCTGGTGGCGGACGGCTTTCCAGATTTACAACCAATCGAGCCAGCGGAAATTTTCCGCCGAATTTGCCCCTTTTCCCATCGTCACCAAACAGGAAGTGGCTGTGAAATGACAATTCGTTTGTTATTGCAAACTGCATGAATGGGGCGTCCATCCGTTGCAGGTTGCGTGATATTCCCGGTTGAACCAAGGCAAACGCGCCCGCTTTCCCCGTGGCACGCGGTTCGCTTAATAAAATCAAACAGTTAGTTTAACATTCAACCAAAGGAAAGATATGAAAATGAACAGAGTAAAAATCGGGACGGCGGTTTTGGCGGCGGCTTTGACGACGGCGGCGTTTAGCGCGTCGGCGGACCAGGCGGCCACGGCTGCCAAACCGGAAAAGAGTTACACAGGCACGGTGGTTTCCGTGTCCCCACAGGAACACAGGATGAGCGTGCGCGAATGGGCGCTGTCGAAAAAAACGTTCAACCTGGGTGAGAATTGCACTTATGACATGTTGTTCACCACGCCGGGAAACAACGGCACGGCGAATGACCTGCGTCCGGGTGAAAAAGTCACCGTCAACTACCAAACTTCGCACGGCGTGCTGATTGCCGACCGGATCGAGCAGCAACCCATGCGGTTTGAGGGCAAGGTCGGGACGATTGATCCCACGAAGCAAACGCTGACTTTGCATCGGCCGGGCTTGGACAAGGAATTGCAGATTGCCGGCGCTTGCATCGTCAAGCTCCACAATGACAAACCAGGCACTTTGGCCGACATTCGTCCAGGCGATCATGTCACGGTGACTTACGAGACGCCGCACGGCACGCCGACGGCGCGGGAAATCGCGCAGACGAGCATGGAATACACCGGCTCGCTGACGGCGATTGACCTCGGCGAGAAAACCGTGAAAGCCAAAGCGATGTTTGACACCAAGAAATTCAACGTAGCCGACAATTGCGCCATTGTCGTCAATGGCAAGACGGACGGCAAGTTGAGCGACTTGAAGCCGAACGAACAACTGGTCTTCACCTACGACGAGATCAACGGGGTCAATGTGGTGAACCGGATTAGTCCGGCGCCGGTGGAAACTCAGCCTAAGTCAAACATGATGACGAGTTCGCCGGGTTATCCGGGCTACCCGGCGGGATATTGATACATTAGTTAAGCATAGTTAAATCGCGGGCACGTCCTGAATTGTTGGATTCTTCAGTTCAGGGCGTGTCCTTGTTCAGTTGTCTCGCGGAAAGGCGGAAAAACGAAATTTGCTTGAGGAGATTGATCACCATCTAAAAAATTTTTATGAACGACTTGGCTTCCGGTTTGACGGCGGTGGTTTCAAATATTTTAAAACACTTTTTCGGTCCCGACGTTGACCGCCCCGTTTTAGGTCCGGTCGCCTGGTCGGACTTGGGAGCGGCGGCTTGTATTGTCTTGTTTATTTTTTTGCTGCACGCAGCCGCCGCCATTCTGCTTCGCCGCAAAGCCAGGCAAGCCCGGGATAATTCAAAGGAGTTGAAACATCATTTCTTCGGCGCGCTGGGCAAACCGCTTTATCTGCTGATCTGGGTCTACGGCCTTTACATCGCCGCCATGCCGGTGCTGTTGAAATTGCCGGCGGAACAACGGTCGGCGATCCGGAATTTTTTTGACCGGCTCTTCGACCTCGGCATTTTCGGGGTTTTGTTCTGGCTGTTTTTCCGGCTCACCTACCTGCTGGAAGCCCGGCTGGCGGCCTGGGCGGCAACCACCAGCAGCAAGTTTGACGACCTGCTTGTGCCGCTGGCGGGAAAAAGTCTGCGGATCATCGGGCCGGTGCTGGGAATTATTTTTGCCATTCCCGTCCTCAAACTGCCGTCGGAATACGCCGCCGTGCTCGCCAAGGGCAGCAGCATTCTGTTGATCGTGGCCGGCGCGGTGATGTTGTCCCAAGCCGTCAACCTTGGCGAAAATCTTGTGCTGGCCAAATACGACATCATGGTGGCCGACAATCTGCAGGCGCGAAAAATCTACACGCAAATCCACGTTTTAAGCAAAACGCTTTACGTCCTCATCGGCCTTTTCACCGTCGCGTCGGTGTTGATGTTGTTCGAGGACGTGCGCCGTCTGGGCGCCAGCATTCTCGCCTCCGCCGGCGTCGTCGGCGTCGTGTTGGGATTCGCCGCGCAAAAAACCATCTCCAATTTGTTCGCCGGCTTTCAACTGGCCATGACGCAGCCCATCCGGCTGGGCGACGTGGTCATCGTTGAAGGCGAATGGGGCAACGTCGAGGAAATCACCTTGACCTACGTCGTCATCAAAATTTGGGATGAGCGCCGGCTCGTCGTGCCGTTGAGTTATTTCATCGAGAAGCCGTTTCAAAACTGGACGCGGCTTTCGGCGGGCCTGCTCGGCTCGGTTTTTTTGTCGGTGGATTATTCCCTGCCGCTGGATGAAATCCGCGGCGCGCTCAAGCAAATCATCGAGCCGCATCCGCTCTGGGACAAACGCTTCTGGAATTTGCAAGTCACCGACGCCACCGAAAAAACGATGCAACTCCGCGTGCTCGCCACCTCCGCCGACTCGTCCAAATCGTGGGACCTGCGCTGCGCCATCCGCGAACAGCTCATCACCTACATCCAGAAAAACCATCCGCAAAGCCTGCCGCGGTTCCGCGCCGACATCGGCGGCATCAACGCCGTCGCGCCGGAGAAATAAAAGAAACCGCCGGAACAAAATTCATTCCGGCGGGCGCTCGAGGAATTGAGGAAATCAGCTCCGCGGCGCCGGCGCGGGCGCGGGTTGCGCGCCCTTGTGATGGCTGCGGCGGTCCACGATGACCCGCGCCGCCTGATACCCCGCGTAAAAATCCGGGTTGCTCGTCTTGAACTTCGTCATCAGCTTGTCCAGTTGCTTGCGCAGCAGCGATTGATTGTCCGCAATCGCCTGCGCCAGCGTCTTGGTCTGGCCCGAACGCCTGGCCACCGCCGTGCGAAACACATTTTTCACACCGCCAAAATTAGTCGTCAACGTCCCCAGCGCCGTCACGTCCGCCGCCGTCACGCTGTAATCCGCCAGCGCCGTCAGGTTCGCCGTGGCCAATGCGCCCACGTCCTTGCCCGTCTGCTCCAGCTTGTCCGGGTCCAGGCCGTCCAGCAGCGACAGCGTGAAATGACTCTGCGCCTCCAGCGCCACGTCGCCCGTCTTGGCCGCCAGCGCATAAAGCTGGTCGGCGATTTCCAAAATCTCCGTTTCCAGATCATGCTTGGCCTGCCGCGCCAAATCCGCCTGCCCGTCGGTGGCCGTCTCCTGCGTGTCGCGCTTCTGCGCGATGACGGCATTGTTGGCTTTCAACTGCGCGATCACGTCGCTGACCGCTTTGTTGCCGCCCCAAGTGGATTGGTTCTGGTCGAAGTAGCCGCCGAGCGTGCTGTGCATTCCAGTGATGTTGATTTGATCTTGGTTCATAATTAATGAATTTGGTTGTCCGTGGGAACTCGGGAACATTGTGAGACACGATGCACCCCGTCAAGCGCGTAATTGGCCGGGCGAGCCGCGTTCCAACGTGATTGAGCCGCGTTCCCACCAGGGCGATTCTCGAAAAAATCCGGGGCGAAACCGCCACCCGCGCGGGCGGGAATGGTTCCAGCCGGGGCGAGATTGAAACCGGAATGGGCGAGCCGCGAAAAATTCGGGGCGAGTTGCGTTCCGACCAAGGCGAAATCGGATTTGGCGGGGTGAGCTGCGTCCGGGCGGGGCGAGATTGAATCCAGCCGGGGCGAGCTGCGTTCCGACGGGGACGAATCCGATTCCAACGGGGCAAATCCCGTCCCGACTTGGGCGAAATCACTAATTTTGAGCTATTTATGGAGAAAACCGGGGAGCACCGCTGAAAATTAGAATCTCCGGTTCACTTTTAGCAAGGCCAGCCGAAGCCACGAATCGTGCATCGCCGGGTTTCCATTTGATTACGCCGCAACCGGCTCGCCCATGTGTTCCATCACATATTCATCGAACGACTCGTAATTGCGGATGCCGCGCTTGTGGTTCACCCGGCCAAGAATCGTGTTGTCAATGCGGTCATGCAGATAGTCCACCAGCTCCCCAAAACGGCTTTCGGCTATGAAATATGTCGGGGCTTTGAAATGGGACTCGATGTTTTTGAACAAAACCGAGTAATGGAAACGCGCATGGCGGCCAAAGCTGGCATCGGCCTCACGATAGCGGTTGTAGCGCTCCACGAGATATTTCACATAGTTTCGCTTGGCCAGATTCGCGCCAATGCAGCCGTCCGGGTAGGTCGTCGGACGCTTGCTGCCGCGGCTCATGCGCACCGTCACGCGATCGCCCACATGGACGTTCGCTGCCGTCAGGCTGCCACCGGAAACATTCAATGCGTTCTTCGCGCTCATGGTCTTATTTTAATGCAATTTTGTGTTTTGCCAACAAGTCATTCATTGCACCCGCGAGATGCTGCCGGAAAGCTTCTTCAAACACATCCACATCCGTGTAGGAATAATAAACCGCGTCTTTGCCGAGCTTTTGCTTGAACTTTTCCACCTTCATGAATTCATCGCGCTCCTTGCGGCGGCGTGGCTGTGGCAGGTTGGCAAAATAAACCATCACCGTTTTGCCCTTTTTCATGCTGCGCCGGATTTCTTCCTCCGTGCCGGAATTTGCTTTGCCAGTAGGTGATCCAAACCGCGCGTTAAAAATGCCCACCACAATGTCGCTTTTGTCCACCACCTGTTTGTTGAGCAACGCCTGTGGACGGTCACCGGTTTCGGGATGACTGTGCGTGCGCCAGTTCGTGTATTCCACCCGCGCTCCTGTCAACGGGCCATGATCCCGATTCCATTGCTCAATCTGGCCTCGAATGATTTCATGCTCTTGAACCACGTCCGATGGCGAACCGACAAACACCCGAAAGAGAAGAACTTGCTCTGGCATAATGCGGCGAGATTACAAAATTAGACATCGCCGCGCTAGTGAAACATAACTTTATGCGGATGCACTTCCTGCGGTTCTATGACAAAGGGGATATTTGTTTTTTGCAGCAGCTCTGGCTTGTAGGCTTCCAAGCCGCAATCACCGACGCCTTGCCCCCACAAAAAAAGTTCCACACCCAAAAGGGTTGGATAAAAGAAACGAAATGGCACATCACCTTCTTTGGGACGATAAGGCTGGACGACCAGAATGCCTCCTTCAGAAAGCCCCTGCTTTTCAAGGCCAACAAAAGCATGTTGCGAAATGTTCGCTGATTGTTCGGTTGCCGAAAACTCCATTGCCGCCTGATAATCTGCCTCACGAATGACCACACTGAGGCCATGTTTTTGAATCCAATTGACAGTATTTTCAAGCGGATGCTGTGTTCCTCCAATATAAAAATGAGTCGCCCGCAGGAGTGCTGAGTAAATGATGCAATGCGTGCGAATCTGGTAGGATGAAAGAGAACTGATAAGTGAACAATAGGCTATTGCGCGGTCATCACGGGAAACCGGCCCCTTGGATGATGCCAGCACGCCACCCAAATACATGGCTTGCAGTTCATCCTCACAAAAATATCCCTCTGAAAGAATTTCTTTAAGAACTCGCGGCGGAACTTGTCCGCCTGTTTTATTATTTGCTTCAAGTTGTTTAACCGCATTCTTAAAAATCCGTTCAAGATTTTGGACTCCTATCTCTGTGTAGCCGGCGAGCTTCCCTCCTAGATACTTGGCCGACGGCCCGCAGGCAGCGTAAAGTAATTTACCAGTAAGAATGGCGGCGGCACCTGGAACCACAGCCGCACCCGGATTATTTATAATGATTTCGCTTACCATAATTACATCCCCGGCAATGCCTTCTTGTTTTCCAAACCCTCCAAGAAAGCTTCTAAAAGAATCGGCGTTATTGCCTTGGCAGTATTCTTGTTTTTCCGAACTTCAGCTTCAATTGCGGGCCAGTCAGCGAGTAATGCTTCCAGTTCAGACTTTTGCTTTGCGTCATCTTTAATCTGGCGAATGGCTTCAACACGTTTGCGGATAGGTGCGAGGTCAGCATGGAGAGCATTGGCGACAAGCATCATTTGCTCGTCACGTTTGGCTTTTGCTTTTGGCGCTTTTTTGAACGTCTCGTCTGACGAGGCGGCGCTGGTGGGGCGTTCGATGCCTTTGCCTTCCATCAATTCTTTTACCGTGCGGAGTTGCAGGCGCGGGAACTTTTGCTTGTTTGTCTTGTGTTCATAAAAGCCCATGCTCGCGGCTTCGGTTTCCATCGGGCCTGTCGGGTCTTGCAGGGAAATCAAAATGCCGATGGCGGCTTTCTCGCGGTCAATCACGCCGCGCAAATCGCGCACGTCTTTCACGCCGGTCTTGCCGCCTTTGACTTGAATGATGATTTGCTCCGGCTTGTCGGCTTTCGGGTCGTCGCGGAAAAGTATCTGGCCGTCAATGCCGTGGTCGGCACCCTTTTTCAAATCCGTGCCGCGCGCACCCACCAGACCCACCGCCCACCATTGAAAGGCAAACTTGTCATCCTCGGCCAGCCGCGCGGCATCGGCAGGCGTTACCGGCTCGCCAATGATTCGCACGATCAATTCCTTGTCGGATGATTTTGGCTCGCCGGCTTTGGCCTCGGCATCGCTGCCACGCAGGAAGCGGACGGTCTTGGTGGATTCGTAGGTGTCGAGCAGCCGCTTTTTGATTGTGGTCATGGCGACCTGCGTGATGTCTATGCCGATCCATTGGCGACCGAGTTTTTCGGCAGCGTCAATCGTCGTGCCGCAGCCACAGAACGGATCAAGCACCACGTCGCCGGGATTGCTGCTGGCTTGGATGATGCGCTCCAACAAGGCAACGGGTTTTTGTGTCGGGTAACCGAGACGTTCCTTGGCCATCATATTTATTGGCGGAATGTCAGTCCAAATGTTCTGTAACGGCACTCCCTTCATCTCGTCCAAATATCGTTTATATTGTGGAACATTGCCTGGCTTCGTTTGAATAACGCGGCCTTCCGAGATCAGTTTCTGCATCCTTTCTTTGCTGTAACGCCAGTGTCTCGTGACGCCCATTACTTCGTAGGACGGATTTCCTTTTGCAGCGCCACCGGGACCGGTCAGATTATCCAGCCAATATCTCCGCCCGTCGGCGTCACGATAGCGATAGTATTTGTCAACGTATTCTTGGGCATAATCGAGATATTGCGTGTTGAACAAATATGTTTCGCTCTTTGAGAAGTAGAGAATGATGTCGGCGATGTTCCCAAATCCTTTGCGACCCTGTTTACTATCGCTGTGTGCGTGTGATCTTTTCCAAGTAATCTCAGTCCGGTAATTATCTTTTCCCATTATCGCATCGCACAGCAGTTTGAGATAATGCGAGGCGGTCGGATCACAGTGGAGGTAAAGTGATCCGGTGGATTTCAAGGCGCGATGCAATTCAACGAGACGCGGGGACATCATCGTGAGGTAAGCCATCATGTCGTTGCGACCGAGGATGGTCATAAAGGCCTGCATCACTTCGTTCACCCTGCCGGTCTGCTCGGTCAGTTTCCGATACATCGCTTCGGCGTCCTGATTCCAACTCCAGGTGTCCTCGAATGCCTGAATCTGGCTGGCGGCGGCGCTGCCGTCCTTTTCCTGAAAGAAGGCGTTGTAGTTCTGGTCGGACTTGAATGGCGGATCAAGATAAACGAGGTCAACCGATTCATCCTTGATGTATCGCTGGAGGATGTCGAGGTTGTCGCCGTAGTAAAGCGTGCCCATTTGCAGGAATTGTGCGCGGGAAGTTTATCAGCGTCAATCAGCGAGAATCAGCGGTTAGGAGAATTCCTGAATTGGCTCCGCAACATCCGTGAAAAACTCTTTCCGGCAAAGTTCGGCAGAATTCGCGCGCATTTGCCGGTGGCCCGGATTTGGAGTTGACCGCCAACGGCGCATCTGCCGAAATGGTTTCATGCCAAATAATTCCTGCCGAAATGCCAACGGCACAATTCGCCGCGTCGCGTGGCTCTGGCTGCTGTTGCTGGGCGCACCCGCATTTTCCCAAACCGTGCCGGTCACGGACAATCTCTGGCGGCTCGTGGCGCAGGAAGACACGGATCACGACCGGAAAATCACCGTCCACGACCGCACGACGCCGTTTGAAATCCGTGATGACAAAAACACGGACGTGCATGCGGTCACGAATGTTTATCAATTGTCCGTGCTGTTGCAAAATCTCAAGCAGGCCGACGACGAACATCAGCCGGAGATTTCCCTCGACCAACTCCGGTTGAATGAAAACATCGTGGACCGCACGCACCGGCTCATCAAAACCGTTTATTGGAACGCGCTGACGTGGCGGATTGACGCGGATCATGTTGACGAAGTGGTTCACGATCCCAAAGTCAGTTCCAAGGACGACACGATTTACGTGCCCGGCGCGGACAAGGCGGCGATGAAATACTTTCAAGCCATTGCCAAAATCGGGGCGGAACAAAACCGTTCGCCGGCATTGAAAGTCGTCGCGCTGCCGTCGCCGGACAAAATCACCGGCGAATTTGTCCGCGATCTGGATGGCGAGCACGGCATTTTATCGCTCGCGCTGGAAACGAACGCGGACGGCAAAATCGCCGGCGTGCATGACGTGTTTGTGGAATACGGCAATGTCGGCATGAAATTTTCCTACATCGCGACCGAAGGCTTCGGCTGGATGAATGCCTCCTTCGAGGTGGGAATGAATTTTCTTTCGCCGGCACAACTGGCCGATTTGCGCGCGCTGAAACCGCCGCCCGCAAACTGATTGCGCTTCGTGCCAGTTTGAAATGACCATCAGGCCAGCCGGTCACGGATTTTTTCAGATGGTCAGTGATCTATTAACATTCAAAACCGGATTAGCAGCTTGGCACCCGATCCGAAAAATGTTATTCACGCTCAACTATTATAGTCCGCCGTGAGCACCTTTTGGCACAAACACTGGTTCCGATTGAAATCAAGGCCGGGAGCGTTTGTTAATTTTTTGCTCGCCATCGTTTGTGCCGCCGGTTTTTCCCAACTGACTTTCGCTCAAAAACCCGTGCCGGCGGACGCGAATCTCCCCTCCGAACTTGGCGTCATAACCAAAAGCCGGCCGTTGGCGCGTTTGGAGCTTGATTCGGTGAACACGGTGTTGAGCGGCCAGTTTTCGTCGGGAACGGAATTACAGGAAGTGAAATTTGCGAAGCCAGTCACGGGCCGTTATTTTTGCCTGGAAACCCTGTCGGCGCACGATGGGCGGCCTTATGCGGCGGTCGCCGAACTGGATTTGCTGGCCGCGTCGGGCGCGATCCTGGATCGCACCGGTTGGAAAATTGCCTATGCCGACAGTGAGGAATATGAACGCGAAGACGGCTCGGCCGAGAATGTGTTGGATGGCAAGCCGGAAACCTACTGGCACACGCAATGGAGTCGCTCGTCCACCACCCACCCGCATCATCTGGTTTTGGATCTGGGCAAATCCGAAACCTTCGCGGGCTTCCGCTATTTGCCGCGACCGGGCGATGGCAACGTGGGCGGACGCATCAAAGACTATCGCGTTTATGTCGGCGACAATTTGCTGGAGGAAAATCCGCCGGAACAACCGCTGCCGGAAAAATGTTTTCTCTTCGGTTATTTCACCGGCCTGGGCGAAGATGGCTTGCATCTCGCCTACAGCCTGAACGGCTACCGCTGGGACGCATTGAATCGTGGGCGCAGCCTTTTGAGGCCGGAAATCGGCGGGAAGTTGTTGCGCGATCCTTGTCTGCTGTTGGCGCCGGACGGCATGTTTCATCTGGTGTGGACGGCGGCCTGGACGGGCAATTTCATCGGTTACGCGTCGTCCCCGGATCTGGTTCATTGGTCGGAGCAGACCGCCATTCCGGTGATGACGAACGAGCCGGCGACCTTGAATTGCTGGGCGCCGGAAATAAGCTGGGACGCCCGCAAGGAACAATTTCTCATTTTCTGGGCCAGCACCGTCACCAACCGGCCTGGCGATATCCCGCTGCTGCACAACAACCGGATTTACTGCACGACCACGAAGGATTTCAAAACGTTTTCACCCACGAAACTGTTTTTTGATCCGGGTTTCGGTGTCCTGGATGCGACCCTGCTGCCGGGCGCCGACGGGTTCCGCCTTTTTTTCAAGGATGAGTCGGCGAACCATCTATGGATGGCCGCCGCAGAAAATCCCGATGGCCCGTTCGGCAAACCCGTCGCCGTGGTTGAAACCGATTCTGTGGAAGGACCGGCGGCCTTCCGGTTGGGCGGCCAAGTGATCGTTTGTTATCACATCATAGGTTCGAATCGCAATGGCGCGGTGAAAACGTCCGACCTGCTGCACTGGGATGACATCTCATCGGGCATGTTTTTGCCGCCCGGCAGCATGCAAGGCTCGGTGCTGGAGCTGGCGGGAGAAAAATTAAAACCACTGGTGCAAGCCGGTTTGCTGGAAATGGGCACTACGCCGGAAGCCTCGGAACTCGGCATCGGCGATTGGATTTGGACCACCAATGCGTTTGACCGCCAGGCGTGTCATTTTTGGCGCGCGTTTGACATCCCGCAAAACTCGCAGGTCGTTCGCGCGGAATTGCGGATGACCGCCGACAACAGTTACACCGCCTATTTTGACGGCCAGGAAATCGGACGCGGCGCCGACGCCAACAGTCTTGCCGAATACGATCTCACCTGGCTGATGTCACCCGGTCGGCATGTGCTCGCGGTCGAAGCGTTTAACGACACCTTGGATGCCGGCGTCATTTTTGGCCTGCGCGTCAAGCTCGCGAACGGAAAAAAAATCGGGGTTTTTTCCGACCCCGCCTGCCGCATCGCGACCGGCAACGATCGCAACTGGCGAACCCGGAAAACCGCGAACACCGACTGGCTGCCCGCGCACGTCATCGGTTATGCTGGCAAAGCCTGGTGGCAGAACCCATACAAAATCATCCAAGTCCCGCCGCTGCGGCCGCCGGTCGTCCATTTCTGGCAACAAGGCTGGGTGCTCGCGGGCTTGCTCACCGCGTGTCTCACGGTTGGTGTGTTGTGGGTGCGGCAAGGTTTGCGGCTTGCTTTGCACACGCGCACCCACCGCCTGCTGGAGCGCGAGCGGGCGCGCATCGCGCGGGACATGCACGACGACCTCGGTTCCGGCCTGACCCAATTGACGCTGCTCGGCGAACTCGTTTCGCGCGAAACCCCGTGCGATGGCGTGGCGCGCAGCCGGCTGAATGAACTGTGCGCCAAAGCGCGGCTGCTGTTGCGGTCCATGGACGAAATCGTCTGGGCCGTGAATCCGCGGCGCGACACCGTGAAAGATTTCGCCGCCTTCATCACCGAACACGCCCAGGAATTTCTGGCCACCACCGCCATTCGTTGCCGGCAGGAAGTGGCGGCGGAACTGCCCGCCATTCCGTTGAACCTGCCGCAGCGCCGCAATCTGATGCTTGCCGTGAAAGAAGCCATCCGCAACGCCGCCCGCCATTCCGGCGCGGATGAAGTCAACCTCAAGGTGCAGGTCGTGGAAAATGATTCCTTGCGGGTCGTCGTCGAGGACAACGGCCGCGGATTTTCAGCCGGCGCAGCGCCGGACGACCGCAATGGCCTGACGAACATGAAACTGCGGCTGGCGGACATTGGCGGAAGTCTGACCTTGGACACCGCCCCCGGCAAAGGCTGTCGCATCACCTTTTTGCTGCCATTGCCGGCGCTGAAATGACTAAATCCTAATTGCCAGGCAACCACCAAGACACAAAGTCACCATGAAGAAGCCCGTTCACGCACCGTCCGCCGCCGGCGGAATCATCCGCATCGCCTTGGTGGAGGATCTGGCCGACGTGCGGGACAGTTGGACGCGACTGATTGACGGCATTCCGAATTTCAAATGCGCCTGCGCTTTCGCCTCCGGCGAGGAGGCGCTGCGCCGGCTGCCGGAAGAAAGGGTGGACGTGGTGCTGATGGACATCCGGCTGCCGCGCATGAGCGGTATCGCCTGCACCGCGCGGCTGAAGCCGCTCATCCCGCACACGCAGATTTTGATCCTCACAGTTTCGGCGGACAGCGACACGGTTTTTCGCGCGCTGGCAGCCGGTGCGGACGGTTATTTGTTGAAACGTTGCAGCCCGGAAGAATTGCAGGCAGCGGTGCTGGACGCTTTGAAAGGCGGTGTGCCGATGACCAGCGAGATCGCCCGGCGGGTGATCGCCTCGTTCCGCCGTCAGCCGACCAAGAGCGACGCCGCCTCCAAATTGACGCAGCGCGAGGAAGAGATTTTAATTCTGCTTTCCAAAGGGTTTGTCAGCAAGGAAATCGCCGGCAAGCTGGGCGTGAGCTACGAGACGGTGCGCGATCATTTGAAACATATTTACGAAAAGCTGCACGTCCATTCGCGGGGCGAGGCGGTGGCGCGGTTCAAGGAAACCGACACAGGACCGTGACATGTGACGCGTGACGTGTGACGTGTGACGGGTGGCGTGATTCCCTGTCACTTGGCACATGTCACCCGTCACCCGCCACTCGTCACGGTCCCATCCTCCCGATTTTTCGACAGTTTGATTTTTTGGTTAAAAACCAACCCCCTCAATTGAGGGGTAGGCAATGGCGGGGAATTACTTTAGTGTCCTAAGTAATTCCTATGTCTTGTGTAAAATACCACCGCAATCCGGGCCGGCGTTTGTTTGAATCCAGCGGTTCCAAGCTTGAAACCGGCTTCTGCGGTCATTAACCGTGCATTTGAATTAATCCCCAGCCTCCAGAAATAATATGAACAAAACAGCCAGTTACAACTCCCATTCATAAAATGAAAATACCAAACCAAACCCGTCGCACTGCTCTCTTGTGGAGTTGTGCCCTCATAGCCAGCCTCCAGCAGTTGAACGGTTCCGCGCAAACGCTGGTCAACCGATATAGTTTCAACGACAAAGATGACGGTGCCGGCAATATCGGCGCCGCGATTGCCGATTCCGTGGGCGGCGCGGCTTGGAATGGCACTTTGCCAAACGGCGGTGACCTCACCTCCTACCCCGGCCAGTTAAACCTGTCGGCGGGCAGTTCCCAATATGTGCAATTCCCCGCGGGGATTCTCAGCAACTATACGGCGGTGACCATTGACATGTGGGCCACCTACGGAAGTTTGCCTAATGCCTGCTTTGGTTTTGCCTTCGGTTACACCGACTCTGGTGGTGGCGGCGGCAACTGTATCTTCCTGCAACCCAAAAACGGCCGCGTCGCCATCAGCGGTGGCGACCCGAGTTGGGCGGCGGGTGAACAGAATGCTTATACGGGTTCAGGTGACTTGAGTGGTCAAACGGTTCACGTCACTGCCGTTGTCAACCCGCCTCTGGGCTACATCGCCATTTACACGAACGGTTTTTTGGCCGGGGTCAACCTCGGTGAAACGGTGCCGCTTTCCTCGGTAAGCAACACCTTGGCCTATATCGCAAGGTCGCTCTACACCGGCGATTCCTACATGGACGTGACCGTGGATGAGTATCGCATTTGGAACGGTGGATTGAATCCGCTGGAAGTTGCCGGCCAGGATCTCGCCGGTCCGAACACGGTGAGCACGAACTATGGGACGGTGAACCAATTCACCATGTCCATCCCGTCGCCCATCGCGATTGGTGCCGGCACCAAGCCCAGCATTACTGTGGGCACCACGATCATTCCCACTGCCATTCAACTGTTCGCTGCGGACACCCCCATTTCCTACACATCGTCCGCTCCTGGCATTGCCACGGTGAACCCGACGAACGGCATAGTTACCGGCGTCGCGTCGGGCAGTGCGAACATCATTGCCAGCTTTGGCGGCATGTCCGCCACGAACTCGGTTCAGGTGATTTCTCTTCCCACCACCATGATCCATAGGTATTCGTTCAACGAAAACACCACGACGGACGGCGATGTGGTGCGTGATTCCGTTGGCACCAACAACGGCACTTTCTATAACGGCTCCGGCTCATCCAGCATCTCTGGTGGATCGCTCAATCTGAATGGCACCTCGCCGGGTGACTATGTGGACTTGGGAAGTTACCTCATTTCCACCACCAACATCGCGAATAACGCCGTGACGATGGAAGGTTGGGTAACAGTTTATCCCGGCAACGGCAATTGGACGCGCCTTTGGGACTTCGGCAATTTCCAAAGCGGCGGCACCGTTGGCAGCAGCAGCGCTCAGAATTACTGGTCCTTTATGCCCACGACAGCCACTGCCGGGTTGTCCCGCACGGAATTGTCTCAAAACGGAAACCTTGATGTGGATTATACCGGCCAAAGTTTCCAAGGCTGGACGAATGTTCACGTCGTGGTTGTTTTCAATCCGAATCCATCCCGGCAGTTCTTCGGTCTCTACATCAACGGTGCCTTGGTCAATTCAGCCTCCACCGGAGCAAAGACCCTTTCGGGCATTGACGATTTTTACAGTTGGCTGGGCCGCTCGCTTTGGTCTGGCGACTCCGCCTTGCAAGGTCAGATTAGCGAGTTCCGCATTTACAACGGCGAACTTAATCGGTTCCAAATCGCTGCCAGCGATCAATCCGGGCCGGATACCACCAACTTCAACATCGGCACATTTGTCGGCTTCAGGACGAGTCTGAATGCCCCCATGCCAATACTTTTGGGACTCACCGCCACTGCCAAAGCGTATGCCGATTTCACCCTGGTCACCAATGTGTTGCTTAACGGCGACGCCAATCTGACATTCACCTCGAGCGACACGAATATCTTCACCGTGACTTCCGCTGGTGTGGTCAAGGGAACTGGCGTCGGTTCGGCCACTCTTAACATCAAATACAACTACATTGTCGGTGCCACAACCAACACTTACACGGGATCAGCTGCCGTGAGTGTTCATAATCCCGATGCCATCTTGACTCATCGCTATGCCTTCACCAACGACGCTTCCGACGCCATGAACCCCGGCGGCGTTTGGGATGGCACTACGCCAAACAGTGCGACTTACGCGAACGGCCAAATTGTGCTGGACCCAAGTCAATATCAATATGTGCAATTGCCTTCCGGCATTTTGAGCAATTATAACGCGGTCACCATCGAGTCTTGGGTCAGTCCATCTGATGACACGGTTAACCAGTGGGCTAGTTTCTTCTACGGTTTCGGTAATACCGATTCGGGTGGGGCTGGCGATTATTATCTCTTCGGATCGTTGAGCCGCAACTATGCTTGTCTCAGCGGCGCCGATCCTGGCTACAACGCCGAACAAGGTGTCACTGGTTTCCCCGGATGGGATCCTGGCTTGGACGGGACGCCCACTCTCGGGACGACCAATCTCCATTGGGTCGCCGTCTACAATCCTCCGCAGGGCACCATTTCCATCTATACCAACGGTGTGTTGGAGGCCACGGCCACCGGCATCACCACCCAGATCAGCCAGACTGAATCAGTGCTCAACTACATCGGCAAGTCGCTGTATAATGCGGATCCTCCTTTCGGCGGAAGTGTGGATGAATTCCGCATCTACAATGGCGCGCTGACAGCGAATGAAATTGCCGCCACGCAAATCCTCGGGCCGAACCAGCCGCTGTCAACCGCCAGCCCGCACTTGAGCGCTGTGCAATCCAGCGGCAACCTGGTGCTCTCGTGGCCGGTGGCGGCTGCCGGTTTCGTCTTGAAGTCCAGCTCCAGCTTGACGGGGCCTTGGATTCCAGCGACGGTTATGCAGACGATTGTCGGCAACGTTTGGCAGGTTTCTGTGCCTGTCTCCGGCTCCGGAAGCGCGCAATTCTTCCGGTTGAGCCTCCCGCAATAAATAGTTTGCGACCGAAAATGCTCTAAAGCTTTTCTGTGGTTCACAGCCGCCGCGTGGCAGTCAAAGACTCCACGCGGCGGTTTTCCAGTTTTTGAAACTTGCCCAATGGAAAAAATGTTCACAGCCGCCAGCGGCGTTCATACGTTTTTGATGTTGTTGGCGTTTGCCGCGCAGGGCCAGACGCTGATCCACCGTTACAGTTTCACGAGCGATGCCAGTGACTCGGCCGGCACGGCCAACGGCACGGTGGTGGGCGGCGCGGCGTTCAACGGCAGTGGCGGGCTGGTGTTGAACGGCACGAACGGTTACGTCACGCTGCCCGCCGGCATCGTCAGCAACCTCACCGCCGTCACGATTGAAACATGGGCGACATTCGGCACGATCGCCAACAATTCGTTTTTGTTCGGTTTTGGCAACACCGATGCCGGTGGCGTGGGCGAGAATTACATCTTTTGCACGCCGCACGGCAACGGCACGCGCGCGGCCATTACCGCCGCCGATCCGGGCTGGCAGGGCGAACAGCAGGCGGCGATTTCCAGCCCGCTCGACAACCAGTCGAACATCTTAGTAACCACCGTTTTCAATCCACCCGGCAAATTCATCGGGCTTTACCTGAACGGAGTTTTGGTCGCCAGCAACACAGCGGTCACCACGACGCTGGCCGCAGTCAACGACAAATTCAGTTACCTTGGCCGGTCGCTTTACAGCGCGGATCCTTATCTGGCCGGCACGCTGAACGAATTTCGCATATACAACGGCGCGCTGGCGAACAGCCAGATTGCCGTGGACGCCGCCGCCGGGCCGGATCGCTTGGTTGATGACCCCGGCGCGTTTCTGGCGTTCGCCACGAGCGTCACCAACATGATCGTCAACAGCACCCAACTACCCGTCGCCATCGGCAGTTTTGCGAATGTCACAAACGTCAACTTGTTCGCTTACGGCCAGCCGGTGGTGACCTCGGCCAACACAAATCTGGCCGTGGTCAGCGCGTCGGGCGTCATCACGGCCGTCGGTCTCGGCTCGGTGGACATCACCGTGAGTTATGGCGGACAGATCAGCAGCCGGGTCATTACGATCACCTTCCCGACGAACCGTTTTATTTTTGAGAGTTTCGGCGATGGCTTTTGGACGCTCACCAATGCGCTCAATGGAAAAGCGTTCACGGTCAACGCCGCGGGCGCGAGCCAGGCCGCCTACACGAACGGCGCGACGGGCCAGCAGTTTGAACTGCTTTACAATTACCAGAACAGCACTTTCCGTTTGCGCCAGCGTTCCAGTTGGCTTTGTGTCGGCGCCAAGAACGGCGGCACGACTATCGGCACGGGTGCGACGACGGTGAGTTATTCCGGCGCGGCCTCGCAGCAATGGTTTCTGGTGGACGCGGGCAACGGGCTTTACCACATCATCAACAAAGCGAGCAATTACGCGCTGCAAACGGACAATGGTAATCTGGCCAACGTAACGCTGGCCGCAATTTCCAACAGTGCGGCGCAGCTTTGGGGCGTTGCCTACCAGGCACATTATCCAAAAAAAGGCTGCGCGGGTTATGAAGGCGACTACGCGCAATTCGGTTTGAATTGGGCTTACAATTACGACGACCACACCGGCGTTTCGTTGCCGCCTTCGGTAAATTTTGCGCCGATGGTTTGGGGGCCGTATTGGGAGCCGGTAAGTGATTTGCAGTCGCGCGATGCCGGATGGCTGGCGCAACCGCCGCCGGCGTATCTGCTCACGTTCAACGAGCCGGACAACAGCGGTCAGGCGAACATGAGCGTGAGCACTGCCATCGGCATTTGGCCCTCGCTTCAGGCTTTGAACGTGCCGCTGGTCGGCCCGGCGATGCAAGATGAACGCGATGCTTGGGAAAATAGTTTTTATCAGGCCGTCGCCAACAATAGTTACCGCGTGGACGACACGGCGGTTCATCTCTACGTTCCGCCCAATGCTTCGTCGGTCATCAGCGATTTGCAGTCAGAGTATAATACCTATGGCCGGCCTGTGTGGTTCACGGAATTTTCGCCGGTGGACTGGAATGGCAACCAGGGCTGGACGGAGGATGACGACTACAATTTTCTAGCCGAATTCATGTGGATGGCCGAGGACAACGACTGGCTGAAACGCTATGCCATCTTTCCGTTCAGTGGCACCAATCCCAATCCGCCTTACACGAGCGTCACGGCGGGTTATCGCGGGAATTTCTTTCTCGCGGACGGCGCGACTCTCGCGCCCTACGGCGAACTGTATGCGGCGTGGGACGCGAACCGCGCCTTGCAGACGCGCACGCCATTTTTCATACATAATCCCGGCACGAGCTTCCGGCTCATTTCCACCAATACTGCCGCTGCGCCGCGACCGGCCACCATTTATGCCCGCGACGCTTCGGCCCAGTGGGCGCTGCTTCCGTCGCCCACGGCCAACCAGTATTACATTGTTTCGCTGAAGGATGGTCGCCGCCTGCGCAACAACGGCGGCACCCCCGACCTCGCGCCTTACGGCACCCCCGGCCCGGCGGTGCAATGGTGGATGAATGGTCCGGACAGCAAGGGGTATTACTACATTGACAACCTGTCGGCCTCGCAAAGCCTCCGCGCCACCGGCACCGCGCCGGTGATTTCCTTCAGCCTGATCAACGACCCCGCACCCAGCAGCGCGACGCAATGGCGGCTCATCAAACCTTACGCGCCGGTCGCGATTGCCGCCGCCACGGCGCCATCTCTTGCCATCAGTTACACCAGCCAGTCGGCGACGCTGAACTGGTCGGGCAACGGCTTGTATTACAATGTCTATCGCAGCACCACTTCCGGCGGCGGCTACATGAAAATTGCCAGCCTGGTCACGAACGCGACTTATCCCGACAACACAGTGCAAAACGGCACGGCCTATTTTTATGTGGTGACGGCCCTGAATATCTTGGGCGACGAATCTAACTATTCAAACGAAGTTATCGCCCGTCCGGCGTCGGCGACTCTGCTGCCCGTCAGTTATGCAATGCTGAACAATGGGCTGCAATTAAACTGGCCGTCCGACCACACCGGCTGGCGGCTGCTGATGAACACCAACAGCCTTGAAAGCTCCGGCGACTGGGTTGCGGTTCCCAACTCCGCCGCCACCAATCAACTGTGGCTGCCGTTCGATCCGACGCAGGGCAGCGTGTTCTTCCGGCTGGTTTATCCGTGACAAATTGAATGAGGACGAAGCTTAAATTAAACTTGCCGCATGTGAATAGTGCCGCGCTGTATTTTCAGTTGGTGAAACAAAAACCGGCACGCGGTTTTGCGCCGCGTGCCGGTGGGTCTTTCGCAGCCGGTTCAGGCCTTGCCGCCGAAGCTGACGTAGTCGTCCAAATCCAGCACGTCAAACCATGAGGCAATGTCTGCGCGTTTGGGCGCGGCGGCCTTGTGGATTTCGTTGAAATGTTCGCGCGATTCGGGATTGTCCGGCGCGCGACTGTTCGGCAAAGCGGACCAGGCGGCAATTTCCGACCGCCGAGCGGTGGATGCTTCGCGTTTTTCCCGATCCATTCGAGGATTTCACTGTCGCTTTTGCCGAGTTCTTTTTTCAGTTCTTCCGGATCAATGCCGGCAAATTCCAGAAACTCGCTGGTCCATCGGGCAGGCGTAATGATACTCGCCGTTTTTGCCGGCGAGCGTGGCGCGGCCCTTGTCGAGCAGCGCGGCAAAATGACGTAGCCGCCGAGCCGCACGCGCGGACTGCGCGGCGGGAATTTCGTCAGGTCAGGTGTGTGTAATGACATAATTTGTTTTGGTTTAGTTTGCGATGTCGCCTTTCTTTGCGGCGAGAGCCAACTTGCACTGAAAATGCCGAATTGCAAGTGCCGCCGGAAAAATTTATTTTATCGCCGTGAAACACTCTGGCAAAGCGGCGCAGTCCGCGTTGAAACTCATCGGCCTGTCCGGCGCGGCGGTGCTGGCGCTGATTGCCGTTGCGTTCATCGCCAAATTGATCGGCTCAATGGTGATGGGTCTGGCGGGCGTTCTGTTCCTGCTGTGGGTGCTGTTTGTCCTCTTCACGTTTTATTTTTTCCGCGACCCGGACCCGGCGGTGCCGGCGGGGAAAAATCTCGTCCTCGCGCCCGGCCACGGCAAGGTGGACACGATTGACACGACGACCGAACCGGAATTTCTCGGCGGCGAATGCCAGCGCATTTCCATTTTTCTTTCCGTGTTCGACGTTCACGTCCAGAACGCGCCGCTGACCGGACGCATCGCTTTTTTCAAACATTCGCCCGGCCAGTATCTCAACGCCATGCGCGCCGACTGCGCGAAGTTCAATGAAAATGTCTTGCTCGGCATCGAAGCCGGCGAGCCGATGGGCGAAAAAATCGGCGTGCGGCTCATCGCCGGTCTGATCGCGCGCCGCATCGTGCCGTGGATCGCGCAAAACGACCTCGTGCAGCGCGGCGAACGCATCAGCCTGATCCAATTCGGCTCGCGCGTGGATGTTTATCTGCCCAGGAGCGCGAAAATCAAAGTCCAGCTTGGCGACCACGTGGTCGGCGGCGAATCCATCTTGGCGGAACTGACCTAAACCGAATGGAAACTAAGCCGCCAGCCAGTTCACCCGCGCCGCCGGAAAGCGAACGGCTGAAAATTTATTTTCTGCCGAACCTGCTGACGGCGGGAAATTTGTTTTGCGGTTTCGTGGCGCTGACCAAGATTGTCGAGGCCAAGCTCACGCCGGATGCCTACGGCCACGTCAACTGGTATCCGATCCAGTTCGCGCTCGCCTGCATTCTGCTCGCGTGCATCTTTGATTTGTTCGACGGCCGGGTCGCGCGCATGGGCGGACACGAAAGCCCGTTTGGCCGCGAGTTTGATTCGTTGGCGGATTTGATTTCGTTCGGCGTCGCGCCGGCGTTTCTCGTGCATCGGGTCGTGCTGCGCCAGGCCTTGCCGGATGAATATGCGGAACTCGGCTGGTTCATCGCCTCGATTTATCTGATCTGCGGCGCGTTCCGGCTGGCGCGGTTCAATTGCCTTTCCGCCATGAACCTGCCGGGCGCGGGCAAGGATTTTCTCGGCTTTCCGATTCCCTCCGCCGCCGGTCTGGTGGCGTCGCTCACCTTGTTCATCATCAAGCTGAACGAAAAGGAAAAAGACCTTGGCCACTGGGGTTATCTGCTGCCGGTGGTGCTGGTGTTTCTCTCCGCCATGATGGTAAGCGAAGTGCGTTATCCCAGTTTCAAATCGCTGGGACTGCGTTCGACCACGACTTTTTTAAAGGTGATCGTCGCGGCGCTGTTCATCGGCTGCTTGTTGGTTTTGCGCGAGAAAATTTTGTATTACGTCCTGCCGCTGTTCTTCACGGCGTATCTGCTCTACGGTTTTGTGCGTCCGCGTCTGTCACGCGCCTGGCGCAAGGAGATCGAGGAGGACGACGACGAGCCGGAGGCGGAGAACTGACATGGCCGAAACGCATCCAGTCTTGCTGGCCGCGCTGGCGGGCTTTTTCTGCGCGCCTGATTTTTGCCTCAATCCCGGTCGGCCCCATCAATCTGACCATTCTCAACGAAGGCACGCAACGCGGTTTTGCCTGGGCGCATTTTCATCGGCCTGGGCGCGTCGGCGATGGAGACCATCTATTGCGCTTTTTCATTCACCGGCTTTTCCACGATTGTTCGATCACGGCATCGTGCAGGCCTTCATGCAGGTATGAGTTTTGTCTTCATCCTGTTCATCGGTTTCAAGTTTCTACTGGCCCAAACCGTCCACAGTGCCGACCAAGCTCGACGCCGCCTCGGAAAAAATCGAGGCGCGCATCGAGCAGAAATTCCATCCGCACTCGGCCTTCATGACCGGCTTCGTGCGCGTGATGGGCAACCTCGGCGTGTTGCTCTTCTGGATTGTGCTCGCCGCCAACCTGATGACGCACGACTGGGTGGACGCGACTCTTTTGCCGCCAAGGCCGCGTGTGTCGGCGGCGTCTTCGCTCGGCACGAACACCTGGTTTATCGTGTTGAGCTTCGGCGTGTCGCGCGGCCACGGAAAATTCAGCGAGAAGACGCTGCTGCGCCTCCAGCATATTTCCGGCATCTGCCTCATCATCTTCGGCATCATTCAGGGCGCCAACATCGCGTGGCACCTCGCCAAACACAACCGGCCACATCCTCGAATGGAGCAACGCGTGACACCCGGACGGAACAACACCTAATTTATGCTCAAAGCTGGAATCGTCGGACTGCCCAACGTGGGCAAATCAACCCTGTTCAACGCCGTCACGCGCACGCGCAAGGCCGAGGCCGCGAACTATCCGTTCTGCACCATTGACCCGAACGTCGGCATCGTCACCGTGCCGGACGAACGGCTTTACGTTTTGCAGAAAATCGCCAAAACCGAACGTCGTCATCCCGGCGGCGGTGGAATTCGTGGACATCGCCGGCCTCGTCAAGGGCGCGTCGCAGGGCGAAGGTCTGGGCAACAAATTTCTCACGCACATCCGCGAAGTGGACGCCATCGTGCAAGTCGTCCGCTGCTTTGAGGATGCGGACATTCATCACGTCACCGGCAGCGTTGATCCCGTGCGCGACATCGAAATCATCACCACCGAACTCGTGCTCGCCGATTTGGAAGCCGTGCAAAAACGGCTCGCCAGCGTGGCCAAAGACGCCAAGCGCGGCGACAAGGAAGCGCTCGCGCAGGAAGATGTGCTCGAAAAATTGGAGCCGCACCTGAACCATCGGCAAGCCCGCGCTCACGCTGGAACTGCACGCCCGAAGAAAAAGCCGTTTCGCGTTTGTTCTGGCTGATGACCGACAAGCCGACGATTTTTGCCTGCAACGTGAAGGAAAATGATCTGGCCACCGCCGATCAAAATCCGTTCATCGTCAAAGTCCGCGAATATGCCGCGCACCATTTCGCCTGCGAAGCCGTCGTCATCAGCGCGCAGATCGAGAGCGACTTGGTTGATTTGTCCGAGGCCGAGGCAAAGGAATTTTTGAAGGAACTCGGCGTCAGCGAATCCGGCGTCGGCGCGCTCATCCGCGCGACGTATCATCTGCTCGGCCTGCGGACGTATTTCACCGCCGGCGAAAAAGAAGTCCGCGCCTGGACCATTCATATCGGCGACACCGCGCCGAAAGCGGCGGGCGTGATCCACTCCGATTTCGAGCGCGGTTTCATCAAGGCCGAAACCGTGGCTTACGAGGATTTGGTGAAACTCGGTTCCGTCGCCGCCGCGCGCGAAAAAGGTTTATATCGGATGGAAGGCAAGGAATACGTCGTCAAAGACGGCGACGTGCTGCTGTTCAAGTTTAATGTTTAATTTGGGAGGGATGACGGTCGGCGTCCCAAATATTTTTGAACAGGGACGGCGGCACGCCGTCCTTCCCATTTATGGCTATTCCAACCCCCAGCCGGGTTTGATTTCTTCGTCCAGCGGCGGCGGCGGCACGCTGGCCAGCAGTTTTCTTTCGGCGAGAATGCCGATCATGGCGGCGTTGTCGGTGCAGAGGTTTTTTTCCGCGAGGCGCAGGGTGAACCCGTGGCGCTGGCAGGCGCGTTCCAGTTCCTGGCGCAAGCCGCGGTTGCAGGTGACGCCGCCGGACGCGGTGACGCAGGGGACCCGCTCGCGCTTGGCGGCGCGGATGGTTTTCTTCACGAGCACTTCCACGATGGCCGCCTGCACGCTGGCGCAGAGGTCGCGAAGCGTTTGCGGCTCGTCGAGCAACGCCGGATGGTCGCGGATGAAATAGCGCACGGAGGTTTTGAGGCCGCTGAAACTGAAGTCGTCGTTGGCGTCGTGGAGCAGCGGGCGCGGGAAATCGTAGGCGGCGGAATTTCCCCCGGCGGCGAGGCGGTCAATGACCGGGCCGGCGGGATACGGCAGGCCCATGAGCTTGCCGGTCTTGTCGAAACATTCGCCGGCGGCATCGTCAATCGTGCCGCCCAGCACGCGATGTTTCAGTTCGGATTCCACGAGCACGAGCAGCGTGTGCCCGCCGCTGACGATGAGCGAGACGTTCGGCTGAAATTTTGTGAAGTCGGCGGCGAGTTGGTTCTGCCGGCAGGATGCCGGCAGCACGCTGATCCACGGCGAATACAGATGCGCCTCGTGATGGTTAATGCCGAGGAACGGCTTGTTCAACGCAAAGGCGACGGCCTGGGCGGCCTTGAACCCAACCAGCAGAGCGATGCCCAACCCCGGCCCTTGCGTGGCGGCGACGGCGTCGAGTTGCGCAGGCAAAATCCCGGCTTCGTCCAGCGCCGACTGGGCGACGGGCAAAAGGTTTTTCAGATGCTCGCGCGCGGCGAGTTCCGGCACCACGCCGCCGTATTCCTCGTGGAGTTTGATCTGCGAGGAAACGGTGTTCGACAGGATTTTCCCGTCGCGCACCACGGCGGCGCTGGTTTCATCGCAGGAAGTTTCGAGCGCGAGGAGGGTCATTTACTTCGCCGCCATTTTTTCCGGCTTCTGGCGCGGCGGTCAGCTTGTCGTAAATCAACAATCCTTTGAGCAAATCCTCGGCGCGGTCGAGTTGCTCGTCGTGCATGGCCAGGACGCTGGCGCGATCCTTGTCGGGCAGCGATTCGAGGCCGCCGGGCGTGCGCTTGATCAGCACCGCCGCCTCCTCGGCATCGGTCAGCGGCACAAAAATGTCCGGCGTGATGCCGTGCTGATGGATGACCTTGTGGCTCGGCGTGTAATACTTGGCGACGGTCAGCTTGAGCGCGGAGCCGTCGTCGAGCGGGAAAATGGTCTGCACGGAACCTTTGCCGAAAGTTTTTTCGCCCAGCACGACGGCGCGGTGCAAGTCCTGCAAACAGCCGGTGACAATTTCCGCCGCGCTCGCGCTGCCGAGGTTCGACCAGCACGACGATGGGGACGTTTTTAATCTCATCGCCGCCGCCGCGCGCATAATATTTTTCCAGCGTGTGCCGGCCTTCGGTGGAAACCACGAGTTGGCCGGCCGGCAGGAATTTCTGGCAGACCTCCACGGCCTGATCCAGCAGGCCGCCGGGATTCCAGCGCAAATCCAGGATCAGCCCTTTCATGCCCTGCCGCTTGAGCTTGTCCAGCGCGGCTTCCAGTTCGTCGCCGGTCTTCTCGCCGAACTGCGTGATGCGGACATAGCCGATTTTATTTTCGTCGAGCGGGAAATTTTTCTTGCCGTTGATGTCCTTGACCATGTCCATCTGGATGATGGCGCGCGTGAGCGTGAAATCTTTCAACGCGCCGGTGGCCGGGCGCTCGATGGTGAGCGTCACGGTGGAACCGGGTTCGCCGCGCAACTGTTTCACCACATCGGGAAGCGACAATCTTGTCCACACTTTTGCCCTCGACCTTGACGATGCGGTCGCCGCTCAAAATGCCCGCGCGCGAGCCGGGCGTGTCGTCCATCGGCGCGATCACCGTGACGTGGCCGTCCTTCATGCCGACCATCCAGCCCGAGTCCGCCGAACTGCCCCTCGGTGTCGTCCTGCAATTCCTGAAAAGAATCGGCATCCAGAAATTCGCTGTGCGGATCGAGCTTGCCGACGGCGCCCTTGAGCGCGGAATAAACCAGTTGGCGATAGGTCAAATCCTTGCCGTCCACATATTCGCTGTGGATTTTCTGGAGCGCGTCGTCGAACAAGTTCCTCGCTCGCCGCCGCGCTGTCGTGTCGTTGGCCGGCTTCGCGGCGCGCAAATAAATGTTCGCGCCCAGCGCCAGATTGAGCACCAGCGCCACCAGCACCAGGCCGAAAATAAAACTGCGTTTCATAACTGGGAAAATTTACCACGAAGACACCAAGACACAAAGTCTTTGAATTGAATAGGGAACCGGAAGGCAGGAAGCGATTTCCTGGTTCGGCTATTGCCGCAACAACGATTCGATGAACGGCAGATCCGCCGGCACCGTCACCTTGGGATTCGGCGCGGCGCTTTTCACCAGCCGCACCGGCTGGCCGATGAGTTCGCACGCCGCCGTGTCGTCGGTCAGCACCAGACCTTTTTGGCGCGCGGCGGCGATGGCGTGGCGGATGATTTCCACGCGAAACGTCTGCGGCGTCTGCACCGACCAGAGTTTCGAGCGGTCCACCGTGCGCGAAATGATTTTGCCGTCGGCGGTTTCCTTGATCGTGTCCGCCACCGGCTGCGCGGCCACGGCGGCGCCGGTTTCCCGCGCCGCTTCAATCGTCGCCGCAATCAACTCCGCGCCCGTGCAGGGCCGCGCCGCATCTTGAATGGCGACAATTTCGGTTTTGGCCGAAACCGCTTCCAGCCCGTTCCAGACCGAATCCTGCCGTTCCGCGCCGCCGGCAACGAGCCGGAACGGTTTTTGAAAATTGAATCTGGCCGCGAGTTCCGCGAAGTGTTCCTGCATTCCGTCGCGCACCACGAGAATGATTTCGTCAATGCACGCCGCGTCGTTGAATTGCTTCCAAGTGTGCGCGACCACCGGCCGGCCCGCGACTTCGAGCCAGAGCTTGTCCACGTTGGCGCCCATGCGCGTGCCTTTGCCGGCGGCGACGATGATGGCGGAATTCATTTCCCGAAGTTTAGCCGTCCGCCCGGAAAAATGGAGCGCAAATTCCGGCTTTTCAAACCCGCGGATTGAACTTTGATTCGCGGGCGAGCTGCTCCCACAATTTTTTTTCGCCGGTGGAAGGCTTTCCCGGCACGACGATTTTGGTGACGACCATCAAATCGCCGTGCGCGCCGTCGCGTTGTTTCAGGCCACGATTGCGAACGCGGAGCTTTTGTCCGCTGGGCGTGCCGGCGGGAATCTTGATGCTTACTTTTCCATCCAGCGTCGGCACGGAAATCTCCGCGCCCAGCGCGGCCTCCCACGGCGCGAGTTCGAGTTCGTAAATCAAGTTCTGCCCGTCCACGTCGAAATCGGGATGCTTGGCGAAACGGACGCGCAAATACAGATCGCCGCGTCTCGCCGCCGCCGCTGCCGTGCTCGCCGCGGCCGGCGAGGCGCAACTTCTGGCCTTCGCTGATGCCGGGCGGAATTTTGACCTGATGCGATTCGGCACGGTCGCCGTGACGAACGTTGACCGTGCGCACGGAGCCGCGCGCGGCCTCTTCGAGCGTGACCATGATGTCGCCCTCGATGTCCGCGCCGCGTTCGGCAAAATCCTCCGGCGAAAAATTTCCGCGCCGCGCCAAACTCGCCGCCCGCGCCGCGCATCCGCGCGCCGAACAGTCTGCTCGAAGAAATCGCTGAAGCCCGTGCCGCCGAAATGAAATTCCTCGCCGCCGGCGGCGCGTCCGCCGCGAAAGCCCTGGCCGGCGCCGAAACCGCCGATAGCCGGGCGGCGGGCGGAACTCCGCGCCGGATTTCCAGTTGGCGCCCAGCTCGTCGTATTTTTTGCGCTTGTCCGGGTCGGACAGAACTTCGTAGGCCTCGTTGATCTCCTTGAATTTTTCCTCGGCCTTTTTCTTGTCCTTCGCCACGTCGGGATGGAATTCGCGCGCCAGCTTGCGGAAGGATTTTTTGATTTCCTCCGCGCTCGCGGTGCGCGGCACGCCGAGGCTTTCGTAATAATCTTTGTATTGAACGGACATCGGGAAAGAATTTGCCCGCCCCCGGCCATTTGTCAAAGCCGGAGGACGGGCAAAATGAAGTCCGTTTTTATTTCGGGCGCTTGGTGTTGTCCACGCTCAAGTAGCGCGTGCCGCCAAAATCGCCGCGCAGCCGCCAGATTTTCACCAGAATCTGGTCGCCCTTGGCGGCCTTGCACAGGCGCACCGCATCGTCGGAACTGGCGACGGGCTGGCGGTTGATTTCGACGATGACATCGGCTTGCCGGAGGCCGGCGTCGTAGGAATTGGAATCGGGGTCAACATCGGTGACGAGCGCGCCATGCACGGTGGTCGGGGATGTGAATTGTCCGCGGGTTTGCGCATCCAGGTCCGCCACGGTGACGCCGTCGAGCGCGTCGGTTTTGGCGCTGTCGGGGTTGGAATTATTCTGGCCGCTGGAATTTTTTTCGGCCACTTCGGGCATTTGTGTTCGCCCAGCGTGACGACGATGGTTCCTGTCGACGCCGTCGCGGATGATTTTGAGCGTGGCCTGCGAGCCGGGTTCCGAGTTGCGAAATGGTCAGGCGGAGATTCTCCTCGCCGGAAATTTCCTTGCCGTTGACGGAGAGAATGACGTCGCCGGGTTTGATCCCGGCTTTTTCCGCCGGGGAATCCGGTGAAACGTCGCCGACGAGCGCGCCGTTCTGGTCGGGCAGGTTGAATTGTTTCGCGAGGCCCGACGTCAATGTCCTGCGGCACGATGCCGAGATAACCGCGCGTGATTTTGCCGCCGTTGACGAGGCGTTCGAGGACATGCCGCGCCATGTTGATGGGCACCGCGAGGCCGATGCCGTTGTTGCCGCCGCTGGGGCTGATGATGGCGGTGTTGATGCCGACGAGCCGGCCTTCCACGTCCACCAGCGCGCCGCCGGAGTTGCCGGGGTTGATGGCCGCGTCGGTCTGGATGAAATTTTCGTAGCCATTGAAACCCAGTCCGCTGCGGCCCAGCGCGCTGACGATGCCCATCGTCACCGTCCGTTCGAGGCCGAACGGATCGCCGATGGCGAGCACGATGTCGCCCACCTCAACTTGATCGCTGTCGGCAAGCGTGATGGCGGGAAGATCGGTGGCGTCAATTTTCAGAACGGCAACGTCGGTGGCGGCGTCCTTGCCGATGACCTTGGCGGTGTATTCTTTTTTGGTGCCGGTGATGGCGACCTTGACTTCATCGGCGTCGGCGACGACATGGTTTGCCGTCAAGATATAGCCGTCCGGCGAAACAATGACGCCGGAGCCGAGGCTTTGCTCCTTGCGCGTGCGCTCGCGGTCATCGCCCTGAGACTGGTCGCCGAAAAACTGGCGGAAAAACGGGTCGTTCATGAATGGATTGCGCCAGGGCCGTTCCTTGATGAACCGCGTGGAGTAAATGTTGACGACGCTCGGCGCGGCTTTTTTGACGATGGGCGCATAGCTGGTGCCCAGGCGCGCGTCGCGTTTGATGGGCGTGGTGGAGACATTGAAGGCGGGTTCGTTCTCGCGACCCCACGAAGTGAAATGCAAAGCGGCCACCACGATCAGCGCGCCTACCATCGCCGACGAGAAACCGACAAAACTTTTGGTCAATTTCATATATTGAACCAGACAAGCCGCGCGCCGGGATGTTCAAAAAATCAACGCATTTGCCGCTGGTCAAAAAGAAAACGGCGGCGCCGCGGCACCGCCGTCACACAATCAGGAAATCGCCGCCGGCTATTTTTGCTGCGCTTGGGCCTTTTGCACGTCTTCAGGCTTCATGTATTCGACATTCGTGCCCTGACACCTTGATGATGTGGCTGGTAAGCGGCGTGGCAGCGGTGGGCACTCCCGGCGCCGGTTCCGGCGGCTCAATCGCGAGCAGTTCCACTTCAAAGATTAAAGTGGAATTCGGCGGAATATTCCGCGTGCCACTGTTCTCCGTAGGCAAGTTCGGACGGGATGAACAGTTTCCATTTTGAGCCGACCGGCATCGCTTTCAACGCCTCGCTCCAGCCGCGGATGACTTGGCCAACGGCGAAGGTCGCGGGTTGGCCGCGCTTGTAGGAACTGTCAAATTCCGTGCCGTCGAGCAGTGTGCCGCGATAATTCACCTTCACCGGTCACTGGCCGTCGGCAGCGGGCCGGTGCCGTTGGTGAGCACGAGGTATTGCAACTCGCTCGATTTGCCGCCCGGCAAGGCGATGGGCAGAAGCTTGATGCCGGGATTGACTTTGTTGGTGGTGAAAAACGCCTCGCCCTCGGCCTTGTTTTTGGCCGCGAGTTCATTGTGTTTTTGCTGCTGCTTGGCGGCATATTCCTTTCTGAAGGCATTAAATGCTTCCCGCGCCTCGTCCGTCGTGAGCAACGTGGTTCCCGCCAGCCCATCCTTGATGCCGCGCGAATAGGCATCCGCATCAAAACCGACTTCCTGCTGCTTCCATTGCTCGCCGGTCAACATGCCAAAGGCATAACTGATGCGCGCATTTTCATTTGCGAACTGGTTCGTGCCGTCCGCAAACAGCGGCGCGGTCAGGCCGAGACAAAACAGGGTGACGAATATTTTTTTCATAGTAATCTTGCAAAAAGGTTTTTTAATTTGACCAATTGCCGGACAAAAAGCAATCCATAACGATTATCTAAATCAACTGTCCGGCGACTTGACTTTTTGTGACAAGCCTGGCGGGAAAAAGTTCAAAATCCGGCTCCGGCGGTGGCGATTTTTTTTTGCGGCGGGTGGGAAGTTCTGGCGCAAATTTCAGTGCTTGATTATGCTGTCCTTTCAAACATGAACATCATTTTTGTCACCGGCGCCGCTGGATTTATCGGCAGCAACCTCGTGGACCGCCTGCTGGCGGAGGGCAAAACCGTCGTCGGCTGGGACAATTTTTCCACCGGCCAGAGAAAATTTCTCGACGGCGCGTTTCAAAACAAAAATTTCAAGCTCGTCGAAGGCGACAATCTCGACCTGCCCGCGCTGACTGCGGCAATGGCCGGGTGCGACACGGTTTTTCATCTCGCCGCCAATGCCGACGTGCGCTTCGGCCTGGAGCATCCGTCCAAGGATTTGCAGCAAAACACCGTCGCCACCTTCAACGTTCTCGAAGCCATGCGCGCCAATGGCATCAAGCGCATCGCGTTCAGTTCCACCGGCAGCGTTTATGGCGAGGCGGAGAAAATTCCCACGCCGGAGGACGCGCCGTTTCCGGTGCAGACCTCGCTTTACGCCGCCTCCAAGGTGGCCGGCGAAGGCATGATTTCCTCCTATTGCGAAGGCTTCAAATTCGAGGGCTACATTTTCCGCTTCGTCTCGATTCTCGGCGAACGCTACACGCACGGCCACGTTTTCGATTTTTACAAGCAACTGCTGCGAACACCCGGATCATCTGAAGGTTCTCGGCGACGGCACGCAGCGGAAAAGTTATCTCTACGTCCAGGACTGCGTCAGCGCGATGCTGCACGTCATGAATCTCGGCACGGCGAAAAAGGCGAAGCACGGCGTGGAAATCTACAATCTCGGCACCGACGAATATGTCCAGGTCAACAACTCCATCGGCTACATCTGCGGCGCGCTCGGTCTGAAACCGAAACTGGAATACACCGGCGGCAACCGCGGCTGGGTCGGCGACAACCCGTTCATTTTCCTCGACACGAAAAAAATCCAAAGCACCGGCTGGAAAACCACGCTGACCATCGAACAGGGCATCGTGCGCACGCTGCAATGGCTTCAGCAAAACCAGTGGGTTTACGAATCGCGCCCACAAATAAATCCGCATGAACATCTGCGTCCTCGGCCTCTGGCATCTCGGCAGCGTCACGGCGGCGTGCTGCGCGAAACATTTTCAGGTCGTCGGGCTGGATTTTGACGCGGCGAACGTGGCGAAATTAAATTCCGGCAAAGCTCCGCTGTTCGAGCCGGGCTTGAATGAACTCATCGCCGCCGGCGTCGCGGCGAAAAAACTTTCGTTCACGACCGATCCCAAAATCGCCTGTGCAAATGCGGATATTCTCTGGCTGACTTACGACACGCCGGTCAATGAGAACGATGAATCGGACGTGGAATTTGTTCTCGGAAATCTTCGCCGCGCCTTGCCGCATTTGCCCGCTGGCGCGCTGGTTTTGATTTCCGCGCAACTGCCGGTCGGCACCTGCGCCAAATTGGAAAAGGAATTTCCGCAATTTCATTTCGCCTGCTCGCCGGAAAATTTGCGGCTCGGCAAGGCGATTGATGCATTTGAAAAAGCCGACCGCGCCGTCGTCGGCATCCGCAATGACGCAAAAAAATCCCTGCTGGAAAAATTGTTCACGCCGTTCGCCGCGCAGATGATTTTCATGCGCACGGAATCGGCGGAAATGGTCAAGCACGCGCTGAATTCTTTTCTCGCGCTCTCCATCACCTTCATCAACGAAGTCGCGCGCCTCTGCGAACACACCGGCGCGGATGCGAAGGAAGTTTCCGCTGGCTTGAAAAGCGAGGCGCGCATCGGGCCGAAAGCCTATCTCGGACCCGGCGGCCCGTTCGCCGGCGGCACGCTGGCGCGCGATGTGGTCACGCTCTCAAAACTGGCCGAGGCGAACGGCGAAAAAATTTCCGTCATTCCGGCCATCAAGCAGAGCAACGATCTGCATCGCGGCTGGGCGTTCCGCCGGCTGCAATCGCGCCTCGGCGATTTGCGCGGCAAAAAAATCGCCGTGCTCGGCCTGACTTACACGACCAACACCGACACGCTCCGCCGCAGCGCCGCCGTGGAATTGTGCAAGCAACTTCTGGCCGCCGGCGCGAACGTCAGCGCGTTTGATCCGGCGGTGAAAACATCTTGCCGGCGGAATTGAAATCGGTTTCGCTTGCCGCCGACATTTCCGCTGCGCTGGCCGGCGCGGAAGCCGTCGCCGTCTGCACCGAGTGGCCGCAGTTCCGGCAGGCGGACTGGGCGAAAATTGTTCCGCAAATGCGTCAGCCGGTTTTTGTGGACGCCAATCGTTTTCTCGAAAAGGAATTGAAAAACATCCCCGGCGTCGAGCATCTTTCCGTCGGTCGTGCCTGACATGAAACTCAAAAAACTCAACGCGCTCATCACCGGCGGCAGCCAGGGACTCGGCAAAGTCATCGCCGAACATTTCCTGCGCGAAGGCGCGAACGTCGTGCTCTGCGCCCGCAGCGAAAAAGATTTGTCCGCCACGCGCGACGAACTGGCGAAGAAATTTCCCGCGCAAAAAGTTTCCGCCAAAACCTGCGATGTCTCCAACGAAGCGCAGGTGAATGAACTGGTGGTCTTCGCGCTGCGCGAACTCGGTTCGCTTGACGCGCTGGTGCTGAACGCCGGCATTTACGGGCCGATGGGGCCGACGGAATCCGTCCCGCTCGACGAATGGCGGCGCGCGATGGACATCAATTTGTTCGGCGTTTTGCTGCCGAGCCGCGCGGTGATTCCGCATTTCAAAAAAGCCGGTCGCGGCAAAATCGTCGTTTTGAGCGGCGGCGGCGCGACCAATCCGTTGCCGAACATCAGCGCCTACGCGGCGTCAAAGGCGGCGGTGGTGCGGCTGATGGAAACGCTGGCGGAAGAATTAAAAAGTTTTCATGTGGACGTGAACGCGATTGCGCCCGGCGCGCTGGCGACGCGGCTGGTGGACGAAGTTCTGGCCGCCGGCCCGGAAAAAGTCGGCGCGGCATTTTTTGAGAAGAACAAAGACTGGAAGGAAAAAGGCGCGGTGCCGCTGGAACTCGGCGCGAGCCTCGCGGTTTATCTCGCCAGCGCGGAGAGCGACGGCATCACCGGCAAACTCATCAGCGCGCAATGGGATCCGTGGGAAAGATTTGCAGAAGCATCGCGACGAACTGAGCGAAGTCGGACATTTATTGCCTGCGCCGCATCGTGCCGGAAGATCGCGGCAAGAAATGGGGCGATCAAATGAATTACGCTTGCATCATTGGCTGCGGCTTGATCGGAAAAAAGCGGCTGGCCGGATTGCCCGCCGGTTCAAAACTCGTCGTCGCGTGCGACACGAATCTTTCTCGCGCGGAAGAATTGGTGAAACTTGCCGGAACCGGTCGCGCCGTTACTGGTTTCAAAGAAGCTGTTGCCGATTCGCAAGTGGACGCGGTGATCGTCGCCACGATCAATTCCGAGCTCGCCAAAATTTCCGCCGCTGCAATTCGCGCGGCAAACATGTCATCGTCGAAAAGCCTGCGGGAATTTCAGTGAAGCAAATTGACGAACTCGATCGCGCTGGAAAAGAAGCGCAAAGTTTGCGTGCGCGTCGGCTACAATCATCGCTATCATCCGGCGTTTCAAAAGGCGCTGGAGATTTTTCGAAGCGGCGTGATGGGCCGAATGATGTTCATGCGCGGCCGTTATGGCCAGGGCGGGCGCATCGGCTACGAAAAGGAATGGCGGGCGGATCCAAAACTTTCCGGCGGCGGCGAATTGATTGACCAGGGCGTTCATCTGATTGATCTGGCCGGATTTTTTCTCGGCGAATTCACGAAAGTGGAAGGCCAGCGACGACTTATTTCTGGAACATGCCGGTGGACGACAATGCGTTTTTGAGTTTGCGCACGGCGAAAAATCAGACCGCGTGGCTGCACGTCAGTTGCAGCGAATGGAAAAATCTTTTCACGTTCGAAATTTACGGACGCGACACGAAGCTGCACATGGAAGGACTTGGCGGCAGCTACGGCATCGAAAAACTTTTTCATTACCAGATGAAACCGGAAATGGGAATTCCCGACACGAAAGTTTATGAGTTTCCCGGCCCGGACGAATCGTGGAAAAACGAAATGACAGAATTTGAGCACGATGTTCGCGCCAAGCGAAAACCGGATGCCGGACTTGCCGAAGCGCGCGCAGCTCTCCAGATTGTTGAAACCATTTACGAAAAGAGCGGCCTGAAAAATTTATGATTATTGCAAGGTCTCCACTTCGCGTTTCCCTCGGCGGCGGCGGCACCGACTTGCCGTCGTATTACGAAAAATTCGGCGGCTTCCTCATCGCCGCGGCAATAGACCGCTATGTTTATATCACATTGCACGAGACGTTCGTGCCGGACTTGATCGTGAAGTATTCCGAACTCGAACGCGTGCCGGATGCGGCGCAGTTGAAACATCCCATCATCCGCGAATCCTTTGCCGCGCTCGGCATGAACGGACATTCGCTTGAATTGACCTCGATGGCGGACATTCCCGCCGGCACCGGTCTCGGTTCCTCCGGCAGTTTCACCACGGCATTGCTCAAGGCGCTGCACGCGCATCAAAAAAATCTTGTCCATCCCGCCGAACTTGCGGCGCAGGCGTGCGACATCGAGTTGAACCGGCTCAAAGAACCCATCGGCAAACAGGATCAATACATCGCGGCATTCGGCGGGCTGACGTGCTTCAAGTTTTTGCCCGGCGGCAAAGTCGAAGCGTGGCCGCTGAAAGTTTCCGACGAAACGCGCGACAATCTGGAAGATAATTTGTTGTTGTTTTTCACCGGCTATTCGCGCAGCGCCTCGGCGATTTTGAAGGAACAGGACGTGAAATCGAAATCCGACGACAAGACGATGATTGAGAATTTGCACTTCGTCAAAGACCTCGGTTTGCAAAGCCAGGCGGCGCTGGAACACGGCGACCTGCGCGAGTTCGCGCGGCTGATGGACGTGCATTGGCAGCGCAAGAAGCAGCGCAGCGGCGGCATGAGCAATCCGAAAATCAACGAATGGTATGATCTCGCGCTGGCCAGCGGCGCGCTGGGCGGCAAAATCATCGGCGCGGGTGGCGGCGGCTTCCTGATGTTTTACGCGGAGGACAAGGCGAAGCTGCGTCACGCGATGCGGCAAAACGGCCTGAAGGAAGTGCGCTTCCGGTTTGATTTCGAGGGCACGAAACTCGTCATCTAGTGAAATTTCTGAACGACGCGTGAAAGCCTTCCGAGATGGCGGTTGTATTTTGCCACACGCGATCAGGAAACCGGGTTAAAAAATTCCCGCAGCATCCGGCGCACCGCGGCGGGGTTGCCCAGATAATAACGCGCCGCGGTGTTGGCCAGCCCGACGCGAACGGAAAACGCCGCCGGCGGCAGCGCGCGGAATAAGTCCTCATCCGTCCAGTCATCGCCGACGCCGAGGATGAAATCGGGCGACTGGCCAGAAAGCCATTCCATCCCGGCGGCGCCTTTGTTGACGCCGGCGTTGCGGATTTCGATGACCTTGTTGCCCTCGAACACCTGCACGTCAATGTTGCGCGTGTAGCCGGCGAGATCGTCAATCAATTCCTTTGCGCGTTGCGAAGCCTGTTCGGGATCGGCGCGGCGGTAATGCCACGCGAGGGAAAACTCCTTTTCCTCCAGCAGCGCGCCGGGCAGGCGGTCAACGTAAAGCTGGAAAATCGGGCGCACGCGGTCTTTCCAGTCGGCGGTCATGGTTTTCAACATCCGCCAGCCGGAATTTTGATTCCGCAGCCAGACGCCATGTTCCGCCACCAGTGAAATCGGCAGCTTGCCAAACCATTCTTCCAGTGTTCGGCGTGGACGCCCGCTGATGATGGTGACTTGATTGGCCGGATCAGAACCGAGCGCGGTGAGCGTTTCGATAAGTTCCGCGTCCGGCTGCGCGAGCTTGGGTTCGATCGCGAATGGCACCAGCGTGCCGTCGTAATCCAGCAGCAATGCCCGTCGCGTCGCGGAATGATATTGTTGAATCATGCCGGAATACGCTTTGCCCGTGAGCAGCCGCGCCCGCCGGGCGGCCTCGGTTTTTTGCGTGGCCAGCAGCGCTTGCACGAAGTCATCCGCCCAACGGACGACGTTGTAGCGGCGCAGCCGTTCCTGCAAAAGCTGGTTGCGCCGGATTTGTTCCTCGACGGGCATCGTCAGCGCCTGTTCCAGCGCCTTCGCAAAATCCTCGCGGTGGAACGGATTGATGATGATGGCCTCGCCCATTTCCTTGGCCGCGCCGGCCATCTCGCTCAGGATCAAAACGCCGGTCTGGTCGGGACGCGAGGCGATGAATTCCTTGGCCACCAGATTCATGCCGTCGCGCAACGGCGTGATGAGCGCCACGTCGCACAGGCGGTAAAGCGGGACGATTTCGTCGAACGTGAGATTGCGAAATTGATAAACCAGCGGCGTCCAATGCACGTTGCCGAAATCGCCGACGATGCGCCCGACGGTTTGTTCCAATTCGAGTTTCATGGCCTGATAGCTGTCCACTCCGATGCGCGAGGGCGCGACGGAAATGACGAACACCACCTTGCCGTGCCATTGCGGATTGAGTTTCAAAAAAGTTTCGTAGCCGCGCAACCGGTTGATGAGTCCCTTGGTGTAATCCAGCCGGTCCACGGAAAAAATGACTTTCTGGCCGACACATTTCTGGCGCAATTCGTCCACGCGCAATCCGGTTTCCTTCGACTTCGCGGCCGCATCAAAGCGGTCAAACTCCACGCCCATCGGAAAGGTGTCCACGTCCACCACGCGGTCGCGCACTGTCAGGTTGCCAAGCTGGTGCTCGTAACCGGATGTGCGCAACACGGAAGTCAGGAAATCCCGCGCGTAGTCGTGGGTGTGAAAACCAATCAGGCTGGAACCGAGCAGGCCATCCAGCATCTCCTCGCGCCAGGCGCGCGGCAGCATCCGGAATACCTCCCAGGACGGGAACGGGACGTGCAGAAAGAAGCCGATGGGCATTTCTGGAAATTTTTCACGCACCAATTTCGGCAGCAGCATCAGGTGATAATCATGAATCCACAGCACGTCATCCGGGCGCAACGCCGCGACCACCGCCTCGCCAAAAGCGCGGTTCACGTTGCGGTATTCCTGCCAGCTCTCTTCCTCGTAATGCGTCAGCGACGGGAAATAATGAAACAGCGGCCAGAGCGTCTTGTTGCAAAAGCCGAGGTAGAAACGATCCATGCTTTCTTCCGGCAAATAAACCGGGCTGGACTTGAACTGCTCCGCATACGACCGCACCGCCGGTTCATGCTCCGGCGGGACGCTGGCGCCGGGCCAGCCCATCCACAAGTGATCCGTGCTTTCCGCGCCGTCCAGCGCCTTGCGATCCAGATAGCTCCACAAGCCGGTGGTCAGCCCGCCGGCGCTGGGTTTGAACTCCGGCGAACCGGCTTTGAACGACACCGTGAACGGCAAACGATTTGAAACGACAACCAACCGCATGCGGGTATTTTCGTTCCGAGTGTGCAGTCGCGTCAAGTTTCGGTCTCGGAAAATTGAGATTTCATTACCGTTCGCGGTTCACTATTTTTCCCGCCATGTCCGCCATTTTGAAACACGAAGAATTTTTGGAAATTTGATGACCCTTCCGCTTTCCCACATTCCCGTCGCCATCCTCGCGGGCGGACTCGCCACGCGGCTGCGGCCCATCACCGAAAAAATTCCCAAGTCGCTCGTGCCGGTCGCTGGCCGGCCGTTTCTGGCGCACCAACTGGAAATGCTCCACGCGCGCGGCTTGCGTCGCGCAGTGCTGTGCATCGGTTTTCTCGGCGAAATGATCCAGCGCGAATTCGGCGACAAGGCTTGCGGCATCAATCTGGATTATTCGTTTGACGGCGAAAAACTGCTTGGCACCGGCGGCGCGATCAAGCGCGCTTTGCCCAAGCTCGGCGGGGAATTTTTTGTGCTTTACGGCGATTCCTATTTGCCACTGGATTACGCCCCGGTCGCGGATTTTTTTCATCGCAGCCGCAAGCTGGGCTTGATGACGGTCTATCGCAATGAAGGCAAATACGACACGAGCAACGTCGTCTTCCGCAACGGCGAAATTGTGGTGTATGACAAAAAATTGAAATCGCCGGAGATGAAACACATTGACTACGGCTTGAGCCTGTTCAAGGCGTCGGTGTTTGAAGCGTATCCGGCGGACGAAAAATTCGACCTCGCCGAAGTCATGGGCAAACTGGTTCGCGAAAAGCAGCTTGCCGGCTACGAAGTGCCGGAACGGTTTTACGAAATGGGTTCGCCCGCGGGCTTGGCGGAATTGGAAACCTTGCTGCGGAAATAGCGAATTGACGCGCTTTGACTCAATGGGCTATATTTAGCCCATGAAACAAATTCGAGTGCCGATGGCGCGATTCAAATACAACATGAGGCCCTTTGTAAACAAGGCAAAGTCTGGCGAGACTGTCGTGGTCACATGCGGCGGCAAGGATGAATTTCAGCTTTTGCCGCTTTCGGGCACAGCCGCGCCGCCGGTTTTTCCGGGACTGATTGACGCAAAGGCATACAAAGGAATTGATTTGGACGAACCGGCTTTCGCATCGTGGAAATGAAAGTATTATTGGACAGCGGCGTCTGGTGGCGACGGACGTTTCAATTGCCAATGAAACAACCGCTCAAGGAATTTTTAGCGCAAGACGTGACGGAATGGTGGCTGTCGCCGTTTTCCGTCGCGGAAATGTTTTACAAAGTGCGGCACAAAGGGCTTCCCGCGCCACAAACGGATGAATGGTTTGAGAAATCCTTGGTCGGATACCGGCTGGCCAATTTGTCATTCGCCGCCGGAAAGCAAGCGGGACAATGGAATTGGCCGCACGGCGACCCGATTGACCGATTGCTCGCCGCAACGGCTTTAGATTTGGGGATCACGCTTATCCACACAGACAGCGTTTTGAAAAACTTGAAAGGCTTTCCGCAAATTTATTTTCCCGCTTGAAATGGAAACTTCGCTTCCATTCGGTGTTCGAAATTCGTAATTTGAAATCCCCATGAGCTTTACCAAACAATTTCTGGCCGAAGTCCAGCAAGTCACGGCGCAACTGAACGAAGCCGCCATTGAAAAATGCGCGGACGAACTTGCCGCCGTCCGCGAGCGCGGCGGACGCCTGTTCATCCTCGGCGTCGGCGGCAGCGCAGGCAACGCTGGCCATGCAGTGAATGATTTTCGCAAAATCTGCGGCTTCGAGGCCTACGCGCCGACGGACAATGTTTCCGAACTCACCGCGCGCACCAACGACGAAGGCTGGCCGACGATTTTCGCCGAGTGGCTGAAAGGCTCGCGGATCAAGGCCAAGGACGGTTTGCTGATTTTTTCCGTCGGTGGCGGCAATCTCGAAAAAAACGTCAGTCCGAACCTGGTCAACGCCATTCAGCTCGCCAAGCAAGTCGGCGCGTCGCGTCGTCGGCATCGTCGGTCGCGACGGCGGTTACACGGCGAAGGAAGCGACCGCGTGCGTGATCGTGCCGACGGTGAATCCGGCGCATGTCACGCCGCACAGCGAGGCGTTTCAGGCCGTCATCTGGCACCTGTTCGTCTCGCACCCGAAGCTGAAAGTCGCGCAGACCAAATGGGAATCCACGAAATGAGTCCTAGCGGACGGCCACCATTGAAAGCCGAATGAAGCGCGCCGTTTTTCTGGATCGCGACGGCACCATCAACCGCGCCCTGGAGCGCGACGGCAAGCCGTATCCGCCGACGACGCTGGCGGAGTTCGAAATTCTTCCCGAAGTTCCTGCCGCACTGCAAAAGCTCAAGGCCGCCGGTTTTCTGCTCGTCGTTGCCACGAACCAGCCGGATGTCGGCCGCGGCACGCTGGCGAAGGAAGTCGTTGAAAAAATCCACGCGCACATGCTGGCGCAACTGCCGATTGACCGCGTCGAGGTTTGTTATCATCCCGGCAAGGGCTTGTCGGATTGCGATTGCCGCAAGCCCAAACCCGGCATGTTGCTGCGCGCGGCGCGGGAGCTGGACATTGATCTGGCGCAAAGCTGGATGGTGGGCGACCGCTGGCGCGACGTGGATTGCGGCCATGCCGCCGGCTGCCGGACGATTTTCATTGATCGCGGCTATGCCGAGGAATTGAAGCAGAAACCGGATTTTTCGGCTGGCAATTTGGCGCGCGGCTGCGGACATAATTCTTGCTCATTCTTAAAATTTATGAAGCGCACACTCAAAGATCTGAAAGTAAAAATCTTCGCCGACGGCGCGGACAAGAAAGGCATGTTGGAACTCAACGCCAACCCGCTCATCACCGGCATGACCACCAACCCGACGCTCATGCGCAAGGCCGGGCTGACGGATTTTGAAGCGTTCGCGCGCGACATTTTGCAGAGCATCACTGACAAGCCGCTGTCGCTGGAGGTTTTTTCCGACGAATTTGCCGAGATGAAGCGGCAGGCGTTCAAGATCAACGGCTGGGGAAAAAATGTTTACGTCAAAATTCCCATCACAAACACGCGCGGCGAATCTTCGTTGCCGCTGGTCAAGGAACTGGCGAACGAAGGCGTGAAGCTGAACGTCACGGCGATCCTGACCTTGAGCCAGGTTGAAGGCGTCACCCGGCGCGCTGAACCCGAAGTTGCCGTCCGTCGTCTCGGTGTTTGCCGGGCGCATCGCCGACACCGGGGTTGACCCGGTTGCGATCATGAGCCAGAGCAAAACCATTTTGCAAGACCTGCCGCAGGCGGAACTGCTCTGGGCCAGCGTGCGCGAGGTGCTGAACATTTTCCAGGCGAACGACTGTGGCTGCCACATCGTCACGGTGCCGCATGACATCCTGGCGAAGGCGATGAAAATGGCCGGCATGGATTTGGGCGAACTCTCGCTGGACACCGTGAAGATGTTTGCAAACGACGCGAAAGCCGCCGGCTTTACCCTGTAACTCATTTACGATTGTTGATTTTTGATTTACGCGCCGCACGCCAATACCTGCGTAAATCACAGATCGCAAATCGTAAATTCAGATCAGCTTGGTCACCGTCGCGAAAACGTCCGCGACTTTCACCGATTCCATGCACGCGAGCAGTTCCTCGCGCGTGCCCTTGATGTCGCCGCCGTCGTAACGGTAGTAGTCCAGGTTGCGCCCGTTCACCACCGGATTTTTCACGAGCGTAAATGGATTTCCGTAAGGCCGGTTCGTCACGTTCAGCGTCGGCGCTTCGATGACGATTTGATTCGGCACCTTCATGCGCTGCCGCGATGTGCATGAGCGCCGTGTCCACGCTCAAAAACGCGCTGGCAACGCTTCATCAGCGCCGCCGTCTCGCGCAGATTTTTTGTCTTCGCCTCCAGCGTCAGCTCGCGGTTGGCCTGCGCCAGCACGACCTGATGGTCTTTCGCCTCGTCCGGCCCGCCGAACAGCAGCACGCGGAGGTCCGGGCGCTCCTTGTTCAGTTGGCGCACCAGCCCGGCGTGATTTTTCAGCGGCCAGCGTTTCAACGGCAGATTTTTCGTGCCGCCGGAGCCGACGTGGATGCCGAGAACTTTCTGCCGGACAGCTTTTCTTTCACCAGAAATTCATCGGCGAATTTCGCTTCCGCCGGCGTCAGAAAAAATTCCATTTCCTGCGCGGCCAGCTTTTTTCCCGCGCCGATCAGCGGCAGCACGTCGAAATTATTTTCAATCGAATGGCGCGAGTAATCCTGCGGCAGCGTGCCGGTGACGAGCCAGCGGTCGAGCCAGTGGAAACATTCGTATTCATGGCTGATCCGCACCTCCGCGCCCGCGAGAAAGGCGGCGAGGCGATAATGAATGCGGCTCTGCGGATGCGTGTTGATGGAAAGCTGGTAGCGCTCGCGCCGCAGCGACCACAGAAACCGCAGCGCCTCCAGCTGGCCGCATTTCATCAGGTTTTTCTGAAAAACCCGGTTGACGTGTGGATTGTGCTCCAGCAAATCCTTCGAGCCGGGCCACATCGCCAGCACATCAATCGTCGCGTCGGGGAAATTCGTCGCGCAGCTCATGAATCAACGGCGTGGCGATCAGCGTGTCGCCGATGCCCGCCAGGGAAATGACGAGGATTTTCACAGCCGCGAAATTTTCTCCAGCAACGCCGTCGTGGATTTGCCGGGAACGAACGGCACGAGCACAATTTTCCCGCCCGCCGACTCCACCGCGCGGCGTTCGTCCTGGTTCAACGTTTCCAAAGTGTAATCGCCGCCCTTGACGTAAATGTCCGGCTGCGCGGCGGCGAGAAATTTCGTCGCCGTCGTGTCCGGCGAAAATGCAGACGCCGTCCACGCTTTGCAGCGCGGCCAAAACTGCGGCGCGATCCGTCTCCGAATTCACCGGCCGCCCGGCACCTTTCAATTGCCGCGTCGCGTCGTCGCCGTTGACGCCTACCAAAAGCGCGTCGCCGAAGTTGCGCGCGTTCTCCAGATACGTCACATGGCCGAGATGCAAGATGTCGAAGCAGCCGTTGGTGACGACGAGTTTTTTGCCGCTGGCGCGCACCTGCTTGCGCCACGCCGGCAATTGGTCCCACGCGATGATTTTGCTCAGGAAATTCACGGCATTATTTTGCCCACGCCAGAAAGAATGGCAACGATTTACCGCAAACCAATGCGCGATGGCGGATGGTGATGTGGCCGGTTTTGCAACTTGCGTTCGTGCGCTTGCGGCTTATCTTGCAAACGTCGAGATGAAAATATTCAACAAAGAGGTTTATATGAACGATTGCAACAAACACGAAAATCACGAGCACAAACACGGGCCGGGCTGCGGTCACATGGCGATTGAACATCAGGGGCACACGGATTACTTGCACGGCGGCCACCTGCATCATCCGCACGGCGACCATGTGGATGAACACGTCATTGAAGTGAGCGGTGCCAATCCCGAAGGCTGCAATCATGCCGCGACCGGGCATGACGCAAAACACGTTCACGGGCCAAACTGCGGGCATCCCGCCGTTCCGCATGGCGGCCATACGGACTATTTGGTTGCAGGCCATTTGCATCATCCGCACGGAGATCATTGCGACGACCACGGGTCGGTGAAAGTCGTTTCCTGAAAGCCGGAATGAACCCGCTAGGTTAAGCCAGCTTCCTTGCAATCTCCTCGTCCAAAATTTCGCGGACGGTGAGCGGGATGATGATTTTGTGTTCGTCGCGGAAGAAGCGGTCAATCTCGCGCAGGGCGTCGTCGGAATAATCGAAGGCGACGAAAAATGACGCGCAGTTTCTCCACTGTCCACGGCAGGTCGCGGACGACGAAGCCGCGTCCGGCGCGCCAGAGCATTCGCTTTCCGGCAGGGCGCAAACGTCGCGCAATCGTTTGGCCATGACGCGGCAAGCGGTGAAGCCGGTTTTGCTGGTAATAGCCCAGCCATTTATGGCTGGGTTAAACGTCATCAACATAAAAAGTCCCTTCGGGACGGCAGAACCTCAATCCAACATTTGCGGTTTGTAATCATATCCATGCTTCTTGAGAAAAACTTCCAACTCCTCGCGAAAACTTTTCTTCCGATGATGCTCCTCCTGCGTCTGGATGTAATGAATCGTATCGTCCATACCAGACACGCCGATGCTGAACGCACCAAAACCTTCCTGCCACGCAAAACCTTGCGGCCGGAGTTGGGGAAATGTCTCGCGTAACCATTTTGACGAATTGCCTTTCAACAATTGCATGGCTTTAGAAACGGAAAGCGTCGCCGGCAAACTCAAAAGCAAATGCACGTGATCCGCCACGCCGCCGATAGCGAGCGCCTTCATGTCATTTTCTCGCGCGATGCCGCCGAGATAAGGCCAGAGCCGTTCGCGGATGGCGGGCGTGAGCCATGGACGACGCTCCGAGGTGGAGAACACACAATGCATCAGGCAGGAATTGAAGGAGTGCATACCCTCATCCCGCCCCTCTCCCATTCGATGGGAGAGTGTGGCCAAAGGCCGGGTGATGGTGTTTTTGCGCAAATGGCTCATTTTTAGTAGTTTTCTGACCGTCCAGCGCCGTGGGACGGTCGTCCTTTTGCGTGGGATGGTCTGGATTTTTGAAGAGATGAGCATCCCTTGCCGAAATCCGGTCGTTCCGCGTCAACGGACGGCCATCTTTTTAGCCGGGATGGTCGGGCTTTACCGGAATCCGGTCGTCCAACGTCGCGGGATGGTCCGGCTCCGGCAAAGGCGGGCCGGGATTTGCGAACGGACGGGAAGGTTTTCCCGATGCGCGGACAGATTTTAGGAAAGCAGCTTCCACACGCGCAATGCTTCCGTCACGCCCCAGGCCTGCGCGTCGCAGCCGCGTTGCGTGTGCGGCGCGTCGCCGTCCAAAATTTCCGGCAACTGGCCAAGGCAGCCTTCGTTCAACAATTTTTCCGCGCTGCCCAGGTAACTTTTCGCCGTCGCCACGGCTGCCGGTGAAAAATCCCACGCGCGCGCGAGCGCCTCGCAAAATGTCGGGAAGGTCCACGTCCACGCCGTGCCGTTGTGGTATGCCGGTTTGCGGCGCATGTCCTCGTCGCCCTCGTAGCGCGGCCAATACGGCTCCGGTGGATTGTTGATCACCCGTCCGTCATTACTGTGGACCGGCAGCGGCACCGCCACCGGCAACGGCGCAAGCGAACGCAGCGCACCCGGCACGACGAGATATTTTTCCACGGCGGCGACGGAACGTTTGGCGCGAGTGGCTGCGACGCCCCCGTCGCAGGACGGCGAAGAGGCGTCGCCGCCACAAACTCCGAGGCTCACGGCGAGGAGACAATTGCTGCGGAGCGCGTCGCTCGGCAGGGCATCGCGGGCGATGACATTTTTTTTCGCAAGCAAAACGTCGGCGAACCAGCCTTGGTCTTCCAGCCAGAAAAGTTTTTCAAACGACGCCGTCGCGCGGTCGGCGAGGTCGCGCCACTTTTTTTGTTCGGCCTTTGAGGAAATTTTTTCCAATTGCCGCAGCAGGCGGATCCACAGCGCCTGAATTTCCACCGGATACCCTTCGCGCGGCGTGCCGGCGGGAAAATTCGTGTCCATCCAGGTGAAATGGCCCGGACTCCAGATCAACGCGGAGTCGGCGTCCATGTGGATGCCGTTGGGCGTGCCGCGCGCATAATTTTCCGCGATGCTTGTCAGCACGTCGCGAATGGCGCGGCGAGCGTCAACGAGTGTGCCAAAAAAGGTTTTAATTTTTAATTTTGAATTTTGAATTTCAGCAAGCTCCTCGCAAACCACAGCGAACCACAATGGCGCGTCCGATGTGTCGCGATTGGAAACGTCGTTGCCGTGAATCGTGTTCGGCAGCGTGCCGTCCTTTTCAAATTTGGCGAAGGTGAGCAGGAGTTGTTTCACCTCGTCAATCATGCCGGCGGCGAGCAGACCGCGCGCGCAAATCAGCGAGTCGCGGCCCCAATCCAAAAACCACGGATAACCGGCGATGACCGTTTTGCCCTCGTCGCGGCGCACGACAAATTGTTTCGCGGCGCGCGCGAGTTGAACGGCGAAATCCGTTTCGGAGTTTCCGCTTTCCGCTTTCCGCTTTCCGCTTTTGATTTCTCCCGTTTCCGCCGTCAGCACCAGGACTGCCTCCGCGCCTTTGGCCAGCGGTATCTCAAACCAGCCAGGACTGTAAGCGTCGCCGCTGGCGGTTTGTCCGCGCGTCTGCTCGACCGGATGCGGAATGTTTTCGCACCATTCCGGCTGCGGATGATATTCGCCCGCGTCGGCCAAAACGCGCAACTGGCGGTCGGTTGCGGGCGTGAAGGAAAAGCCGACGCAATTTCGGATTTCGGATTTCGGATTTCGGATTTCATGCGTGTTCGATGCAAAATGATAATCCGCGCCGCCGTTCCGCTTCGTCTCACAATGAAAATTGCGGTCCTCGATGTCTGCGCGAACACTCAGGCGCACGTCGGCCTCGGCGGGCAGTTGCTTGCCGTGCGCCTGTTTTTCAGCAGGCCGCCTGAATTGAAAGACTGTCGTGTTTTCGCCTGCGAGCATTTCCGCGCGCAGTTGGATTTCCACCGTTCGTCCGTCGCCCGCGTTGGCCACGAAATTCCAGACGGCGGGCGGGCCGGCTTGGAACGAGGCGAGGTTTTTGAAATCCAGCGGCGAAAGAAAACCGTCGGCGTTCACCCAGACGCGAATGCGTTTCACGAAAACGTGGCGGTCCACAGGCACGGTCGGATTCAGATTTGCGCCGAGTGCGCAGTCGTATTTGGAATTCACCCGGCCCAAATCCACGCACAGCCGCGCCATGCCGCCGCGGCCGTTGGTGAGCAAAACCAAGGTTGAAGGTTGAAGGTTGAAGGTTGAAGGTTGTGGCGGTTCGGCTGGCAGAAAACGAATGGCCGCCAAAACATCCTGCGAAGTCGTGGCGTAACGCTCCAAAAATAATTTAGCGTCAGCAGCGGTTTCGCGCGGGGCAAAAACCGCGACATGACTTTTGCCGGCGGGAACAGACTGAACATGGACGCGTGGATTTTCAATCCGCAATCCGCAGTCCGCGATCCGCAATTCCGCGCGGAACGGCGCGGAATCTTCCAGCAACAGCCAGTGGCCCGGCGGCACGAGCGTGACGCGACGGGCGTCGAGCAAAGTCCAAACGACCACGCGCGGAAAAATGCGGCCGGCTTCGGCTTCAACGAGCAAATCGGCCAGCGTAGTTTTGGCCGACTGCGCGGCGAATTCGCCGGCGGCGGCGAGAAAATTTCCGGGCGAGCGTTCCACCTGTTCCGCAAGCCAGCGCCAGTCGAGGCCGTCAACGGTTTCGGCGGGGATGATTTTGTTGAGTGATTCCAGTGCCCACGCGGCCTGGGCGTGGGCGCGACGATAGTCTTCACCGCTCAAACCGACGGGTCTTGAAGTCGGCGCGAGGCAAAAGGCCGCGCCCGGCGGAAGCATCAGACCGGTCGCGTCTTTTGAGGCGGGCAGTTTTGGCAAGGGCTGGCCCAGCAGCTCAAATTTCAAAGCGGAAAGCGGAAAACGGAAAGCGGAAACTTCAAGCGCAAGCTCATTTTCCGTTTCAATGTCGGTGTTGACCAAAACCAAAACGGTATCCTTGCCTTCGGCGGATTCGCGGAGCAGCGCATAGACCGGCGCGTCGGGCGCGCTCAGGCGCGTGAGTTTCGCGCCGTCGAAAAAACACGGGTGGCCGGCGATGAGTTGGTTGAGTTGCGCCAGTTCGGGGACGAGGTTTTCGGCGGCGTCCCAGTTCAGGCCGGTGCAGCCGTGAACGCGGATTTTCTCGGTGGCCAGCCATTCGGCGCCGCAGGTGAAACCGAAGCCGCCGCCCGGACTGGTCAGCGCGCAGAGGCGGTTGCGCAACAGCGACCACGCGTGGCCTTTTTTGGCGAGCCGTTCATTGTCATGCGTTTCGGAATAGTGGACATAGCTGCCGACGCGCTCGTTCTGGCGGTTGGCGTAGTCGAGATACGCGGCGACATTCTTGCCGGAATAATTTTGAAATAGTTCGGAATACGCCCAGTGCATGCCGCCTTCGGTGAGCAGCAGTTCGGTGGTTTCCCAGGAACCGCCGAGGCCTTCCAGCAGGAAAATGGTTTCGGGAAATTCGTCCTGGACGCGCGCAATAATATATTGCCACGCGGAAACTGGAATTTTGTAACCGGCATCGCAGCGGAAACCGTCCACGCCGCGCCGGCACCAGGTCAGCAACGAATCGGCGATAAGATCCCAGAGCTTGACATCGTGCTGTTCGAGTTCGATCAGATCTTCCCAAACGGTGCCCCACGCGCCGGGGCTGGCGAATTCGCCGGCGGAATTTTTCAGGAAAAATTCGGGATGATTTTCCTGCAAGCTCGAACCCCAGCCGGTGTGGTTGATGACGATGTCAATGAAGACGCGGGCGCCGAGCGAGTGGGCGGCGCACGTGAGTTCGCAAAATTGTTCGATGCCGGTGGCGCGTTTGTCAAACTCGACGAGCGCGGGATCCACCGCAGTCAAATCCAGCGCGGCGTAAGGACTGCCAAACCGGCCGAACCGCGCGTAGGTGGTCGGCGTCGGATGCACGGGCAGCAAATGAATGATGCGGCAGCCGAGCCGGTGGACGATGTGCGGCAGTTGTCTGGCGAGGTCGCGGAAAGTTCCCGACGGCGGCAGGGTGGCGTAGCCGCGCGCTTCGAGCGATTTTAATTGGGCTTCCAATTTTTCGTCGGCAGTGGACGGAAGTTTTTTCGTCGCGCCGAACAACCGGGTGAAGGCGCAGTAAATTGTATTCGCGGTGCGTGTGAAATTTGGGTGGACAGAAATTCCAACGTCCATGCCATCCGGCCAGTGCTGCCAGTTTTTTTCGTCGAGCAAGTAAGCCTTGGCCTGAAAAAAACCAACTTCGGCGAGCGGCAGTTCAATCTGCCAGCCGGCGGCGGTTTTTTGCATGGGCACGTCGCGCCAGGATGAATTGGCCACCACCGCCCGGCCGGCGTGGGCGGCGATGATTTCGCAGCGGCGGGCGGCGGCGCGGCCGAGATTGGTGCGGAGCAGCGCGCGAAACGGTTTCTGCGCGGACTGTCCTCCGCGCAATTGAAAAATAATTTTGTCGCCGACGAAGCGCCGCAGGCGTTCGCCGGGAGCAGGAGCCATGATTGGTCTGGATTGATCCACCCGAAAAAGTTAAGCAGGAAGCGGCCAGCGGCGAAATAAAAAATGAATCGGGCTTTTCTTTGGATTGCGTTGGCGGCGGGAGCGATTTAACTTGACGGTCAACTTTGCGGAATTTTTGAAGATATGGCGACCACGGCATTAAATCCGGGTGAAGACGCTCAATTGCAACAGACGATTGAGATGTTCGAGGTTATTGTCCAGTCGCAGCCGGGCGACACCCAATCGCTGGAGATTCTCAAGGAGGCTTATTCCAAGCTGGGGCGCGAGGAGGAGGTTATCAATACATCGAAGCGAATCGCGCAGGCTTACCTGCAGTTGGGCCAGCTTTCATCGGCGATTCTCGAATACGAAACGGTGTTGCAGCGGCGGCCTGAAGATGTGGACGTGCGGACGGCCTTGAAGCAGATCGAGGAACGGGCGAGCAACGCCGCCGTGCAGTCGGTGGCGGACATGACCGCAATGCCCTCCGTGACCGAAACGACGATGTTGCGGCGCAAGACCCGGACGTCCGCGCCGGCGGACGAGGTGGATGACGGGCGCAAGTCTTTGTATAAAATTTTTGTGGAAAGCAAAATCATCACGGCCGGAGACTTCGACCTGTGCTGGCGGAATGTGGATCTGACGGTGGCGCCGCCGGATGTGGTGGAGCCGTTCATCCAGACCTTGCACGAAAAGGGAATTCACCTGATTGACAAGTCGCTCCGGCTGTTGTCCGACAAATCGCGCGTGGCTTATCTGCCGCTGGATCGCTACGACGTGGACATGGATCTGGCGCGCGGCTTTCCGGCGGAGGTCTGCCGGCGCTGGTGCGTGCTGCCGTTCGACCGGATGAGCAAGGCGATCCTTGTGGCGACGGCGAATCCATTCAACCAGCAGGCGGCGAAGGAACTCGCCGAGGCGACCACGCACCGGTTGCAGTGGTATCTCGCCCTGCCGAACGACCTGTTCTCCAATCTCCGCAAAGCGTTTCGCTGACCATGGCCAAAATCAAATCATTTGCGGAACGCATCGCCGACGCGCTCGTCGAGGATGGTCTGTTGAGCGCGAGCCAGATCGAGGAACTGCTCGAACGGCAGCGGAAAGAAGGCGCGCGGCTGGTAAAATTGCTCGTGGACAAGGACAAGCAATACGTCAGCCCCGACGATCTGGCGGTCTGCATGGGCCGCGTGCTGAATGTCTCGCCGATCAATCTCGCGCGCCTGAACATTTTGCCGGACGTGGTGGAACTGGTCCCGCGCGACACCGCGCACAACTACAAGGTGATTCCCGTCAGCCGCCTGGAAAACAAGCTGTTCCTCGCGATGGCCGACCCGTTGAACGTCCTGGCCATTGACGACGTCCGGCGCATCACCAAGCTGGACATCGCCCCGCTCATTGCGTCGGAGAAAGCGATCACCGAGAAGTTGAACGCGTTGGACAGCGCCAAAAGCGGTTCAATGGAGGACATCATCCAGGACGCGGAGAAAAAACGGGATGCGGACGGAGAAGCCGATACGATTGAATCGGTCAAGGAATCCGTCGAGGAAATGAACCTCGACAAGCTTGCCGCCTCCAGCGAGGAAGCCCCCGTCATCAAGCTCGCCAACCTCATCATTCTTCAGGCCATCAAGGACCGTGCCAGCGACATCCACCTCGAACCGTTTGAAAAAGCGATGCGGTTGCGCTACCGCATTGACGGCGTGCTGATTGACGCCATGCCGCCGCCCAAGCAAATGCAGCTCGCGCTGGCCTCGCGCCTGAAAATCATGAGCAATCTCGACATCGCCGAGCGCCGGCTCCCGCAGGACGGGCGCATGCGGGTCAAGGTCAGCGGCAAGGATTACGATTTGCGCGTCTCGGCGCTGCCGACGGTTCACGGCGAAAAAATGGTGCTGCGCGTCCTCGACAAAAGCAATTTGTCCGCGAGCATTGACAAGCTCGGCCTGGATGAGGTCACCTTCAAGCAATTCAAGAACGCCATTGACGCGCCCCACGGCTTGATTCTCGTCACCGGCCCGACCGGTTCCGGGAAAACGACCACCCTTTATTCCGCGTTGAACGAACTCAACAGCCCGCAGTGGAACATCGTCACCGTCGAGGATCCCGTGGAATTTCAGATTCCCGGCATCAACCAGGTGCCGACCAAAAAGGAGATCGGCCTCACGTTCGCCAATGCGCTGCGCTCCATCCTCCGGCAGGACCCGGACATCATCATGATCGGCGAAATCCGCGACACGGAGACGGCGGAAATCGCCATCGAAGCCGCGCTCACCGGCCATCAAGTGTTGTCCACGATGCACTGCAACGACGCGCCCGGCGCCATCGCGCGCCTGGACGACATGGGCATCGCGCCGTTTTTGATTTCTTCCTCGGTGATTTTGTCCTGCGCCCAACGCCTGATGCGCCGGATTTGCTCGCACTGCAAGGAACCGGTGACTTATCCGGCGAGAATGTTCGAAGACCTTGGTATTGACCCCGTGATGTTTGACCGGGTGCAACTGTTCCGCGGACGTGGCTGCGACCGCTGTAAAAAATCCGGCTATGTCGGTCGTATGGCCATCATCGAAGTCATGACCGTCAGCGACCAGATCCGCAAACTCATCATCGCCCGCTCCAGCACCCGCGAAATGGCCAAGCTCGCCATCAATCAAGGCATGAAAACCCTCCGCACGGTGGCGCTGGACCGCGCCCGTGACGGCATTTCCACACTCGAACAGGTCTTGATCACCACCTCCGCTTATTGACCCGGTTCAAAACGTCCGTTGCAACAGGGTGTATGGTTGCGGCGAATCTGAAAGCCACGGCGGCGGTTGCACCAGCGGCACCTCTTTTTTTGGCTGGAGTTGCGGCCCGGTGATACCCGGCAACGGCGTCAGGCCCGTCGGTTTGCCGCCGACGCTTTCCAGCGCCGAGAAGGACCGGCCGGCCGGATTGAACGCCGGCATGATTTGCAGGTTCGGATCCGTCGTGGTCACCGGTTGATAAGGAAGGCGTGCAGGCGCGGACGATTTGTCCGGAGCGGCGGAAGGTTCCATCAGCGCGCGAAAACGTTCCATGCCCTCCAACTGCTCCGGAGCGACTTTCGGCAATGGCTCCGACGTGTGGAACGGACCGGCCCAGACGGAATCCGGCTGGCGATTGAAGTCCAGCGGCATATCCTGATTCATGTTAAAAGACGGATTGAGAATCTTCGTTGCGCCAGAGAAGGCTCCGCCCATGGTTTGCACAAGCCGGCTGCTGTCAACCGACTGCTGAAACTGGTTGTTCGCCGAGTCGTCCCGCAAAAACGAGGCATCCGGGCGGTGAAACCCGTTCGTCGCGCCTGCGGCGGCCTGCCGGTCCTGCCGCTGCAAGAACTGTTCTTCTGCGGAAAGGCTCGGATCCTCGTTTGGGTCGGGAAGGCCCAGGAGTTTTTCCGGCGTGGGAATGCCCAAAACCTGTTCGGGCGTCATCAGCGTCCAGTTTTTTTTGCCTTCCAGAAATTTGCGCCATTGCAGCGCATTGACGGCGGGGACGGCGTTCGGGTCGGGGGTGCCCGGCAGCGCATCAAAGCTGACTGTCGGGGTTTTATCGCCGAACAAAGGCGACGGCGCATTGTATGCGCCGACCGAAAACCGCTGGATCCTCGTTGGCGCAATGACTTCCACCCGGTTTGAAGAGTCCCGATCCCCCGGCCGGGTGTATTGGATCGCCTGCTGCCCCGGCGCCGGCATGGCCGCAGTCACCACTGCCGCCAGGCCAACCCAACGCGCAAAAAAAATGGCCGGACAAAAATTCATCTTCAATCAAACAAACTAGAGCAATGGACAATCGCCGTCAAAATCAATTCAAAATAAATCCTTGGATGATGATTGATAAGACGACCGTTGGCGGCACTTTTCCTTCCGATCAACGTCCGGCCTGCTACTGCCTTTCGTATTCGCCCTTGCCCAGCCGCTTGAACACCTGAAACCCGGCCTTCTTCGCATCCGTGACGGACAGCGGCTTGAGCTTGTGCGGCGTGCTGAAGCCGGAAATGATTTTGCGCACCGGTTTTTTGCACGCCGGACATTTCGTCAGCGGCGGCGCGGAAACCGGGCGGTTCAACGAGAACGTCCCGCCGCACACTTTGCACTCGCCCTGGCACAGTTCATATTCGTAAAGAGGCATGTGACAAATTTCGATTTACGATTGCGGAATGTCGAATGGAAAATTGACGCGATTAGTGTTCCTGCGGTTACGGAACCACCTCCCTGGCGTCAATTTCGGGATCGTAGTTGATCTTCATTATCGTGCCGCTTCTGCCAGTTCAATTTGCTGAATGGCGGATTACTTCTTCAAAAACGCGCTGAACAAATCTATCGGCAGCGGCAGGAACGTCGTCGTGTTGTGTTCGCTCGCCATTTCGCGCATCGTCTGGAGATAGCGCAGTTGCAGCGCAATCGGCTCCTTGCTGATGACGGCGGCGGCCTGCGCCATTTTTTCGGCGGCCTGGAATTCGCCTTCCGCGTTCACGACTTTCGCGCGGCGTTCGCGCTCGGCCTCGGCCTGTTTGGCCATCGCGCGCTTCATGCTGTCCGGCAGCGACACTTCTTTCACCTCGACTGACGTGACCTTGATGCCCCACGGCTCGGTCTGCTTGTCAATGATCTCCTGCAGTTTCTGGTTGATGACATCGCGCTGTGACAGCAGTTCGTCCAACGCCGACTGGCCGAGCACGCTGCGCAAGGTCGTCTGGCCGATGAGCGAGGTTGCCTTCCAGAAATTTTCCACCTTCACCACCGCCGCGTTCGGGTCCACCACGCGGAAATACATCACCGCGTCCACCGTGGCCGGCACGTTGTCCTTGGTCATGATTTCCTGCTTGGGCACGTCAATGGTCACCACGCGCAGGTCCATCTTCACCATTTTGTCCACGATGGGAATCAGGAAAATCAGTCCCGGTCCTTTTGCGCCCTGCAATTTGCCGAGCCGGAAAATCACGCCGCGCTCGTATTCGCGCAAAATGCGGACGGCCTGCGGCAAAAAGAGGATCGCCAGCACGGCGACAATGACGACGAGCGATCCGAGACCCGAACGGAATGCCAGATTGATGAGTGTTTCCATGATTTTTTTGGTTTTAGTTTTTTTGTTTTACTTTCAAAGTCAGTCCCTCGATGCCGGTGATTTCAACGGGTTGTCCGGCTTCCACCGGCAGGGCGCTCACGGCGTTCCACGTTTCGCCTTCGACGAACACCCTGCCGCCCGCCGAATCAATGCGCGAAAGCGCGTTCACAGTCTTTCCAATCAGGGTGCCGGTGCCGGTCAGCGCGGGCTTGAACTGTGCGCGAATTCCCTTGCCGACCACAAAAATAAAAAACAGCGCCGTCACCGCCGTCGCCGGAATAATCCAGCGCAGCGACAGCCCGTAGCCCGGCCCGGCCTGGCTGAACAGCATCATCGCTCCAAGGAAAAAAGTCACGATGCCGCCGGCGGTCAGCACGCCATGCGTCGTCGCGTAAACATCGGTGATGAACAGGATGATCGCCAATCCGATCAAAACCAGGCCGGTGACGCTGACCGGCAGGATCGCCGACATATAAAGCACAAGGATCAGCGCAATCACGCCGACCACGCCCGGCAAAATCGCGCCCGGGCTGCTCAACTCGCCCATGATGCCGTAAATCACCATCAGCATCAAAATGAACATCACTTCCGGCCGCAGGAACAACTGGGAAAAATGTTCAAACGGGTTCATCGGGATTTCCACGACGGTGGCATTCGCGGTGTGCAGTTTTTTGCCGTTGATTTCCCGGCCGTCCAGTTGCTTGAGCAGATCCGGCAGGTCTTTCGCGATGAAATCAATGACGTTCGTCTGCAACGCTTCTTCGGCGGTGATCGAGGCGCTGGCGAGCACGGCGGACCTGGCCCAGGCCACGTTGCGGTGGCGCTTTTCGGCGATGGATTGGACGAAGCTGGCAGTGTCGTTCTCGATTTTTTCCTTCATCACGTCGTCGCTTTTTTCCACCGTGCCGCTGGCTCCGAGTTCCACCGGATGCGCCGCGCCGATGCGCGTGTGCGGCGCCATCACCGCCACGTCCGCCGCCATGGTGATGAACACGCCTGCGCTGCCCGCGCGCGCCGGGGCCGGCGCGACATAAACCACCGTGGGGATTTTTGCGGCGTAGAATTTCTCGACGATCTCCGAGGCGGAATCCAGCAAGCCGCCCGGCGTGTCGAGCTGGATGACAAGGCATTCGTCCTTTTGGCCGGTCGCGACGTCAATGGCACGGGCGATGTAGCTGGCCGTGGCCGGACCGATGGCTCCGTTGATTTTAATCAGCCCGACCTGCGCGGCATGAATTGCCACGTTGATGAAGATTCCTATCGCCGCGATGTAACACCAGGGCCGCATAAAATTTCCAATCCAGAACCAACTTAACAAATTCCGCCGCCACCGCAAATGAAACTTAATCGGGTTCATCATCGCCATGTGGCGCCGCCGCCCGTTTGAATTTCCCCGCCTCCGCTCATTGCCGCTCCGCCGAGTGCGCGCGAACGAGTTCGCACAGCTTCAATGTCAGCGGATCCTTCATGCCGTAAAAAACGCACTGGCCGTCCTTTTTTCGCGTCAAAATGCCCGCCGACGCAAGCAGCGACAGGTGCTTGGAAACATTCGCCTGCGTCGCGCCCACGGCGGCGACGATGTCGTTGACCGTGCGCGGCCCGGCGCAAACCGCCTGCAAAATCTTCAGCCGCATCGGCTCGCCCAGCAGCTTGAAATGCAGCGCCACGGTTTCAAGCTCCCCGTCCGAAAGCAGCCGTTTCTTTTTTGTTGACATATTACTAAATGGTTATACAATTATACAACGATTATGACAACCGATCAACCCCAATCCTCCGTGACCGCCCGCGAACTGCACCGCCGGCTCGCCGACGGCCATGCCGCCGAGCTGCTCGACGTGCGCACGCCGGCCGAATTTGCCTCCGCCCACTTGCCCGGCGCGCGGCTGGCGCCGCTGGATGAATTGGACGCCGCTCATTTTCTAAAGCAACGCGGTTCCAATGACAAACCGATTTACGTGCTTTGCCAGTCCGGCGGACGCGCCCGCCGCGCGATTGAAAAATTCCACCGCGCCGGTTTCGGCGGCTGCGTGCTGGTCGAGGGCGGCACGCAGGCATGGATTGACGCCGGATTGCCGGTCAATCGCGGCGAAAGCAAAGTCGTGCCGCTGATGCGCCAGGTGCAAATGGTCGTGGGATTTGTTTCCGCCGCCGGCGCGGCGCTGGCGCTCACGGTCAGCCCGTGGTTCGCGCTGCTGCCGCTGGCGGCCGGCTGCGGACTATTTATCGCCGGGGCCACGGGTTTTTGCGGCCTGGCGCTCATGCTGGCGAAAATGCCGTGGAACAAAATTTCAAATTGCAACTGTGGCTCGTGCCAGCCGAATTGATTTATGAAAAATCCAAAACAAATTGTGATTGTTGGAGGCGTCGCCGGCGGCGCGTCCGCGGCAGCCAGGGCGCGGCGCTCGGATGAGAACGCGGAAATTCGCATTTTCGAACGCGGCCCATATATTTCCTTCGCCAATTGCGGGCTGCCGTATTTTATCGCCGGCGAAATCACCGGACGCGCCAAACTCGTTGTCATGACGCCGGAAAAATTTTGGGAACGCTCGCGCGTTCACGCGCATGTGAACCATGAAGTCATCGCCATCAACCGCGCGGAAAAAACCGTCCGGGTGAAAGATGCCACCGGCGCGGAGCGCGACGTGGCTTACGACAAACTCATTTTGAGCCAGGGCGCCAAGCCGGTTGTGCCGCCGATTCCCGGCGTGGAATTGCCGCACGTCTTTACTTTGCGCGACATTCCGGACATGGACCGCATCGTGAAATTTCTCGATGAGCAGAAGCCGCGGCGCGCCGTCGTGATTGGCGGCGGGTTCATCGGACTGGAAATGGCGGAAGCGTTTCACCGGCGCGGGATGCGCGTCACGATTATCGAAAAATTTCCGCATATCCTGCCGTTGCTTGACGCGGACATGGCGGCGCATTTGCAGAATTCCATTCAGCGCGATGATTTTGATTTTCGGGTCGGCGCGGAAGCGAAGGCATTCACGCGTGACGGAATCGAACTGGCGGACGGAGAAAAAATTCTGGCGGATTTGATTTTATTGAGCGTCGGCGTGAAAGCCGAAGTGGAATTAGCCAAAGCTGCCGGCCTGGAAATCGGCGCGACCGGCGGCGTGAAAACCAATGGCCGGATGGAATCGTCCGATCCGAACATCTACGCCGTCGGCGACGCGGCGGAAACGACGCACGCGTTGACCGGCGGGCGCGCGCGGATTCCGCTGGCCGGCCCCGCGAACCGTCAGGGCCGCATCGCCGGCGCCAACGCGGCGGGCGCGCGGATGGTTTATCCGGGCGCGCTCGGCACCTCGATTGTGCGCGTGTTGCAAATGAACGCCGGTTTCACCGGACTCAACAGCGCGCAAGCGGCCAAAGCCGGCTTCACATTTTTCACCAGCCTCACGCGCGATCCCAGCCACGCGCATTATTATCCCGGAGCAAAACCGGTATTGATCAAACTCATCGCCGAAGAAGGCACGGGGCGATTGCTCGGCGCGCAGGTGCTCGGCGAGCTGGGCGTGGACAAGCGGGTGGACGTGCTCGCGACGGCCATCGCGGCGAAAATGAGCGTGTTCGATTTGGAGAATTTGGATTTGGCGTATTCGCCGCCCTTCGGTTCGGCGAACGATCCGATCAACACCGCCGGCTTTGTCGCCAGTCACATTGCGCGCGGCGACGTTGCCACGGTTGCGCCGGAAACCTGGCAGCCGAACGGAGAATTTTTGCTGGATGTCCGCGACGCCGAAGAATTGGAGGAATTCGGCAAACTGCCGGAAGCCGTGAACATTCCGTTGTCAGAACTCCGCGACCGGCTGGACGAAATTCCGCGCGACCGGCGCCTCGTGGCGTATTGTCAAAAAGGTCAGCGCGGCTATCTCGCGGCGTGCGCGTTGGCCGGAAACGGCTTCGACAACGTGGCGAATTTGCGCGGCGGATTTTTACAGACGAAGCTGAACGGAATCAAATCAGCGGGGGAATGATTCCGCCATCGCGATCGCCTTTCGCATGGCCATGGATTTGTTGATGGTTTCCAGATATTCGCCTTCCGGCGTGGAGTCGTTCACCCAGCCGCCGCCGGCTTGCACGTAGGTTTTGCCGTCCTTGATCAGCGCGGTGCGGATGGTGATGCAGGTGTCGAGATTGCCATTGAACGAGAAATAGCCAACGCAGCCGGCGTAGGTGCCGCGCGTGGTCTGTTCCAGTTCGGAAATGATCTGCATGGCGCGGATTTTCGGCGCGCCGCTGACCGTGCCGGCCGGAAAAGTCGCGCGCATCAAATCGTAATTCGTCTTGTCGGCGGATAATTTACCCTCGACCTGCGAAACGATGTGCATGACGTGGCTGTAACGTTCGATGAGCATGAGGTCTTTCACCTGCACGCTGCCGAAATCGCACACGCGGCCGATGTCGTTGCGCGCGAGGTCCACGAGCATCACGTGCTCGGCGCGTTCCTTCGGGTCGGCGAGCAGTTCTTTTTCCAGCACGGCGTCGTCCTCGGCATTTTTCCCGCGCGGGCGTGTGCCGGCTATCGGGCGAATTTCGACTTTGCCCTCCTCGCAACGGACGTGCAGCTCCGGCGACGCGCCGACGAGCGCAAAGCCGTCCAGCTCCAGCAAAAATAAATACGGCGATGGATTGATGTTGCGCACGGCGCGGTAAATATCCAGCGGCGACGCCGTGACCGGCGCGGAAAACCGTTGCGAACCGACCACCTGAATGATGTCGCCGGCGGTGATGTAATTTTTTGCCGCCGCGACGTTGGCGGAAAACTTTTCCTTCGTCTGGTTGGACGTGAATTCGACGGCTGGAATTTCCTTCGTCACACCGACCACGGTGTGTTCGCTCGGCTGTTCCAGCAGCGAGAGGATGCGGTCAATTTCGCTCGTCGCGTTTTCGTAAGCGTCGGCGGGGCTTTCCGCGTCGGCGAGAATGGCGTTGACCAGAATCGTGATGGTCTGCTGGACGCGATCAAAAATCAGAAGCTGGTCGGCGACGAGAAAATACATGGCGGGCGTCTTCAATTCATCGTGCGCCGGGCGCGGCACGACGGGTTCGATGTCGTGGATGAATTCATAGCCGATGAAGCCCAGCGCGCCGCCGGTGAAACGCGGCAATCCCGGCACGGCCACCGCGCGGTATTTTTTCATCACTCGCTCGACGACTTCGAGGCCGTCTTTCGCATCCTTGCCGACGACGGCGCTTTCGGTGACGCGACCGTTTTCGAACATCTGAACATGCTGGCCGTCCTGCCGGATGACCGCGCGCGGATTGCAGCCGACGAACGAGTAACGTCCGAGGTGCTCACCGCCTTCGACGGATTCAAAGAGAAACGATTCGCCCTGGCCGCGGATTTTGCGGTAGGCCGAGAGCGGCGTTTCCAAATCGGCGAGAATGCGGCGCGTGACGGGAATGAGATTTCCCTGCGTCGCGAACTTCAGAAATTCATCCAACGTCGGCGAATACATGCGCCATTTTTAGCTGAAGCCCGGAAAAAACAAAAGCAGTAAGCCACGGAAAACTTCCGCCCGGTCAATGGGGTCATTCCAGCGCCGCGCCGGATTTCATTCCAGCCTGCGCCTGAATTCCGCGCAGGCCTGGGCGATGTCCGGCGCATTGAGAATGGCGGAGACGACGCAGATGCGCCGCGCGCCCGCCGCGAGCACCGCGTCGAGGGTCTGCAAATTCACGCCGCCGATGGCGAACCACGGGATGTTCACGTGCGCCGCCGCCCAGCGGACATAATCCAGCGTCACCGGCTGGGCGGATGGCTTGGTGCCGGTCGCAAACACCGGGCCGATGGCGAGGTAATCCGCGCCGGCGTTGAGCGCGCGTTGGGCCTGCGCTGGAGCGTGGGTGGACAAACCGATTTTTAATTTTGAATTTTGAATTTTTAACTGGTCAACGTGCGTGTGGCCGGCGTCAAAAAAATCTTCCTGGCCCAGATGACAGAAGTCTGCGCCGATTTCACGGGCAATTTCCAGATGGTCGTTGATGACCAGGCCGACGTTGGCGCGGCGCGTGATGGGCAAAATTTTTTCCGCCAGCGCGCGGATTTCATCCGGCGAGGAGTTCTTGGCGCGGAGCTGGATCAAATCGCTGCCGCCATCGCAGAGTTGTTGCGCGACCAGTTCGGGCGCGCGGCCCCGCAAATAGGCCATGTCCACGAAGGTGTAGAGTTTGCAGTCCGCAAGCGGCTTCATGCCGGAAAATTGAACAACAAAGCAACAAAGGAACAAAGAAAAACCGGAATCAAAAATTCTGCTTCCATTGTTGCTTTGTTCCTTGGTTGTTCAAAAGCAAAAACGGCGGCGGGATTTTTCCGTCGCCGTTTGCTTGAATTGATTCTTACTTGATGCCGACGAGGTAGCCGAAGCGGGCCTTGAACTGTTCGGGCGTCATTTTGACGACGGCCCCGAGTTTGGCGAGCTGTTTGGGATCCTCGAAATCTTCGCGGTCGAGCCGGATCATGTAAGCCTGCGCGCATTCGAAGGCCTCGCCGTCCACGTTGACGCGGCGGTTCTGCATCCGGCCGGTCTTGGGATCCAGCATGTCGTCGAACGGCAGCGGGTTCATTTTGCCGTCCACAAAACTGATGATGGCGCCGTATTTTTCGGCAGCGGGCGAGCGGAGGAATTTCACCGCCGCGTAGCCAAGGTCGCGCGTGTATTCGGCGTCGAACGGAATCGGGTCGGCGCAGCGGAGTTCGTAGCCAAGATCTTTGTCAATGAACGTCATTTTGATGCCAAGTTTTTCGAGGCGCGTGCTCAAAAGCTCTTTCATCAGGCGACCAAATTCGATTTCACCGAGGCGCAAATGGCCGTGGTCGTCGCGGATCACTTTGCCGAAACGTTCAAGCTGGCCTTCGGGCAGCGCGTCCACCAAGCCTTTTTCGCCGATGGATTCGATCAAACCTTCCGCCAGCACCACGAGGCCGTATTGGGAACCGTCGGCCCGGCGCTTGATGATCGAGCCGATAATAATGTCGCAGACTTCATCCACGGTGACGGGACGGCCGCGAAATTCCTCGGAGATGATCGAAAGCGTGGCGGCGGAAGCCTTGGCGATGCCGAGTGCGAGATGGCCCGCCGCGCGGCCCATGCTGACGATGAGATACCAGCGCGAGGTGGTGCGCGCGTCTTCGATCAAATTGCGGACGATCTGCACGCCATAGTGCCGGGCGGTTTCATAGCCGAACGTCGGCGCGGTGCCGGGCAGCGGCAGGTCGTTGTCAATCGTCTTGGGCACATGCGCGACCTTGATCTTGCCGCCGCTGCGCTTGGCGACGTGGCTGGCGGAAAAAGCCGTGTCATCGCCGCCGACGCTGACCAGCGCGGTGATGCCGAGCTTTTCGAACACGGTGAAGATATTTTTCATCTGCTCCTCGGACTTCGTCGGATTCGTGCGCGCGGTGCCCAGAATCGAGCCGCCTTTGAGATGAATGTCCTTCACGTCGCGGATCGCGAGCGGTTTGATCTGTGTGGTGTCGCCTTGCGCGATGTATTTGAAGCCGTCGCGGAAGCCAATGACTTCATAGCCTTGATTGATGCCTTCGATGGTGGCCGCCGAGATGACGCCGTTCAGTCCCGGTGCCGGGCCGCCCCCCACCAAAATTCCCAGTCTGCCTTTAATGCTCATGTGTATTAAATGTCAAGTTGCCGACCGCAAAGATGAGGTATCCTGCCTGCATCGCAAAAAAAAATCAATTCCATTCTTGCCGCAATCCGCCCACAATTTGCCAACGGAATGAACCGCGCTGTTTTTCTCGACCGCGATGGCACGCTCATCGCGGAAAAAAATTATCTGCACCGGCCCGAAGACGTGGAAATTTTCCCCGGCGCGGGCGCGGCGTTGAAACGGCTGGCGGATGCCGGTTTCCAGCTCGTCATCGTCACGAACCAGTCCGGCATCGGGCGCGGCTATTTCACGCTGGCGGACGCGGAGCGGGTGAACGAACATCTCCGCCGCGAGTTTGCGCGCGACGGCGTGCGGTTCGGGAAAATTTACATCGCGCCCGAAGTGCCCGGCCAGCCGAGCCATGGTCGCAAGCCGTCGCCGCAGTTCTTGTTCGATGCGCGCGTTGAATTTGATTTGAACCTCGCCGAGAGTTTCATGGTCGGCGACAAGCTGATTGACCTCGAATGCGGCTGGAATGCGGGCGTGAAAAAAAGCATACTCGTCCGCACTGGCTACGGCGCGGGCACGGAGGCCGAAATGAAAAACGATTTGAACCGCACCGTTGTCGTGGACGGCCTGGCGGAAATGGCGGAGTGGATTTTGCAGTCGTTGAAGTGTTGAATGGTTAAATTGTTGAATCATTTAATGTGCGACGACCCATTCCGATTCAACAATTCAACCATTTAACAAATTACAAAACATGTGCGGCATCATTGGATACGTCGGTAAAAAATCAGCCTCGCCCATCCTCCTGGAAGGTTTGCGGCGGCTGGAATATCGCGGCTACGACAGCGCCGGCGTGGCCGTGCTGGACCGGCCCGGCCTCGTCGTCCGCAAAAAACTCGGCAAGATTGACGAGGGCATCGCGCAGTTGCTGAAGGTTGAGACGGTCAATGGCAGCCTCGGCATCGCGCACACGCGCTGGGCCACGCACGGCGTGCCGAGCGATAAAAATTCCCATCCGCACCTCGACGGCTCCGGCAAAATCGCCATTGTCCACAATGGCGTCATTGAGAATTACGACGTGCTGAAGCAAAGACTGCTCGCCGCCGGCCACAAGTTCAAATCCGACACCGACACGGAAGTCCTGGCGCACCTCATCGGCGATTATTACGAAAAGCGACGCACCAAAAACAATTCAAACGGCGACACGCTCACGCAATCTGTTTGCGACGCGCTCCGCGAAGTCATCGGCACTTACGGCCTCGCGGTCATCTGCACGGATTTTCCCAATACGATTGTCGGCGCACGGCGCGGTTCCCCGCTTATCATCGGCATCGGCAAGGATGAAAATTTTGTGGCCAGCGACGCCAATGCCATTGTCGCGCACACGAAAAAAGTCGTTTATCTGAACGACTACGATGTGGCGACCGTTACCGGCGAGCGCTTCGACGTGCAAAACCTCGGCACCGAGACGGCCAACGTGCAGATCAGCAAGCTGGAATTTTCGCAGGAGGACGCGGCGCGCGGCAAACACGCGCATTTCATGCTCAAGGAAATTTATGAGCAGCCGCAGACCGTTTTGAATGCCTTGCGCGGCCGGCTGGATTTTGAAGGCGCGACGGCGAAATTCGGCGGGTTGAACATGACGGCGGCGGAACTGCGCGGCATTGACCGCATCGTCATCGCCGCCAGCGGCACGAGCTGGCACGCGGCGCTCGTCGGCGAGTATTTGATCGAGGAACTGGCGCAACTGCCGGTCGAGGTGGAGTTCGCGCACGAGTTTTGTTACCGCAATTGCCCGTTGGAAAAAAACACGGTGCTGCTGGTGCTGTCGCAATCCGGCGAAACGGCGGACACGCTGGCGGCGTTGCGCGAAGCGAAGCGGCGCGGCCATCGCGCGCTGGCCATCGTCAACGTCGTCGGCAGCACCATCGCGCGCGAAGCCGATGGCGGCATCTACATGCACGCCGGCCCGGAAATCGGCGTGGCCTCGACCAAGGCGTTCGTTGCGACCCTCACGATTCTGACCCTGCTCGCGATTCATCTGGGCCGGATGCGCCAGCTTTCGGCGAACCGCGCGAAGGAAATTTTACGCGGATTGGAAGCGCTGCCCAAACAGATTGAGTTCGTTCTGGCGCAAAATAATTCGCTGAAAAAAATCGCGAAGAAATACGCGAAAGCCGACGATTTCTTTTTCCTCGGCCGGGGCTACACGTTTCCCATCGCCCTCGAAGGCGCGTTGAAGCTGAAGGAAATTTCCTACATCCACGCCGAAGGTTATTCGGCGGCGGAAATGAAACACGGCCCGATCGCGCTGATTGACCCGCAAACGCCGACGGTTTTCTTGGTGCCGCTGGATGCGATGTATGACAAAACGATGGCGAACCTGGCCATGATTCGCGCGCGCAAAGGCCCGATCATCGCGCTGGCGACGGAAGGCGACAAGGCCATCAAAAAGGCGGCGACCGACGTGATTTATCTGCCGAAGACGCTCGACTTGCTGAATCCGATCCTGGCGAGCGTGCCGCTGCAACTCTTCGCGTATCACATCGCCGTCGCGCGCGGCTGCGACGTGGACAAACCGCGCAACCTGGCCAAGAGCGTGACGGTGGAATAAAAATTTCCGCTGCTCACGCGTTTCCAGCCCGTGTCATTTGCGCAATCGCAGGAACTGGTTTAACAAATTTACGACCGGCGCCGCATTGCTTCCCGCCGGGTTGAGCAAATTTCCACCGACGGAATGAACGACGACGACGGCCAGCGCCAGCTTGTCAATGTTCGCTTTGGGAGCGCCGATGGTGCCGGTCATGGTCAGGAACGGCGGCAACGGGACGTAAGCGGCGTTGGCGGACGCCGTGGTTGAAGTCACATTCAGTTGTTTGGCGATCGCCTGGCTCAAGGAAACGGTGACGGGAATGTTGATGGTCGAATTAGTCAGCGCCGCAGCCAGCGTGACGACGCCGGCGGCATCCGCTTCGAACGCGGAACTCTGCACGGTGGCCGATTGCAAATTAACCAGCCCATTGCCCGCCTTGGCCTGCATGGAAATAATCTGAATCGGCGACTGTTCCAACTGGTTCATCAAACCACCGTGTCCGGTCACGCTGCCAAACAGCGAGGTCAGCGCGCTGGTTGGGTTGCTCAAGAGTTCGGGAATCGTGGCCACGACGTTGATGACGGACTTAAGCAGGCTGCTGTGAACATTGATGACGGAAAGGCTCAAGTTCGTCATGCCCACATTAAATGTTCCGGCCAGATTGTTCTGGAGGCTGGCGCCGGTGATCCCCGCGCCGCTGATCTGCGCGGAAGCGGTCAGCGCGCCGCCCATTTGTCCGGCGCGCGCCGGTTGAAACGTGTCCACCAACGGCGCCACCGGGATGCCGCGGGCGTCGAACGCGACATTGTATTTGTAACCGGGCACGCCCAAATCCACATCCGCCGCGGCGGTCACCGGCGCGCCATTGAGCGCGAGTTGAAACGGTTTCAACAGGAAATGGCTGTCGTCAATTTTCACCGTCGTCATCAAATTGGTAATGGCCACTGCGTGCAAATAAAGTTTTCCGATGTCGGCCACCACCGTGAAATTCCGCAGCGGCAAGTGAACCGCCGGCGGTTCCTGGCCGGCATTGGCGGACGCCGGCGCGGTGGTGGCGGTTTTCGCGGCGGCATTGGTTCCGCCCGTGAACAAATCATAATAGCGGGTCAGGTCGAGTGAATCGGCGGCGAGTTTGAGATTGCCTTGAATCGCGTTGGTTTTGGAAAAATCCACCTGGCCGCTGAATTGAAGCTGGTTGGTCGCAAGCGCCGTGGGCGTCAGCGCAATCTGGAATTGGCGCACATCAGCGCTTTGCTGGTTCAACGAGGCGTCCACTTGCAGGCCGACGGCAAGCGGCGTCGCCGGGGTTTTATTGGCCGGATCGTTCACGACGAGATTTGCCACTTGCACGTTCGCCTTCACGGCGGAACCGGCTTGCGGATTGTATTGACCTGAAACGACGCCGTTGACGGACACCGACGCGAGTTTTTTGCCCGTCAGCAACGGCTCCAGAAATGGCCGCAACGCGTTCTCGTTCACACCGGAAAACTTGAGGTTCACGGCGGCGGATTTCTGCGCCGGCTGGCAGGTTCCGGAAAGATTAAACTCGCCGCCGGAATTTCCATTCTGACTGAAGCTGCCAGCCACCTGGCGAATTTGAATCTGTTCCGGCGAACTGGCCACGTCGAGCTTGAGCTGGGTGCTGTAACCAAGAAATTCGTTCTTGCCGATTTGTCCGTTGAAATTGGTCAGCGACAGACTGCCGGCGAGGGTCTGGGCTTTTTGTTTTTGCGTGACGCGGGCGTTCAATTCCACGTCGCCCGACGCAATGCTCATGTCCGGTTGCGGCAACGCCTGAAGCAGCCGCGCCAGCGTGGCGGACAATTTCACCTGCGCATCCGCGTCGCCGCTGGCAAGGTCATAATTGCCGGAGCCGGAAGCGGTCAGCGCCGGTTGATTCTGCAACGCGATCTGCGCCTTGTAATCGCTCAAAGTGATTTGTTTCAATTCCGTCGCCTGGCCATGCGCGTCCAGGGTGATTTCCACCTGTGAAATCTGGTTGCTGCCCAACTGGGCGGCAAGGTTCGCCACGTCCGTGTTCAAATCAAACCCGATAAGTTTGCCGCCTTGATGCGACGACACTTTCAGCGTCAAGCCCACCTTGCCGGCGGTGGCCGCGTTGCCGAGAAACGGTTGCCAATCCGCGAGGTTAAGTTCCTTCACTGCCAGATCAAGCGCGGCGTCGCCCATGCCGCTGGCTCCGCCGCCCCAAGTCAAACTCATCGGGCTGGTCAATTGCGCGCTCAACAGCGGAGCGCCGTTTTGCGTGCCGGTGAAGTTCAGGCGGCGCAACGTGGCGGATTGCGCGGCGCGATCCACCGTCACGTCGTAGTCGGCGACCAAATCCAGCGTGGGCGTGGTTTGACCGGCGCGCGTCAACTGAAGTTTGTCCACATTGAATCTGCCCGCAGCCGCGATGGTCGCGCCGGCTTTTGATAATTCGATTTCATTCGTGCAATTGATCTCCGTGGAGCCGAAATCCACGCCGCTCTTTGCGCCCGCCAGATTCAACAGCCGCCGGTCAATGCCGCGCAGCACCACATTCAGTTTGCCTTCCATTTTTTCCGCGTCAAACGGGCCGGTGACGGCCAGTTCGCCGAGCGACGCGCCGGCCTGCTGAAAATGCAACACCAGTTGTTTGATCTCCGTCGGCGTGACATCGCAATCCAGCGCGGCATTGAAGTGGTTGAAATCACTGAACGCGCCGCCAGCCTGGGTGACGGCGATGGCCACGCCGCCGTTGGCCGAAACCGGCTTCAAATCCGAACCGAACGAGCAGCTAAAGCCGCCCTGAAGCGAGGCCGCCAGCAGGCCGCCGGAGTTGGTGGCGGAATTGTTCTCAATCCGGATATCGGCGGCCAGTTCGAGCTTCGCCGTCTCGCCGTTTTTCAAATTGGTCAGCGTCACGTTGACGTTCGTCAGCCCGGCGAGATCATGGCGGCCGTCGGCATAATTTTTGATTTGCCGGATCGTCGCGTGGCTCAACGTCAGTTTGCCGAGATCAATTTGCAGCGGTTTGGCGGCGGCGGTCGAGGTCGCCGGTTTTTTTGCCGCCGAAGATTTCGCCTGCAACGCTTGCAAAATCGGTCCCAGGTTGCTGTGGCCGTCGGGATTTTCGACCAGCTCAATCGTCGGCGAAACCAGCGCGATTTCATCCACATGAATGTTGCCGCCGAGAAGGTCAAAAAGATGATAGCTCACGCGGACTTCCGACGCGGTGACGAGCGGCGGCTGGCCGGCGGCCTGCACTTTCAAATCGCGCAGGCTGATCGCGCTGAACGGATGAATCGAGGCGTCGCCGACGGTGACGCCGGCGTCGAGCGCGGCGCTCACGCGCGGCAGAATCACGGCCTTAAGGAAACCGGAACTGGTCACGACAAAATAGGCCGCGACAAGCAACACCAGCAAAGCAGTGACCGACCACGCCAACCAGCGGAGCCAGCGATGCGGCTTTTTCAACGGTGACGAAACAACAATGTTTTCAGGCATAAATTTTAATCCAAGTCAAACGGGCGCGTCATCCGATTCAGCGGCTGAAGGAACAAACCGGCAGCACACACTATCGGCCAATTGTCCGCCGGTCGCAATTTAATTTCCGAAGCGCCGTGAAATTTGACACCGCCAACCCCATCAAGTGTTCATGTCGCCAATCGGTTTTTTTCAGAGGGAGCAGGAACTTTGGCCGCGAACATCTGCGCCCATCCGTGGCTGAAATTGATTCGGCTTCTCTTTTTGCTCCGGATTTTTTAGACTGGCCGGATGGAACGACTTCCCGGATTCCGCGATTTTTATCCCGAACCGCTCCCGCACAAAGACGTGTGGAGCGCCGACGCGCGCCAGTTCATTTTTGAAACCTGGCGTGCCATCGCCCGCCGTTACGGCTTCCGCGAATACGACGGCCCGCCGCTGGAACCGCTCGAACTCTTCACCACCAAGAGCGGCGCGGAAATCGTCGGCCAGCTCTACAATTTTACGGACAAGGGCGAACGCGCCGTTTCGTTGCGCCCGGAAATGACGCCGACGCTCGCGCGCATGGTCGCCGCGCACGAACGCAATTACAAAAAGCCAATCAAGTGGTTTGCGATTCCGCAGCTCTTCCGCTACGAACGCCAGCAGAAAGGCCGGCTGCGCGAGCATTTTCAATTCAACGCCGATTTAATTGGCGAGACTGATCCGGCGGCGGACGCGGAATTGATCGCGCTGCTGATTGACACGCTGCGAGCGTTTGGCCTGACGGCGGAAGATTTTGTCATCCGCCTGAGCAGCCGCAACGCGTGGCACGATTTTTTCAAGCAGGGCGGCGGCGACAACGCGCACGAATACGATTTTTTCCAGGCGATTGACAAGCTGGAGCGCAGCGCGCCGGAGGAATCGGAAAAAAAATTGTCCGCGATGGGATTTTCCGTGGCGCGGGTGAATGAATTTATTCAATCCGGAAAACCGACGGCTGAGTTGCAAAGTATTTTGAACAACCTGGCGGCGCGCGGGCTGAAGGATTTTGTAAAAATTGATTACCAGGTGATCCGCGGGCTGGCGTATTACACCGGCGTGGTGTTCGAGGCGTTTGACCGCAAGGGCGAGTTCCGCGCCATCGCCGGCGGCGGTCGCTACAACAATCTCGTGAAGCTCATCAGCGGCGGCAAGGTGGATTTGCCCGCGCTCGGCTTCGGCATGGGCGACGTGGTGTTGCTGGAGTTGTTGCAGGAGCGCGGCCTGCTGCCGAAATTTGATTCGCCGATGGATGTGTATGTGCTGATCGAAGACGAGGCGCTGCGGCCACATTCGTTGAAGCTGATTCATGATCTGCGCGCCGCCGGCTACGCGGTGGAATATCCGATCACGCCGACGAAACCGGACAAGCAGTTCAAGCGTGCGCAGGAACTCAAAGTCGCCCGCACCGCACGGCTGGAAAACGACGCCTACGTCCGCATCCGCAACCTGAAAACGCGCGAGGAAATTGTCACCGGAATTTCCGGCGCGGCTAATTATCTGGGTTGAGCGGCGCGGAATTTTTCACGCCAAGACGAGTCGAGCGGGATTTTTCTACAAATTCCAAAAAAGAACTTGTTCACCGCCGGTTTTTCCTCCGCTTTTTCCGGTGAATAACTCGCGGACGGGAACCGCCGGCAGCTTCTGTTTTAAAGGCGAATCTGAATTATTCACGCGTTGCCCACAATGCATTTCCGGTGAATAAATTGTGCATATCAAAACATGGGCAAAATTGGGAACCATGATATGATGTTTGCAGTTCATTGAAAGAACGAAGCGGGCGGCTGAGAGTAAAATCAAGGTTGTTCGTTTCAGGATAATCCCAGGCGACTGGGGAAAAGTCAGGTCAGGCTGGTTGACCCGGCTCCTCGGAAACCGGAGCGCAAGTTCCGGCGAGGCAGAATTCACCAGTTCCTCTGGCGGTGTTCGCACACCGTCAAATGCGAATGAGGGACTTGGCGGCGAGGGGCGATGAGAAGCCGTTCCAAACCGAGTCAAGTAGTTCAAGCTGGTTTCGGGCTTGAACGAATCGCAGTCACCCAGAGGGTGAACGGTTGCTACTGTGTATCAGCACGGACGGATGACTCTGGCGGGTTCAAAACTAAAAAGTTGGAACCGCCAAAAGAAAGACGCCGAAAGGCGGGACAAAGGGAGCATTCGAACCGGGAAGACCACGAAGGCTTGGCAGGCCGCGTGAAAAACTTCCGAGTGCCGGCGATGTTAAAAACGACACCGCTGGACTGTGAAATAAAAGCAACTTGAGAGAACAGAGGCGAGACCCGTGGCGTCGGGCGAACGCACCGTCATAAGCGGTGGCTGACCCGGAGCCAGTGGTCAAGACGCGAAAGAAAAAATCGCAGGCGTGTCTTGACCTGGTTCGCAGGCCGGTGGCGCAACCACCAGCCGAAGCGAGCTGAAAAGCCTCACTCAAAATTCAGCAGTCGCAAGACTCTGGACGGCCCTGCTACGAGGCCGACAACTCCGCTTGCCGTGGAGAATGGCGTCGGGAAACCAGCAGCCGCTGAAAAGCGTGCGCCAAATGCTGGCACGGGAAAGAGAGCATGGCGAACTCCCATCCCCCATTTGTCCCTGTCTGACCGCAAGGTTGGTCAGGGACTTATTGTTTTCACCAAGCGTAAAAGTTGGCAACTCACCTGCCGCTAAAATCTTCTCCGAGCTTTTTTCATGGCGGTGGCGCGGCTGATTCAGCCGCTTTACGGATTTTGTTTTCTTGCGATCCGGCCATACCACAGGCCCGAAGCCGTGAAGACGATGCTGCAACCGGCGGTGAACCAGACAAGAAACGGCGCCGGCAAATAAAACCACGCGCCGACCGCGCCAGCCGCCGACAGTCCGCCGCACAGATAAGAATAAAAGGCGCTGGCCCGAGCGGTTTGCAGGCTCTTTTGCAAGATCAATTCCATTGCCGCGTCGGCGCGCGCGAGTGCGGCAGCGCAACGGTCAGAGCAGACCAGACGTTGATCGGCGGAAGTTTTGGCGCAATCGGCGCACAGCGCGCGGCCGCAATAAACACAGACGCCGGCCGCTTCAGCCTGGTGCGCGGAGCATTTCATGGTGCGCCCAAGCTGCGCCAAAACTGGGCGAAAGGCAAATCCAAGGTTCTCCGGCTGGCAATTCTTGCGAAGCTTTTGCCAAAAGCGGTTTGGAAAATTTTCCCCGTTTGCGCGAGGATAGGTTCACCATTATGAAAAAAATCGCACTCCTCGCACTCCCGGCGGCGTTCGCGCTTGCCTTGACCACCACCGCTTTTGCCGCCGACGGCAAGGCGGTCTACACGGACAACTGCGCCAAATGCCACGGCGACGATGGCAAAGGCGCGACCAAAATGGGCCAGAAGCTCGGCGCGCGTGACTACACCGACGCGGACGTCCAAGCGGCATTCACCGACGAGAAGGCCTTCAAGTCCATCAAAGAAGGCATGAAGAAGGACGACAAGACGCTGATGAAACCGTCCGAACTTTCGGATGATGATATCAAGGCTTCCATCGCATACATGCGGACGTTCAAGAAATGATTCGTGGCAGCCGGGTTGAACCGGCTCTGCGAAATCTTTTCAAACGAAGATTGCCGTGAGGAGAATTTTCAATTCTTCCGTTGCACCCGCTTGGCGTTGATCTCCTGGCCGGCCGTAATGCACGACGTAGCGCGCCTCGGCTTTCGGGTCGGAGTTCAGTCTGCGCGATGCCAGTCCGGCGTCGCGGACGAGTTGCGAAATTTTCGGCGAGGTTTCGAGAATCGTGTTCGGCCCGAACTCGGCGAGAAAACCGTCCTTGCGGATGGATTGAATCACGCCGCCGACACGCCCGCCCGCCTCATAAGAGAACGCTTGCCGCCCACATAAAAATTGGGCATTGAATCATCCAGACTTTGTGTGCATATTAGAGACGTGAAAACTATGGCAAAGCGACAGATTAAGACCGAGGCCGACTTGCTCGACCACGCGACGAACAATCTGTTGCGTGCGCTCAAGCAGGATATGCGGAAAAAAGAAGGCCGTGTGGATTCCGACAAACTTCGCAAGGACGGCTACAGTGACCGCTTGATTTCCCGCCTCGAACAGGCCTGACTACTCGTTTTTCCGCAGCCGCAAAAATTCCGAAACCGTGATGTCCAGCAACGGCGCTGCTTTGTGCGCCAATTCCCGCGCTGCGGCATAAGCCAATCCCGCCGAAATTACGCGCACAATCCGCTCCGTCGGCCAGCCGCGCGACTTGGCCATTTGAATGAGCGCCGCCAAATCGGTGTATCGCAAAATGTGTTCTTCGCTCATCATACTTCTCCGCCAGATTCTTGGGTTTGGGATACATTGTAGGAATCAACCAATTGTTCTGCCTTGTCAGTTGCATAATATTGATCGCCCTCTTTCGCCAAATACCCCATCACTACTGCACGAGCATATTGTGAAGGCGCTGGTGTTTTCGCTTCTTTAGCGGCACGAAATGCTTCAGTAATATCCTTGAAATTAAATCGCCTCATCCCCTTCTCGCGTTCCAAATAAACAGCTAAAACGGCAAGCCGTTTTGTCATAATCTTGTAATTGAAATTACGCAAATACTGTTGAGGTGCCGTGGGCTTACCAGATGGTTGCGCTCCTACCGGCTGTAGTTGCCGCGCAGCTTCCGGTGGTGCCGCGGCAAATTGAGCATGGGCAATGTCCAGTATTTTGCAAACCACATCGATCACTTTTCGCCGAGCGTCTGACTCCAAAGGCGTTAAGTCTTTGACAACTTTGTTGATCACATCCATTTCTTCAGTAACATTCATAAGAACGATAATAACACACGAAAATAACATTTCAACAACTATATTTCGTTGATTGGAAATGGTTTGCGAAAATCGCAAAGCCAAAGCGCAAAATTACGGGATGGGATTTTTAATCCAGTGTTTTTACAAATCGAAATAATATGGCGCAGCGACGAAAACGAAATTAAATAGTTTTTGAATGCCGCCGTTCGCCTGCTGGCGCGAGCGTGTTGTCAAAACACATCGCGATGTTGCGGATGAAGAGGCGGCCGGCGTCGGTCACTTCGAGACCGCCGGGTTTGAGTTTCACGAGTCCGTCGGCGGCAAACGGCGCGAGCGATGCGAGATCCTTTTCAAAATGCTGCTCGAAGTTGATGCCGAGTTTTGCGCTCATCGCGGCGAAGTCGAGCGACAGGTCGCACATCGTCCGCATGATGGTTTCGCGGCGGATTTTGTCCTCGTCGCTCACAATGTAAGCCTTGTGCAACGGCACTTTGCCGGCGTCCACGGCGGCTTGCCACTTCGGCAATTCCTTTTCGTTTTGCCAATAAATATCGGGCGTTTGCGACACGCCGCACATGCCGAACGCATAAATGTCCGAGCCGGCGCGCGTGCTGTAGCCTTGGAAATTGCGTTGCAATTTTTTCTCGCGCTGCGAAATCGTCAGCTCGTCGGTCGGCTTCGCAAAATGATCCATGCCGATATAGACGTATTGCTCATTCGCCGTGAGCCGTTCGATGACGAGCTTGAGGACTTCCAGTTTGCTTTCCGGCGTGGGCAAAACTTTTTGCTCCAGAATTTTTTGCGACGGCTTAATCCACGGCACGTGCGCATAGCTGAAGACCGCGAGCCGGTCGGGCTTCATCGTCAGCACGGTGTCGAGCGTCTCGTTGAACGTCTGCGGCGTCTGGAACGGCAGGCCGTAAATCAAATCCAGATTGATCGAGCCGTAGCCGAGTTCGCGCATCCAATCCATCGCCTGCTGCGTCATCTCGCGCGGCTGGATGCGATGAATGGCCTGCTGCACGACGGGATTGAAATCCTGCACGCCCATCGAGGCGCGGTTGAAACCGATCTCGCGCAACGCCACCATGTGATCGCGCGTCAGCCGGCGCGGATCAACCTCGACGCTCGCTTCAATGTCCGGCGCGAACGTGAAATGTTTATGGATGATTTCGCCGAGCCGGCGGATTTCGTCCGGGCGCAAAAACGTCGGCGAACCGCCGCCGAAATGGAGTTGCACAGCTTTGCGATCTTGGTTCAGCATTGGCGCCATGCGCGCGACTTCGCGACCCAGCGCCTCGACGTAAGCCATGCCTTGAGAATGGTTCAGCGTGATGACCGTGGTGCAGCCGCAGAACCAGCAAAGCGTTTCGCAGAACGGAATATGAAAATAGACCGACAGGTCGCGCGGCGCGCGGTTGTTGTCCGAAATTTTTTCGGAAAGCTGTTCCCACGTCACGGCGTCGGTGAACTTGGTCGCGGGCGGATAGCTGGTGTAACGCGGCCCGGCCACGTTGTATTTGCGGCACCAAATCGAGATCTACATTCAGCGTTTTCATTTGAAGGCTTTCACAGTTTCCACCAAGGCAGCGATATTTTCCAGTTTTGCCGCGGGCGTCAAACCGTGGCCAAGGTTGAAAATGTGTCCGGGCCGACCGCGCATGGTTTCGAGAACTTTCTTCGTCTCGGTTGCGACAATTTCCGGCGTGAATTCCGCCAATAGCACCGGCGAAAGATTTCCCTGCATCGCAAGGTGCGACGGAATGATTTTGCGCGCCTCGGCCAAATCGGTTTGCCAATCAATGCCCAGCACATTCGCGCCGCTGGCGATGAGGTCGGGCCAGTTGCCGTGCGTGCCGAGCGAAAAATTGATGACTGAAACATTGGTAGGGCGCGCCACTCCGTGCGCGCCGTCGGCGGGCAGAGGACTGCCGCCCACCTTGCAATTGCGAAATAATCTCAGCCGTCCAACGCCCGCTGGCTTCCTGAAATTCCGTCGGCGCGAGGTGACCGCCGTGGCTGTCGAAAATTTGCAGCGCATCAATGCCCGTGGCGATTTGCATTTTCAGATACGCGGTGACTGCGGCAGTGAGTTTTTCCGGCAGCGCGAAAAAAGTTTTTTTGTCCTCGCGGAACAGTTGCAACGCGCGGCTGTATTTCGGCACGCTCGCGCCTTCCATCATGAACGTCGCCAGCGTCCACGGCGATCCGGTGAAACCCAGCAGCGCCGTTTGGTCGCCGAGTTCCTGGCGCAAAATTTGCAAGGCGCGCTCCACATAACTTAATTTTTCCACGACGCGCTCGACGGAAAGCTTTTCAATGTCCGCCTTGCTCGTCACGGCGAAATCCATCACCACGCCGCCGGTTTCCTTGAAATGAATAGGTTTGGCCCATCGCCTCGGGAATAACAAGGATGTCGCTGAACAAAATCGCCGCGTCGAAACCAAACCGACGCACCGGCTGGAGCGTGACTTCCACGGCGAGTTCGGGATTCTGACAAAGCTGGACGAACGTGTATTTCTCCTTGAGCTTGCGGTATTCCGGCAGCGCGCGGCCGGCCTGGCGCATGAGCCACACCGGCGGGCGGTCCACCGGCAGGCAGCGCGCGGCGCGGTTGAAGCGTTCGCGGGAAGAGATGGCTTGTTCAACGACCAAATTCATCAAATTAGACAAGATAAATAGCATGTCCAAGCGCGGATGGACAGCGGCTTTTCAAAATTTGGCGTTGGCGGCGGACTTTTTGAACGGTCGCCAGGGGAACCAGCCTTTTTTCCCTTCCGAAAAAATGCGGCAAAAAATTTGCAACTTTGCGCCGGCTACGGTTTTTTATTCGGTGCAACAATGAGCAACCAGTCTGATAATTCGCAGGAATCGCTTTGGCGCCGGAAACTTTCCGAGGCCGAAAGCGCCGGGTTGCGCGCGCAGCCGGAACTGGAATTGGAAGCGCGGCTGACCGAGGCGCTGGCCCGGATTCCTGACGCGCCGGTGCCATCGAATTTCACCGCCCGTGTTCTGGCTGCCGTTGATCTGGAAGCGTCGCGGGAAATGCGTTCGCGTGCCTGGACGTTAAGCTGGCGTTTGTTGTGGCCGCGCGCGGCGGTGGCCGCCGCAATTTTGATTTTTGCCGGCGTGAGCTTTCAGCGTTACGAGGTGAATTCCCATCGCATCGCGCTGGCGAGAAATGTTGCCATGTTGTCGGTGCGCAGCCGCCGCCGAGCGTGGAGGCGCTGGAAAATTTCGACGCCATCCAGCGCATGAGCCAGTCTGGCCACGCGGACGGCGAACTGCTCGCCGCATTGCAATGAGCCGGGCGCGTCAGTCAATTTTTTTTCTGGCCGCAGCGGCGGTTTTTTTCGCCGCCCATGCGCAAAATCCATCCCTGCCGGTAAAATCTCCTTCGAGACTTGACTTGAACGCCCCGCCGCCCATGCCGCCGATCAGCACCGTCGCCGGTGGATTTTTTCCGGCAACTGCTCGCGATGTCGCCCGCCGAGCGGAACCAGTCGCTCACCAACCGTTCGCCCGAAATCCGCGCCCGCATCCTCGCGAAGGTGCGCGAGTATCAGGCGCTCGGCCCGGACGAACGCGAACTGCGGTTGCGGGCGACGGAACTGCGCTGGTATCTGATGCCGTTGCTGCGGTCGCCGGTGGCCGAACGCGCGGCGTGGCTGGCACAGGTGCCGCCCGATTTGCGCGAACTCGCCCGGACGCGGCTGGCCCAGTGGGATTTGCTGCCGCCGCCGTTGCAGCAGGAATTTCTGGCGAACGACAAAACGCTGCATTATTTCGCGCATCTCGAGACGCCGAACCCGCCGGCGCCCAATCCCGAACAGCAGAAAATTGCCGGGCAGTTCAACCAGTTTTTTGAACTCACGCCAGCGGAAAGACAACAGACTCTCGGACGCTTTCCGAAGCCGAACGCGCGCAGATGGAAAAAACCCTGAAATCCTTCGAGCAGATGCCGTCGGCGCAGCGCCGGGAATGCGTGCGCAATTACGCCAAGTTCGCCGGCATGAGCGGAGCCGAGCGCGCCGAATTTCTGAAAAGCGCGGAAAGCTGGTCCAAGATGTCGCCCGCCGAACGGCAGACGTGGCGCGATCTCGTGGCGAATGTTCCGATGTTGCCGCCGGCGCCGCCGCTCATCCAGCCGCCGGTGCCGCACGCCGCGCCAAAAATCCTGCATCCAAACATGGCGACGAACTTCAACTGACGTTCAGTTTCAAATATCAATTTTCCCGCCGCCACGCTAATTTTCCCGCGTGCATCCAATTGCCTTTTATTTCGGTTCGCTGCCCATCCGCTGGTATGGCGTGATGATGGCGCTGGCGTTTCTCTCCGGGCTGTGGACGGCCACGCGCCGCGCCCGGCTCGCGAACGTCTCCGGCGACGTCATCGCCGACGTGACGCTGTGGCTGATGGCCGGCAGCATCGTCGGCGCGCGGTTTGTCTATGTGACGACCTACTGGAAACAGGAATTCGCCGGCCAGCCGTTCTCCGAAATTTTCATGATCCAGCACGGCGGACTGGTTTATTATGGCGGACTCATCGGCGCGACGCTGGCCGGCTACGGCTATCTCACGTGGAAAAAATTGCCCAAGTTGGAAAATCGCCGACATCCTCGCGCCGAGCATCGCGCTGGGCAGTTTTTTCGGGCGCATCGGCTGCCTGCTCAACGGCTGCTGCTACGGCCGCGTCTGCAGTTTGCCGTGGGCCATCACTTTTCCCGCAGGCCACGAAACCCATCCGTTTGGCGCGCCCGCCACGCCGGTGCATCCGACGGAAATTTACGACGGGCTGTTGAATTTGATCCTCTACGTTTTTCTGGCGTGGCTGTTCCGCCGCCGGAAATTCGACGGCCAGGTTTTTGCGAGCTACCTGATGATTTATGCGGTCTTCCGTTCCATCGCCGAGTATTTTCGCGGCGATTATCCGGCGGACCACGTTCACGCCGGACTGACTTCCGCGCAGCTTGTCAGCGTGCCCATTTTCATTGCGGGAATTGTTCTGGCGGCTTTGGCGCTCACGTCAGATTGCAAGCCAAGCGTGGATAGAAGATGAAGGATTGATAATGGCAAACACGCGCGAAATCCATTTTCCATCCTCCATCCTCCATCCTCGCCCAATTTTCCTCGCCGGGCCGACGGCGGTTGGAAAATCCGCTATCGCGCTCGCGCTCGCGGAAAAAATCGGCGGCGAAATCATTTCCGCCGATTCCATGCAGGTCTATCGCGGCCTGGACATCGGCACCGCCAAGCCGACGGCGGCGGAACGCGCCCGCGTGCCGCACCATTTGATTGACGTGTGCGATTTGCGCGAAGCTTTCGATGCCGCGCAATTCATCCGGCTCGCGCAAAAGGCCGTTGAAGAAATCCAGTCGCGGCACCGGACGCCGGTTTTTTGCGGCGGCACCGGGCTTTATTTCAAGGCGTTTCTTGACGGCCTGGGCGAGGCGCCCGCCGCCGATGCGAAATTGCGCGCGCGAACTCGAAGCCGCGCCGCTGGAAAAGTTGCTGGCCGAATTGCGCGAACGGGATCCGGCGACGTTTGAAAAAATTGACCGGCAAAATCCGCGCCGCGTCATTCGCGCCGTGGAAGTCATCCGGCTGACCGGCAGGAAGTTTTCCGAGCAGCGGGCGGAGTGGAAGGTAGGGTCATCGCGCTGCGATGACCGGACGGCGCAGCGCGCCGTCCCTACCATCTTCTGCTTCACGCGCCAGTCGGACGACCTACACCGGCGCATCAATGCCCGCGTGGACGAGATGTTCCGGCGTGGACTGGTGGACGGAGACGCGCGAACTGTTGCAACACGGCCTGGCGGAAAACAAATTTGCCATGCAGGCCATCGGCTACCGGCAGGTGGTCGAGCATCTGCGCGGCGAACGGTCGCTGGCGGAAACAATCGAGCTGGTGAAAATCCGCACGCGCCAGTTCGCCAAGCGGCAACTGACCTGGTTCCGCCGGCACGGCAATTGCGAATGGCTGGAATTGCCGCCGGACGAACCGGCGGTGAAAACTCTGGCAAAAAAGATATTGCCGAAATTGTGGGCGGCGGCGTGAGAAGCCGTCTCTGCCGGGGCAATTTGGCCGTTCAAAGAATATTCGCCGCCAGTTCGGCCAGTTCGGAACGCTCGCCTTTTTGCAGCTCGATGTGCGCGGCGATGGCCTGGTCGCGAAACCGGCTGATGAGGTAGTTGAACCCGTTGGATGACGAATCCACGTAGGGATTGTCAATCTGATACGGGTCGCCGGTGAACACGATTTTCGTGCCGCTGCCGACGCGCGTGACAATGGTCTTGGCCTCCAGCGGCGTGAGGTTCTGCGCCTCGTCAATAATCATGAACTGGTTGGCGATGCTGCGCCCGCGGATGTAGCTCAACGCCTCCACCACAATGCTGCCGCTGCGCATCAAGTCGGCGGCGCGGCGATGATCGTGGCCCATGTTCAAATCGCTCAACATTTCCAGCGCGTCGTGAATCGGCTGCATCCACGGCGCGAGTTTTTCTTCGAGCGAACCGGGCAGAAAGCCCAGTTCCTTGCCCATGGAAATCGTCGGGCGCGCGACGACGAGCCGGCGGAATTCCCGGTCGTTCACCACGCGCTTCAAGCCGGCGGCCATCGCGATCAGCGTTTTTCCGGTGCCGGCCTTGCCCATGAGCGTGACCAGTTTCACGCGGTCGTCGAGCAGCGCGTCGAGCGCGAAATGCTGCTCGCGGTTGCGCGGCTTGATGCCCCAGACGCCTTCGCGGCAGTCGAGGATGGGAATCAGTTTGGTGCCGGTCGCATCCACCTTGGTCAGCGCCGTTTTTTTGGGATTCGCTTCGTCGGTGAGCGTGCAGTATTCGTTCGGAAAATATTTCTTGCCGCTGTCCAGCGCGAGTTCGCCCTTCGCGCGGAACGCCGTCGATTTTTTCCGCCGGCACCGACAGGTCAACCATGCCGGTGTAAAGATCGGTGATGAACACGCGGTCGTTTTCGTAATCCTCCGCCATCAAGCCGAGCGCGTTGGCCTTGATGCGCAGATTGATGTCCTTGGAAACGAGGATCGTCGCGTTTTTCGGCTGCGATTTCTGGATGCCGGCCGCGAGCGCGAGAATGCGGTTGTCCACCGAATCCTTGGTGAAGATCGTCTCGCCGTGGCCGTTTTTGTGGAACGCGATTTTGAGCTTGCCGCCGTTCGGCAGTTCCACGCCCGCGCTCAAGCTGCCTTCGCCGCGAAAGCCGTCGAGCATCCGCGACACCGTGCGCGCGTTGCGGCCCAGTTCGGTGGACTCGCGCTTGAAGCGGTCAATCTCCTCAATGACCTCGATGGGCACGAGGACATTGTGTTCCTCAAAATTGACGAGCGAATTCGGGTCGTGGAGCAGAACGTTGGTGTCGAGAATGTAATTTTTCACGGAAAGAAAAAACGGCAGGCGGACTTGCCGCCGCAGCGCGCGGCGGTGAATTGAAGGTTCGAACAACAGCATCAAAATTTCCCGGAAACTTTTCCCAGATTTTTTCAGGCGCAAAAAAGGAGTCAACGATAATCCGCCAAAAAACAAAAAATTCACCTGTTTGTCATAATTCATCAGTCCACGGACAGCCCCATCTGGCGAAAGCGCTGCAATTTGTAGATCAGCGCGCGGCGGCTGATGCCCAGCGCCTTCGCCGTCTCCGTGCGGTTGAACTTGTGCTGCGCCAGCGCCGCGAGAATCGCCTGCCGCTCGATTTCATCCAGTTGCTGCGCGTCAATGGCCGCCGCCGGCACCGCCGATTTCAAGGATTCGCGGAACTTCGCCGGCAGATGCTCCGGCAAAATCAGTTCGCTTTGCGACAGCAGCACCGCGCGCTCAATCGCGTTGCGCAGCTCGCGCACGTTGCCCGGCCACGAATAATTTTGCAGGCACACCACCGTGCCCTCGGCCAGCCGCGCGCGGGTGCGCGCCAGCTTGCCGATGAAAAAATTCGCCAGCGGCAAAATGTCCTCGCGCCGCTCGCGCAACGGCGGCAGGTTCAGTTCCACCACGTTCAGCCGGTAAAACAAATCTTCGCGGAACCGGCCCGTGCTTGACCTCTTCTTCCAGATTGCGGTTGCTCGCGGCGAGGATGCGCGCGTTGGTGCGGATTTCGCGGTTGGAGCCGATGCGCTGAAACCGCCCGTCCTGCGTCACGCGCAGCAATTTCGCCTGCAAGCCCGGCGACATTTCCAGAATCTCATCCAGAAAAATCGTGCCGCCGTCCGCTTCTTCAAACCGGCCGATGCGCATTGCGCTGGCGCCGGTGAACGAACCTTTTTCGTGGCCGAACAATTCGCTTTCCAGCAGCGTTTCGGGAATCGCCGCGCAATTCACCTTGACCATCGGCCCGTTCGCCCGCGCGCTCCACGCGTGGAGGACATCGGCGACCACTTCCTTGCCCGTGCCGCTTTCGCCGGTGATCAGCACGCGCGCCTCCGACGGCGCGACCAGCGCCACTTCCTGAAACAGCGCCACCGTCAGCGGACTTTGCGCGACGACCTCCGGCGGCAGTTTTTTTTCCGCGCCCAGATTCAGCGGCGCCAGTCGGCGCGATGCCCGTGGCCTGCCGGACCGTGGTCAGCAATTCATCCAGATCAATCGGCTTGGCGAGATAATTCAGCGCGCCGTCGCGCATCGCGACCACCGCGTCGCGGATGTCGGCGTAGGCGGTGACGAGCAGCACCGGCAGCGCGGGAAATTGCGGGCGGACGCGGCGCAAGGTTTCCAGTCCGGACAAGCCCCGGCATCCGCACGTCGGAAATCATCATGGAAAAATTGCCGGCGGGCAAAAGCTCCAGCGCCCGCTCGCCGGAATCTGCGAGCACGACTTCAAAATTCTGGCTGCGCAAAAAAGAATCCAGCAGGCTGCGCTGTCCCGGATCGTCATCCACAATCAGGATGCGCGGCGGGTGGCGGCGATTTTGAGATTTCGGCTGGCACAGGCCAAGGCTAGACAAATCCGCCACCGGCCAAAAGAAGTTTTCCAACGACCAAATTTTTTTGGCAAGCAATTCACTCACCCAAGCGCGCCGCCACGAAGCGCGTGACCGTGGCGGAATTCATTTCGGCTGCGTCGCCGCGCGCTGCTGCAACTCGCGTTCAAGGAAAGTATCTTCCGGCGCGGTTTGCCACGCGGTCAGCCAAAGAGCGCCAAGCAACTGGCCGCTCTTGACAAGCTGGCCTTCGAGAAACGCCCGGCCTTCCGCGCCGGCGTCGCCCTGGTCGGACAACTTGCCGTCCTTTTCCAACTGGTAAAGCGGCACCACGAGCTTGTTGCCCTCAACCACAAAATTCACCGAGGTCCGGAAAATGCCGTTCGGATCGGACGCCGCGGGAATTTTCTCCGCCGGAAGGATTTTGGCGGACAATTTTTTTGCATCAATGCCGCCGGTCTTGCGAAAAAAACCGCCGTCAATCCACGCGTGGAACCCATACGCCGTCGTGAAGTGGTTCGGATTGTCGTTCGTCGTCCAGCCGTGGTGATACATGGTGGTGTGCAGCGGCTGGCTCGCGTCGCCCACGTAATGCCCCATCACGCCCATCACATAAACGATGTTCTGCTGCGCGTTGGCGATTTCCGCCGGCGTGCCACCGGATTTTTCCAGCGCCGCGAGCGTGGCGAAGCCGGACTGCAATTTTTCATAGTTTTCCGTGATCGCCCACGGCAGGAAACCGCTCAACTCGCGCGTGTGGTCGCTGTCGCGCGCCGGGTCAATCGCCGGAAATCTTTCGGGATGCGCCTCGCGCGCCTTCACGATGTCCGCCACAAAATCATAGCGCAGCGGCGGCAGCGTTTCCGGCGTGAGTCCGTAAAGTTTGATGTCCTCCAGGTCCAGGTAATGATCCGGCCCGCTCGCGTGGCCCAGCGTGAGGCCGGTGCCGTTTTTCAGGCTGGTTTCATTGCGCCAGCGGTCGGCCTCGCCGGCGAGATAGGCGATGCGGACGCGCGCTTCGGGCGTCAGCGCGAACGCCGGAAAATCCGCCGGCAGCGACGCCAGCGCCAGTTCGTTGATCGCGTGATGGCCTTCGTAATCCCACGCGGCGGCGTTGAAAACACACGCGCCGAGCGCGGCGGCGAACGTGAACAATTTTAATTTCATAATTGAATTTTGATGCGCGCCAACTTAAAGCAGCGCGGCGCGATTGCACAGTCAATTTGCGATTTGCGAGTCCGGTTGAAATTTTCCAGCGGCGCGTCAATTGCAAATCGTATATCGTAAATCCCGTGACGATCATCACCGATGAACTTTGCACCGGCTACGCGCGCGCCGGCCATCCCGAACGCCCGCAACGCATCACGGCCACGGTCGAACGGCTGAAGCGCCAGACGGATCTGGCCGTGGACTGGGCGACGCCCACCGGCGCGAGCGACGAACAGATTCTTCGCGCCCACACGCCCGAAATGCTCGCGCGCCTCGAAACGCCGGAAGATTTCGACGCCGACACGCCCTATTTTAAAAACATTGCCGGCCTGGCCCGCGCGTCCGTCGCCGCCGCGCTGGATGCGTTGAAGCTGGCCCGCGCCGGGAATAATGTTTTCAGCCTCATGCGTCCGCCCGGCCATCATGCCATGCGCGGAAAATCCATGGGCTTCTGCTATCTCAACAACATCGCCATCGCCGTGCTCGAAGCGGCGGCAACCGGCGCGAAACGCGTGGCCGTGTTTGATTTTGACGTTCACCACGGCAACGGCACGGAAGATATTTTGTTGAATTGTCCCGGCATCGAGTTTTTTTCCGTGCATCAGCACCCGGCGTATCCCGCCACCGGCGCGGAAAATCGCGGACGCAATTGCTTCAACTATCCCGTCGGCCCCGGCGCGCCGCGGCTGACGTATCGCGCCAAACTCGCGCACGCGCTGGACGATCTGCGCAGTTTCCGGCCTGGCCTCGTCGCGGTTTCCGCCGGCTTCGACGCCTATGTGCGCGACCCGCTGGCGGAAGGCACGCTGCTGGCGGAGGATTTTCACTGGCTCGGCGAGAGGCTGCGCGCGCTTGGCGTGCCAATGTTCACTCTGCTCGAAGGCGGTTACAGCCGCGATCTGCCGGAACTGATTTTGGCCTACCTCAAAGGCGTGGAGGGTTTGCCGATTCAAAATGACGCGGCCAAGAAATAGTTTCCCATGACCGTCCTCGAAGCGATTCAGAAAAGCACGGAATTTCTCAGCCAAAAAAAAGTCGAGTCGCCGCGGCTGCAAACGGAACTGCTCCTCGCGCATCTGCTCGGGCTGCCACGCATGGAGCTGTATCTGAATTTCAACCGCGTGCTCACCGCCGCCGAAACCGACGCCTTGCGCGAACTCATTAAGCGGCGAGGCCGGTGCGAACCGCTCCAGCACATCACCGGCTCGACTTTCTTCTGCGGCCATGAAATCGCCGTGAACCGGCATGTCCTGATTCCGCGCCCGGAAACCGAATTGCTCGCCGAACTCGGCTGGCAATTTCTATCAACCATCAACCATCAACCAACTGCCTTGGATTTCGGCACCGGCAGCGGCTGCATCGCCATTGCGCTCGCGGCAAAATGGCCGCCGGCACAAATTTTCGCGACCGATATTTCCGTCGATGCCCTGGCGCTGGCCAAAGAAAACGCCGCGCGAAACAAGGTCGCGGAGCGGATTCAGTTTTTGCAAGGCGATGGATTCGCCGCCCTGTCAGCCGGAACGCAATTTGACCTGATCGTCAGCAATCCGCCTTACATTCCGTCCAGTGAGATTGAAACGCTCGCGCCGGAAGTCCGCGATTTTGATCCGCGGCTGGCGCTGGATGGCGGCGCGGACGGCCTGTTTTTTTATCGAAAGTTCGCGCCGGAGGCGAAAGCGTTCCTAAAACCCGGCGGGAAAATCATGGTGGAATTCGGCGACGGGCAGGCGGACGCCATAAAAAAAATCTTTGCGGACGAAAAGTGGATTGTCGAAGCGGTGAAGGAAGATTACAGTCAGCGCGCCCGGATTTTAATTGCCAAGCACCATAATTTTTAGCCACAGATTTGCACAGATGAAACACAGATTTTCAAAACCATTCGGTCGGCAATTTTTTATCTGTGTAAATCTGTGTCCATCTGTGGCTTCATAAATCATGGAAAGTTTTCTCATCAAAGGCGGCGTGCCGCTGCACGGCCAAGTCGCCATCAGCGGCAGCAAAAACGCCGCGTTGCCCATCATGGCGGCGGCGCTGCTCACCGACGAACCGTGCGTCATCCGCCGCGTGCCGGACTTGAGCGACACGCGGTTCATGGCGCAGATTTTAAAATCGCTCGGCGCGGAAGTTTCTTTTGAAAACGGCACCGTCACCATTCACGCCAAAAAAATCAAAGGCTATGCTGATTATGATCTCGTCCGCAAAATGCGCGGCTCGATCTGCATCGCCGGGCCGCTGCTGGCGCGGTTGCGCAAGGCGCGGATTTCTTTGCCGGGCGGCTGCATCATCGGCGCGCGGCCAATCAATTTGCACTTGAAAGGGTTTGCTTCCCTGGGCGCGAAAATAAAAATCGAGGGCGGCTACGTGGATGCCTCGGCAAAAAAACTGGTGGGCAACACGATGTTCCTCGGCGGACGCGCCGGCCCGACGGTGCTCGGCACCGCGAACGTGATGATGGCCGCGGCACTCGGCGACGGCGTCACTGTCATCGAAAGCGCGGCGTGCGAGCCGGAGGTGGTGGATCTGGCTGATTTTCTGAACGCGATGGGCGCAAACATTTCCGGCGCGGGCAGCCCGACCCTTACCATTGCCGGCGTAAATAAATTGCACGGCGCGGAACATGAAGTGATTCCCGACCGTATCGAGGCGGCGACTTTTTTGATCGCCGCCGGCGCGACGAACGGCGAAGTGACCCTGAAAGGCGCTCGGGCCGATCATTTGCGGGCGGTGATTGACAAATTGAACGAGGCCGGAGTTTCGGTGGAATGCCGCGCCGCGGATTTGACCGCCCGCCGGAAGGGCAAATTGAAACCGGCAGACATCACAACGCTGCCGTATTCCGGTTTTCCAACGGATGTGCAGGCGCAGATGATGTCGCTGCTCGCGCTTGCGCCGGGCATCAGCATCATCACCGAGCGGATTTTTGAATCGCGCTTCATGCACGTCAGCGAGCTGGCGCGGCTCGGCGCGGACATCGAGATCGAGGGGCCGAGCGCGATTGTGAAGGGTGGCAAGCCATTGAGCGGCGCGCCGGTGATGGCGAGCGATTTGCGTGCGAGCGCGGCGCTGGTGATCGCCGGACTCGCGGCAAAAGGCGCGACGCAGGTGAACCGGATTTACCATCTGGACCGCGGCTACGAGCAGATGGACGCGAAATTGCGGAAACTCGGCGCGCGAATCCGACGGATCGAAGAAAATTAGCCGCAGTCATTTCAAATATCCAAATTTCTTCTATCAAATTTGTGAGCTTGATTTATTGTTACAATTGTGTAACAAGTATTTAGAAACACCTTAGAGAAAACGGCCTCCGGCATCACGCCGCTGCTGTTTTTTAGTGAAGTCGAAATGGATAATCTGCAGCATCAGCGGTTGGAACTGAAATATATCGTCCACGAAGAAACGGCGGTTGCCGTGCGGGACTTCATCAGTTCCTATCTGACCCTGGACAAGTTCGGCGTTGGCTGGCCTGATTTGTCCTATCCGGTCCACAGTCTTTACCTCGATTCCAGCGACCTGGCGTTTTACTGGCACACGATCAACGGGAACAAGAACCGCCACAAGCTTCGCCTGCGCTACTACAGCGACCAGTCGGCGGCGCCGGTCTATTGCGAAATCAAGCGTCGCATCAACGGCGCCATCCTGAAGCAGCGCGGCGCGGTGCAGCGCGACGCCGTGGGGGGATTGCTGGCCGGACAGTTGCCGGGGCCGGAGCAGTTGTTTTTGGACGACCCGGGTCAGATGCTGGCGCTGGGGCGGTTTTGCGAATTGATGGAGCACTACCGCGCGAAGCCCAAGGCGTATGTCGCCTACCGCCGCGAGGCGTGGGTCTGTAGCGGCGGCAACGCCACGCGGGTCACCATGGACCGGCAAATCCGGCTCGAGTTCGAGCCGGCGGTGATTTTGCGCACGGAGATGCAGCGTCCGCTGGAAGTGTTTCCGGGCCGCGTCGTGCTGGAATTGAAATTCACCGGGCGTTTTCCGGACTGGTTCGGGGAATTGGTGCGGTGTTTTAACCTCTGGCAATGCGGGGCGGCCAAATACGCCGACGGCATCGCGCTCCTGGCGGAATCCGGTTGCGAAACGCAAATCCACGCCGCCGCGCCGTCGCCGGAAAGCGCGGAGTCTCTCCGTCAGCGCCGGGAGGAGTGGGAAGGAAATTGCGGGCCGCGCGAACTGGTCATGACCTCATGAACTGGCTGCTCCAAGGCGATTATTCGGCGAGCGCGTTGAATCTGCCGGTGATGATGCTCGGGCTGCTGCTGGCTTTTGTTTGCGGGCAGGCCGTGGCGTGGGTCTACATGGCCTCGCATTCGGGATTGTCCTATTCGCGGTCATTTACCAATTCACTGGTGCTGATGCCCATCCTCGTCGCGCTGGTCATGCAGGTGTTGAACAACAACCTGGTCACGGCCTTTGGTCTCATGGCGGTCTTTGCCATCGTCCGCTTCCGCAACATCCTCCGCGACACGCTCGACACCGGCTATATCCTGTCGGTGATCGTGTTGGGCATGGCGTGCGGCACCGGACGGTTTTCCACCGCCGCCATCGGCTGCGTGACGATCCTCGGCGTGCTGCTGGCGCTCTGGTATGTTTCCTTCGGCAGCCGCCAGCGCTTCGACCTCATCCTGAACCTGCACTGGGTCGGGTCGCCGAGGGAATTAAGCCCGCTGACGCAATTGCTGGAACGGCACAGCTTGCGGACCCATTGCGCCAGCCAGCGCTCCAGCGCCAGCAGCGAAGGGACCGACCTTTCCTACCGCGTGCTCCTGCGCGATCCGGGCCGCGCGGAGGATCTGCTTGAGGAATTGCGCGAGCTTGACGGCGTGACGCGCCTCACCAGCCTGAAAGCCGAGAACGAATCGGAAATCTGATGAACACGCCTCCTCCCATTCCGACCCCGCCAGCGCTGCGCTGGCGGGAGTTTCGCATTCGCGTTCTGCCCGCCGTGCTCTTTGTCGCGGCGATTGGGTCCGCCGGCTACCTTTGGAAACAAAATGTCACTTCCCCCGCGCTGGTCGGCGCGGTGGAAGTCCGCAACGCGCGGGTCAACAGTCCTTACGCGGGGAAAATCGCGTCGTTGAACGTGGAGCGCTTTCAAACCGTCACGCAGGGAACGCCCGTTGCCGTGCTGGTTCCCAGCGACCCGCGCGCGGCGATGGACGTGATCCAGTCCGAATTGAACATCCTGCAGGCCAAGCTCGGACCCAGCCTGAAGCAGCAGCGGAATGAAACGGCCTACGAACAGATGCAGATGAACTGGCTGGCGCAGCGGGTGGATCTGGCAACGGCCCTCATCAACCACGAGCTTGCGCAAAGCGAACTGGTTCGCACCCAGGAACTCCACGATCTGAAGCTGGTTCCCGACAGCCTTTTCGATATTGCCAGCAAAACCGAACAAATGTGGGCGGCCGACGTGTTGACACGTTCTAATCTGGTCAATGACACTTCAGTGAGACTCAAACGCCTCGAGATTCTGGGAGCGCCGCAGCCGGCGGACGACCCCATTCGATCAATGATGGCCAAGGTGGAAACCGAGGAACAAAAGCTCGCCGCCGCCGCCGCCGGCACCGAACCGGTGACACTGGTGGCGCCGATGAGTGGAATGGTGAACGTGCTCGTCCGGGAGCCGGGTGAAAATATGGCCGCCGGCGAACTGCTCCTGACCATTGCCGCCACCAATGCGGAACACATCATCAGCTATTTGCGCCAGCCGATTCCATTTGAGCCCAAGGCCGGCATGAAAATGAGCGTGCGAACGCGGACCCCGCAAATCCAGACCGGCGTGGCGGAAATTGAAAAGGTCGGTTCGCAGTTCGAGGGCATTACGAACGCGCTGGCCATCCTCCGGCCCGGCGTGCCGGTGGACCTCGGCCTGCCGATTCAAATCAGCCTGCCGCCCGGAATCAAGGTGCGCCCCGGCGAGCTGGTGGATTTGTCGCTGCTTTCGCAAAATTGAACTTCCACCGCCCGCATCCGTGCGCGCGCAAAAATCCGTAGGAGCGCGGACGGTTTGGCGCCGGCCAAATCCAAAAAACTCCGGCGCAAAAACCCTCGCCCGCGCTCCAAATGTTCCCCACCCCAAATTGAGTGACGAGTGACAGGTGACGGGTTGCGTGCGAACGCGCTCTCGTCACTTGTCACCCGTCACTGTCAGTTGGTTCGCGCTTTCATGCGACGAGGAGTTCCGGGCTGTTGGCGTAAATATGCGCCTGCCGTTCGGCCTGCCGGACGGCGGTGCGGATTTTTTCCTCGAACAACGCCGGAAACACGAGCAGCGGGTAGAACGTGACCCACGCGAGCGCGGCGGCCTCGTTGGCAGCGCGCCGGATCGGGGTGTTCAGTTCGGGCTGCGCGATGGCGAGCAGCTTCTCGGTGAGCAACCGGTTTTTGAGCCGCTCGAATTCGGTTTCCTGCGTGGCGCGGAACGGGGCGGGCGGCACGGGCCGCACCTCGAAGCGCGTTTCGGGGCTGAATTCAGCCCGCAGTTTGTGGTTGGTCTTGTTCATGTTTTGTTCTTTCTTTGTTTTTTTCGGTTTAGGTGAAAACAAAAAACCCGCGACTGCTTTGGCAATCGCGGGTTTTGGAAAATACTTTAGTTAAATTTGCCTCAAGTTTTCACTCCCACGACGCCAAAAAGACGGATGTGCGCTGCCAAATGGCCATACAGCCATTGACCGGCACATGCGTCTTCATCAGTTTGGTGAACGTCGTGTTCATTTTCTACGCGCACAATAAAGCGCATGGGCGGCGATTTGTCAAAAACATTTTCGCTATTGTTTGATTCGGGGTTGATGTTAGATTTTCTTCATTACATGAGTGAAACGAGCAAACCTTTGAAGATGGTGACATGTCCGGGCTGCGATGCGAAGACGTTTATCCCCGGCGACCTGCCGCCGCTGGCCACCGAACCGTGCAAGAAATGCGGCCACGCCATCATGATGCCGATGCAGTTGCGGCAGTTTGAATTGCGCGCCAAAGTCGGCTCCGGCGGCATGGCCACTGTTTATCGGGCTTGGGACATGATGCTGGAACGCTTCGTGGCGGTGAAGCTGACGAAGAAGGAAATTCTCACCGAACCGGGCGCGCTGGAAAATTTCTGCCGCGAAGCCCGCGCCTGCGCGAAACTGAATCACACCAACATCATCCATATTTACACTTTTGACGAATGGGAAGGCGAAACGTATCTCGTGATGGAGCTGGCCGACCGGGGCAGCCTCGACACGGTCATTGACAAACTCCGGCTGCTGCCGGAATTGCAGGTGCTCGACATCGGCATCAAAATCGCCTCCGCGCTGGACATGGCGTTGAAATACGATCTGTTGCACTGCGACATCAAGCCGGGAAACATTTTGTTCAACGCCGACCACGAACCGAAACTGGTGGATTTCGGTCTGGCGCGCAAAACCGACGCGGAGCAGGAAACCACCGAGTTCACGCGCGGCACGCCGTATTATGTCGCGCCGGAAAAGATCAAGCGCGAGCCGGAAACTTTTCTGTCCGACATGTATAGTTTGGGCGCGACGCTTTACCACGCCATCACCGGCCACGTGCCGTTTGACGCGCCGACGCCGGACGAAGTGGTGCAGGCGCATGTTTATACCGCCCTGACGCCGCCCAATCAGGTGGTGCCGGAAATTTCGCAGGCCACGAGCGACGCGTTGAGCCGCGCGCTGGCGAAAAATCCGGGCGACCGGTTTTTGAGCTACGATGAATTCATCATGGCGCTGGAAGCCGCCCGCAGCCTGCTGCTCTACCAGCAATCGCAGGCACCCCAGCCGTCGCAGGAGCCGAAACGGTTGACGAGCTGGTGGAAGCGCAATTAAAGAAAAAGCGGGCGTGGCCGCTCGCGTGGTTTTATCAACTTGCGGGAATTGGTTCATTCGTTCACGAGCACCGGGCTGGGAAAAAGTCAAAAATAGATATTAAAGGTCAAAAGTGGATATGCAATTGGTCAGAAACACTGTTTCGCCCGGCGGAAACTTTATTATATTAGCTTTAGCCATAAAACCAGTTCACAAACAGCGCCATCGCCCAGTTGAAACGACATTTCGAGATTATGAAAACTCCTCCAGCTTTCCAAGGTCCGCCGGCCCATTCGAGTTCAAAGCAAGGATTCACCCTGATTGAACTGCTGGTGGTCATCGCCATCATCGCCATTCTCGCGGCGATGCTGTTGCCGGCGTTGAGCAAAGCCAAGCAGCGAGCCACAACGGCAGCCTGTTTAAACAATGAGAAACAACTGGTGCTTGCCTGGATCATGTATTCCGATGAGAACAACGATTTGTTGGTGAACCTCAACACCTATGTGAGCGGATCGTTGACCGGTTCTCCCAAACAAGGCATTCCTTGGCGCGTTGATATTTTCAATGGGCAAATGGTCATCCCCGGCGTGAGCATGCCTCCCACAACGGAAGCCAATTGGAAACTGGCCACGGAACTGGGCTTCCAGCGTCCATATACGTCGGGGGCGTTAACGATTGACGGGCCGCTTTTCAGGTATTGCAAAAATCCGGATGCGGTGCATTGCCCCGGCGACAAGCGTTTTCAACTGAGAGTAGATGCACCGTCTCCGACCGGTCGCTATTCCTGGGACAGTTATTCAGGAGCCACCTTTTTGAACGGCGAAGCCGGATTGGGCGGCGATAATCGCACGCTTTACAAACGGTCGGCAGTGATCCGTCCGAGCAATAAATTCGTTTGGGTGGAGGGGGCGGACATGCGCGGAGAAAATGTTGGATCGTGGGGCATGAATAATTTTGGGACGACCGGCGCTAATTTTACGGACGCAAGATTCGAAGACTCCCCGGCGGCGTTTCACGTGACCAACGCGTCGTTCCCGTTCGCTGACGGTCATGCCGAAAGTCACAAATGGCAGAGTGGTGCGACTATTGCTTTTGCAAACGATACCACGCAAACCAAGGACAGCGGCGGCGGCTCGCAATCAGCGGCAAACTACGCCGGCAATCCGGACCTTCAGTGGGTTGGCAGTCATTATCCCGGCACACAAAATCCCTGACAAATAGAAAATCGCTCCGCCCGATCAAGGTGGAGTCGGATCGTTTCCCTTTGCGGTGGTTTTTTCCACTGGCGGTATTTGCGCCAAGTTTGGAAAACTTGCCCGGTTAAACTTCCTTGAGCGCGCGGTTCATCCGTTCGATGGCTTCGTCAATTTGCGCTTTGCTGGTGAAGCCGATGACGATGGCGTCAATGTCCTTGCAGGCCATCGCAAAACGGATGGATTTCTCGCGGTCCTCCGCGTTGACGAACTGGCCGTTGCCGATGATTTTCATGCCGATCACGCCGCGGCCCTTGGCGTGCGCATTTTTGATTTCAGCCAACACCGGCGTCACATCGTGCGTCGGATCGTCCTCATTCCAGACCTCTTCCGCCTCGCCATCCATGCGTTTGCCTTGCGGATTCACGCGCACCAGATGCACCTCCGTCCAGTCAGATGCAGTCGCGGTGCGCAACGCGGGCAGGCTGTGGCACGAGACGCCCTTGGCGCGAATCCACTGCTTTTCCTTCGCTGCGTTGAAGCCGTCCATGATGCGTTTCATGTCATCGGTCCATTCATTTTTGATCATGCAATGAATCAGCAGGCTGTCCACGTAATCCGTGTTGAAAACTTTCCGGTGATGATCAATCACCGCAAGGATGTCGGACGGCTGGCCAGGCACTTTGGACTGGATGAAAAGTTTTTCGCGCGGCAACCCTTTGATGGCGTCGCCAATCCACTCAAAGGTCGAATAAGCCTGCGCGCAGTCCAAGTAAGTGATGCCCTGGTCGTAAGCGTAATGAATAAGATTGATGAAGCCATCCTTGCCAAGCGCGGTTTGTTCATGGCCGCTGCTGCTGCCGGTGCCGATACCGAGGCGGCTCAATTTGATGCCGGTCTTGCCCAGCGTGACTTGATCCGCAGCCGTCCGTGTCGGCGTGGTTGCTGCCGCAATCGAATTTAGGCCCGACCACGGCGAAAGCAACGCGGCGCCCGCGACAGCGGAGGTTTGGATGAACCGGCGGCGGCTCAATTCGGTGCGGTGGCGGTGGGAATTTTTCATGGCAGAATCCTTTCGGTCAAGTGAAGTGTATCACGCCGCCGGCCTCCGAAAAGGCAAGCCATGTCGTTTTGGAACCGGCGGGCGTGATGCACAAACAAACTAATAGCACGACCCGGCAAAACCGCAATCACGGTTTTTCGCAACCGCCGAGAAACGTGGGCCGCTCCAAAGTGAACGGAATTTCCGTTCGCCTTTTTACCATTTTGTAATTTCTTTTCAAACGCATGGCTTGACCCTGACGGCAAAACCCGTTTTAATGCTAGTGAACACTTGCATGAGCCAATCCAAGCCACCACTTGATGGTCTGCGGATCGAACGGGGCGCAGAGCAAAAACCGCGGTCCAGCATTGGGTTGGCGGCTGTTTTGCTGGCGGCTTTGATGTTGGCGGGCGGGTTTTTTTGGTGGCATTCAAGATCGAACACCGTCGCGGTGCAAACCGTTGTGGCGCGCGATGCCATGAGCGGCGGGGGTGGTGAACGAACGGTTTTGAACGCCTCCGGTTACGTCACGGCCCGGCGCGAGGCGACGGTTTCCTCCAAAGTCACCGGCAAGGTCACGGAAGTATTGATCGAGGAAGGCATGAAAGTCACAAACAATCAAATCGTGGCGCGGCTGGATGATTCCAACATCAAAACCAGCCTCGACGTGGCCGTGGCGCAATTGGCGTCGGCCAGGGCCGCGCTCGCGGAAACCGAGGCGCAATTGACGAACGCAGTTTTGGAATTTCAACGCACGACCGACCTAGCCAAACAGCACATCGCGTCGCAATCCGATCTCGATCTCGCCGAATCAAACGCGAAGGCGTTGCAGGCGCACCTGGCGCAGCAGAAACTCGACATCGTCACCGCGGAACGCCAGTTGGCAGCTTGGCAGCAACAATTGGACGACATGACCATCCGCGCGCCCTTCAACGGCGTCATCACCACCAAGGACGCGCAGCCGGGTGAGATGATTTCGCCGATGTCCGCCGGCGGCGGCTTCACGCGCACGGGCATTGGCACCATCGTGGACATGACATCGCTGGAAATCGAAATTGACGTAAACGAAAGCTACATCGAACCGGGTCGACGCCCGGCCAGGCAGTCGTCGCCACGCTGGACGCCTATCCCGATTGGAAAATTCCGTGCAAAGTCATCGCCATCATCCCGACCGCCGACCGCGACAAATCCACCGTGAAAGTGCGCGTGGGTTTTGACAACTTCGACCCGCGTATTTTGCCGGACATGTCGGTGAAGGTGGCCTTTCGCGACAGTGGCGGAACGCTGGCGGGCCATTCGGTGATTGTGCCGAAAAATGCCGTGTCCAGCCGCAACAATCATGACATGGTGTTCGTCGTTAACAACGGTCATGCGGAGCGCCGCGCGGTCACTGTCACGGAAACGCAAGGCGACGACTCCACGTTGAGCGCGGGCGTTTCCGCTGGCGAACAAGTCATCCTGAATGCACCGGCCAATTTGCAGGATGGCATGGCTGTGAAAACAAAATCGTTATGAATGAAACCAAATCATCCAACGGCGCGCTGGTGCGTGTCGAAAACGCGGAAAAGATTTTCCATCGCGGCTCCGAGGACATTCACGTTCTGGCGGATTTAAGTTTGCAGGTTCCCGCCGGTGAATTCCTCGCGCTGATGGGTCCGTCGGGTTCCGGCAAAACCACGCTGCTGAATTTGATTGGCGGCCTTGACCAGCCGACGAAGGGCACGGTCACGGTCGCCGGCGAACGCATTGATCAATTGTCCGGCCCGGCCCTCGCTGCTTGGCGCGCGCGACACATCGGATTTGTCTTTCAGCTTTACAATCTGATGCCGGTGCTGACGGCGGAGCGCAACGTGGAATTGCCGCTGCTGCTCACGCATCTTTCCAAGGCCGAACGGCAGAAGCACGTGGAAACTGCGCTGGCGGTGGTCGGGCTGTCGCACAGGGCGAAGCATTATCCGCGCACGCTTTCGGGCGGCGAACAGCAGCGCGTCGGCATCGCGCGCGGCATCGTCACAGACCCGACGTTGCTGCTCTGCGACGAACCGACCGGCGACTTGGATCGCAAGGCCGGCGACGGAATCCTGGATTTGCTTCAGGCGCTGAATCGTGAGCACGGCAAAACCATCATCATGGTCACCCACGACCCGCACGCCTCGGCCCGCGCGTCGCGGACGCTGCATCTGGACAAAGGCCAATTGAGCAACGGCGCGAAATGAAATTCTTCCACCTCATCTGGAGCAACCTGAAGCGGAAAAAACTCCGCACGTCGCTGACGCTGCTTTCGATTGTCGTGGCGTTCATTCTGTTCGGGTTTTTGTCGGCCATCCAGGAGGCGCTGGTCGGCGGCGTGGCGCTGGCGGGCGCGGACCGGCTGATCGTCCGCGACAAGGTTTCCATCATCAACCTCCTGCCGGTCAGTTACGAGGCGCGAATGGATCGCATCCCCGGCGTGGATTTTGCGACGCACCAGACGTGGTTTGGCGGCATTTACCAGGACCCGAAAAATTTCTTCATGCAAAATCCCGTCGAGCCGGAAAAATTTCTCAAGATCCATCCCGAATTCATCGTGCCGCCGGACGAGATGAAAGCCTGGCTGGCGACGCGAACCGGCGCGATTGTCGGACGCCGGACGGCGGAACGGTTCGGCTGGAAAATCGGCGATAAGGTGCCGATTCGCTCCACGATATGGCAGCGGCCGGACGGCAATTCCACCTGGACGTTCGACATCGTGGGCATTTACGACGGCAAAGACAAAGGCACGGACACCACGCCGCTGTTCTTCCGCTATGATTACTTCGATGAAGTCCGGCAGGAAGGCCATCAGGATTTCGGCAAGGGCAAAGTCGGCTGGTTCACCATCCGCATCAAGGACCCGTCGCAGGCGGCGGAAGTGGCCAAGCGCGTGGACGCTGAATTTGAGAACTCGCCAGCGGAAACCAAAACCGAGCCGGAAGGCGCGTTCGTCCAAGGCTGGGCCGCCCAACTCGGCAACATCGTCTTCATCGTCGCCGCGATTTTGAGCGCGGTGTTTTTCACCATTTTGCTCGTGACCGGCAACACCATGGCGCAGGCGGTGCGCGAGCGGACGGGCGAACTCGGCGTGCTCAAGGCCATCGGCTTCACCAACGGACGGATTGTCGCGCTCGTTCTCGCCGAGTCGTGCCTGCTCACCATCATCGGCGGCGTGGCGGGATTGGGGCTGGCCGGCGTCGTCATACCGGCCATGGCCGGACAACTGGCCGGTCTGCTGCCGATGTTCTTTCTGCCCACGCGCGATTTGGTCACCGGTTTTGGCCTGGCCGTCGCGCTGGGATTCGTCACCGGAATTTTCCCCGCGCTCCAGGCCATGCGGCTGCGGGTGGCGGATGCATTAAGACGAATGTGATCTTTTCCAACTTTCAACCATCAACATCAACTAACCAATGTCCGGTTCCATTAACTGGCTTTCGCAAATCGGCTCGATCACCAGGTTCGGGCTGTTGAGCCTGCCGCAACGGCGCGGCGCGGCCGCGGCGGCGGTCATCGGCATCGCCGGCGTCGTCGCCGTTCTCGTCGGCGTGTTGTCCATCGCGGCGGGATTCAAGCAGGCCATGACGGTTTCCGGCTCGCCCGACGGCGCGATTGTCCTCCGCAGCGGCGCGGACAGCGAAATGGTCAGCGGCTTGAGCCATGACGCAACGCGCATCATCGCCGACGCGCCGGGTCTGGCGCGCAACACGAACGGCCCGCTCGCGTCCGCGGAATTGTTTGTCATCATTGACCTGCCCAAGCGCGCGACCGGCACGGACGCCAATGTGCCGTTGCGCGGCGTGGAACCGTCCGCGCTTGCCGTGCGCGACAATATGAAAATCGTCCGAGGCCGGATGTTTGACTGGGGCAAGGACGAGGTGATCGTGGGGCAGGGTGCGGTGCAGGAATTTGCCGGCTTGGACGTCGGCTCCAAAATCAAAGTGGGCCGCTACGAATGGCCGGTCGTCGGCGTTTTCTCGGCCAACGGCGGCGTGGCGGAATCGGAAATCTGGACCGATGCGAAAGTGTTGCAGGACGCCTACAATCGCGGCGACTCGTTCCAATCCGTCTCCGTGAAATTAAATTCGCCCGCCGCGTTCCAGCAGTTCAAGGATTCGCTCACCTCCAATCCGCAGCTCAACGTGCAGGTCTCGCGGCTCTCCGATTATTATGCCCAGCAATCTGAAACCTTGACGCTACTGATCACGACGCTGGGCTATTCGATCGCGCTGTTGATGGCCCTCGGCGCGGTGTTCGGCGCGTTGAACACGATGTATAGCGCGGTGGCGGCGCGGACGCGCGAAATCGCCACGCTCCGGGCGCTGGGTTTCGGCGGCGGTGCGGTGGTGGTGTCGCTCATGCTCGAATCGCTGCTGCTGGCGCTGCTTGGCGGCGCGCTCGGCGGCGGGCTGGCTTATCTCGCCTTCAATAATTTTCACACCTCGACGATGAATTTTCAGAGCTTCAGCCAGGTCACCTTCGCGTTCCAAGTCACGCCGCATTTACTCACGCGCGGCATTGTGTGGGCGGCATTGATTGGACTGTTCGGTGGCCTGTTCCCGGCCATCCGCGCCGCGCGCCTGCCGATCGCGGCGGCGTTGCGGGAATTGTGACCGGACAATTTGCCGGACTGCCGGGGAAACATTGTTGATACTTCATACCAAATAACAATTGACATTTTTTATAGTTTTTATAAGTTTATACCATGATTGCGACGCTGAAAACAGACGCGCTACATTTTGGCGCGAAAGGTTAGGTCGTCATTCCGTGCCGGCTGCTGAAAGAGTTCACATCAATGAAGACCCGGCTTCGCCACATTGCCCATCGCGGAAAAGTTGCGCTTCGGGTATTGCGGCTGGTATTTTTCCTAACGGCAGGGTGTATTTGGGCGACTTCGTCTTTCGCCGCAATTCAGTTGAGCATTGCTTACACAAACGGCCAGGTCATTTTGTCATGGCAGGGAGATGGGTTCGCGCTTCAATCAGCGCCAAGTTTGAATTCGCCTTCCCCTTGGTCTTCGGCGGGTTTTTCGATTGCGCAAAGCGGCTCCAATCATTCGGTGACAACTCTGCCTGCGAGCACCGCCAGGTTTTATCGCTTGATTTCATCCATCCCGTCGGCGTTGGTGGTCACTCCCGAAGATACACAGTTTTTTACGGATTGGGATTTGGTGTCGGGAGCGGCCAATTACAACCTTTATCTGGCCACCGCGCCGGGGGTGACGCCGACAAATTATCTCTCGTTGCCCGGCGGACAAAAGTTTTCGGGCGTCAGTCCGCCCTATTATATTTCCGGACTGACCAATGGCGTCAGGTATTATGTCATCGCCACGGCGATGAACAAGGATGGAGAGAGTTTGCCGTCAGCTGAAGTCAGCGAAGTGTTCGGCCCCAATGCGGAGTTGAGCGGCTCGATTTACATGGACCTCAACACCGGCGGGGCGACCAATCCGGTTTTCATCGCCGGAATGCAGGTGCAGTTGATCAACGCGACGAACGGCATTGCGACGCCCGCAGTGATGACCGATGGGGACGGGACATTCACGATTCCGCCGCAACCGCCCGGACCTTATATCCTTTGCTATTCTTTCGGCAATTCCTGCGGAACGATCTGCACGACGCAATTTAATTTGGCTGGCAGTGAGCCGGTGTCGCTTCCGCCGCTCGTTTATACGTCTTCATGTTCGATGGTTTATGGCGTGGTGTATCTGGATGGAAGTTCCACGTTTCAAATCACAGACCCGTTTTTTGGTCTGGACACAACAGTGCAAGTCAAACTCATTAACGGCAGCCAGACCAACACCGCGCAAGTCAATCAATCCGGCGAATTCGTGTTCGCCGGCGTGCCGCCCGGCTCGTATGTCATCAGTGCGGACTGCGATGGCTCGCATATTCAACAATCCGTGATTTTGCCGACGGCCAATCCGATTTTTCTCATATTGAACGACCGTGCGCCTGTCGTTCAAAATGCCTACGCGCTTGACCCAAACACGGGACAACAAATTTTCCGCGCCCAGCCCGGAGCGACGGTTCAGTTGGTCGTTGAAGCGTTCGATCCCGACGGCGATCCGATTACTTACGATTGGTTCGCAGGTTCCGGCGACAGCACGTTTCATTCGACTAATTCGCCGAGTGTCCTGTGGCAATTGCCCAATGGCAGCGGAATCCAAACAATGTATTTCATCGTGCGCGACTACAAGGGCGGGTATGAAACCGGCAAGATTGAAATCAGCACCGACCCGACGGTTTTGTTCACTGGCACGGTGCTAGAAAACGGCGCGCCGCCCGTGAATGGCGCGCTGGTCACGATCAACCAGCAAACCATTTTGTGCGATTCATCGGGATACTTTTCGCTTCAACTGACGAATCCCGTTCCGCCTTACGTAATGGCGATTCAATCGCAGGGATGCGAACCCTACTCCAAAGTGTTTTGGAATGCCGCTGTGGGCGGCGTGTATAGTCTTTACCAAAGCTACGAAGTAACGGTCGTGATGAGTGGAAACGCCACCGTCACCAACGGCAGCATTGTCATCTCCTTTCCATCGGGTAGCGTTGTGGATCAATTCGGCCAACCGTATGGCGGCTCTGTCACCGTGACGTTTTCCGCGATTGATCCGGCGGACCCTGCGGGACGATTGCCCGGAAACTTGAATCAGATTTCCGGGTTTCCCAATAGCGTGCTCATGCCTTACGCCGGCGCAAGCGTCGCCTTGCGCGATCAATTCGGAAATCCGTTGTTCATCAATCCCAACAACCGTCCTCAAATCAGCGTGCCATTGGGAACGTTCCGGCCCTTGTCCGATGCGCCGATCCAAATTTGGCTCTACAATCCTACGAACGGTTTCTATTTTTCAACCCCTGTTTTTGTGGCCGGCTCCTCAAACACCAACTCCATGTCGTGGCAGGTTCCGCAAACAGGCGTGTGCGTCGCCGCAGTCACGGCAAATGCCGGAGCCTGCATCACGCTGGAAGTTAGCAACACGATCAGTTTGCCGGTGGACGTGACGATTTCAAGTCCCGCCGTGCAAGTGAGAACCATCACCGAACCTTTTACGACCTTTCCCAATCTGCCGACAAATCAGTTGGTCACGTTCCAGATTTTTCAGGCCAACGAAGCGACGCTCACAAACGGCTGTGTCATCAGCAATTCTGTCACGACGGGCGGTGTGAGTTCGAATTGTGCAAACGTCACACTGGCTTTCCCCGGCGCGCCCAAACCAGGGGAGATGTTGAGCTATACGTTTGGTCCGGGTGATGCGGACTATGGCAATGCCTATTACAAGAAGATTGATCCGCAAGGTTCCAAACTCACATTCGAGAACTGGCTGACCGCCAACGGATATAATTCGAGTTCCGGCGCAAATGCGTTCAACTCCGACGCGGAGGCGATCTATTTCAATAACGGCGATTTGGGATTTGGCCGCTGGATGGGCATGAAAACCAACGTCAACGGCGACATCGCCTACTTTGTCTCGAACTACAAAACACCCGACGACGCAATAACCGCCCGTAACACCGGGAAACCGAAACAGGGTTTGCTGGCGACGGTTTGCATGGAATACTCTGCTGATCCGACGGTTTTAAATTCCGCTAGTCCTAATCCGAAGATTCCAACCACCAACACCAACCGCTACACGAAATTTTATATCTTCAATAATCAGAACCAACGAATCAGCGGCATTGACCTGGACCACAAAGGAGACAAATTCGTGCCGCATTTGTGCATTATTTGTCACGGAGGAGAGAAGCCGGCGGGCGACCCTAACGTGAAGGCGAGATTTCTACCTTTCGATCTTGAATCCTTCAAGTATTCCGCGAACCAGAATTTCAATCTGGCCGCGCAATCCACGGCTTTCAAAGCGCTCAACGCCGCGACGCTGCGGACCGTGCCCACGCCTGCCGTCACCGATCTTGTGCAAGGCTGGTATGGCGGGCCGGGGCTTCCCGGCAATTACAACATGGACTACATTCCGTCCGGCTGGAACGACACTCCCGCGCATCAATATCTTTACGCCAATGTTGTTAAAATCTCCTGCCGCTCCTGCCATGTCACCCGCACAGGCGAGAAAGCGTTCTTATCATTCACGAATTTTAATGAAGCAAGTCCTTTTTTTGGATCGGTCATCTGCGGTGGAGAAATGCCCAACGCTCTGCGCACTTTCAATATTTTTGGAGCAGCCAATGCAGCGCGGTAAGCCAGCCGATCATCCTCAAGACTAATTTCGATTTCACCTGTTCCCCCTGACTTCCGCATCGCAAAAAGAAAAAGCGCATCATTGCTGATGCGCTTTGAAAAATTTGGAAGTTTGAGTTTGTTCAATACCGATAGTGCTCCGGCTTATAAGGACCTTCCACCGGCACGCCGAGATATTCGGCCTGCGCCTTCGTGAGCTTGGTGAGCTTCACGCCGATTTTTTCGAGGTGCAGGCGGGCGACTTCTTCGTCGAGCTTCTTGGTCAAACGATAGACGCCGATTTTCGCGGTGTCTTTGTTCTTCCACAAATCCAACTGCGCGAGCACTTGATTCGTGAAGCTGTTTGACATCACGAAACTCGGATGGCCGGTGGCGCAGCCGAGGTTCACCAAGCGGCCTTCGGCGAGCATGTAAATGCTGTTGCCGCCGGCAAAGGTGTATTTGTCCACCTGCGGCTTGATGTTGAGCTTCTTCACGCCCTTGGCGTTGTTCAGGCGGTCCACCTGGATTTCGTTGTCAAAATGGCCGATGTTGCAGACGATGGCCTGGTCTTTCATCTTCGCCATGTGTTCGAGCGTGATGATGTCCTTGTTGCCGGTCGTGGTGACGTAAAGATCGGCGGCGCCGAGCGTATCTTCCACGGTCGTGACTTCAAAACCTTCCATCGCGGCTTGCAGCGCGTTGATGGGATCAATCTCCGTGACGATGACGCGCGCGCCAAATCCGCGCAGTGAATGCGCGCAGCCTTTGCCGACGTCGCCGTAACCGCACACGCAGGCGACTTTGCCGGCGATCATCACGTCGGTCGCGCGCTTGATGCCGTCCGCGAGCGATTCGCGGCAGCCGTAGAGGTTGTCGAACTTCGACTTGGTGACGGAGTCGTTGACGTTGATGGCGGGAACCAAAAGTTTCCCCTGCTCCAGCATTTGATACAAGCGATGAACGCCGGTGGTCGTTTCTTCGGAAACACCTTTCCAATCCTTCACCACTTCGTGCCAGAAACCGGGGCGTTCCTTGGCGACGCGTTTCAAAAGATTTTTGATGACGGAGACTTCGTGGTTGTCGCTGGGCGTGTTGACCCAGTCGCTGCCGTTCTCGAGTTCGTAGCCTTTGTGAATCAAAAGCGTCGCGTCACCGCCGTCGTCCACGATGAGCTGCGGCCCTTTGTTTCCGGGATGCGTGAGCGCGCGGAGCGTGAAATCCCAATATTCTTCGAGCGATTCGCCCTTGTGCGCAAACACCGGAATGCCGGCGGCAGCGATGGCGGCAGCGGCGTGGTCCTGTGTGCTGAAAATGTTGCAACTCGCCCAGCGCACGGACGCGCCGAGTTCGACGAGCGTCTCGATGAGAATCGCCGTCTCGATGGTCATGTGCAGCGAGCCGGTGATGCGCACGCCCTTGAGCGGCTTGCTCGCGCCGTATTTTTTGCGGATGGACATGAGGCCGGGCATCTCGTGCTCGGAAACCTGAATGGTTTTGCGGCCCCACTCGGCGAGCGAGAGGTCGCGGACGGCAAAATCATGTTTGTCGTTTCCATTGACGCTGCCGTTTTTCGACAACGGTTTTGCGCCGGTCGGTTTCGCGCGGCGCGCCGGTGAGAGTTTGATCGCTGGCATAATTTAGTTGTTAAATGTTAAAAAGTTGAATCGTTAAATTGAGTCACGCCGTCACTTGTGCGCGCGCGGCTGAACGGATGTTCACGAGCGATGCGGCTTTTTTAGGCGCCGGTCGTTTTTGTTTGTCCCGCCGCCTTGCGCAAAATGTCGGCCTTGTCCGTTTTTTCCCAGGTAATGTCGGGATCGGTTTTGCCGAAGTGACCGTAATTGGTCGTCTTGGAATAAATCGGACGGAGCAAATTCAACTGCTTGATGATCGCCGCCGGCTTGAAGCTGAATACTTCGCAAACCGCGCGTTCAATCGCTTCGTCGCTGACGACGCCGGTGCCGAACGTGTTCACGCAGACGGAAACTGGGTCGGGATAACCGATGGCGTAGGCAAATTGAATTTCCGCGCTCGTCGCGAGACCGGCGGCCACGATGTTCTTGGCCACGTAACGGCCCATATAAGCCGCGCTGCGATCCACTTTGCTTGGATCTTTGCCGGAGAATGCGCCGCCGCCGTGACGTCCCATGCCGCCATAGCTGTCCACAATAATTTTTCTGCCGGTCAAACCGGTGTCGCCTTGCGGTCCGCCGACGACGAAGCGGCCGGTGGGATTGATGAGAAATTTCGTTTCCTTTGTAATCAAATTCTTCGGCAAGACTTTCTTGATGATTTCTTCGATGCAAAATTCCTTGATCGTGGAATGTTCCACGTCGGCGGCGTGCTGCGTCGAGATGACGACGTTCACAATTTCCACCGGTTGGTCGTTCACATAGCGAACGGAGACCTGCGACTTGGCGTCGGGTCGCAGCCACTTCACTTTGCCGGCCTTGCGGATTTTCGTGAGCGTCCGGCCAAGCTGGTGCGCATACATGATCGGCGCGGGCATGAGTTCGGGCGTTTCGTTGCAAGCGTAACCGAACATGAGTCCCTGGTCGCCGGCGCCTTGCTCGTCGGTTTCCTTGCCTTCAGCCTCGCGCGCGTCCACGCCTTGCGCGATGTCCGGCGATTGCGACGTGATGGCGTTCATGATGAGAACTTTGTCGGCGTGAAAAACGTCGTCATCGTGCGTGTAGCCGATTTCGCGGATGGCGTCGCGGGCGATTTGATTGAAGTCCAATTTCGCCTTGGTGGTGATTTCGCCGCCGACCACGACGAGGTTGGACTTGGCGTAAGTTTCGCAGGCGACCCGGCTGCGCGGATCCTGCGCGATACAGGCGTCCAGCACGGCGTCTGAAATCGTGTCGCAGACTTTGTCCGGATGGCCTTCGCCGACGGACTCGGATGAAAAAATATAGTTCTTGCTCATGGAATGTTCAATTTGGCGCCAACAACATATTGACGTATCAAGATTTGATGATATAACATTTTTCAAGCGCGTCAAATGGTTTTGTGAAATAATTTCCGCGGCAAGGGAATCTGAGAACAAATTTCAAAAACTTGCGCGAATTGACGGCGGGCGCGGCGTTTTCCAACCTCGGAAACATGGCAAAGAAACCATCATCAGACGCGGCTGGGGGGGGGGCGAAATTCTTGCCGGCTAAAAAACTTTCCTGGCCAACTCCTCGCCGCTCTCGCGGTTGAAGGCGATGAAACTGTCGCGCGGCAGTTCCGCCAGCGGTCCACGCCGTGAAAAAATGGTGCGCGCTGCAGGTTTCGAATCTGGTTCAAATAGGAGGTGAATTTTCGCAAATCTTCGCTTTAAGCGTATAAACATTCGCCATTCTTCGCATACCCATTTTTACCGACGCGAACGTTCACACCAACAATCCGAAGATTTAGTGTCAGGATTTGTCAGGGATTTTTTGTTCCTGGCTGCCCGACATGACCCGTCTCCCGATTCTCCCGCAGCACCAACTCAAAGCAACTGCCAAATTAGTTTTACGGCCCCGCCGGGGGCACAGAATTTGGTAGTGGTGTTTTGCCATGGCGCGTTTTTCTTCCAGCGTGGCCGTCCATGTCCCGCCGTTTGCTGTTCGATGCTCCGTCATTTTTCTCGGTGATCTTCACGCGCACTTCGCGCGGCAATTTTTTTCCGGCGACGAAGCGCAATTCACACGCCAGCCACCCGGCCTATTCGTAACGGCCAAAACCGTGGCTGTCATGCGAATTGCACGCCGGAAAAGAATTGTAGATGGCTCAAAAAAAACTGCGCGGGAGGTGAATCGAACAGCAAACGGCGGGACACGGACGGCAAGCATCAAAAAAAAGCTTATGAAAACACAAAATTTAATGGAATCGAATCAGGCACCAGCGAACGCCGTCCAGCAATCATCAAAAGAGAAATTCGCCAAGCTTGGTGAGTTTCGCATCTTGACGTTGCGGGAAACGCCCGCCTATGGGAAAGCGGAAAATCCCGAACATTCCGCCGACTATTGGCGCAAAAACATTGAGACCGACCCGCGCCACAATCCCGACGTGGAAAGCCACCAACACCAACACCCGAACTGCGATGGCGATCGTTCCCCGGGCAAGATTCTCAACGGTATTGGCGCCAACCCACGAAACCATCTGTTGCAGCGTCGTTTTGATCAGCCCCCACAGAGCCACCATCCAAAGGCCAATCCGACCGCCCAAACTGCCCAGCATCGGAAACAAAGCCCGACAGCCGGCCAGCAACTCCAAAAATCCATCCCAGATCGCAACTAAGACAGGTATCATAAATCAAGTATAAGTCTTCTTGGTTGTCGGGCTTGAAACAACCACCCCACGAGCCATCTCGCACATTTCAATCGCCTTGCCCGCATCCGTCGCGCACTTGAGCAGGTAGATGATGGCAATAATCCAGGCGAAAAGACTTTTCGCCGCGTTGAACACCGCCGCCAGATCGGCATTGTGCATCGGATTAAAATCCATCACCGTGGAACCCGCATTGACCGCCTTTGCACCCATCATTTTGCCCACTGTTTGCCCCAGGTATGGCCCGAAGTCAAAAGTCATGTCCGGCTCGCCCCAACTATCATCCACCGTCACCGGACTCATTTGCACGAGGAACCCCGCCAGACCCGTTTCCACCCCCTGCAAATCCGGCGACGCCGCGTAACTATCCCCCTCCGCTTGCGCATAACTCGTTTCATTCGACACCGTGACCGAAAAATTCGTCAGGCTGAGATTCGTGTCATACCCAAACGCCGCCGAAAGGTAAGCATTCGAAACCCCCATGTCATCGGTTGGAACCGAATTCGACCAATTGCCACCAATCAGATTTGACATGCCCGCCAGCGTTGACTCCGTCGCGTAATTCGTCGGCATCACCAATCCGTTCGTCGCCATCCTCGACAACAAGTTTGATATGCCAACCTGGGTTGTCTCCGTGGCAATATCCGCATTGCTCGAATTCATCAAATCCTGAATATTCGTCCTGATTGAAACTAAGGAATTCTCCGCCGCCAGGTCTTGAATGTTCGTCACCGGAGGAGGCAGGTTCGTCACCCCGGCCAATATCTTCCACAGCACATCATTATTCGCCTGCAAAATGTTGGTCGTAAATGATGGAAAGTCGCCACCCAAAACGTTTGTCGTCATGCCGGTGAACGTAACCGCATTGGACTGGCCAGCCACCAGCTTGGCCAGCAAAGCATTGTCTGACTGCAAAATGTTCGTCGTAAAGGACGGGAATTGGCCGCCAAGCTGAACAACTCCAGACGCACCAGAATTCATGTTTGAAATACCACTGTTTATCTGTTTCAAAACATCATTGTTCGATTGCAGTATGTTTGTTGTGAACGATGGAAATTGTCCCCCAAGCTGAACCACGCCGCTACCCGCATTCGTTTCTGATTGAACCGCACTTGTAACCCCGGCAATTCCATTGATGATTGACAAAGCATCGGAATGCGCGATGCCAGCCGCCGTTTGCGCCGCTTTGTTCGCATTCACAATCGCATTCACTGTGCCTTGCGCGCCTTGCTGGACAGCCGCAATCAAATTCGCATCATTGCCACCAGAATCTGTCCCCACGCCGCTGAATATTATGTCCGTGTTGGTTGGACTGGCTTGATAACTCTGGCCAGTGTTACCAAGCGCACCAATAGGCGACAGGCCACCAATCACGGACGTTGGCGCAAGACCAACAAGTTGAGAAGGAGACGGAGGTGAAGGCGGATTCCCACCCACCGGATAACCCGCCACCAAACCTGTATCCGCTATCACCGGAGCAATCGAAGAGCCATCACTATTATACCCTTGAACCGTTGATGAATTCAACGTCATCCCCGAAACCCCACTAGCAGGCCAACCATTTACTATGATTGACCCTTCTGTCCCCGGCAAACATGCCACCGGAAAACCAATGATATGACCACTCGCATCATGCACCTCATACATCTTTGTCTTGGAAGTGTTGTTATAATAGTAAAACTGTATATTCGTCACCGTTGGATTATTCACATGGAAATCCACCGTGAAATTCGGCGAATTATTCACGTCAGGAACTGGCCCCGTAATTGAATCAATCACAATATTTGTCATCCATCCCGTTGACGGCGCAAGGAAAGAACAAGACGACACCGGCAGAATCGAGGAACCAAAATCATTCCAATTAACCGCAGACAGACTTGCGCCAAGTCCGCCAACATTCACACCAATCACTTTTGAAACATTGCCATTAATTTCAAAAGACATAGTTTCCTGACCGCCATCACTATGACTACCGGAGTCGCTACGCGGAGTTTCTGAAGATAGATTTCCCGCGCCTGCCGTTGACCGGGAAGCTGGAGTTGTTCCGCGCGCTGGCCCGCCTCGGCGGCGAACTCACCGCCCTGCACCTGCTGGAATCGCCCAAGCTGGACCAGCCCATCACGGAATACCTCGGCGGTCGCAGCCCCGAAGTCGAAAAAATCTCGTGGTCCAAAAACACCGTCTGGCTGGACAAGGCGCAGACCACCGGCTTCCAAGGCGTGCGCGAGGACGTGTGGAACTTCCACATCGGCGGCTACCAGGTCTGCGAGAAATGGCTCAAAGCCCGCAAAGGGCGGACACTGTCCGCCGCAGATCGGGAGCATTACCAGAAAATCGTGGTGGCGTTGTCTGAGACCATCCGGCTGATGAAAGAAATAGACACGGTGCTCGAAAAACACGGCGGCTGGCCGTTGAAATGACAGGCATCAAATGAGTGTGACCGACAAACGTTTCGAAAATTTGCAGGTTTTTTTGGTTTGTTTACAGCCAGACCGTCTGGAGCTATTTGAACGCCGGAGTGATGAAGATCATCCGCGAGGGATAGAATTTTCCGAACCTGTCGCGCAATTCGAGCACAGTGGGATACGCCCTTTGATTTGTATTATTTATGACGTAAATCGTTTGGTAAAATACCTAGCTATCGGTCACCGGGGTTATGGTGGTGGCACCGGGTTAACTCGACTGGAATTGAGTTCAATTGAAACAGTTGGCAATCCATTTCCGGTTAATAACCTGAAAGATAGATTGATTCGAAGATTTGAAAATCTGGCGGCGGTAGCATTTCACTCAGGGGGCTTACTCACGCTCAAGACTTCTCACGCAGTATTGGAAGCGTTGCTTGCTGAATATCCCAATGCAAATGGCGTAATCGGAATTGCCTTGAACAGCAGACCAAACCCATTGCGCGAGCTTGATCCTGAGCAGCAGTTCGGTTTCCAACAGCAACAAGACGCTGTTTTGATGGCTCTGCAACTCGCGGGGCTTGAGCGCAAGGAATTTTTGCATCCTGAATTTGACCTGAGCCACGCGCCAAAGTCTTATCTTGAAGGTCTGCCGCAAAGTTATTTCAGAGAAGACGCGATGCTGATCAGCGACCATCAAACATTTCCGGGATTTGCGGCAATCAAAAAATATGTCCAAAACGGCGTGCAATTTACTGACGGCAAGATTTTTCTTTCGGTGCTGTTAGTAAATCGCGAACCACTTGAGGAACTCACGGGGGCTGATTTAATTTATTACAACGAAACTTTTAAGTCGTTTGTCATGGTTCAATATAAAGCCATGGAAAGGGAGAATAATGACGAACTTTTCCGTCTGCCGAATGATGGCTTAGATAAGGAGGTGGGAAAAATGAGACGGTTTTTCAAAGACTTATCCGCAGAGCAGAACAAGCAGTCAGAGATTCCTGGAGCATTCCGCTTCGATCAAAATCCATTTTTTCTCAAGTTTTGCCCGCGAGTTGTTCGACAGCCAGATAATATTGAGTTGATTCATGGGATGTATTTCCCGTTAGAATACTGGTATCGGTTAAGAAACAGTTCTGACTTAGATGGTCCAAAGGGAGGTAAAGCTTTACGCTTTGACAATTCAGGCCGCTATTTGAACAACACAGAATTCGTGACATTCGTGAGCAAAGCGTGGGTTGGCACTTCAACAGATCAGTCGGCAACGCTTGAGATGATTATTCAAAAAACGTTGGAAACCGGGCAACCAATTACCATCGCGCAAGTGAAACAGTTGCCAGACGAAGGCGGAGCGGAATCAGTTGAGTGATTGCAGCGCACGAATCAGCGCTTTCGGGTCCTGTTTGATTTTAGCCATAAATGTTCAATCCGGATTTTGAAAACCGCTTCCACACATCGGCTGCCAAGAACCTAATTCTGCGGACGCACGCGCACAGTTGGACGCAGGGCCAGATTTTGTGTCTGGAATCGTGTCCGCAGGCTGCGCACCATTTCGTCATATACCGGCGCGCGGCGCTCCGGGTCGGAAATCGTGAGCAACAGGGCGAACGGCTGGTTGCTGGCCGTGGTGCCCTCGACGCCGTGACGGCAAAGCAGTTCCACATAAAGACGCCAGCGCTTTCCGGTCACGCCGTTCGGAATCCGACAATGGTAGGTCCGCACCGGCGCCCACTTGCGCAATGCCTGCACTTGAAATGACTCAAATAGAAGACCTTTGTTCGGATGTTCAACCGGGACTTGACCGATGAATTTTTCACCGTCTTTTCCATCCCGATAAACACCAAAGTGCGCGTCCACATGGGTCTCGCAGTATTCCGAACCATAACTTGGATTGCGCGCCGGACGATACGCCAGCGTCATCCAGATTTCTCCCCTGAAGCGGCCGCCATCTGTCAGGGATTCAGGATACGGAAAATTATCCCATTCAAGGAAAAATCCTGGCCGCATCACTTCTTCAAACACCAGCGTCATCTTCCACGGGTCGCATTCCAGCGCTCGCTCAATGTCCAGCGGCGTCCCGAAGCCGAGGTAATGATCGTCGGTGTCTTGCACCCGCTCGCGGGTGCGGATGTCCACGGCGTTGTGAGTTAGAATCGCTCGTGCCAGCGTCGCCGTCGGCATCGGCGTAATGCGATGGTGGATGGATGCCAGTTGCCGCGCGACCAGTGGTGTCGCAAAACTTGTCCCAACGTCTTCGGCCACCCCCGGCCCGTTGTCCAGCGAGGTGATCCCCAGCGAATGGCTTAAATCTCTTCCGATATTTCCACCGAAATGAACCAGGTCGGGCTTGATGATGTGGTTTGGCCCCGGTCCGTTCCTTGAAAAGGGCGCCGGTTCGCCGCGCTTCGTGCCCGTGGTTGGGTGGTTCAGTTGCGCAATCGCGCCAACCGCAATGCCCAGCACGCTGTCGGCCGGGCTGGTAATGCGCCCAACCATTGCACTATGCGGGTCACGGGGATAGGTGAGCAGGGGGGCGGTTTCGTAATTGCCGGCGGCAATGACAAACGTAACCCCGTATCGGTCCTGCAAATTGTCCAGTTGCACGCCGAAGTCGCTGAAACGATCCAGCGAACATACTTCATCGCTGCCAAGCGACAAGTTCCACACCTTGACTTCGTTTGAGTATTTGAGCAGTGCCTGTTCCAAGTCTTGTAACAGTTCGGATTCCGTTACGTTGCCCACCGCGCCGTAGGTTGGATTTGAGTTCGGCAGCACTTGAATATCCAGAATCCGGCATGGATGCGGTCCGATTTCCGGGTGGGCCGCATTCAGCACATGCCCCCACACGAGCAACCCGGCCACAAACGTTCCGTGATAGGTGTTCTCTTCGGCGGCGGCTACGAAACGTTCCCGCCGATATACCCACGGTTCTAATTCGGGAATTTTCTTGGTCACGCCGCTGTCCACGACGCCAACAATGGGAAATCCGGACGGATCCGATTCCGCTGACCGAATTGAGTCTGGCATCGGACGCGGGTTGAGCCGCGCCTCGTTGATTGTCCGAAACATCGGAATCAGCCCCACGCTCCGAACGGACAGCACGTTGGCCAGAATATCCAACGTCGGCCTCCGACTTGCAGGTAACGGTGTAAATGTCCTGCCCTTCATATTGAGCATGACGGACAAACGACAATGTTTTGCCTTGGAGTTGGCTTTCAAATCCGGCCACTTCGCTCGCTTGGGTGTCAGGGTTGGAATAGTTAAAAAGTTTTACCTTGATTGGCCGGCGACCTCGCAAGTCCGGCGCGGAGGAGAACAGTTTCGCTGGCGCAACTCCGTTCAACCGGTCCTCTGCCATGACGGGACGCAGTTCCTTCACCGCCGAGATTTCCTTTTGCAGTTGATCGCCATCGCCATGAAGAATGCGCCGCTTGAGCGTTTGGACGCCCTCGCGCGAAGCCCGCAGATATAATTCGCCGGGTTTGCCCGCGCCGATGACCGGGCAGCTTTTTTCATCGAACAACGCGGCGCGCCAATGGCTCTTGGCCAGCGCCTTCGGTGTCAGAACGGCCTTCAACGGGACGACGGGACGGCTCAATGGGACGCTTGCCAGCAATCGTTCGACTGGTTCAAGTCCGGCAGCGAGGCGTGTGCGCACGGCTGGTGTGACGGGCGTGAATACTTTCGGTTTCACCCCGCCGCCAGGCTTCTTCTTTTCTACGCCCTGTTTGGGCATCACGATTTTTACATACAGTCTCTCTTCTGCCATATCAGTTTTCCTTCCGTTTTGCGTGGCCGTTGGCGGCATGGCGGCTCATCGTTGCCTTTGAAATGCCGGCAATTTCGCCGGCCACCGTCAAACTGTATAAGCGCGGGTTTCGCTTCCGTAACTGTTTTGCCAGCGGTCGCGGCTCATTCAGCCGCATGGACGACAGCGGCGTCTTGGCCGACGACTCGCCGCGGGCGAGCGAGGCCAGCGCGCTAAATGCACTATGGAGGCTGGGCTGGGCTTGGCGCGTAACCACCTGCTGTCGGACGCGCGTGGCTGCGCCCTCAATCGCAGCAATTGAAAACCCTTCGGATAAGTCCGCCAGGGCTTTCAAGATCCTTCGCTCCCCAATTCAGGTCGTCCGAGAAAAGTTTCCAGAACTCCTCGCGTTGTTCCAGATTTGGCAGATCAATGTGCAGCAAATATTGGAATCGCCGCCACACCGCCGGGTCAAGCAATTGCTCGTGATTGGTGGCCGCGATCAAGATGATGTCACTCCCCAAGCTGTCAATGTTTTGAATGAAGCTGTTCACCACGCGCTTCAGCTCGCCAAGTTCTTGTTGGTCGTCACGCAGCTTTGCGATTGCGTCAAACTCATCCAGCAGCAGCACGCAGGGCGTGCGGGATGCGAATTCAAACACGGATCGGATGTTTTTCGCCGTGCTGCCAAGAAAGGACGAAATCAAACCGTCAAGCCGGGCGACATACATGGGAAGTTTCAATCGCCGCGCGATATAGGCCGCCAGATGGCTCTTGCCACAACCCGGTGGACCGTAAAGTAGCAGATTCGTGCCCGCCTTCACGCCCCGCTTTTCCAGTTCAATCCGCGATTCCACCACCGACAGGTAATCTTCCACAAACGCCCGTTGGGCGTCGGTGAGCAGATGCCGCTCCGCTGAGGGCGGAACATCAACCCGGTCTAGCAGTGGAAAACGGCTTTCGCCGTCAACGGGGGGCGGCGTATTTTGCTCCAGGCGGGCCGGATGCAATTGCACCGCGCGGTCGTCAATCAGCTTCCGTAGTCGCTGGGCGCTGGCCTCATCACCGCCGGTGGCCAGCTTGTCCGCGAGCAGTTGGGCATAGTTCTTCACCTTCACCCCGTCTTGCCGCAAGGCACCTTCGACGATTCTGAACAATTCCGAAAGATATTCATTGTTGGCCACGGAACGAATCTAGCAAATAATGAAACGATGTCAACTTAAAATGAAACACTTTATGATTTAATGAAACGATTATGTGATTATGTGAAACAATAGTGGGCAATTTCTGTCTGGCTTGTGGAAACCGGACGACATCTTTCACCCGGTTTCCCCATCGCCCGCTGGCGTCCATTCCGACTTGTTCGCATCCCACCACATTATCACACGTCCCGACAACGCCTGTCCAAACGAAGTTGTTTTCCAGCGGATTTACAAATTGTCCGGCAGCCGACGAATTCAGTTTCAACTTTTGGGAACGATCGCAAACCAAGCTTTTGCCTCTGCCGGCCGAACCAATTCGCGATAATGCTTAAAGATCATCTGTGGTGAATTCCCGGCTTCCAGTGAAACTTTGGCGACATCCAGCGTCTCCGCCACGCGGTAGGAAATAAATGAATGCCGCAGCGCATTGTGTTTCCACTTGAATACCGGTGTATCCGCTGCCCTTTTCTTTCGTTCCGTATTCAACCGCCGCGTCAGATCACCAATTTCGGACACCATATTGACATAATCACAAACCGGCCCAACCTCCCGCCAGTGCGGTTCGAGCCATTTCGCCAGATTCGGCAGAATCGGAATCACCCGCCGGCTTGCCGTCTTCGCCGCTCCCGCCTTGATCTCAATGATGCCCGCTTGTCGTTTCAAATCCGCCCAATCCAGCCGTTGCAATTCCGCGTGCCGCACCCCGGCGAAAGCGCTGATGGCCAAAAACGGCACATGCCTCGGTGACGCCACCGCCAAAAGCTCCACCATTTCATCCGGCGTGAAGATTTCAATCTCCCCGCCTCGGTCTTTCGCCTTCGGCACCGAGTCAATCTCGTCGTGATCCTTCGGCAGATATTTCCGTGTGATGCCGAAATTGAACAGGGCTTGCACCGAGTTGCGCAGATTGTTCCGCGTGCGCGGCCCAACTTTCAGTGAACGCAGCCATGCGTCCACGTCCGTCCCGCGAACATCACCCAGGCGGCCGTGAAACCGACCGGTGAACTTTCTCATTGCATAATCAAGTTGCTGCACATACCGCTCGCTCAATTGGTCGGCATGTTTCAACTTAATCATTTCATCCGCAACCTCCTTGACCATTTTCGGCACCAGATTTGCCGGATGGCGTTTGAGGTAAAAATCCACGGCTTGCGAAAGCGACACGGCCCCAAGACGCTTCACCGCGCTGGCATATTCGGAGGCGGCGAGTTCCAACGGCGCGCTGACCGGTTGCAGCAGGTTCACCGCCCGGGCATAGGCGGCACTGTCGGCATTGGTCATTTTTGCCACACCCAGATCACCATTGGTGAAGGCAATGGCTTTGATGGCCGCTTCGTTCTTGGCGGCTTGAAGTGTGGAAAAGACTTGTCGCTTCCGTTTCCCGTCCAGCCAATACGAAAGCGTGTAATAATTTTTGCCGCCATGCGGCGTAAGATAGATTTTGACACTCGCTGACCCGCGACCGACCACCCACTTCGTTTTTTTGGCGTTGGTGTCAGATCCCGATTTTTCTGCTTTTTCCGCGTTCACGCCCCAATAGTGTCAGGAAACTGTCACACGAAAAGCAAAAACTTCAAAAAACACCATAAAATAATGGTGCGCGCTGCAGGTTTCGAACCTGCGACCCCTACCGTGTGAAGGTAATGCTCTACCACTGAGCTAAGCGCGCTGCCGCCGGAAGACCGTGACAACCTGTTGTTTTTAATTGTCTTTTTATAGATTTTGCGACGGACAGAATAATTCTTTCACGAAGCCGGTTCAAGCTGAAAAACAGGCAAAGTCAAAACACAAGTTCGCCGGCGAGCAGGCATTGACAAACTCTTGCCTAGTTTCGTTCGTCAGCCTTAAATTTTTCGATCCGGTCAAGAAAGTCCATTGCGGCAAGCAATTGCTTTCCACCGGCGCCGTTGATGAAGACACGGATCACTGGATGGTCCGCGTTGCGGAAGTTCAGGTTGCGAAAAATCCAGAGGGCGGGCGCGAAGAACGCCAGGCTCAACGCCGCATTCGCATAAAGAAAGGTCCAATCACCGCGCGCCAAAATGTCCACTCCGAACAGGAGATCGGATCCCAGCACGAGATATACAAAATAGAACGGAAGCGAGAGGATCATCAGCCGGCTGGTATCCAGCAGGTGCAGTTTCACGGCCTCCAGTTTCGCCTGAATGGTTGTGACCGGATCCGTGTAGCTGATCTGGTGGAGCAAGATCAATTGCCGGACACAACCCGCAATCGCGCCGCCGATAAAGGCGATCAGGATCACGGCCGGAATCGCCAGGGTGGGAACCGTCAGGCGATGGACGATATAGGCACCCAGCAGGCCGGCGCAAACCACGCCGGGAATCAATTCGATGACCCGGTGCATCTTGTAGCGGCCGAGCGCGGACCGGCTTTTGTCAATGTGCGCGGATTGAAGGGCCTGCAAATTGAGTTTCAGCAAGCGGTCCAGTTTTACGGTATGTTCCGTCCAGGTTTGTTTCATTTCATCGAGGTTCATATTATTGCTCCTTTTCGTTTGTTTTGAATTGTTCTTTGATCTTTTGTTTTAGCCGGTTGATTTTTGTTGAAACATTGGTTTCCGAGATTCCCAGGATGCTGGCGATGTCGCGGTGGCTGGTGTCGTCGAGATAGAGCAGCATCAGCGCGCGGTTCAATTCATCGAGTTGACCAATGATGCGATAGAGTTCCGCGACTTGCAGATCCAAATCGAATTGCTCCGTTTGGGCGGCCGATTCGAGGATGCTCTCTTCCAGCGGCACAACGGTGCTGGTCCGGCGTTGTTCGCGCCGGCAGGCGGAGATGGCAACATTCAGCGCCACGCGATACATCCAAGTCGAAAATTTGAAGCGCGGGTCGTAGCGATGATATGATTTCCACAACTGAAGGATGATTTCCTGGCTTAGGTCCTGCCAATCCTCCGGGTTCCGCGCGTAGGCATGGGCGATCTTGCAGACGATGCCTTTATGCTCATCAAGTCGGGCGGAAAATTCATCGTTGGCGGCAGTCCCGGACATGGCGTTGGGCGAAATCATCGGTGTCCCCGGCCGGTGATTTTGGCGCCGGCCGCGGGGAATTTCATAAAATAGTGCTCTCATTGTTCACGATTGTCATTTCCTAATGATTCGTCCGAAGCACAAAAAAATCACACCTTAACGCAAATTATTTTGCGCCGGGAATTTGTCGGGCGCTTCGGCCGTTTCCGGTCTGCCGAGTTCGTTTGGCTTGCCAACCGTGCCGGTGTTTTGTCTAATCTGGCCGTGCTGAATCAGCAAACGCTCAATCGTCCCGCCAGTTTTTCCGGCATCGGTCTGCACAGCGGCAGCCGGGTCAACATGACGATTTTGCCCGCGCCCGCGAACAGCGGCGTGCGGTTTCGCCGCGTGGACCTCGATGGCAAACCGGAGATTGAGGCGCTCGTGGGCAACGTCTCGGAAACAAACCGCTCGACGACGCTCGCGAAAGGAAATGTCAGAGTCCACACGGTCGAGCACGTCCTCGCGGCGCTGGCGGGCTACGGCATTGACAACGCGGTGATCGAACTGGACGCGAACGAGCCGCCGATCGCGGACGGCAGTTCGCGGGAGTTCTGCAAAATCATCCAGACGGCGGGCATCGTGGCGCAGGCGGAGAGGCGCGAATTTTTCACGCCGACGGAGCCGATTGAATTGCAGCTTGGCGAGACGACGATGACGCTGTTTCCCGACGAGCATTTCAAAATCACCTGCACGAGCGCGGACAAGCAGGGAAGGTTCACCCAATTTTATTCCACGGAAATCACGCCGCAGACCTGGGAAAAGGAATTGGCGCATGCGCGGACATTTTGTTTTTTCGAGGAGATCGAATTTCTGTTCAAGAACGGTCTCATCAAAGGCGGCAGCCTGGAAAACGCCGTCATCATCCGCGACGACGCGGTGCTGACCACGGAGCCGCTGCGGTATCCCGAGGAATTTGTGCGGCACAAGATGCTGGACATCGTCGGCGACCTGTCCCTGCTGGGCAAACCGATTCGCGGCCATGTCATCGCGGTGCGGCCCGGCCACGCGGCCAATGCCGAACTGGTGCGCAAGATCGTCGAGCAGATCAACAAGCCCGTCCGCGTGGCGCAAACCTTCTCGCCGCCACCGCCGGCAAAAAATGCGCCGGAGCCGCTGCCGGCCGCCGAGGGCGCGATGAACGTCGAGGAGTTGATGAAAATGCTGCCGCATCGCTATCCGTTCCTGATGGTGGACCGGATTTTGAAGATGGAGGGCAACACCATCATCGGCGTGAAAAACGTGACGATGAACGAACCGCATTTCCTCGGTCATTTTCCGGGGCACCCGATCATGCCGGGCGTGCTGCAACTCGAAGCGATGGCGCAGGTCGCGGGCATTTTGCTGCTCAAGCGGATCGAGTTGGCGAACCAGATCGCGTATTTCATGTCCGCCGAGGAAGTGAAATGGCGCAAGCCGGTGGTGCCGGGCGACGTGCTGGTCATCGAAGTCGAGCTGACAAAGATTCGCGGCAAAATCGGCAAGGCCAAAGGCGTCTGCAAAGTGGACGGCGAGATGGTGAGCGAGGCGGAAGTGACGTTCATGCTGCGCGACGCCTGAAAATTTTATGATTTATGATTGATGATTTACGATATGAAAAAACGGCGCGTAAATCGTAAATCGTAAATTTCCATGATTCATCCAACGGCCATCGTTCATCCGAAGGCGCAACGTTGCGGCAAACTGCGACATCGGGCCTTACTGCGTCATTGGCGAACACGTCACGCTCGGCGAGAACTGCAAATTGCATTCGCACGTCGTCATTGACGGCCACACCCGGCTGGGGCGGGGAAATGAAATTTTTCCATTCGCCGCCATCGGCATGAAGACGCAGGACTTGAAATACAAGGGCGGCAACCCGCGCCTGGAAATCGGCGATCATAATGTTTTTCGCGAAGGCGTAACCATTCATTGCGCGACGAACGACGGCGAAGCCACCGTCGTCGGCTCGCACAATTTGCTCATCATCCACGCGCACGTCGCGCACGACTGCATCCTCGGCAACCACATCATCATGTCCGGCTTTGCGGGGCTGGCAGGGCATTGCGTGGTGGAGGATCACGCGGTGTTTGCGGGTTATGTGGCCGTGCATCAATTCTGCCGCATCGGCAAGCTCTCGATGATCGGCGGCTGCTCGAAGATTGTGCAGGACGTGCCGCCGTTCATGATCGTGGACGGCAATCCGGGCGAGACGCGCACCATCAACAAGATCGGCCTCGAACGCGCCGGCATTTCCGACGCGGCGCAGACTGCGCTCAAGCAGGCTTACAAAATCCTTTTCCGCGAAGGCCTGACCATCTCCAACGCGCTGGCCAAAATTGAAAGCGACCTGCCCGCGCTGCCGGAAATTCAGCATCTCATCCAGTTCATCCGCGCCAGCGAACGCGGCATCAGCAAATAGGCGGCGCTGGCCGGTAATTCGGAATTCAGAGATGGATGCCGGCGCAAGCTTGTCAACTCGCGGTCACGCCGATAGCTTGTAGCCAATGCTCTCCGCCCAACAGATGGCAGCATTGAATGCCTCGAACTGCGAGGTCGCGTTCGACAATCTGACGTTGCAGCTTTATGCGACGGACGCCTCGCCCTACCAGATCGTGCCGCTGGCGGTGGCATTTCCCAAGACGGTCAAACAGGCGGCGCACATCATCCAGGCGGCGCTGGTGGCCGGCGTGCCGGTGATTCCGCGCGGCGCCGGCACCGGGCTTGAGCGGCGGGGCGTCGGCGAAGCGCTCATCGTGGATTTCGCGCGGCACAACCGGCAGATTTTGGATTTCGATGCTGAACGCCGCATCGTCCGCGTCGGCGCCGGCGTCGTGCTGGATCAACTCAACAATTTTCTGCGTCCGCATGGCTTCTGTTTCGGGCCGGACGTGGCGACGAGTTCGCGCGCCACGCTGGGCGGAATGATCGCCAATGATTCTTCCGGCGCGCACACGCCGGTTTATGGCACGACCGGCCAGCACGTTCACCGACTGGACCTCATCATGGCCGACGGCAAGTTTGTCAAAATCGGCCCCGACCAGCCCGCACTGCAACATCAACGCAACCTGGTGGACGACTTGGTCAGCTGAATTCGCTGCAGATTGCCGAGCGTTTTCCCGCCGGTCTGCCGAAACGCTGGCCGGGCTACGGCCTCGCGCGCGCGGCGGAACAGCCGGGAAATCTGATTCCCATTCTCTGCGGCAGTGAAGGCACGCTGGCGGGAATTTTTTCGGCGGAACTGAAAGTGGTGCCCCTGCCGGCTGAACGCGGCGTGGGCCTGATTTTTTTTAATTCGGTGGCCGAGGCAATGCAGGCGACGCAGGAATTGCTGGACTTGGAGCCGGCGGCCATCGAACACATTGACCGGCCATTGTTCGACCAGACGTGCGGCCAGCGCGAGTTTCAAGCCGTGCGCGACCTGCTTGATCTGGACGCGCAGCCGTGCGCCGCCATTTTGATCGTGGAATTTTTTGCGGACGCGAAGGACAAGCTCGCGCAAATGGAAAAACGCAAACTCGGCCGGCGCCGGTTGCGTGCTGAAAACCGAGCGCGAGCAAAATCTTGTCTGGGCCATGCGCAAGGCCGGGCTTTCGCTGCTCACCAGTTGCAAGGGCGCGGCGAAGCCGGCTTGTTTCGTCGAGGATTCGGCCGTGCGTCCGCGCGATCTGCCCGCCTACGTCGCCGGGATTGGAAGAATTGATGGCGCGCGTCGGCGTGACGGCGTCGTTTTACGGCCACGCGGCGGCCGGTTTGCTGCATGTGCGGCCGGTGCTGGATTTGCATCAGGCGGACGACTTGAAAAAATTCCGGCAGATCGCCGACGAAGTTGCGGCGCTGGTGCGCGCAGTTCAACGGCTCGCTCGCCGGCGAACACGGCGTGGGCATCGCCCGCACGGAATATCTCAAGCAGCAGGTCGGCGACGAACTTTACGACGTGATGCGCGAGATCAAATTCGTCGTTCGATCCCGAACAACTGTTTTCAATCCCGGCAAAATCATCGGCGACGGACGTTATAAAATTGACCAGCACCTGCGCCAGAATGCCGGCGCGCCAAGCTGATCCTGCCGTTTGAACCGCAGCTCGCCTTCGCCGCGCGCGACGAATCATTTGTCGCCAACCTGGAACAATGCAACGGCTGCGGCGGCTGCCTCAAACAGACGCCGACAATGTGTCCGACGTTTGTGGCGACCGGCGAGGAAGGCATGTCCACGCGCGGCCGCGCCAATCTGATCCGCGCCGCGCTTGAAATGCGCGGCTCCGGCAACGAACCGTTGCGCGCCGACGGAACTGGATTTTGCGCTGTCAAATTGTCTGTCCTGCAAAGCCTGCACGACCGAATGTCCGTCCAACGTCAATCTGCCGCTGCTCAAGGCCGAGTTGCTCCACGCGCGCGCCAAACGCGACGGGCTGACCTGGCAACAGCGGCTGGTCAGCTCGGTGGATGCGCTGGGACGTTTCGGCTGCGCGATGCCCTGGCTGGCGAATCTGTTTTTCAGCTCGCGCTCGATCCGGCATCGTCCTGGGAAAAATGTTTGGCATCAGCGGCGAACGCAGCGCGCCGGAATTTGCGCGCCACCGTTTCGACCGCTGGTTTCAGAAACGCAAGTACGGATCCGAACGGCCTGCGCGGACGCGTGATTCTCTGGGACGACACGTTCACGCGTTATCACGAGCCGAACATCGGCATCGCCGCCGTTAAAGTGCTGGAAGCCGCCGGCTTTTACGTCACGCTGCCGCAAAAGCGGAAATGCTGCGGACGTCCGGCCTTCAGCGTCGGCAACCTTGACGAGGCGGAAAAACTCGGCGCACACAATCTCGCGCTGCTGGCGAATGACGACGCGCCGATTATTTTCCTCGAACCGTCGTGCTATTCGATGTTCGCCGAGGATTACCGCGAACTGAACCTGCCCGGCGCGGCGGAAATTGCTGCGCGCTGCATCTTGTTCGAGGATTTCATCGAAAACTTGTTGAAGCAGGAGCCGGACGCGTTGAAGTTCGACCACGAACCGGGGCGCGTGGCCATTCATGCGCATTGCCACGCCAAGGCGCTGACGGATACCCAGAACGCGCTGCATCTCGCCGCGCGCCTGCCCAACCGCACCGTGACGATGCTCGACACCGGCTGCTGCGGCATGGCCGGCGTCGTTCGGCATGACGGACATCGAAATATGAACTCTCGCTAAAGATCGCCGAGCCGCTGATGGAACAGATCAAGCAACAGCCCTTCGGCACCACTTTCGTGCTTTCCGGCACCAGTTGCCGCCATCAAGTGCAGCATCTCGCCACCGTCCGCACGCTGCACATGGCCGAAGTCCTGGCCGAGGCGCTGGCGTGATTCCCGCAAAAACGGAATTCCGGTTCAACGCTACGAACAAAGATTTTCCACAGCGGCGCGCAAGTCGGGAAATTGAAATTGAAATCCCGTTTCCAAAAACTTTTTTGGCGAGCACCGCTGACTGGCCAGCGCGAGCGACGCCTCGGAACCCATCAGCCAGGAACCGATTTTCACCGCGAACGCCGGCGCGGGCGGACTCCACGGACGATCCAGCGTGCGCCGCAGTTCCCGCATGAATTCCGCGTTCGTCACCGGGTTGGGCGCGACGGCGTTGAAAGTTCCCGACCAGTTGTCATTCTCGATTGCCGCGACAAACATCCGCGCCAAATCCGCGAGGTGAATCCAACTGATGTATTGCCGTCCGCCGCCGATGGCGCCGCCGAGAAAACATTTCGTCAGCCGCGCCAGCACCGGCAGCGCGCCGCCGTCACGGCCCAGCACAAACCCGATCCGAAAAATGATCTTGCGCGTCTGTGGCACATTGGCGTCAGCACAAGCGGATTCCCATTGCCGGCAAATCCCGGCCAGCGCGTCATTGCCCGCCGGTGAACTTTCATCGCGCCATTCGTCTCCCGTATCGCCGTAAAAACCGGCGGCACTGACCTGCACCCAGACGTGCGGCGGCGTTTGCAACTGCTCCAGCGCGGCGGCGAGCGCCCGCGCCGAATTCACGCGCGACGCGGCGATCTCCCGCAGATTTTCCGGCGTGTGACGGCAGTTGATGCTCCGGCCCGTCAGATTCACAACCGCTTCCGCGCCTTCGAGAAAATTGATCCAGTCGCCCGGATGTTCGCCATCCCAAACCACCTCGCGCATGCGGTCGTCACGCCGGCGCGCCCGGCGGGTCAGCACGATGACTTCATCGCCGCGCGCGGCCAGTTCCCGCGCCAGCGCCGTGCCGATGAAACCGCTCCCGCCCGCGATGACGATGCGTTTGCTCATGGAAAATTCATCAGTTCCATTCGCGGCCCGGTTTGCGCGGTCAACGGATTGACCGTGAACGCGCCTCGCTCCAGCCATTGCAGCCAGTCCGCGATCAATGCCCGCACCGCGAGCAAATCAAGCTGTTCGTGCCGCGCCGGATATTTTTCCAAATTTGACTCCGCCAGCTTGAACAACGCGGCGGAGGGACGCAGCCGGTTTTTTTGCAAATGCACAAATGCGCCCGCAAGCTGGATGAGTCCCTTGTAAAAATTTCCATTCGCGCCGTGGCGGTCAGGCAGCCATAAATCTTCCAGCACATCGTGCGCCTCGTAAAACAACCGGCGGTTGAAGCAATCGAAAAAGCCGAGATAACGGGCGTCCAGTTCCCGTCCCTGGAAGGATTCGATCATCGCGACGATGCGTGCGCTTTTGTGACTCACAGCGTCAGCATAAATTCCCGGCCCGGAAGTCCAAAGCCCAAAGTCGCAATCATTGAACCGTGCTTTTGCGCGGCGGCGAACTTTCCGGGCGGCTTGATGGATTGAACTTACGCGTTCGCCACCGCCAGAATTTTCTCCAACTCTTCCCAGCGCGAATAAAACTGCGTGACCTTTTCCTTCGCGGCCTCAAGCTCGTGCGTAAGCTGGTTCACTTGCGCCGCGTGTTTGCGGAAAAATTCCGGGTCGGCGAACAGGTTTTCGATGCGCGCGACTTCCGCCTCCACCGCGTGAATTTGCGCCTCCATGCCGTCGAGTTCGCGCTGTTCCTTGAACGACAGTTTGCGCGGCTTCGCCGATTTTGCGGCGGCATCCCGGGCAAGTGCCGCTGACTTGTTGGTTGCGAGAATGGCGGCGCTCTCGCGAGCCGCAGCCGCTTCCGCCCGCTGTTTCTTTTCCAAATAATAATCGTAGTCGCCGACGCTGTGGCGGATTTTTCCGTCGCCTTCAAACGCGAGAATGTCGGTGCAGACGCGGTTGAGAAAATAGCGGTCGTGGCTGACCACGCAGGTCACGCCGGGAAACGCGATGAGCGCCTCCTCCAGCACGCGCAAGGTCGGCAAATCCAAATCGTTTGTCGGCTCGTCGAGAATCAGAAAATTGCCGCCGCTTTTCAAAATGCGCGCGAGCAGCAACCGGCTGCGTTCGCCGCCGCTCAATTTTTTCACCTGCGTCAGAATCCGGTCGTCGGCAAACAGAAACCGTTTCAGATACGAGCGCACGGAAAGTTTCGCCTCGCCCCATTGCACGAACTCGGTGCCGTCGGCAACTTCCTCCAGCACGGTGCGCTCCTCGTTTAATTGCAGCCGGCCTTGGTCCACATAATTAAATTTCGTGAGCTGGCCGGTTTTGACCGTGCCTTCGGTGGGCGCGAGCTGGCCGATGAGGATGCGCAGCAGCGTGGATTTGCCCAGGCCGTTGCGCCCGCAGATACCAACGCGCTCGGCCGTTTTCAAACGCGAAATTGAATCCGGAAAATAATTTCTTCCCGGCGATTTCCATGCCGAGATGGCTGACTTCCACGGTGCGGTTGCCGAGTTGCGGTGGTGGCGGGATGACCAGTTCCACGTCTTCCTCGATCACCGGCCCGTCCTTGGCCGCCTCGTTGTAGTAGCGCTCAAAACGGTCTTTTTGCTTGCTGCGCTGGGCGCGCGGCCCCTGGCGCACCCAGGCCAGTTCCTTTTTCAGAAACATCTGGCGCTTGTGCTCGATCACCGCATCGGCGGATTGCCGCTCGGCCTTGTCGAGCAGGTAATCGGTGTAATTGCCGGCGTGCGAAAAAAACTTTCCGTCGGAAAGTTCCAGGATGCTGGTGGCGACGCGATCCAGAAAATAGCGATCATGAGTGACGACGAGAAAACTGCCGCCGAAATTTTCCAGAAATTCGGCGACCCACTCGATGGATTCCGGGTCGAGATGATTCGTCGGCTCGTCGAGCATCAGAAAATCCGGGCGCGAGACAATCGCGCGACATATTGCCACGCGGCGTTTTTCGCCTCCGGAAAGCGTTTCGATGCGGCGCTCGCCGGCGGGACAATTCAGATGCGCCATCGCCACTTCGATGCGCCGGTCCACCGTCCAGCCGTCGAGCACATGGATGCGCCGTTCCAGTTCCTCGTGACGTTTGGAGTCATGCGGGAGCGATTCAAATTCTCTGATCAAATCCAGAACATGCTGCGCGCCATCGTGGATGTTCTCCTGAACGTTCTTGGTCGCATCGAGCATGAAATCCTGTGGCAGATAGCTGGCCACCAAATCACGCTGCCTTGAAATTTCGCCGCCATCGGGCGCTTGCAGGCCGGCGAGGATTTTCAGGAAGGTCGTCTTGCCGCAGCCATTGCGACCGACCAGGCCGATGCGGTCGCCTTCCTGGATGCCGAGCGTTATATCGTCAAGCACGGCGCGCTCGTTGTAGCGCACGGTGACTTCGGAGGCGGAAATGATGGTGGACATGCCAATTTTAGAATATCCCAAACCGCCGGCAGAGTCGAAATCAAACTCACGATTGCCTGCCAATTTTTTGGCGCCGGCTAAAAAAGGATGTGAAGGCTGTTCAATTCTTTTCGCCGCCCGCCAGAATCGTCTGGAAATGCGGCGGCTGTTCCTCGGCGGCGACGATACTGATTTCGATCTTCTTGAAACCGGCTTCCTCCAGCCAGCGGTGCAGATCGCTCTCCGCAAAGCCCGGCCAGCGGTCGCCGTAAAGTTCGCGCGCCTTCTCGAAGTTGTGTTTGAGCAAATCGAGAATCAAAATCTGTCCATGCGGCTTCAACAATTTCGCCGCGCTGACCAGCGCCGCCGCCGGATTTTCGGCGTGGTGCAAGGCCTGGCTTAAAATCACGAGGTCAACGCTGTTCGCGTCAATCGGCGGGTTCTGCAAATCGCCCTGGCGGAATTCCAGATTTTTCAGGTGATTTTTCCTGGCCTTGGCCGCGCCGAACGCGACAATTTTTTCCGAGTTGTCCACGGCAATGACTTTTTTGCAGCGGCGCGCGAGCAGTTCGCTCAACAGCCCTTCGCCCGCGCCCAAATCCGCGACGACCAGCGGCGGCAAAATTCTTAAAAGCAAATGCCCGAACGCCTGCCACGAGCGGCCCGGTCCATAAACACGGTCAAACCGGCCGGCGATTTGATTGAAGAAAACCTGCGCCTGCTCTTTGCGCCGCGCGAGCACGCGCTTCAAATTGATTTGGTCGTGCGAATGTTCCGGCAATTCCTTCGCGCCGCGAATTGCCAGTTGAATGAATTCGCGAGTCGTGGCGGCGACGCCCTCGTCGCCGATTTGATTCAATTTGTAGAAGGTGCGCTTGCCATCGCGCCGCGATTGCACGAGGCCGGCGTCCTGCAACAAGCCGAGGTGCGTGGAAATGCGCGACTGGCCGAGGCGCGTGATTTCCTGAAGCTCGGCAACGGCCAGTTCATCGCGTTCCAGCAGCGCGACGATGCGCAGCCGCGTCGGGTCGGACAGCGCGCGAAGGGATTTTAGGGTGGCGGACATAATGTTAGTCTGCCATGAATCAGCCCGCAACGAACGGATTTACCGTCTTGCAAAAAAGAAAATGTCCGGTGTTTCGTGGAGCGCGCGATAGCCGCAATTTGCGTGTTCCGCAGATCAAATTTTTCCCACCTGTCCGCGCGGTATTGCGATTCCAGTCCCGCGTAACACCCCATTTGTAAGCTGCCGGTCCATCGAATTCGTGGGCAAATTCACCGTAATGCACGTTTGTCATGGTGGGAATTTACCACCGGTCAAACTGCCTTTGAAAGTTTTTTCACAGTTGGCTTCGAAACTCGGACATTGTATCGCGGATATTCGCATTTCATTTTTTATCAAAAACAAAAATTCCCGATTGCAACATTATCGGCAGACCCTCGTCCACCTCCCCAGCCAAAGTAACATCTAAACTGACGCAACTCGCAAGTCGGCCTCTGCCAAAAAACTCTTGACTTCGATTATCTTTTTTACTACGATTCTGCATATTTCTGATTAAAATCCTTTTAAATCCTTTCAGGAGGACAAAATAATGAGAACGGAATCCATTTTGGGGCGCATGTGCCAAGCCGCGTGTGTGGTGGCATTCCCGTCTGTGGTGCTTTCAGCCGACGACTGGTGGTTTGAGGTTGGCCCGGTTGTCCGGGGCGATATGAAAGCAAGCATATCTGGCTCCTCTCACACTCAGCAACTTGGCCTCCATGATCCAATGGCAACCGGCCCGCTTGCACCCCCAGCTGGCGCAGGTTCTTCAAGCGGTTATGCCGACCGAATCTATGACAACGGATACGTTAAAAAAGATCCCGGCACGGGCAATCCCAGTTCTCTCGATCCCAATACGACTTGGAACTGGGGCTTCAACAATCCGTCGCAATATAATGCCGCGGCGCAAACGCTTGATTTCCAAGCAGTCGGTGCGCCTGGTTACACCACCCTCCAAAACAAAGCTGCAAGCGGCAGCGATGACCTGCTGGGCGTGGGCTTTCAAGCAGTGATAGGCCGCAAGCTGATGGAATCCGACCAATGGTCGTTCGATGGGTGCATTGTGTTCCAAGCTACTTGGGCCGAAAATGATCAGTTGAACACTTCGACTTACGGGGAAGAAGTTCAAAAGATTACGGTCAATGATACCTACGATGTTTCTAAAATTGGAGCAGCCAATTTCCCAGCCAGTGGGTTCCAAGGCACTTATCTTGGGCCATTTGGAACGCCGCCGGTTATCCCCAGCCCGGTTATTCCAAACCAGCCTGAGTCACGCTCCCAAACCACTTCGGCGGCGCTCTCCACTTCGTATAACCGCATTGGTTTTGACGTGAAACAGGCGCTTTATGAAATCGGGGTTGGCCCGCAAATCGGCTGTCAAGTGACTCAACGGTTGAAGCTGCACCTGCGTCCAACGATTTCCCTCAACATGATTGATGCGGACGTGCATCGGACGGAGTTTTTTGCGGGCAAAACTTGGTCGGACAACGGTTCCAAGTTCGATGTCCGTTTCGGGTTGGGAATTAACGGAGGCGCAAGTTTGGATTTGGGGCATGGCTTTTACCTTGGCGTTTCTGGCGGTTACGACTATATCGCGCAGAAATTGGATGTGTCCGTAGGTCCGAACACCATCTCGCTGGATCCCAGCGGTTGGGAAGTGGGTTGTGTCATCGGCGCGCATTTTTGATACCGGTAAATCCAGTCACCGAAACATTGCAGTTTTTTCAATGTCACGCAACTGGCTGGAATCAGAAAGGATTTTGCATCTATGAAAAACATTCTGTTGGCAGTGGTTTTCGGCGGATCGCTCGCGGTCGCCGTTCCGTCTTGGGCCATCACGTTCGGGCCGTTTGGGCCGAACGGTGAAGGCGGGTCCAAAAACGGACAGACCATGTCCATTGGTTCGGGCGGCTCTGTTTTCGAGTTGGACGGTTTTTTGAACATAGCCGGCATGGATCTCAACGGCAGTCAGTATGGAGTCAGCGCCCAGCTTTCGCGCGACTCACTGCCGGCAGGCTTGGGTTATAGCTTCACCAATTATTTATCCTCCGACCACGCTGACTTGGTGTTAAGCTACACCTTCACCAACACCAGCAGCACGGTCTTCAGCAACCTTTACTTTTTCGTGCTGTTGGATCCGGAAATTGATGAGCAGACCAACACCTTTTTCAACGAATACGGCGTCATCAGCGGCATGCCGGGGCTTCACGGCTTCGATGCCAACCAATGGCAGATTGATGAGCCGGATTTTCAGACCGGCACTCTGCTCAAGAATATTTTCCTGGGCGCTCTGAACGGTTCAAACTCCGTGCCGCCAAGCGCGGTGAATGATGTCGCGATGTCTTTGGGTTTCTCCTTGGAGAACTTGAACCCCGGCGCTGGCTCGACCGTGCTGGCTCAGATCTCCCAGCAGGGCGATGCGCTGGGATCATTCTTACTGGCCCAACATGACAGCGATCCGGCTTCAACCACGGTCATCACCTTGTCCGGCATCATCCCCAGTTTGCTAGTGCTCAAAGGCCAGGTGGTTAGCGACGGGAATACTACCAGCAGCAACGCCCCCGCAAATCCTACCACCATTGGCCTGTCCAACGTGGTCGTAACTTTGTCGTCAAATTCGATTCCAGTTATGACGAATTTGACGGACTCCGCCGGTCAATATGTTTTCAGTGTGCCGCCTGGAATTCAGCCGGGAACCTACGCCGTGAGCGCCACCGCACCGGGATTGACCTTCGTGTCAGTGCCGCCCGCCGTAAAAGCCTATTTCGCCACCAGCGATCCTGCCACCACAACGCTCCCGCTCCCGGTGCCCGTCCTCAATTTTGATTTTCGCGGGGCAATAGTGCCACCACCGCCACCATCGGGGACAAACGTGAATGTGAGCGGAATCGTGCAATTCGGCTTGTCGTCATGGAATCTCAATTATGCTGCCGGCAGTATTCGCGGAACCTTGAGCATCACCAATCCGGCCAGCAGCGGGGCCGCTTTCGGGCCACCGTGGCAGTTGGGTCTTAAGACCTCGCCCAATTTCTTCTATGTGCATCCGGCTGGAACCTTGCCGGACGGCGTCACCAACATAGATGTAAGCGCGGCGGTGAGCGCGCAGATTTCCGGCGGCGTGCTCAATCCCGGCCAGAGGGTCGTGTTGACCAACGCGGTTGAGATTTACAGCCTTTACCGGAGCGCGCCCACCAACACCTTGTTCGAGCTTTGGGCAACCCCGCAATGAAGGAGGATTTTACCATGAAACGATATTTCAAAACAGCAATGTTGACGGGCTTGGGGGCGGTGGCGCTGGGCCTTTCCCTGGCGCATCTCTTCGCCGGCCAGGCTTCGTTGAAACTCGTGCCGCAGTCGCAAACCAAGCCCGGCCAGTTCACGCTCAAGATGCAGGTGCAGAGCACCTCCAACAGCGTCATCTATGTGATTCAAACAAGCACAAACCTGATCAAGTGGGAAACGCTGGTCTCCGGCAAGACCAAACCGGGCGCGGTGATTCAGATTGCTGACGTTGCGCCGACCAATCAGGCCAAGTTTTTCCGGGTCAACGAACTTCCCGCCGACTTGATGGATACAAATCCGCCCGCCTGGACCAACGGCACCGGCACGCAGTTCACCCTTGCGCCGCCATCCGGAGTCACGGTGACTTGGAACCCGGCGACCGACGATGTCGGCGTGGCGCAGTATTCGATCTATCTCAACGGCGTGCTGATCACCAACGTGCTGGGTTCAACGCTCTCCTACCAGTTCACGCTGAACTATCAAACGCCGGCTGACATCCGCATTCAGGCCGCTGACGCGTCGGGCAACCTTTCGCCGATTCTATCTTTGGTGTATATGCCGGGCGACGGGATTGCCGCCTTGAGCGACGATTCGGGGCGTGTGTATGTTTTAAACTATCTTCAGACTAATTCAATTCTAACCAATGGCGGGTTCGCGCCTCGCACCCAAGTCATTAGCTTTCCCGCCAATGACCGCGGCTTGGGGCTGGGCGATTTCGACCGGGATGGAATCCTGGACTTGATCGCAGCTTACCCCAGTGGCAACACGCTGATCGCCTATTTCTTCAAGGGCAAAGGGGACGGCACTTTTGCCGCACCGGTGCAACTGCCCAATGCCATCGGCGCAATCCAAAACGGCTACCTCATGGACATGACCGTTGGTGATTTCGACGGGGATGGCAATTTGGATGTCGCCATCAACGGGAATTACAGCACCGTGGTCTTTTATTGGGGCAATGGTGACGGCACGTTCACGCCGGATGTGAAGAATTGGGGGGACGGAAGTTATTTTTACGGACGTGGCATGGCGGCGGGCGATTTCAACGAAGATGGACGTGAGGACATCGCCCGGGCAGCCAACGGCGGCATGCTCAAGGTTTTCCTTTCCAACGGCGACCGGACTTTTATTGAAACCAATTTAGTCGCGAGCGGCTTGGGGAACAGCGACCCCTATGCTGTGGCGGCGGGCGACTTTGATGAAGACGGGCACCTGGATCTTCTCGTGGCGGGCGGTCCTAGTGGTGATGTGAGCTTTTTGAAGGGATTCGGTGACGGCACCTTCACCAATATAACCGGCACCAATGGCCTGTGGGCCAATTTGGATATCAATACTTACGGCGCATGGGATGCGTATGATTACAACGGTGATGGTCATTTGGATTTGGTCATGGCGGGCTACAACGGCCAGGGCTATTTTTGGACGGGCAACGGCGACGGCACCTTCAGCACCAACCGCGTGACCATCGCGACGGGCATGAGCGGGGCCTTGGGCGCTTCGGCGCCTCCCCGACCGCCGCGTGTGGACGTGGGGATTTCACCGATGGATCCGGTGACTAATGTGAATTCAGCCATTACTTTCACTGCCGTGGGTGCCGGTGTCACGGCGAATGATTTCTTCCGCTGGACGATTGGCGACACGGGAACCAATCCGGTGGCGTGGACTTTCGGAGCCGGCACCAATAACATGGGTCAAACAATCAGCCACACCTATACCAACGAAGGCCGGTTTTTGACGCGCCTCTGGCACACGACCACCAATGGCGTCAACAGCGTTCGCGGCACTTGGGCGATTGTGCAGGGCAAACCGCCGGTAGCCAATGCGGGGGGGCCCTATGTGTTTGGCAGCCGAGTGGCGACCAATGGCGTCTGGTATGCGTCAGTGGATGGCTCGGCCTCGACCGATGACTTCGGCATCGTCAGATATGTTTGGAATTTTGGGGACGGAACGTCCTGGTCCACCAATACTCCCATGGCGTTTCACGGCTGGCCCAGCAACGGCGTGTATGCGGTTTCCCTGACCGTTTATGACGCCGCCGGGCAATCCAGCACCAATGGCACGACCATGACCTTTACCAACGGTGCGCCGCCGGCGGCGTCCATCACCGGCCCGGCCATCGTTGATGAAACTTACGCCCACAGCGGCACTTGGACGGCCACCTTTTACGCGACCAACTCGTCCAGTCCGGTGGGCATCTGGCAATATGCCTGGCGCAATGTAACGACGGGAGGAACGGGCAGTGGCTCCAGTTTCCAAACCACTTGGAATGCAGTCGGAACCAACTATGTGACATTGCTGGTTACTGGTAACGACAGCCAGACCAATGCCACCACCTTTGCGGTCTGGGTGAAAGCCAATGCGCTGCCGGTGCCCGTCATCCAAGGGCCGCATCTGCTGTCCGTGGATGTCGCCACCAACGGACTATGGTTCGGCTCCTGGAATGCGACCAACTCCACCGACGACACGGGAATCTATGTCTATGGATGGAACTTTGGCGATGGCAGCACGGCCTCCGGTGCGCTGACCACCCACAATTATGGCGCCGCCGGCGTTTATCCCCTGGTTCTGACGGTGACGGACAATGGAAAACAGTCCGTGTCCGCGACGCAGAGCGTGATCGTGGTCGCCGGCAATCCGCCTGTGGCCAAAATCACCGCCAGCACTCTTAGTCCGGAAGGCTCCCAGCCGATTGTGTTCAGCGCCGACAGTTCCACGAGCGACCACGGGATTTACCTCTATACTTGGTTCCTGCCGCCGCGGCAGTTTGACTTTTTCGGGCAGTATCTGGATCCGAACCAGTGGGTGTCCACCTATGCGGTGCAGAATAACAAGCTGACCGTTACTGGTCAAAATAACTGGGGCATTTCATACTTTTTCTCGCATAGCTTACTGCTACAGCGTGGCTGTTCCATCCAAGGCCAGGTAGATACGCCCTCGACCTCTGGTTCGCTTGCCATGGTTGGATTGAAAAACGTGAACATTAACAATGGAAGTTACAACCAATACCCCTACGCGATCTATTTCGAAAATGGCAACATCCAGATTTATGAGGACGGCAATTATCGCGGGCAGCCGACCAATTATCTCAAAGGCACTGCTTACGATTTCCGCATTGTAACCAAACCTGGAGCTGGCGCGAGCTACTATCTGCGGCCTTCCGGCACGGGCCAGGACTTCACTTTGATTTATGACTCCAGTTATTCCACCGAAGCGGGTTTCAGTTTTGGCGCCGACGTATGGGCGAGCGTGTGGAGCTTTGAGCACTTTCAGGTGGATCACGGTTATTTGAACGGCAGCGACGTCACCGCGCCGGTCTATCCGGGTGGCACGGTCACATTGCAGGTGGTGGACAACGCGTTGCTGACCAACTCGGCGAGCGTGGTGGTTTCGCCGGTCACTGGTTCTCCGCCGATCGCTGGCATCAGCGGTCCAACTAATGGCTTAAGTGGCGTGCAACTGGCTTTCAATGGTTACAGTTCCAGTGATGATTATGCCATCGCCAGCTATACTTGGAACTTTGGCGACGACACTCCGCCGTCGTTCGGTCCCGCGGTTTCCCATAGTTATGGCACTGCGGGGGTTTATACCAATGTCCTCACGGTCTTGGATTATGCCAATCAATCCGCCTCCGCCTCGCTGGTGGTGACCATCAGCGGCAGCAACGCCTTGGTCCACGTCCCTTGGCTGATCGTCAACGGCCTTGAACAATCGCATCCCATTTACGCCGGCAAAACCAACACCCTCAAGGCGGTGGCCCGCGGGGTTCCAGTTCCGTTCAGCTATGTTTGGACCTACGGTGACGGTTCCGGCTCGGTGACGAACTATGTCACGAACTCGGCGGTTGTGTATAATCTTGAAACCGCGCACGCGTATTCCGGCGGGGATGGAACCCCTTACTACGCCGGCATCAGCCTGATCCTCACCAACGGCACTGTTTATCAGGATACCTACCCGTTGTTGCTCCAGACCAAGACTCTTAAAGTCGAGGAAGAGGTGGCCATTGACGAAGGCCTGTGGCATTTGCAGAAAGCTCAGACTACCTACAATGTTGATACGAATACTCCAGGAGGCTATTGGTCCTCCAGAGGCACCATTAACGCCACGGCATCGTCCGTGCAGGCGTTTGCCGTCAACGGCCATTTGATGACCGATGATCCTACGCGCGATCCGTATGTGGATACGGTTCAACGCGGCATCAATTACCTGCTCAATAATCTTCTGACCGAGCCGATTGGAATGACGGTCTATGGCAATCCCGACGGCAACAACAATGGGATTGGCCTCCAAGCTAACAGTGGCCAGCCCATCTATGAAACCGGCCCGGTCATTGACTGTTTTGTCGCCACCGCCCGGCCCGAACTCATTGCTCCTACGGGCGGGGCCAATGTGAAAGGCCGCGCCTTCAAGGACATTGTTCAGGACATGGTTGACATGTATGCTTGGGGTGAATATCAGGATCCGTCGGTTGGCGGCGGCTGGCGTTATGGTTGGCAGACATTCCCGGATAACTCGGCCAGCCAGTGGGGCGCCATTGGCATGATTGCCGCAGAAAGGTATTGGGGTGCAACGATTCCTGACTGGGTAAAGACTTGGAATCTAGTCTGGGTTAACTATTCCCTGTCTCCAAGCTATGGCTTCGGTTACACCGGGCCGGGCGGTGGCGCGGGCTATGGACCGGCCGGCGAGGATGCCTGCACGCCATCCGCGTTGGTTCAATGCGCGTTTGACGGCATCACGACCACCAACGCCCTTTGGATTCATGGCGAGAATTACATCGCTAATTATTGGTCTTCGCTCTTGGCCAATAATAACCTGTATGCCAATTACTCGATGGCCAAGGCGATGCGTTCGGCGAATCCTCCGGTTCAAACCCTTGGCCTGACCGGTCTGGATTGGTTTAATGATCCGACCATCGGTCTGGCCCGGTTCACGATTGATCATCAGTTTACAGACGGCTCGTGGAGTTCAGCCGGGAACCCGGATGCGCCATTGGCCAGCGCCTGGTCGGTTCTTATCCTCTCCAGTTCGCTCTTCCAGCAGGGACCGGTCGCTGTAATTTCCGTCAAACCCAACCCCTCGGCCATCGGCTATCCGGTGGTGTTCGACGGCAGTGGTTCCTATGACAAGAATCCCGCGCATAAGATTACCGACTGGCGCTGGATTTTCAACGCCGCCAACGGCTCGGATTTCAGCCATCCTGACGCGACCGGTCCGATTGTAACCAATGTTTATGGCGCTTTCAGCACAAATACGATCCTGCTAGAGGTGCTCGATAACGGCACCCCGCAGTTGTCGGATGTCTCCTCGATCGTCGAGGAAACCACGGTGCCGCCCTATCCGCCCACCGCCGACGCGGGCGGGCCTTATGTGGCGTGCGCCGGACAGGACGTTCATCTGGACGGCTCCGGTTCATTCTGCGTGGATGCCGCCGCCGGCAACTTCATCCAGTCCTATCAGTGGGAAGTCAACTATCAGGTGCCCGTCACGTTTAACCAGGGCGTCAGTGGCGATAAAGCCGTCATCACCAACGGCTATCCGGTTTCAGGCAATTACACAATCGGCTTGGAAGTCAAGAATGCCAATTCGCTGGTCTATACTAATTTTGCCCTGCCGGATGAGACCGCCGATGCCTTCACGACCGTCTATGTCTATGACCGCGTCATTCCCGATCTCAAAGTTAGACCCAAGGCCACCAAGGCGCAACTTACTTGGACAAAAGCCGGCGATTACGCCGTCATCATGCGCAGCGCGATGGGACCGGATCGCGGATTTGTTCAGGTGGGTCAGACAACCAGTTCTTATGCGACCTTCCTGGACACGACGATTGATTACAATACGGATTATTATTACCGCGTTTATGCCTATAACAACGGCGGGACCGCGCCCATTGGTGTTTCCGATCCGGTGTTCCTGCACTCGCTCCCGCGGTCGTTTGACGAGCACGCGCCTCAATTCCAATCCACGCCCACGCGCCTGGCCAAGGTTGGCCAGCTCTACGAGGTGACGCTGGATGCCAAGTCTCCCGAAAACGAGCCGTTGTTTTTCTCTTTGCTCACGGGGCCGACGAACATGACGGTCAATGCCACGAGCGGGCTGGTGGACTTCACGCCCACGGATGCGCAGGTCGGCAACATCTTCCTCTCCTTCCAAGTGACGAACAGCATCGGGCGCGATGTGCTTAGTTACACGCTGTTCGTTTTCCCGGCCACCAATCATCCGCCAGTCGTGATGATCAACGGGCCCTACGCGGCGTTGACCGGTGTGAATATCCAGTTTTCCTCGGCGGGCACGATGGATCCCGACAACAATCCGCTCCGCTATTATTGGAACTTTGGCGACGGCAGCACCTCGACCGATCCGAATCCGATCCATGCCTACGGCGGCATGGGCGATTATCTGGTGAGCCTGTTCGTGAACGACGGTTACGGCGACACGGTTTCGGCCGAGACGCACGCGCAGATCACGCGTCCCAATGTTCCGCCGGTGGCCGTCGTCAGCAACGGCCCGAGTTTCACCGTGCGCCTTGGCGAAACGCTGACCTTGAACGGCTCCGAGTCCTATTCGCCACTAGGAAACCCGCTTACCTATAATTGGCTCTGGGGTGATGGCGCTGCAACCAATAACGCGCCCAGCGTCGTCTCGCATCTTTACGCGGCCGGCGGACCATACCACGGTAGTTTGATTGTCGCCGACAATAAGGGCGGCTCCAACACCAACAACTTCACCGTTACTGTGGGACTGTCCAACCGTCCGCCAGTTGTTTTCTTTACGGTTTCCACCAACAATCCGTATGTGGCCAGCACAGTTACTTTTGACGCAACCGGGACTTATGATCCGGATGGCGACCCGATGACGTTCGCCTGGGATTTCGGCGACCATTCCAAGACCACCGGTCCGCTGGTGACCCATACATTCCACCAAATCAGCGGCTTCACAGTGACGCTCACTGTCGCCGACAATCATGGCGGCAGTTCGATGGCGACCCAGTTGGTCAATGTGGTTGATGCTCCGCCGGTATTCACTTCCACCCCGCAGCTCCTGACCCGGGCCGGAACCAACTACGCTTATCAGCCGGTTGTTACCGATGCGGCGGGCACCGCGATCACGTTTGAACTTGTTCAGGGTCCGGCCACGATGTCGTGCGACACCAACACCGGTCTATTGAACTGGCTGCCGGGCACCAACAACATGGGACCGAATCCCATTGACCTGCGCGCGACCGATGCCAATGGCGGTTCGGCTGACCAGATATACACGCTGGTTGTTTCAACGCCGCTGGGACCGCAGATTGACCTCCTGCCGACTCACTTGGACATGAGCAATGTGGTGGTGGACAGCCAGAGCCTGATCTACTCTGGAACCGTGCGGGTTCACGTGGTCAACAATGGCACCGACCCGGTGCCGGTTCCATTTACTGTAACAGTGTTTCAGGACGCCAACTTTGACGGCCAGTTTTCAACCAATGTGGATCAAGTGGTGGGCTACGGCGTATTTTCAGCCGGGTTCCCCGCCGGCGGCTATGGCGACATTGACATAACCGTCGTCGGCCTGGCGCTGTTCAAGGACTGCCCGCTCTACGCCTTCGTGGACAGCCAGAACGTCGTGCCGGAATACAATGAGTTGAACAACATCATGCGCTCCGGTTCCGATGCGGACACCAACACGCCGCCGGTCATTGACTTGAGCGCCAGTTCGCTGCAAGTCGGGCGGTTTACCCTGCCGACTAAAGCGATCCTTACAGCTCGCTTGGGCAACTCCGGCTTGGTTTCCGTGCCGACAAACGTGCCGATGGCATTCTATGACGGCGACCCGCAAGCCGGCGGCAGTTTGATTGGGGTGGCTCTTTCAACGAACGCATTGGCTCCGGGACAATATGAGGATCTTAGCATTAATTGGGCTGCGCCGACCATCACCAACCACACGGTGTTTGTGGTGGCCGATGATCCGGGTAACGGAAACTATCATTTCCAGGAAATCACCTATTCCAACAACACCTTCAGCGTGGTGGAGGATCTTGCGGCCATCCTGCCGCCGATTGCCTATGCCGGCCCGAACCAGAACGTCAACGCCGGCGATACGGTTTCGCTCAATGGCCGGGATTCCTTCGACCCGCAAGGCCGGCCTTTGACCTACCGCTGGTCCATGCTCTCGATCCCGATTGGAAGCCAGGCGCAATTGACCGGCACCAACACTGTCAGTCCATCGTTTGTGACGGACGTGGGTGGACTTTACAGCGCCCAACTGGTGGTTAACGACGGCATTGTGGACAGCACCAATCCCGCCGTCGTGTATGTCGCGGCCATTGACACCAATGTCTTCTACCCGCCGAAAATCACCTCGACGCCTTCATTCCAAGCCATCGCCAAAGTGCTTTACACTTATCAGGTGACTGCAACCGACCCGCAGAACAAGCCGCTGAAGTTCCGGCTGCCGCAAGGTCCGGCTGGCATGACCATCAACACAAATACTGGCTTGGTTCAATGGACGCCCACCAACACCGGCAGCTTCTTCCTTCAGGTTGTCGCCGATGGTGTCGGCGGTTCATACTACCAAGGTTATACGCTTACAGTCATACCTTTCACAAACCTCCCGCCACAGTTCACCTCCATGCCGGTGACGACCGCCGCGCCCAGCGCGCCATACAATTACACCGCCGTTGCTGTCTCGCCGGTGGGTAACAGCATCACCTATTCATTGTCCCAGAAACCTTCGGGCATGGGGATCAACGGGTCATCCGGAGCGATTACCTGGACGCCGACCGCCAACCAATTGGGTGCCAACCCGGTCACGGTGACGGCCAATGATGGCCACGGCGGCATCGCCACCCAAAGTTACAATCTTGTGGTGTTCAACGGCGTCGCAAACGGCCCTGTGGTCCAGCCGATTCCTGATCAGACCATCACCGCGCCTGCCACCTTCGCCAGCTTCTCGCTCGATAATTATGTAAGCGATCCAAACTTTGCGGCCAATCAGATCACTTGGACGGTCACCGGCACCAACCTGTTGTCGGTTGTCATTGATTCCAATCGCGTGGCGACTGTCTTGTATCCGTCGGGCGTGAACGTGGCCGAGCAGATCACCTTCTTGGCCACCGACCCGGCTGGCAAGTCGGGCTACTCTACCCCGACGTTCACCGTCATCGGCAGTGCGACTCCGCCGGTGGCCGCGTTTGCCAATCTTTCAGCCGACACAACCACCAGCATCTCCACCGGCACGTTTAATCTCCTAGGCACCGCCGATGATCCGGGCGTGCCGGTGCCGGTGGCCTATCGAATTGGTCTTTACGATGGCAATGGAAACCTGATCTCGGATGAGACCCCGACTCCGGTTGACGCCGGTGGCTGGCACGAAGGCCGGGTTCCTGCCGGCGGCAGTCTGGGCAACCTCGACTTTACGAAAGTCCGGAATGGCTCTTATACCTTGATGCTGGAAGTTCAGGCCAATGGCTATGTGGCTACCGCAACCGCACTGGTGGCCGTGGACACGCCGCTCAAGATTGGTCAATTGACCTTCGCGCAGCAGGATCTGGTGCTGCCGGTTCAGGGTATTGGCTTGGCGGTCGACCGCACCTACGATTCGTTCAATCCGGTATCCGCCGACTTTGGTTATTCATGGACCTACAGCGTCTCTGACCTTGGAGTGACCGTTGGCGATCAGCGGGTGGACACGCAGGATGCGGACGACGGCGAGAACTTTAGTCTGCGCACGGGCGGCAGTTGGGATGTAACGCTGGCCATGCCAGATACTGGGCGGACCGTTACTTTCCGTTATTCACTTAGCCAGGGATCCTTCACGGCCCAGGCAGTTTGGACTCCACCGGCGTGGGTTCATGCCAGCCTCGTTCCAACCTGCTCATCTGAACTGGTTACATTGCCAGGGCTTCCTCCAATTTGGCAGGCCGCTGGTGAAGATACCGACTGGCAGGCCTTTGATTGGCCGGGCTTTGTCCTGACGCTGCAAAACGGGACCAAATATGTCATCTCGCGTGAGGACCTGGGCGAACACTTCTACGTTAGTGACAGCGACTTTGGAGGCTTTGTCCAAGCCTACGGCACGCCGTATGTCAGCCAGATCATTCAACCAGATGGTTCAAAAACTGATTTTATACACAACGGAACTGCCGCAGGTCTGCAGAACATTGTTCAATACGATCCCGCCGGCCAGCAGGTGAAATCCATCCTGTTCCAGCGGGATGGTCAGAAACGTATCACCGGCATTTACACGCCGGAAAATCTGGATACAAATGGCGTGCCTGACGGTCCCGCCTCCGTGACCTACGCTTATGATGCAACTGGCAATCTGGTTGCCGTCAGCAAGTTACTGGATGGTAGCAACCCCACCAATCCAGTTTATGGCACCTTTCAATATTTTTATTCCAATCCCAACTTCCCGCATTTGCTGACCGAAATCAAGGATCCGCGCGGGCTTCCCATCTTTCAAGCAGTATTTGACGACAGCGGTCGCTTGATAGGCACCAAAGACGCCAATGGGAATCTAGCTTCGATTCAGCACAATATGGGCGCACGAACGGAAACGAGCTTCGATCGGATGGGCAACCCAACACAATTCGGCTATGATGAAAGCGGGAATGTAATTTCCGAGACTGATCCGTTGGGCAACACCAGCACTTATACCTACGACTCCAACAATCGAAGGACTTCTACGACCGACCCGTTGGGCAACACCACCAGCTATGCCTATGATGCCAACGGTAACATGACCCAAATAACCGATCCCTTGGGCCACAGCGTCTCCTTTACAGTTTCAGCGGACGGGAATCCAACTTCATATACCGATCCATTGGGGCATACGTCAACCCTTAACCTTGATGCCGCGGGTCACATGACCAATTGCGTTGATCCATTGGGTAATGTCGTCCAGCTAAAATATGACGCTTCGGGCAACATGACCGACATTATTGACCCGAATGGACACATCATGACGCATACGACTTTCGCCAGTGGTGGTGTTCCCAGCCAGGTTTCGAATGTTGCCGGGCAGTCAGTGAATCTCACTTATGATGCCAGCGGGCATGCGACATCTCATCAGACCCAGTGGATTAATCCTGCCAACAGCAATGATGTGCGCACCGTGACTTCCTATGTTGGTGTTGATTATGCGGGTCGCATTACCAACAGGGTTGATACGTTGGGACGCTCCCTTTCCAAGGTCTATGATCAACTCAATGATCTGGTCCAAACCACGGATTTCCGGGGCAACACCGTTTCCAACTCCTACAACGCCGACGGCAAACTGATTGAAAGTCGGGACTCAAATGGCCTTGTAACACGGACAGTCTATGATGCCAACGATCGCGAAGTAGCGCAGGTGGATGCTCATCTTGATGGCAAGAATGCCGATGGCACTGAAATCATTTACGACGCCGATGGACGCACAGTATCAACGATTCGGCTTTCCAATGTTGTGATTGCGGTTTCCTCCTCGACCATAGATGGCGTGTCGGTCCTCTCGTCTCATTTTGTTTCCGCTGGCGGGGTGATCTCCTCGAATTATGTGGCTTATGATGCCGACGGACGCCAGATTGCCGTGACCGCTGTCAACGGCCAGACCACTCGTTTTGAATATGACGCGGCGGGCCACAAAACCGCCATCGTTGATCCGCTTGGCAACCGCACCACCATGGACTACGACGCGGCCGGTAATAATATAGCCATTCACGATCCGCTCGGCAACGAAACGGACTTCCTTTATGATGCTCTTGGCCGTCTCAGCAAGACCGTTTATCCGAACGGGGCGTCTGCCTCCAAAACCTACACCGCCGCCGGTCAGCCCAATACCACAACGGATCCGTTGGGAAACGTCCGCACGGTGACGTATGACAATCTCGGTGTCGGCAATGGCATGATGTTGCCTCAGGTCACCGATCCCGAGAATGGAAACATTCTCACCAATCCGGTCTTTGGCGTAACCTTTGATGCCAATCGGAATTTGCAGCAGATGGTTGATGCGAAAGGACGCATAACCTCCTTCACTTATGACCAGTTTAACCGCCGGACCAGCCGGACCCTGCCTTTGGGTCAGGTTGAGCAGACGGCCTACGACGCGGCGGGAGATCTGGCCAGTGTCACCGACTTTGATGGCCAGACCGTCGGATTCCAGTATGATGGGCTTGGCCATCCGATCGCCCGTGATTTGTATCCTGTGGGGACCAGCACGCCGGCGGAAACCGCGAACCTCAAATATGACGAGTTGGGCCGGATAGTGGAAATGGATGAGCCTCGTGGCGTAACCACCCTATCCTATGACCTGGAAAATCGCGTGATTCAGATAGCCGCTCCGGAAGGAACAATCAACTATGCCTACGACCCGGCCACCGGCTGGAAGACTCGCACTTGGACGGCCAATTCTGACACCTACTACGCCTATGATGCCTTGGGCCGGTTGCAGGCCGTGACTGCTGTCCAGCGCAATGGCCAGGTTCTCAGCGTCCCCGAAGTCACTTCTTATACCTACACTGCGGTCGGAAACCGCGCCTCGGAAACATTGCCCAATGGCATCCAGACTTTATATACCTACGATCAAATGAACCGGCTGGCCGGGCTGCAGCATGTCGCGACGAACGGAGCCATTCTGACGTCGTTTGTCTATCAATACAATGCCGCCAACATGCGCACCAACGCGATAGAAATTGTCACCGGATCAGATGGTGCGGTTCACACCAACAACATCGCTTACGCATACGATGCCTTGAACCGGCTGGTTGGCGAAGCTGCAAAAGACCGGGGTGATGGCTCTGGATACCAGGCCAGTTACGTTTATGATCTCGTCGGCAACCGCCTAAGTCGCGCGCTGACCACCGTCGGCAAGACGCTGACGACTTATTACAGTTATGATGCCAATGACCGGTTGCTGATGGAGAGCAACGTGGTCAGCACTGCGGCTCCGGGCGGCGGCATGATCAGGCCACATATCCTGGGTCCAAATGGCCAACTAATTCCGGCATCCGATCCGCAGTTCGCAAAGGTTTCATATTATGCTGTCAAAGCCATTCCGTATGGCCTGCTGGCCGCCTTCCTTCTGCCGGCGGCCACGTCCCTGCTGCGCCGCCGTAATCGTCCAGCGATGCTGACCTTGGATATGAACCCGCATCGCTCGCTGTTGCCGCGTTGTATTTCAGGCATGTTGGCGGCACTAATGTTTTTGATGGGCTTCGACCTCAATGCCATGGCGAATCAGGCGGTTTATTATGCGGTCCTGACTACTGACACCTGGGGGCTGGATGGTTCCGTCACCACCTACCAATATGATGCCAATGGCTCGGTCATTCAAAAAGTCACGATCGGTCCCAAGCCGGAAACCGACACTTTCCAATATACGCTGTTAAAGCAATTGGCGGTCAGCACCCGGACCTACGCCAGCGGCGGCAATCAGGTGGTGGAAACCACCGCGAATACTTACAACTACGACGGCATCCGGGTTCGCAGCGTATCCTCCAGCACGGTGAACGGTGTGTTGCAGAGTTCTGCGACCAACTTCTTCCTGATTGATCCTTTCAATCTAACAGGCTCTGCTCAGGTCATCGAGGAACTTCCCGCCATCGGTGCGGCCCCAACCGTATCCTACACCTTGGGAAACGATATTATTGCCCAAAGTTCGGATCCCTCGGGATCCGCTCAATACCTGCTGAAAGACGGACATGATTCCACCCGACAGTTGGCCACCAGTTCGGGGGTTGTCACTGATTACTATGGATACGACGCTTTCGGTATCATGCTGGGCGGCAATCCCACTTCCAGCAATCCGTCCGCAACAAAGATGTTGTATTCCGGCGAACAGTTTGACTCCTCGTTGGGGCTGTATAATCAGCGCGCCCGCTTCTACGATCCAGGCACTGGCAGATTTACCACGATGGACACCTATGAAGGCTCGCCCCAAGATCCTCAAAGCCTCCACAAATACCTCTATTGCAGCGACAACCCTGTCAATTACCACGATCCGAGCGGGCATCAAGATTTGGCGGAAGTAATGACTGCGGTTGCTATCACCGGTATAATTCTCGCTATCGGCACCTCCGTAGCCTTTGCCGTTTTTAATTCAGGTTCGTTCCCGGATGCGGCAATGGTTGGAGTAAGCGTGTCCATATCCGGATTTGCACCAGGCATAGATGTCCTAAACCTTGCCCAACAAGCCTTATTCGGAGGCGGCTCAAGCATAGGGACTTACGTGGCAGGTAATCTGGCAAGTTTTGTGAATCTTGGTGCGATTTCCACGGCCTCTGCCTCTACGTTAGGGAAATTTGCGGGCGCAAGCGCAAATATTGGTGCAGAGAGACTCTATACCACAAAGGACCGTGCCGTTAGTGATTGGACATACTATGGTCCAGGGGTTTACATCTCGCCAACCGGCGCTGGTATTATATCCGGGACGGTAACTATTTACGCCGGGATATGCTGGCAAGTGCAACCTACATGGGAAGCATATTCCGGGGGATTCTACTCGTTCAGCTTCGGAGCCGGTGCGGGACCTTTCGGCTGGGCTATCAGTTGGTTCATGTCGGACAGTAATCCGGCACAGAATGGATTTAATGTCGGTTTGACAGCCAGTGTGGGTGTCGGAGCCGCAGAAGGCCTGTCCATTGGATTCGGTTTTTCTTACTTATACTATTCCGGCAGTTCCGCTGGGTCTTGGGATCACCCGGTGCCTCTTTTGACAGCCTTGTGTCTTGTGCCGGGTGTGGGCATCCCCTGGTCTTTTGTTCTAGCCTATAAATGGGGCGCTCAATCAGGATAGGCAACGGTGATAAGTATGTATCAGGCGCATCAAACCGAATGGCTTCGCGTAGGGTTCTTGATTTGCATCGGCTTGGTGCCTGCCCTTGCGGCATTGGCCAAATTCAAAAAGCTGAAGCCTACGAACTATGTCTTCATTTTGCTTTTTGGGCTGGCTGTTGTCCTGTTCACGACAATGAACTGGCGGAGGGTGTCAGATAATGACCGACTTCGTCAGGAACTGAAGGAGATAAATCCTCTCTCCGTTTCCAATCTCGTTCTGCGAGCAGATGGAGGCAGCCGAGACATCGTATTAACCAACGAGGTCAATATGCTGTTTGGCCAACTTCAACAGGTGCAGGCGGTGCTCGCGCATCATAGCTCCCCTACGACTTCGTATGAAGTGAAATTTGAGATTGATGGTCACGAGTATCAGTATCGGGTCGCCCGCGACTCGGAACGAACTGACGAATATTCGGGTGTTTGAAACCGCGCGCGCCCCATACTCGGGCCGTGAAATTGGTCGCATCGAATCGGCCACTTTGGGCCAGACGTTGAATTCACTGGTGCATGGTCAGTCGCCGCCCCACCCTGATCAATGAAATTATTGCTGCAAATTAATGCGGCCGAGAAGTGTATTGCCGACGAGGTAGCAACGGTCTTAAACTGCAAGCGGTTTGAGGAGGCTGTTTAAGTGGATGATGAGATGACGCATCAAAGCGACGAGGGCGACTTTTGGGGCCTTGCCCCGAGCGATGAGGGATTGATAGCGGATTTTCAAGGTGGGGTGGTAACGGCTGGCGACCAGGGCGGCCATGTAAAGTGCTTTGCGAGCCAAGGGTCTGCCGCCGCCGATGAAACGTTTGCCCTGCCAGCGGCCGCTTTCCCGGGGATGCGGAGCCACGCCTGCCAGCGCGGCGGCTTGTGCCCGGTTGAGTTTTCCCAACTCCGGCATTTCGGCCAGGAGGCTGACGATGGTTTTAGGGCCAACGCCGCTGACCTGCTGGAGGCATTTGGCTTTGGTCTGCAGGGCGGCATCCTGTTGGAGCAGGGCCTCGATTTGCTTTTGGAGTTTTTGCAGGTGGGCGCGCAGTTGGCGCAGGAGCGCGGCGTTCTGTTTGCGCAAAGCCGGCAGCGTCAAGTGGCGGTTTTGCTGGATCACGTTTTGGGCCATGGCCTGGAGTTGAAGGCGATGGCGGGTTAGCTCCCGTAAGGCGGCGGTGTTGGGGTTTAGCGGAGCTTGCGCGCGCGGGGCGGTTTGCCGGCCAAACTCGGTCAGCAGAGCGGCGTCGATGCGATCGGTCTTGGCGCGCAAGGCACAGGCCTTGGCGAAGTGCCGGACGCGGGCCGGTTCCACGATGGCGACGGGGATGCCGGCCTGGTGGAAGGCGGTGACGAGGGCTTGCTCATAACCGCCGGTGGCTTCACAGACCACCAAGAGCGGTTGGGCCAGGGCTTTTAATTGGGCCATGAGTTTGCGATGACCTGGGCGGGTGTTGGGGATCGGGAAGTTTTGGTTTTGGAGGTTAACCTGGAGAGAGTCTTTGCCAATATCCAGGCCGATGTAGATAATCGAATTGTTCGTGCTCATCCTTGTCATGCGAGCGCGTGAAGGTTTAACTTCCGGCTCAATCAACGGTTCGAGTTAACGGACGGTGAGCCGGCCCGATCCAGCTACCCACGTTCGCGATGACCACACCTGAACTTGGGACGGACGATCTGGGCCAGCTCGCTTGGGTTGCGGTTGCAACCGCAACCCAAGCATCTGTATTCAGCGAAGAATCCAGACGAATGACAAGATACAAGGGATGGCGCGCTGCACCATCCGCTGTCCGGCCCTATCCCGTTTTCTGAGGGACTTTCGCTGCTGCACTTAACAGCTATCCCTACCATGTGCCACATTTTTTGGAATAACCGCCAAATGAGAATTACGCGACAATTTTACTCCAACCATGTCTTTTTTTAGTCAAAAGCAGAACCGGTGCGACAGTTTTCAAGACACTGAGGCCGGTTGAGGCATTGAATGCTGCTATTTCAATTTGATTCGTTTCCAAACCAATTAGGTTTTATCGGAATCTCGTTTTGAATTGTTCTGCAATCACGTTGAGCCGTTCCAAAACAACGTTGTAGCGGGCCAAAGCATTTTCTTTTGGCGGCCAACTAATTGGGTCGTCAAGGAATCGCGTTGAGTTGTGACCAAATCGTCATGAGTCGAAAGCAAATCGTTTTGCGAAATGAAGGAAACGCGGTGTTATGC
>CAVTVR010000014.1:0-204874 GCA_963738225.1 uncultured Verrucomicrobiae bacterium
GTCCGCGAAGATTCTGACCTGCCAGCAGCCGGACGGACTCTGGCGCGCGAGTTTGCTCGATCCGGAAAGTTTTCCGCTCAAGGAAACCAGCGGCTCCGGTTTTTTCACCTACGCGCTGGCGTGGGGCGTGAATCAAGGTTTGCTCGACCGCGCGCAATTTGAACCCGCCGTGCGGAAGGCGTGGTCGGCGCTCGTCGGCTGCGTGGATGCGGACGGCAAACTGACGCACGTCCAGCCCATCGGCGGCGATCCGAAGAAGTTTGCGGAGGATCCACGGAAGTTTACGGCGTCGGCGCGTTTTTGCTGGCGGGCAGCGAGGTTTATCGGATGGGGGTTTTGGAAAGTGCGAAAGAATTTGTTTTTCATGCCCCGGCACCACGACCGCCACCGGGTCAAAAACCAGTGGATGTTACTGCTACTTTTGAACGCACGATCAAAGTCAAAGTTTCCAATCCATCGGATTTTCGATGTGAGTGCGAAACAGTTGAGTTGAATCGTTACGACAAGGAAAATGGAAATCTCTTTGGCGACGTGCGTTTTTGGCCGAACGCATTTACTGGTTCGTCAGCAGAAGCTAAAATCGCCGTGATGGATGGAATTTCTTCGCGCATTTTGGATTCACAGGAATACGAGTTTGAAAACGATGTTCCGAATCATCGAAAAGTTAAGTTGCTTTTCCAAGTTGACCTCGCGCCCGGCGAGACGCGGACCTTTTACGTTTTGGACGCAAGTGCTCTGGCCGCAATTCCGCCTCCGATTGTAAAAACCTTTGCCCGCTACGTCCCCGAACGCTACGACGATTTCGCGTGGGAAAGCGACCGCATCGCGCATCGCACTTACGGCCAGGCGCTCATCAAAGCCGAACACACCATCACCAGCGGCCCCGACGTGTGGATCAAAAAAGATCGCGGCCTCATCGTGGACGTGATGTATGCCACGAAACATTATCACGAGGACAACGGCTCGTTCATGGACGATTACCGCGTCGGCGCGAGCCGCGGCTGCGGCGGCATCGGCATCTGGGACGGCAAGAAACTTTACACGTCCAGCAATTATCGCAACTGGAAACTCATCACCACCGGCCCGATCCGCTCGGAATTTGAATTGACTTACGACGCCTGGGACGCCGGCAGCGGCCGCATGGTTTCCGAGACCAAGCGTTACAGCATTGACGCCGGCTCGTGGTTGACCAAGGCGCAAAGCACGTTTGTGGAGCGACGCCCCCGTCGCAAAAAAAACCGAACGGCGACGGGGCGTCGCCGCCACCCTTGCCGCTGACCATCGGCGTCGGCCTGGCCGAGCGCGCGTGTCCGCCGACCGCGAAGAATTTTTTGGCCGCGATCAATCCGAAGGCTGGATGACTTACTGGCAGCCGGAGGACAAACCGAAAGGCGTCACCGCCGTCGCGATTATTTTGCCGAAAGGCGCCGTGCAAGGAATTTACGAACGACGATCCGGACATGCCGGATTCAGTCAAACACGCCGCCGTGCCGCAGCCGACGCATGAAGGTTATCCGGCCATTCGCAATCAACTCGCCGATCACCAAAGCCGAAATCGGCCAGCCGTCTGACATATTATTTCGGCGCGTGCTGGGACCGCAGCGGCGATTTCACGAACCACGTGCAATGGGAAAATTACGTGAAACGCTTCGCCGAACGCCGCGACCAGCCGTTGCAGGTGACGGTTGGGAATTAAATCTCAAGGTGCTGCCGGCGTCCCGCCGGCAGAACAATCTTGAGGAAATTCAATGGTTCTGCCGACAAGATGTCGGCAGCACGTTCAATACGTGATCAGCGAGCGAACCGGAAAGCCCGACAATTTGTCGCGGCCGTTCAGAAATTTCAATTCGATGAGAAAACCGGCTTCGAGGATTTTGCCGCCGAGCTTTTGCACCAGGGCGGCGGCGGCGGCGGACGTGCCGCCGGTGGCCAGCAGATCGTCAATCAGCAGCACGCGGGAGCCGGGCTTGAGCGCGTCGGTGTGAATGGCGACGGTCGCGTTGCCGTATTCGAGCGCGTAATCCTGCTCGATGGTCGTGAACGGCAGCTTGCCTTTTTTGCGGACGGGAACAAAACCGGCGTTCAGTTTGGTGGCGGCGGCGGCGGCGAAAATGAATCCGCGCGCGTCAATGCCCACCACGGCGTCAATGCTGCCGGGCGAAAATTTTTCGGTGAGCAGGTCAATCGCGCCGGAGAACAGCCGCGCGTCGGCGAGCACGGGCGTGATGTCCTTGAACTGGATGCCCGGCTTCGGAAAATCCGGGACGTTGCGGATGGCGTCTTCAATTTCAGCGGCGGTGACAGCGGCGGGCATGGCTCAAAGCTTCCTTGGGTTTGGTTTTCTCCAGTTTTTCAATCATCTTGCGGAGTTTGCGCAGCGCGAGGTTTTGGATCTGGCGGACGCGTTCGCGCGTGACGCCGAATTTCTCGCCGACTTCCTCCAACGTTTTTTCGTTGCCGCCGTCGAGGCCGAAGCGGTAGCGCAGAATGGTCGCCTCGCGGTCGTCGAGATGCTTGACCATGTCCTGCAAGCATGTTGATCGACGGTCTTGTCTTCCAGTTCGTCGTAAGGGTTCACGGCGCGCTCGTCCTCGACGATCTCGGAAAAATTGTTGGAATCGTCGTCGCCCACCGGCGCGTCGAGCGAAGCGGGGCGGATGGACGCGGTGCGCATCTGCGCCACGCGCGCGGCGGTGGTGCCAAGTTCGGCGGCCAGTTCCTCATCGGTCGGTTCGCGGCCCAAGTCCTCCTGCAACTTCATCGCCGTGCGGCGCATCCGGGAAATCTTGTCCACCAGATGCACCGGCAGCCGGATGGTCTTGGACTGGTTGGCGAGCGCGCGTTTGATGGACTGCTTGATCCACCACGAGCCGTAGGTGGAAAGCTTGCCGCCTTTTTTCGGGTCAAACCGTTCAACGGCTTTCATCAGGCCGATGTTGCCTTCGCTGATGAGGTCGAGCAGCGGCAGGCCGATGCCTTCGTAGTCGCGCGCGATTTTCACGACGAGGCGGAGGTTGGCCTTGATCATGTGTTCGCGCGCCTTTTTGTCGCCTTTCTTGATTTTGGCGGCGAGTTCAATTTCCTCCTGCGGCGTGAGCAGTTTGACCTGGCCGATTTCGCGGAGATAAAGCCGGATGGACGTGTCGCCGTCATGCCGCTCGGCTTCGCGGCGCAAGAAACGCCGTGGTGTCGCCCTCGGTCGGGGCTTTGATCGGCGCATCCGACGGCACCGTGATTGGCGCGGGCGGCGGGACTGCGGGAACAGCCTTGATTTCCAGAGGGCGCGGAAATTTTTTTCTTCCGCCGCACCGGCTGCCGGTTTGCGTTTTAATTTTTTTGCCGCCATTTGTGCCGGAAAAGTTAAGCACTGGCGGCGCGGCGGCAAGCAAATTAACTCCGGTTGCCGCGCGCCGCCGAAATGTAATAAAGCAGTTGCAGCACCGAGCTGACCAGCGCGGCGACGTAGGTGAGCGCGGCGGCATCGAGCACTTTGCTGATGCCGGCGCGTTCATCTTCGCGCACGAGGCCGAGGCGGAAAAGCTGTTCTTTGGCGCGGGCGCTGGCGTCGTATTCCACCGGCAGCGTCACGAGTTGGAACAAGGTCAGCACGGAGAAAATGGCGACGGCGATCAGCAGGAAATGCGGGATAATGTGCAGAAACAAACCCAGCAGCAGCACGCCCATCCACGCGTAGCTGGCAAACTGCGTGACCGGCACCAGCGCCATGCGCAAATTGAACATCGCGTCCTGATGCAGATGTTGCAGCGCGTGGCCGGCTTCGTGCGCCGCCACGCCGACCGCCGCGAGGCTGCGGCCGTGGAAATTGTCCGACGACAAAAACAGCGCGCGTTTCGTCGGGTCATAATGATCGCTCAACTGGCCGGGAATTTCCTCGACCGGCATGTCGTTCAAACCGGCCTGGTCGAGGATGTCGCCGCGCCGCCTCCGCGCCGGTCATGCCCGATTCCACCGGCACCTGGCTGTATTTGCCGAAGGCCGAATGCAGTTTCATTTGCGCCCAGAGGCCGATCAGCAGGCCGGGCAGCATCACAAACAAAACATATTTTGTGTCCCAAAACATCATAAATTACTTCAGTTAAAAAAATTTTGACCGCGCGCCGCAAATTTCATTCAAACACACGCGCCGGCACGGGAAAAATCCTAGTCGAAGTTTCATGGAAAGGCAATGTGGATCGAAACGCGGGGGGAATTCGCGAGTTCATCCCGTGATGGTTTCTCAAAATCACAATGCCATTGACCTTTACAGTCTTGGAGTATTCTCCTACAAATCCAACACTGACCCATGAAACGACGTTCCTTTCTCAAACAAACTGTGCTTGCCGCCGTCGGGCTGGCGTCGTTGCCCGACAAGTTGGTTGTCTCCGCGCTGAACGCTGAATCCGCAGCCGGATCTCCGGTTGCGCTCGATTCCGCCCTCGTGCAGGACTGGCTTGCGCGCTGGGAGAAGAACATTCTCGGCGACGCCCGCAACCGCTATTGCGACCGGGAACTCGGCGAAGAAATCGGCTGGCTCATCAGCCCGTTTCTGAACGGCTTTTATTACGGTTACCGGGTGACGCACGATCCCAAATGGGTCGGGTATCTGGCCGATTGGGCGGACGCATGGATCAATCGCGGCGTGAAGGAACCGGATGGCTTCATCGGCTGGCCCAAGAGCGGCACCGGCGGAGCCTGGCGGAAGATTTTCTCACGGACAGCCTGCTCGGCGAAGCGATGGGCTTGCGCCCGCTGATCCTATCGGCTGAAGAAATCCTGAGCGTGCCTGCATTGAAGGAAAAGTATGGGACGCGTGCGGATGCGTGGCTCAAACTCGCCGGCCAGATTTTTGAAAAGTGGGACGCGCGCGGTTGCTGGCGCGAGGTGAAGGCGGGCGGATTGTGGGTGGTGCCCGGTTTCGGCATGGACGCGAAAACGGGAGGCTGGACCGAAGGTTATGCCCGACGGAGACTGATGGTTTTTCAAATCCTGACAACAAGCAAAACCATATTGCCCGCTGGCTGCTCGCCATGCACGACGTGACCGGAAAACCAGTCTATCGCGAGCGGGCGGAAAAGTGGTTCCGGCTGATGAAGTCGCGCATGAAAACCCGCGTGGACGGCAAGTATTTTGTCTGGAACTACTGGGATCCCGCCGGGCCGTGGGATTACAATGCCGAATGGTTCCACGCGCCATTGGGTAGGCGTGCATCCGAACGGCGGCTACTACGCGATGGATTTGGAAGGCATCGTGGCGGCATTCGAGCATGGTCTTGTTTTCAAGCAGGACGACCTCCAGCGGCTCGTCGCCACGAACCGCGATTTCATGTGGAACCAGCAGTTCAAAGGCGCGAGATTTCAGCGCATTGACGGAGGCGAGCCGGACGCGCGCTGGAAAGATTCACCGGGAATGCTTTGGACCGCTCTGGTGCCTTATGATGAAACCTTGCGGAAAATTTTTCTGGAGAATAACAACCCCGCCAGTTGGGGCGGAATGACCGTGACACCCTGGTTTCTCGCGCGCGAGGCGGCTGGATCTCCAATTCGATAAGGCGCGAATTTTTGTAAAAACGACAAAGGCTCAGACCTTGGGTTCCCAGCCGGGTTCATATTTGCGGCGCCACAGTTTCACGGCGTCGTGATCTTTCAAAATGTGGCCGTCGGCGGGATCGCAATGCAGTTCGCGGCCCACCCGCCAGGCGATGTTTCCCAAATGCAGCAAGGTGACGCTTTTGTAACCTTCCACAATGGGGCAGGTCAACTGCTGGTGGCCGCGCACGGTTTCAATGAAATTGGAAACATGCGCCGTGTCCATGCCCATGCCGCTGCCGCTGATGGTATTCGTCGGATCAACGACTTCGGTGCCCTTGGCCTGTTTGATGATTTTCCGATGTTTGTCGTAAATAATGTAATCGTCACCGTCCAGCAAAGCCGTGCCTTCGGTGCCGTAAATCAAAGTGCCGCGCGACCGGCCTTCCACCGGAAAATCATTGCAGCTCCGGCCTTCCCAGCTCATCGTTTTGCCTTCGGGGAAATCCCAGGAAATCGTCTGCGTGTCGGGCGTTTCCCAGTCATCTTGAAACGCATAACGTCCGCCATTGGACGAAACGCGCGCCGGCCAGGTCACGCCCAAAGCCCAACGGGCCACGTCAATTTCGTGCGTGCCGTTGTTGAGCGCCTCGCCGGTCCCGTAAAGCCAGCGCCAATGCCAGTTGTAATGAATGAGATTGTCAATGAACGGACGGCGTGGCGCCGGTCCCTGCCACAAGTCATAATCCAGCCAATCCGGAACGGGCGCGGGTTTGCCGTGGCCGATGGAGGTCCGGTTGTTCGCATACCAGCCCTTGCCAAAATAGGTTTTGCCAATGAGACCGGAATGAATCTGCGGAATGATCTCGCGCATGTGCGCGGACGAACGGCGTTGCGCGCCCATCTGCACGACGCGCTGGTATTTGTTGACCGCCGTGAGCAACAGTTCGCCCTCGTAAGGATTCTGACTGCACGGTTTTTCCAAATAAACATGCTTGCCGGCGGCCATGGCCAGAATCGCCATCGGCGTGTGCCAGTGGTCGGGCGTGGCAATGGTCACAACATCCAGCGACGGATCGGCCAGCGCTTTGCGAAAATCACCCAGGCCGCGCGGCGCGTTCGTTTGTTTTTTGGCGGTTTCTTTGAGGCCCTTCGCCACGGCGCGCGTGTCCACGTCGCAAATATAAATGACTTCAACACCCGGCAGGCTGGTCAGACAATCAATGTGCGCCAGGCCGCGGCCATTCGTGCCGATGACGGCGGCGGTAATCTTGTCGTTCGCGCCGATTTTTCGGGCGGGCGACAGGGATTGCGCGTTCGCTTTGGCCAGCGGCCCAAAGTAGCCCGCCATGCCCAAGCCGATGCCGGCCACGCCGGCTTGTTTCAAAAAATGACGACGGTCAATAAGAGGATTGTTCATGATATGTTGCAGCTATGGACGCCAGCCAAAGTTTTTTGGTTGCAGGCATTTTTCGGGAGGACTCTTTGACAAATGAATTTTTGGCCATTCGCAATCTGGACATGCCGCCGCCGTTCTGGAAAACTGCGCGCCCGTGAAACAAGCAATTGTCACTCTCGACATGGAGGGCGTCCTGACGCCGGAAATCTGGATTGCCGTCGCCGAGAAAACCCAAATCCCGGAATTGCGCCGCACCACGCGCGACGAACCGGATTACGACAAGCTGATGAATTATCGCATCGGCATTCTCGACCGGCATGGCATCAAGCTCTCGCAAATCCAGGAAGTCATCGGCACGCTGAATCCGCTGCCGGGTGGAAAGGAATTTCTCGACGAACTCCGCTCGCTCGTGCAGGTCATTGTTTTGTCCGATACGTTCGAGCAGTTCGCGCAGCCGTTGTTGAAAAAACTCAACTGGCCGACACTTTTTTGCCATCGGCTCATCGTGGAAAATGACCGCATTGCCGGCTATCAGTTGCGTCAGCCGAATCAAAAGCAGAAATCCGTCGCCGCGCTGAAGTCGCTGAATTATCACGTCATTTCCGCCGGCGATTCCTACAACGACACCGCGATGCTCGGCGAGGCGAACGTCGGTTTTCTCATTCACGCGCCGGAAAAAGTGAAGCAGGAATTTCCGCAGTTCAAATCCGTCGAATCGCACGCGGAACTGCTTAAACTCATCAAAGGAGCGCTGTAAAATGCCCACACGCAAAGGCTCCTTTCGCCTGTTCAAGCTGGCCGGGATCACCGTCTATATTCACTGGGCGTGGTTTCTGGCGTTCGTCTATCTGACCAGCCGCTCGCAGCAGTATTCCAGCTACGGCTGGAACGCGCTGGAAATTCTCGCGCTCTTCGCCATCGTGCTGACACACGAATTCGGCCATCAGCTCGCATGCCGCTCGGTCGGTGGACAGACGCATGACATCGTTCTCTGGCCGCTCGGCGGCGTGGCTTATGTCACCCCGCCGCAACGGCCCGGCGCGCAGCTTTGGAGCATCGCCGCCGGCCCGCTGGTGAACGTGGCGCTGGTTCCCGTGTTCGCCGCGCTGCGGCTGGCCAGTTGGCATCTTGGCTGGCAGGAAACGCATCCGGACGCATTTTTGCTTTTTTACAACATCTGGGTCATCAACCTCGTGCTGCTGGTTTTTAACATGATGCCCATCTATCCGCTCGACGGCGGACAAATTTTGCGTTCGCTGCTCTGGTTTCTTTTCGGTCGTGCGAACAGTTTGCTGGCGGCGAGCTTTATCGGTTTCATTGGCGTGGCGGGATTCATCGGGCTGGCGATTATCGCGCATTCCCTCTGGCTGGGTCTCATTGCGGCGTTCATCCTGATGAACTGCTGGGCCGGCTTCAAGCAGGCGCAGGCGCTGGCCAAGCTGGCCAAGATTCCTCGCCGGGAAGGCTTCGCGTGTCCGTCCTGCAAAACCGCGCCGCCGCTCGGCGATCTCTGGCGCTGCGGCAAATGCGGCCAGCCCTTTGACATATTTCTCACCCGTGGCATCTGCCCGCACTGCGGAACGCAATTCACCGTCGTGCAATGTCTCGACTGTGGAACTTCCAGCTTGGTCACCGAGTGGATGCCCGCGCCGCCGCGCATGGGTTAGCCGTAATTTTTCCGGCCAAACGCAAATGAGTCAGCCGCCGGAATTTCTGTTTTTTGTAATTTGAACCGCAACATAACGCGCTTGCGGCAGGATGAATTTCTTGACTTCCACAACGACCCCTTGCGGTTTGAACTCTGATAAAATCGCGTCGGCGATGTCGGCGGCGAGCTTTTCGATCAGCTTCCACTCGCGGTCCTCGCCAAATTTCAAAAGCCGCTGGGTGACGGCAAAGTAATCAATCGTGTCGGCAATCGAATCGTTTTTCGCGGCGGCGGTGAAATCGGTTTCCATTTCCACAGTCAGCAGCAACCGCTGCGACTGCGCGCGTTCCGCGTCCGGCACGCCGACGCGGTAAAACACTTCGAGATCAACGATGGAGATTTCAGCCACGCGATGTTTTGGTTTTCGCTTTTCGCTTTTCGCTTTCCGCTCTTTGTTTTGCCGTCACTGCCTCGATCAAAATTTTCGTCGGCCGGTTCAGCTTCAGCTTTTTGGCCTCGGTGAGCGGGAGCCAGCGGAACTCGCGGCCTTCGTCATTGAGTTTCACGCGCGGATTTTTCACGGCGCAGCGGCAAATGTAGTTTAGCAGGACAAAATGCGCGTCCTTGTAAAATTCTTTTGAGCGGATGCAGTCCTGCACGAGGACAAACCGGATGTCGTTCACTTTGAGCGCCGTCTCTTCCATGATTTCGCGGCGCAGGGCGGCTTCGGATGTTTCGCCCCATTTGATTTTGCCGCCGGGAATGCCCCATTTGTTCGACCATTTGTGCGTGCGGATCAACAACGCTTCGTTTTTGGGATTGAAAATCAGCGCGCCGACGGTGGCGAGCGGCCAGCGGGTTTCTTCCCCGCCTTTTGCCGGCGGTTTGAGGTGGAGAAAACGATTTCGCTCCAGCACGGTCCGCAGTTCGCGGAGATGCTCGACGATCAAATCCGGTTCCGCCGCGCGCAATTGTTCCAGCGTGTTGTAGCCGGTCAGCACGGCGCACGAATGCACACCGCCGTGCCGGGCGGTTTCGATGTCATGTTCCATGTCGCCGACGAACAGCGTTTCCTCCGGCCGGAGATTGTTTTCGCGCAAAATTTCGTGGATTTTTTCGCGCTTGTCCCAGACATCCGTGTAAGGCCGGTCGAGAAACGCGTCGAAGCCGGTGATGCGGCATTGCGCCTTGAAATAGTCGCCATGCACGGTGCTCAACAGGAAAGTGCGGATTTTTTCCGCGCGGCAGAAAACCAGGAATTCGCGCGCGTGCGGCAGTTCCACGACCGAGGCCTGCGCGTTCTTGAAACTGGCGTGAAACCAATTCTCCAACTGCGGCATGGGCACGTCGGGCGTGTGCCGGTCGTAAAATTTCTTGAACGGCAGGGCAAATTCCGCGCGAAAAGTGTCGAGCGACATTTCCGGCTTGCCTGCCTGCGCCAGAACAAAGTTGGAAGCCTTCAACACCGCCGGCAGGTCGTCCACCAAGGTTCCCGACCAGTCAAAAATGATGTTGCGAATCACGGTGGAAAATTAACCACAAAGACACCCAGGCACAAAGAGAAACAAAAACTTTGTGTCTGGGCGCCGTGCTGGTTAAAAATCACTGTGCTCATTGCTTTCAACAAACCTTACGGCGTCCTGTCGCAGTTCACTCACGACGGCTCGCCCAACCGGCCGCTGGCGGAATTTGGTTTTCCAAAAAACGTTTATCCCATTGGCCGGCTCGATGCGGATTCCGAAGGCCTGCTGCTTTTGAGCGATGAACCGCAGTGGAACGAAAAACTGCTGCATCCGCGCCACGCGCACGAGCGCGAGTATTGGGCGCAGGTTGAAAAAATCCCCACGCGCGAGGCGCTGGACCGATTGCAGCGCGGCATGATTATTCAAGGTCATCAAACCTTGCCGTGCCGCGCGTGGCTGCTCGAACCGCAACCGCGGATTCCGCCGCGCAATCCGCCGATTCGTTTCCGCAAGAGCGTGCCGGATTGCTGGATTGGGCTGGAACTTGTCGAAGGCAAGAACCGGCAGGTGCGGCGGATGACGGCGGCCATCGGTCATCCGACCTTGCGGCTGATGCGCGTGCGGATTGGAAATTTTTGGCTCGGCGATTTGCCGCCGGGACAGTGGCGAGAGTTAATGGCCACAGAAGCAAAACAGATTGAATAGGGCGGTCTTCAAAACTCATTGCTGGCCGAACCAATGGGAGAACGAATGGAACAATTCCGGGCCAAAAGTGAATTGATAGGCGACGTAAAGTTGAAAGTCCGTCGGGCCGTCAATGGACCGCCCGGCGGAAAAGAGCAAATGGTGGTTTTCCGTGAAGTCAATGACCGTGCCGACATTGAAAGCGGTGTCGTCGCGCCCGCCGGTTTGCATCGTGGTGCGATGATAAATTTCCACGCCCGAGCAGGATTTTTTTTGTGATCTGCCGCTGACCAAGCACGCCGCCATAGCCCCAGTTCTCATTGCCCGCGCCGGGATTGATTCCATAGCCGCCGCCGCCGTAAAAGGTCCAGTCGCCAAAACTTTTTTGCAGCCACAACGGCAGGAACGCCTGCACATGGCCGCTGCCAAGTCCGTCAGATTCGCTGCCGGTGGGAATTTCCAGCAGCGGGAAAATCCCGATTTGCGGCCTGTGTTCCGTCTCCTGAATGAAACGGAACTTCACGCCCAGTTCCGTGTCGCCGTAGCCAAAATGCGTGCCGCCCTCCGTCGGCGCGTCGTAGGCCAAAGGTGCAATCAGATGCAGTTGCACGTTGGTGATGACGCCGTAGTTCACCTCAATGTGCGGGGCCGTGCCCGACCAGCCGCCGGCGGTTTGCGTGTGCATCGAGGCGATGTAAAATTCCCAATGCTGATAATCCACCGGTTCCGGGTCGTCGGTCAAAAATGGCGGACCGGCAAGAACCGCCAGCGCGCCGCCGAAAAATACCACGGCCAATATGGTGAACGACTTTTGGGTCATCGGTTTTTTTCTTTCAGTTCAAATCGAAAAGCTGTCAATCGCCGAGTAAATAAAATCCGAGAATGAGGAGGCCGCCGGTGACGACGCCCAATGCCAGCGTGCGGATCAAATGGTTGGCGGACATTTTGATTCCCTGTCCGCCATTGGCTCGCGCCAAAAGCGCGCCGCCGCCGGCAAAGAGGCCGAGGATGATGACGCAGTGGGTGATCCAATGGTGGCCGGTGAGCTTCTGCATCCCCGTCAGGACCGCGGGAATTTTTTCCTTCGCGATCACCAGCAAGCCGTTGGCGATGCTGGCCAGGGCCAGAGAAAGCCCGAATGAAATCGTGTATTTTGAGACGCCGGTGTTGTCCATGTTAGGTTTCTGTTTTTATTTTATCTCGACAGCAATCCCATTTTCACGCCCATCGCAATGATTGCGCCGTCGCCCTCCGCCGTCAACGCCAGCAGGACTACCATGCCAGCCACCCAAAGCACCACGCGGCGCGCATCCCGGTTCATCGCCAGGTTGTTTGCGGCGGCGATGGGCAGATAGGTGGCCAGCAGCAGCAGCAGGATGACCAGATGCTCCTTCGTCTCCATGAAAAAATTGTGGGCAAACGGCCACGGTCCTTTCAAAATGATGGCCTTGTCCGTCTTGTAGAAAACAGTATACCAGTAACCGGCGATCAAAAAGGCGAGCCACATGAAAACCGCGGCAGAAATGCTCAACTTGCGGATGCGGCACAGGTTGGATTCGGAGACGTTCAGCACGTCCACAAAAACCCATAAGGTTGTGAGGAGACAGGCGACTCCAAACAAAACATGAGCCAACAAGACAAGTTCATTCATAATTTGATCGCGCCTTGGCTGGTTAAATTTAAAATTTATTGGACGGCAAACGTCGAATCAAAAACTGCGTTCACTCATGATTTGCCTCGCCAAAATCCTAGGACGACATCCATGAGACGCAAGAAGATATTTTCATGTGGTTTATTATCCAACAACCGGTTTGATTGACGCTGGCGGCGGGCGGCGGTAATTTACTATCATGATTGAAGTGGCAGAAATGCAACCGCGCGCGGCGATGGCCCAAAACAAATTCGGGCCGCTGGCGAAGGAAATTTTCACGCTCAAGAAACAGCTCAACGCCGTCATCCTCGCGCACAATTATCAGGTGCCCGAAATTCAGGACGTGGCGGATTTCACCGGCGATTCGCTTGGCCTAGCGCAGCAGGCGGCCAAGACGGACGCGGACGTGATCGTTTTCTGCGGCGTGCATTTCATGGCGGAGACGGCGAAGATTTTGAACCCGGACAAAATCGTGGTGCTGCCGGATCGTGACGCGGGCTGTTCGCTGGAAGAAAGTTGTCCCGCGCTGGCATTGGCGAAGCTACAGGCGACGAACCCGAATTTTTGGACGATTGCCTACATCAATTGCAGCGCGGCGGTGAAAGCATTGTGCGACGTGATCGTAACCAGCGGCAACGCGGAGAAAATCGTGAATGCCGCGCCGAAAGACAAAGACATTTTGTTCGTGCCGGACGAAAATCTTGGCCAGTGGGTGATGGAGCAAACGGGCCGGGCGATGACGTTGTGGAAAGGGAATTGTTACGCGCATGTGGAGTTTCAGCGCGAGCAAGTGCTGGCGGCGAAGAAACAATTTCCAGACGCCAAGATCGTGGTTCACCCGGAAAGCCTGCGCGAGGTGCGCGAGTTGGCGGACGCCGTCTGTTCGACGGAGAAAATGATCGCGTTCTGCAAACATGATCCGGCCAAGCGGTTCGTCATCGTTACGGAGTCGGGCATCATTCACCGGCTGAAAAAAGAGTGCCCTGAAAAAGAATTTTTTTGCGCGCCCGTCTTTGACGTGATGCGCGCGCCGACGGATCATTGCCGCTGTAGCGAGTGCAAATACATGAAGTTGAACACGCTTGAGAAAGTGCGCGACTGCATGAAAAAACTTTCGCCGCGCGTGGAGCTGCCGCCGGAAATCATTCAGCGCGCCCGGCTGCCGATTGAGCGGATGCTGGAAATTTCCGCCCGGCCAGATTGAGATTGCAGCCTGGCAGTGAAGCAGTGGACAAGCCGGTTCTTTTTGGTTATTAAAGAATTAAAAAGCCGCTGATTCATTGGAATTCCTTGGAAGTTACACCAGGATGGTTTGTCACCTGATTGTAACCTCGCCGTCATGCAACTGCGACGGCGTGGATTCATTCTTCCGGTCTATTTATGCGAGCCAAGTCCAGCTTGGCGCAAATCAAACACTTTTTGAAAAGACAATGTAACTGGAACGTAACGTGAGTAATGGCAAATAACTGATTAACTCTTGATTGAAAATGAATAAAAACATCCGCTTGTTCCTTGGTGCCGGCAGCCTTGCGGCAATCGCCTTGATGATTCTGTCCAACTCAAAACGCCATGCGGCGATGCTCGGCGGCGCGGCGGCCCTGCTGGTGGCCCAGACCAACGCCACTGCGCAGACGCTCATCAACGGCGCGGGTTCGACTTTCGATTATCCGGCGTTCACCAAATGGTTTGAAGTCTATGGCAAAGATCATGCCGACGTGCGCTTTAATTACGCGTCCATCGGCTCCGGCGGCGGGCAAAAACAATTGCTCAACCAGACGGTGGACTTTGGCGCTTCGGACGCGCCGATGACCGATGAGGCGTTGGCCAAGGCGCCGGGCAAAATCCTGCACCTGCCCGTGGTCGCCGGCGGCGTGGCCGTGATGTATAATGTGCCCGGCAATCCGAAAATCAAATTGGACGGCGATACGCTGGCCAACATTTACCTCGGCAACATCAAGAAATGGAACGATCCCAAAATCGCCGCGCTGAATCCGGGCGCTGATCTGCCGGACCTGGCGGTCGTCCCCGTGCACCGCACCGAGGGCAGCGGCACTACCTATATCTTCACGGATTATCTGACCAGCGTGAATCCGGTCTGGGCGGGCACGGTGGGCAAAAGCGCTTCCGTGAAATGGCCCGCCGGCGTTGGGCTGGGCGCCAAGGGCAGCGAAGGCGTGGCCGGCCAGGTCAAGCAGATCTCCGGCGCCATCGGTTACGGCGAACTGGCCTACGCCGATCAAAGCAAAATTCCTTACGCCGACATGAAAAATTCCTCGGGCAAATTCATTTCGCCCGCGCCGGCCTCGGTCAGCGCGGCGCTCGCCACCGCCAACATTCCGGACGACTTCCGGTTCTCAATGGTCAATCCGCCCGGCGCGGACGCCTATCCCATCGCCGGCGCGAGCTGGATTCTGGTTTATCAGCAGCAGAAAGATTCCGACCACGGCAAAAAGCTCGTTGAGTTTTTGAAATGGGTGGTGACCGACGGCCAGAAGCTTTCGCCGGAACTGGATTACGCCCCGTTGCCCGAAAGCGTCCAGCAGCACGAATTGAAGGTGCTCGAATCAATAAAATACTGACTTCGTTCCGCCGCCCGGTATTTTTACGGGCGTGAGCCGGACGAAGAGCGCGTTCCTCGCTCTTCGTCCTTTGATTTTTTGCCGAAAAAATTGCAAGCGTGACTGCGACAAAACAAACCAGCGCCGAATCCCGATTGGGCGACCAGACCTTCAAATGGCTGACGCTGCTGATGGCCTTGACCATTTTCCTGCTCATCGGCCTGATCAGCTTTGAACTGGCCAGAGGCGCCGCGCCCGCCATCCACAAGTTCGGCTGGCATTTTCTCACCAGCACCGACTGGGATCCCGTCAACGATGTCTATGGCGCGCTGCCGTTCATCTTCGGCACGGTGGTTTCATCGTTGATCGCGCTGCTCATCGCCGTGCCCATCAGCGTCGCCACGGCGGTGTATCTCACCGAACTCGCGCCGCTCTGGATGCGGCAGCCGCTCATCATGTTCATCGAACTGCTTGCAGCTATTCCCAGCGTTATCCTTGGGTTTTGGGGATTATTCATCATGGTGCCGTGGCTGCATCTGCATCTCTTCCCGGCGCTGCGAACGGCGCTTGGTTTTCTGCCGCTCTTTCACGGAACGGACCATGATTACGAGTGTATGCTGGCCGCCGGCATTGTCCTTGCCATCATGATCATTCCCATCATCACGTCCGTCTCGCGTGAAATTTTACGCTCCGTTCCCGGCCTCCAGCGCGAAGCCGCCTACGCGCTGGGCGCGACACGCTGGGAAGTCACGCGGATCGCCGTTTTGAGCTACGCAAAAAAGGGGATTTTTGGCGCGATCATCCTTGGACTCGGCCGCGCGCTGGGCGAGACGATGGCCGTAACGATGGTCATCGGCAACTCACCGCAAATCACCAAATCGCTGTTTGATCCCGGCAGCACGCTGGCCAGTTGGATTGCCAACCAGTTCACCGAGGCGATTGGCGATTTGTTTTACAGCTCGCTGTTTGAACTGGGACTGGTCCTGCTCGGCGTGACCGTGCTGGTCAACTTTTTCGCGCAACTGCTGCTGAAAACCTTCGCCGGCCCGGGCGTGAAACCACAGCACTGATATGAAATCGTTAAATTGTTACATCGTTGAATTGTTAAATCGTGTCACCGCCACGATGCAAAACCGATTACAATTCAACTATTCAACCATTTAACAAATTAGAATGACCGCTCCGAACCATAACTGGCGCAAGTTCAAGAACGCGTTCATGCAAACGCTCACGTTCGTGTGCGCCGTTCTTGTCGTGACGCCTTTGGTGCTCGTGTTTTATCATCTCATCAGTCAGGGGTTCAGTTCGCTCAACTGGGCGTTTTTCGCCCAACTGCCCAAGGCCGTCGGCGAAAAGGGCGGCGGCATGGCCAACGCCATTGTCGGCACGTTTATTTTGATCGGCCAAGCGGCGCTGCTCGGCGTGCCCGTGGGCGTGCTCGGCGGCGTCTATCTTTCCGAATACGGCGGCACAAAACTAAACTGGTGGATCCGGTTCACCGCCGACATTCTGAACGGCGTGCCGTCCATCACCTGGGGCGTGGTGGTCTATGGTCTGATGGTCATTCCGATGCGTGGTTCCTCCGCCCTGGCCGGCGGCGTGGTGCTGGGCCTGATGATGATCCCGCTGGTGATGCGAACGACCGAGGAGGTGCTGCAACTGGTGCCCGCGGGCTACCGCGAAGCCGCGCTGGCGCTGGGCATTGCCAAATGGAAAACTATCGTGCAGATCGTCCTGCGCACCGCCTCCAAAGGCATCGTCACCGGCGTGCTGCTCGCCCTCGCGCGTGTCGCCGGCGAAACCGCGCCGCTGATGTTCACCGCTTTCGGCAATCTGGGTTGGGCGCACAGCCTCAAGGAACCCATCGCCGCCATTCCGCTGCTGATTTTTAATTACGCCATTTCGCCCTACGAAGACTGGCACCGGCAGGCGTGGGCAGGTGCGCTGGTGTTGCTTTTGCTCGTGTTGTTCATCAATGTCGGCGTGCGTTTCCTGACGCGCGACCGGTTCCAAATTAAAGGCTGACTTTCATGGCCATCACCCCAACGAATTCCCCCGCGCTGACCGCCCGCGACCTTTCGGTTTATTTCGGCGCCAACAAGGTGCTGAAGAAGGTTTCGCTCGACATTGCCGCCAAGGCCGTCACCGCCATCATCGGACCGAGCGGTTGCGGCAAATCCACTTTTCTCCGCGCGCTCAACCGGATGCACGAATTAAACCCCGAAGCGCGCATGGAAGGTGAAATCCATTTGTGCGGCGACGACATCTACGCGAGCCACGTTGAGCCGGTCATAGTCCGCCGCCGCGTCGGCATGGTTTTTCAGAAGTCGAATCCGTTTCCGACCATGTCCATCACGGAAAACGTGACGGTTGGTCTGCGGTTGAACGGCGTGCGCGACCGCAAAACGCTTGCGGAACGCACCGAACAATCGCTCCGCATGGCCGCGCTCTGGGACGAGGTGAAGGATCGTTTGCACGCGCCGGCCATCAGCTTGTCCGGCGGCCAGCAACAGCGGCTGTGCATCGCCCGCGCGCTCGCGGTGCAGCCGGAAGTGTTGTTGATGGATGAGCCGGCGTCCGCGCTCGACCCGCTGGCGACACAGAAAATCGAGGATCTGATCGTCGAACTGAAAAAGGATTACACCATCGTCATCGTCACGCACAACATGCAGCAAGCGGCGCGGATTTCGGATTTCACGGCGTTTTTTTATCTGGGTGAACTGGTCGAGTTCGATGTCACCACCAAGATTTTCACCAATCCGGCGAAGAAACAGACCGAAGATTATGTGACAGGACGTTTCGGCTGAGTTATTTTGGAAGAAAATTATGGAAAACTCCTTTGAGACGGGACTAAACGCGCTGCGGCAAAAATTGCTGACGATGGCCAGCCACACCGAAACCGCCGTGAACCAGGCGGTGCAGGCGCTGATGCAGCGTGATTACGACCTGGCGGTGAAAGTCCGCGGAGACGACAACATCATTGACGCTTTTGAGGTTGAAATTGATGAAATGGCGATTCAACTGCTCACCCGGGCGCCGCTCGCCAGCAACCTGCGGCTCGTCACCGTGGCGATGAAAATTTCCCAGAACCTCGAACGCATCGGCGACGAGGCCACGAAAATCGCCAAGCGCGCCCGCGACCTGGCGCAGGAACCGCCGGTGAAGCTCTATCTCGACCTGCCACGCCTGGCCGGCATGTCGCTGGTGATGGTCAAAGACGCGCTGGATTCCTTCGTGCAACGCGATTCCGCCGCCGCCCGCGCCATCATCCCGCGCGACAAGGATGTGGACGCCCTGAACAAGGAGATGCACCAGATGCTTGCGCAACACATGATGGCCAATCCCGACACCATCGCGCGCTGCCTGCATTGGATTGTCGCCGCCAAAAGTTTGGAGCGCATCGCCGACCACGCCAAGAACATCGCCGAAGACGTGGTTTATCTCTGCGAGGCGCAGGACATCCGGCACACGGCAGGCAAAATGGCCGGCAATACACCGGCCTGATTTCCGTTGCCGGCATTTCCAGGCTGGTTGCCTTCAAACGATTTCGAAAAAACTTGCCCTCCGTTTTCGCTCTGCCAGAATGCCTACCCTGTTGGCCGATGGGTCAGGCTTGGAAATTTCGGAAACGAACGCTCTTTGCCCTCGCCGGCTATTCGGTTTTGCGGGCAAAAGTCGTCAAAGGGCGCTTGCAAAAACAAATTGGTTGCCTCGGTAGCTCAATTGGTAGAGCAGCAGACTCTTAATCTGTTTGTTCACGGTTCAAGTCCGTGCCGGGGCACCAACTAAAAACCCGTATAAACAAAGGCGTTTATGGGTTTTCGTTTTCAGGATTGCGAAGAAAATAATTTCCCTGCGCCGTTTCTGCGCTGTTTTGCACCCGACTCAAGCCGTGAAAACCGCAGGCAAGTTGATTCACAACCAATGTCGCCGATAAACAAAATTTTCACGCGGAAAATCAAGCCGCGAATCGAAAGACAAGAAACCACGGATTACGCGAATTCAGTTGGATTTTAATCCGCGTAATCCGTGGTTAAAGAAAACAGGCGATTGCGCCGATTGCGGTGGCGATGAGCCAGAGTAGCAGCACGGCGCGGGTGCGACTCAATCCGATGCGCGTGAGCCGGTGCGAGAGATGATTGGTGTCGCCGATCCAGAACGGTTTTTTGTTGAGCGTGCGGAACAGGGTGACTTGCGCGAGATCGAGCAGCGGAATCGCCAGCACGAACAGCGGCGCGAGCACGGCGAGCGGTCGCGGATTTTGCCGAGTGTAAAAATGCGGAAGAATCGCCATGACTGCGAGCAGGTAGCCGACGAGATGGCTGCCGGCGTCGCCGAGAAACGCGCGGGCATTCGGAAAATTCCACGGCAGAAATCCCACGAGCGCGCCGCACATGAGAAAGCCCGTGATGGCGACCAGATATTCGTCGTGCGCGGCGGCGATGAGCGCGAACAGAAACGCGCCAATCGCGCCGAGTCCGGCGCAAAGGCCGTTCATGTTGTCCATGAAATTAAAGGCGTTGATGACGGTGAGCAGCCAGAGAATTGTGACGGCGTAACTGAAAATTTCACTGTGAACGAAAAGCGTGATGCGCTTGCACGCGGTGGCCACGGCAATGGCGATAATAATTTGCCCGAGGAATTTCGGCAGCGCCTTCAATTCATGCTTGTCATCCAGCCAGCCGAGAAACGTAATGGCGACCGCGCCCAATGCGAGCACGGCGAGTTCCATCGCGCGGCGGTTAATGCCATGAACAATCAATCCGGCGGAAGAAGTTTTGACGATGCCGAGCTTGAGCAGAATCGCGCCGGCGGCGAGCGGCAGAAGAATTCCCGTCAGCACGGCAAAACCGCCGGCAAGCGGAATCGGCTGGTCGTGGATTTTACGATGGCCGGGATCATCCACAAGGCCGTCGCGCAGACACTGGTTGCGCCAGAACGGCAGCGCCAGCAACGCGGTCGCGAACGCGCCCAGAAATGCGGCGATGAAAAAATTAAAAGGAAAGTTCAAGTGACTGGTGTGGCGCAGTCAGGCGGCTGGCCGGCTCATTTTTTCACCCGTTCGTCGCTCGCAATCAGACCGTCGCGGATGCGGATGACACGCTGCGAGTGCAAGGCGACTTCCTCCTCGTGCGTGACGACGATGATGGTGTTGCCATTGTCCGCGAGTTGCTGGAACAAGGCCATGATTTCCGTGCCGGTTTTGGAATCGAGATTGCCGGTCGGCTCGTCGGCGAGCAGGATGGACGGTTTGTTCACGAGCGCGCGGGCGACGGCGACGCGCTGGCGTTGGCCGCCGGAAAGTTCGTTCGGTTTGTGATGCACGCGGTCGGCCAGGCCGACGTTGGAAAGCGCCTCGTGCGCGAGCTGGCGGCGTTCCTTGGCGGGAATGCCCGCATAAACCAAGGGCAATTCCACATTGCGCAGCGCGTCGGAGCGCGGAAGCAGGTTGAAGGTTTGAAAAATGAAACCGATTTCCCGGTTGCGGATTTCGGCGAGCTGGTTGTCGTCCATCTCGCTGACGTGGCTGCCGTTGAGTTCGTAAGTGCCGCCGGTCGGCGTGTCGAGGCAGCCGAGCAGATTCATCAGGGTGGATTTGCCGGAGCCGGAGGTCCCATGATGGCGACGTATTCACCGCGCTGGATTTCCAGCGTCACCTCGCGCAAAGCGTGGACGGTCTCGGCGCCCATCTGATAGCGCCGCGAAATTTTCTGGAGACGGATCAGGCTCACGACTTGGGTTTCTCCGTGTCGGCGCCGGCGGCTCCTTTCACGATTTTTTTGCCGTCGTCGAGGTCGTGGCTAATGGCGTGATAACCGCCGGTGACAATTTCCTCGCCTTCCTTCAAGCCGTCGGTGATTTCCCAAAAATTGTCATCGCTGATGCCGATCTTTACCGGCACGGTTTTGACATGGTTGCCATCGAGAACAAACACGACATCCACCGGTTTGTTTTTTTCATCCGCTTTTTTGTCGGTCTTCGCGGCATTGGTTCCGCTGCCGGTCGCGGCATTGGTCGGATCCGCCAGAACGATGGCGTTGGTGGAGACCGAATTGGTTTTTGCCAAACCGGTTTCCTTTTTCGGCGTCGGCTTGAGCGTGCGCGTGGTGACACTGGCGATGGGCGCGGCAATGACATTGGTGCGCGTGCGCGTTTCAATCGTCGCGCTGACGGACATGCCGGGTCGGAACAATTCGCCTTCGGAAAAGCGGATGCGCACCTGGAACTGCGTCGCGGATTGCCCGGAAGAAGACGAGCTGCTGCCATGCCTGAACTGGCGTTCAATCCTTCCGACGAATTGGCGACCTGGGTGACGATGCCGGCAAATTTTTTGTCCTTGAACGAATCCACTTCGAGCTTCGCCTTCTGGCCGGCCTGCACCAGCACCACGTCCATTTCGCCGATGTCCACGCGCGCCTCCATCCGCGCTCAAATCGGAAATGATCATGATGTCCGTGCCGGCGTTTTGCACCGTGCCGAGCACGCGCTCGCCGAGTTGCGAATTCAACGTCGTGACCGTGCCGTCCAGCGGCGCGACGATGGTGGTCTTGTCCAGGGAATCTTGCGCGCTGTCCACGTTTGCTTTGGCGACATCCACTTGGTGTTCCGCGCTGTCCACGCTGGCCTTGGCGACATCGAGGCCGACTTTAAAGCCGATGAAGTCCGAGTCCGAAAGCAATTTGGTGTCGAACAAGGTCTTGTTGCGGGCGTAATCCGCTTCCGCTTTTTCCAGATTCGCCATGGCCGTGGCCTTGGAGGCCAGCGACGACTCGTAATTCGCTTTGGCCTGATTGATGGCCGCGATGTAGACGTCCGGCTTGATCTTCAGCAGCAGATCGCCCTTGTGAACGAACTGGCCTTCCTTGACCGCCAGCTCGATGATTTCGCCGCTGACTTCCGGGCTGATGTGAACTTGCAGCACCGGATAAATTTTCCCATTGGCAATGACCGTTTCCGTGATCGTGTGGCGCGCGACTTTCTCCGTCTGCACGGTGACGGCCGGATCTTTTTTCCGCAACGCCCAGTAGGTCGCCCCGCCGATCAGCGCGACGACGACGGAGACAAAGACAATGAGTTTCGCGCGGTCTTTGCGCCGGGGTTTGGGCGCATCCGCCTGCGGAGGCAAAATCGGAGGGGTTTCCACCTCGCGAGCCTGCCGCAATCCGCCGCGAATGTCCAGCGTGGGAATTGGGTGGTTATGTGCTAATCGAAATCGTAATCATAATCATAATCCCGCCCGTTGAACTGGGGAAGATTTTGGTGAGGATTACCCGGACCCGCGTTCACCAACTCACTCGCAATCCTCGCGACGGAGTGCGGTGAATTTCCCCGCAAGCCCGTCAGGGCTGGCATATTTGTAGAAATCTCAATCCAATGAATTTCGGGATTATGCCCTTCTCCTGCGGCAATCGCCGCGACATTGCGGACAAGGCGTTTTAACAGCGAAATGCATGAACCACACGAAAGGAGTTCCACGCCAAGGTGTAAAATCCGGCAAGGTTTTCAATAAGTGACCGGAACGCGCGGCAAAGATTTGAAAACCGCGCAAGCCGCCGCCTACGCTGCCGTGGAGAAAATCCATTTCGCCGGCGCGCACTTCCGCCACGACATCGCGGCGAAGGCGTTTTAACCACGAAACACACGAACGGCACGAAAGCGTTTTTACGCAAAGGCGCAAAGCCGCGAAGCGGCAACGGAAATTAGCCAGCTACGTAGTGGCTGGTTTGGAATTGAAAATGGATTTTCGTCGCGGAGCGACGGTGGATGGCACGCGTGTTTTCCACCGTCCCTTCAGGACGGATTATCAATTCGTGCCGGATACCAGCCACGTTGTGGCTGGCTAATTTCCAGTCGTCCCTGCCGGGACAAAAAACGGCGCGCATTTCCGCCGCGACATCGCGGCAAAGGCCAACTCGGATTGGCGGGCGGCGAACTCCCGCACCAGTGTCATATCGTCAAATGTCATTCACTGATAACACTGACGCACTCGTCAAAAACCACAAACTTTTTGAAGTTGTTTTTTTGCGGGAGGTCAAATCAATTCCGAACGCGTGGAGTGTCATTTGTTCGCATTCCGACCTAGAATTGTAGAGCGAGTGATGAAATCGAGACCGCTCCCAACTGGACCACCTTCCTGGAGATAGGAGCCGTTCATTCCAATGCTCAACACGGAATCAAAGTCCCCGTCAATTTTAGACTTCTCGGCGACCACACTCCCTTCCGAGCTTGGTGGTCGGAAACTAATACTTGAGTCGCCGGCTCCGGTTCCGCTTGCCGCAATAATGGCTGGCGCTTGGGCCGGGATTTCACTTGCCTTGCCGGTGCGCAGGAGTTGATACCGCTCGAGCAGTGAATCATCCACGGGCGAGGCGAAGAACGGTTTCAATTGCGTGATGTCCGACGGTAGTTGACCTCCGCTGGCTTGCACGTATTTGTTTAAGGCTTCTTGGAGCAACGGCGCGAACGCCAGTTTGGCGGCTGACCGGAGCCGGCTTAAAGCTTGTCGAACGCCATTTTCGGTGCCTAGGTCGGCAGCCGCCACCACATTCAACCAATCTTGTGGTGTCAGCAATTGCATTTCCGGAATGCCAAGCTCGGGTTTGTCATTAATCAACTTTTTGAGTTGGTTCATCCGCGAAAGCAGGGGATCTTGCCCGTCGTTTTGGGACTTGGTTTGACCGGCTTTCAACCGCGCAAGTTCTTGTGAGTCGAGCCGCAGGCGGGTCGCTTCGCCTCGCAATTTCAACAGTTCATTTTGGTTTGGACTATTTTTCAACCGCGAATTTTCCGCCAACAATGCGGCCAGCCGGTTTGTCGCATCGTCGCGTTCGCTTTGCAACTGCTGGATTTGCTCCGCCAGCGGCTCTTGCTGTTGTTGAAGCGTCTGGACTTGGTCGCGCAGTTGCGCGGCCTGGCGGGCTTCGTAAATTCCCGCGCCAGCAACGACGGCAAGCGTGGCCGTGATGAGTGTTTTTTGAATTGTGGTCATGGCAATGGTTTTGGTTGCGGCAATTACAGTTGAAGTTTGAACGGCAGTTCCGGTGAGAACGGCGGTGGCGGAAATAGCGACGGCCAGACCGACCGGCGCGGATTGAACGGCGTTGGCGGAAATCAAAATCGTCAAGCCGCCCGTGCCGACGGTGATTTTCCGTTTCGAGAAAAAGTCGCGCAGCCTTTCCACAGCGCGGCTCACGCGCTTTTGCGCGGTGTCGTCGCTGATGCCGAGCGCGTCGCCGACTTCGCACAAGGATTTGTTTCCAAAATAGCGGAGCAGAATCGCGCTGCGGTCAGCCTCGTCCAGCGCGGCCACGGCTTCGTCGAGGAGCGGTTCGATGTCCGTCCAGTTGGCTTCGGCGGTATTCATGGCATTCATCTCCACGGCGATTTGTTCGCGTAATTGCCGGCGCGATTCTTTGCGGATGACATCAATCGCCGTCCGCCGCGTGACGGCATAAAGCCACGCGGTTAAAATTGTTTCGGCTTTTAATTTATTCGCGTCGCGCGCAAGGTCGGCAAAAACAGATTGCGCGATTTCCTCGGCCAGTTGCGGCGAGCGCACCTGCCGGAGCGCGGCGGAATAAACCAGGTTCAAATGCCGCTTCACCAGTTCGGAGAAGGCGTCCTGCGCGCGGTCACGGGCAAATTGCCGCAGCAAATCAAGGTCGTTCGCGGTCATGTTCACAAGCATATCACCGCCGGGCCGGGAAATCCGACAAAATTTATCGCCGGCCGCGCGCAAGCCCCTTTACTTTCCGCGCGGCCTCGCGCATTTTTTGAGCGATGAAGCGATGCGCGATTTTTTTTGCGGCCCTGTTCGCGGCGGTTGCCGGCGCCCTGGCCGACGGCCCGGCGGTGACGGTTTCCGTTTGGGAGACGAATGTGCTGTGCGTCCGCGCCGGCAGCGTGGCGGACAATTTTTCCGACCAGCTCCGCGCCAGCCTGCCGCCGGGGCGGACGACGGGAACGGTTTTGGACCTGCGTTTTGCCGGCGGCGACAGCGGCGCGGATGCGGCGGCGAAATGGTTTGCCGCAAAAAAATCGCCGCTCGTGATTTTGGTGAACAGCCAGACGCGCGGCGCGGCGGCGGCACTGGCGGCGCAGTTGCGCGCCTCGGCCTTGGCCATCGTCATCGGCAGCACGAATCCGCCGGGGGAAATCGCGCCGGACATCGCCGTGGCCGCGAGCCTGGATGACGAAAAAAAATATCAGGAAAACCCTTGTGCCGCGCCGGTCACGAACAGCATCGGTTCATTGTCCGCCACCAACAATCATCTGCTGGCGTTTGTGGATCACACGAGCGAGGCGGAACTGGTGCGCAAACGCATCAAGGACGGCGATGAGGACGGCGACCTGGCGACGCCAAGAGCCGAGCCGCCGCAGCCGGTCATCCGCGATCCGGCGCTGGCGCGGGCGGTGGATTTGCTCAAGGCGCTGGCGGTTTTGCACAAGCCGCGCGGCTGATTACCCTGCCTGAAATTGATTCGGATTAAGCCAACAATTAGGATGCAAGATTTAACCTTTCGGATTGACGATTGGCTTCCGGCAAACCACCTTTTACGGCTCGGTTTTTGATGAAGACGATTCTTTTTCTCTGCACGGGCAATGTTTGCCGCAGTCCGATGGCCGAAGGGCTTTTTCGCCACGCCGTCAAGGGGCGCGGCGATTTCCGCGTGCTCTCGGCGGGCCTCGGCGCGCTGGACGGCCAGCCGCCCACGCCGCATTCCGTGCAGGCGATGCAGGAAATCGGCATTGATATTTCCCATCAGCGCAGCCGCGCGCTCACGGCGGAGATGGTGCGCTCGGCGGATTACATTTTTGGCATGACGCACAGCCATGTGGACACCGTGGCGCTGCTCTATCCGCCGATGGCGGAAAAAACATTTTTGCTGCGCGAATTTGACGACACGCTGGAGCCTTACGAAAAGGACATCAGCGACCCCATCGGCAGCCCGTATCACATTTATGTCGAATGCCGCGACCAGATCGAACAGGGCATCGCCACGCTTTTGAAATTTATGGAACAACAACAATCTTTTGTCGCAAAACCGAAAATCAACCGCCGCCGGCAGTGCGCCAGATTTGCGCTCGGCGCGGATCACGGCGGCTTTGAACTCAAGGAATCGCTCAAGGCCTGGCTGCGCGAACGCGGCCTGACGGTCATGGATTTGGGCGCGCACGGCGAAAGACCCGGCGGACGATTATCCTGATTTTGCGCAAACCGGTCGGCGCAGGCCGTCGCCGCCGGCCAAGCGCCGAACTTGGCGTGCTCGTTTGCACCAGCGGCGTCGGCGTGTGCATCACCGCCAACAAGGTTTCCGGCGTGCGCGCCGCGCTCGTCGGCGACGCGGAATCCGCCGCGCTCTGCCGCCGGCACAACGACGTGAACGTCCTTTGCTTGAGCGGCAAAAACACCCCGCCGAACTCGCCAAAAAAATTCTCGAAGCGTTCATCAACGCCAAATTTGAAGGCGGCCGCCACGAGCGGCGCGTGTTGAAAATGGACGCGAAGTTCGCGCCGGCCAGCCTGCGCCTGCTCAATGTTGATCCCGAAATCGCCACGGCGATTGAACATGAACGCCGGCGCCAGCAGGAAAACATCGAGCTGATCGCCAGCGAAAATTTTGTCAGCCCGGCCGTGTTGGAGGCGCAAGGCTCGGTGCTGACGAACAAATACGCCGAAGGCTATCCAAAAAAACGCTGGTATGGCGGCTGCGAAAACATTGACGTCGTCGAGCAACTCGCGATTGACCGCGCGAAAAAACTGTTCGGCGCGGAACACGCCAACGTCCAGCCGCACTCCGGCAGCCGGCGCAACATGGCCGTTTATTTCGCGTTCCTGAAGCCCGGCGACAAGATGCTGACGATGGACTTGAGCCACGGCGGACATCTGACGCACGGCAACAAGGCGAATTTCTCCGGCAAGTTTTTCGAGATCGTCCACTACGGCGTGCGCAAGGAGACGAGCGGATTGACTACGACCAACTCGCCGCGATGGCGCGCGAGCACAAGCCGAAGATGATCACCGTCGGCGCGAGCGCGTATCCGCGCGTGATTGATTTCAAGCGCATGGGCGAAATCGCCCGCGAAGTCGGCGCGTATCTGCTCGCGGACATCGCGCACATCGCCGGCCTGGTCGCGGCGGGCATTCATCCCAGCCCGATGGAGCACGCGGATTTTGTGACGACGACGACGCACAAGACGTTGCGCGGCCCGCGCGGCGGCTTGATTTTGACGCGCGAAAAATACGCGAAGGAAATTGATTCGCAGGTTTTCCCCGGCATTCAGGGCGGTCCGCTGGAACACGTCATCGCCGGCAAAGCGGTTTGTTTCCACGAAGCCTTGCAGCCGAGTTTCAAAGTCTATCAGCAGCAGATCGTGAAAAACGCCGCCGCGCTCGCCGACGGCATGAAACGCAACGGCTACCGGCTCGTCAGCGGCGGCACGGACAATCATCTCATGCTCGTGGACGTGGGCGCAAAAGGCGTCACCGGCAAAGATTCGCAAATCGCGCTGGACGAAGCGGGCATCACGGTCAACAAAAACACGATCCCGTTCGAGACGCGCTCGCCGTTCCAGGCCAGCGGCATCCGGCTCGGCTCGCCCGCCTGCACCACGCGCGGGATGAAGGAAGCGGAAATGGCGGCCATCGCCGACATGATTTCCGAAGTGCTGATGGACATCAAAAACGTCGAGGCCGCGCACAAGGTCCGCGCCCGCGTGCGCGAGTTGACGGCGAAATTTCCGCTGCCGTATTGATCAGGAATCGTTCGCGATTTTATGTTCAGCGTTGGACAAAAAGTGGTTTTGGTGGATGACAAGTGGCCGGAGACGGTGAAGCAGCTTTACCTGCAACTGCCGGTTTTGGAAACGATTTATGTCGTCCGCGCCGTGCGCGTGGGCGTGAAGGCGGACGAACTCATCATGGACCTGCGCCGCGTGCTGGAGCCGTCGCTGCTGCTCGTGGGGATTTACAACCCAACGAACAATCTCGGCGTGGAAGCTGGTTTCGCCGCCAGCCGTTTCCGCGCGCTGGACGAATTGAAGCAGGAAGCCGTCGAGGAAAAGGAAGCGGTGGTTTGAATGTTGCGAAGCGCGTGCGCGAGTTGGCGGCGAAATTTCCGCTGCCTTATTGATTTTGCGGTGGGAAATGAAGTAGGTTGCCAGCCTCATCTATAGGTGATGCTGTGACAAACACCAAAAAACTTCTTGGCTCCGTCGGAAAATTTGTAGAATCCGGCAGCCAGCCGCCGTTTGGAATTTGTGTTGTCAAGACGACGGTCTGGCTGGGGGACAAAGTGACGTGGTTGGTTACTTGAATTGTCTGCAGTCCCGGTTGAGAGGAATCACCAGTAAGTTGGCTTAATTTCGCGTTGAGATTCAGATCGAAAGTTGAGGAGTTCGTCAAAAAATAAGTCGTCTCATCCAACCTTGAGCCGACATTTGCATTGGTTCCTCCAACGGGAACAGATCGCGTAACGGAAATTTCAGCCGGTCTTCCATTTCCAGCAACCACTTCCGGCTCGCCTATGTTTTCCACATCACTTGCTCCTTGCAACGCTTCGCGAATGATTTTGAACTGTGGTTCGGTCAGCAAGCCGGTTCTGACGCCCTGCACGTCTGAAATCCATTTAACACCCAGACTTTGCAAATCATCTGTGGGAAGAGAAATAAATCTCGCCTTCAAATGAATTTGTATTATTTCAGCGTCCGGCAAACTGTTGGTTTTCAATTGCACACTTTTAGGCAAAATACTTTGTTGCTGGCGTAACCGTGTAACTTCGCCACGCAATTTCAACAATTCATTGAACTGTTCATCCGAAAGCGATTTGGAATTGCCAGCCGTTGCAAGCTGATTTGAAAGACTTTCATTTTCGGTCTGAAGTTGCGTGATTTGTTGCCTCAATGATTCATTATCTGCGCGCAATTTGTTTTGCGTTTGATGTTGAATCACAAATGCCGTGACCGCGCCTGCAACGACGAGTGCGCTGAATGCCAATTTTAATTTTGTCATAGTCATAATTTTTAGAAGTGTTCCAGTTCCCGCAGTTGCAATTGAAGTTGCTGCGAGCATTGCGACCAGATTCGCCGGCGCTATTTGAACCGCGTTGGCTGAAATCACGGACGCCAGCGCCGCCGTGGCTGCAACGCCTCGTTTAGCAAAAGCTGCCCGCAGTTTTTCCAGCGCGCGATCCACGCGCATCCGCGCAGCGTTTTCGTTCAGGCCCAGCTTCGCGCCGACTTCGGCGAACGGACGGTTTTCAAAATAGCGCAGCAGAAGTGCCTCGCGGTCGGCTTCCTTCAATTCGTGCATCGCGTCATCGAGCGCGGGACGGAGATTTTCCCATTCAGCCAATTCATTTGCGGACCGGACAGGCGAGACGCCTGTGCCACTATTTTCGGTTTCGCGCATAAATTTTTCCTCGCGGTCGCGCCGGCGGGTTTCGGTGCGGATAATTTTGGCGGCGGCAAAATGCGCGCTGGTGTAAAGCCAGCCGGTCAGATTTTCCCGGTGTGCAAGCGAACCCGCCTTTTTCGCCAGGTCGGTGAAAACGGTTTGCGCCACGTCCTGCGCCAGATGCGCGTCGCCGTTCACCTGCCGGAGCGCGGCGGAATACACCAGGTTCACATGGCGTTTCACCACTTCGGCAAAGGCGGTCTCGGAATTGGTTCTGGCAAATTCCTGGAGCAGTTCGGAGTCGGGCGTCATGTTTCAAGTTATAGCACCCGCAAAAACGGAAAGCGCACAAGAAAATCAGGTTTGACTTGCCGGTCAAAGTAGGCAAGAATCATTTGAGTTGACTGCGAAATTCCCCCTGCCGTATTGAGGATAAAAACTCAAGCGCTCGGTTAAACATATCATTTTGAACTTTTTCCGAAGTTGTGCGTCCAATGCATGACTCTTTCGCCGCGCCGGGTCGCGGCAACGGGAATTTCCGGTCGCTCAAAACCAATTAAATTTATGCCCAGAGTCTCCACCAAGAAAACGCCCATCAAAAAATCACGCCAAGGCCGTTGTGCCCGCCGCGTCGCCCGCGGTTGAAACGCCGGCCGCGGAAACGCCGCCGGTTGAAACGCCCGTTGATGAAACCTGGCGGCTGACAAAACATCGGCGGCGCCCAAAGGACCGGTTGAACGGCACAGGCGCGCCCCGGCTCCAGAGGAACCGGAAATCCCGGCGGAACGCACCGTTGACAGCATCAAGGCCGCCGCGCAGGCGGAGGCGCAAAGGGACGCCTCCAGTTTTTCCGCGCCGACCACGTCGGCGGAATTGCGTCCGCCGTCCGCGCCGGTCGAGCCGACGGATGAAGACGCGCGGTTGGCCGAGCGGCGCGGCGGTTATCAGCGCGACAAGATCGCGACCTCGCTGAACATCGCCAAACTGCAGGCGATGAGCATGACGGAGCTGAACGCGATGGCGAAGGAATACGCCGTGGAAAATTTCGGCACGATGCGCAAGCACGAGGTCATCTTCCACATCCTCGAAAAAAACGCGCAGCGCGCCGGCGTGCTGTTTTCCGAGGGCGTCATCGAAGTGTTGCCGGAAGGGTTTGGCTTTCTGCGTTCGCAAAGTTTTAATTATCTGCCGTGCCCGGAAGACATTTACGTTTCGCCGTCGCAAATCCGCCGGTTCGATTTGCAGACCGGCAATCTGATCGCCGGCCAGATCCGTCCGCCGAAGGAAAAGGAAAAATTTTTCGCGCTGCTGAAAGTCGAGGCCGTGGACGGCGAAGACCCGGACAAGGCCAAGGACAAAACGCATTTCGACAATTTGACGCCGCTGTTTCCGAACAAGCGGTTCATCCTCGAAACGGCGGCGGATGAATTGAGCACGCGCGTCCTCGACTTGGTCTGTCCCATTGGCAAAGGCACGCGCGGCCTCATCGTCGCGCCGCCGCGCACGGGCAAAACCGTGATGATGCAGAAAATCGCCAACGCGATTTTGAAGAACAATCCGGAGTCGTATCTGTTCATCCTGCTGATTGACGAGCGGCCCGAGGAAGTCACGGACATGGAACGCTCCTGCAAAGGCGCGGAGGTGATTTCCTCGACGTTCGACGAACCGCCGGAGCGCCACGTGCAGGTGGCCGAAATGGTCATCGAAAAAGCGCGCCGCATGGTCGAACACAAACGCGACGTGGTGATTCTGCTCGACTCGATCACGCGTCTGGCCCGCGCCTACAACACGGTGCAGCCGCACTCCGGAAAAATTCTTTCCGGCGGCGTGGACGCCAACGCGCTGCACAAGCCGAAACGTTTTTTCGGCGCGGCGCGCAACATTGAGGAAGGCGGTTCGCTCACGATCATGGCGACGGCGCTGGTGGACACGGGTTCGCGCATGGACGAAGTCATCTTTGAAGAATTCAAGGGCACGGGCAACATGGAAGTGCATCTGGACCGCGCGCTGGTGGACCGCCGCATTTTCCCGTCCATCAACATCGAGCGCTGCGGCACGCGCAAGGAAGAGCTGCTTTATCATCCGGACGAATGCAGCCGCGTCGTCATTCTGCGCCGCGCGCTCACCGGCGTGCCGCCGGTCGAAGCGATGGATTTGATGCTGGGCAAGCTCAAGAAAACCGGGAGCAACATCGAATTCCTGCTCAACATGGGCGTGAGTTGACGCACATCACTCTTCCTTTTTTGGCGGCGGCATGGCAATTTTTGGTTAGTGAATGCCAAAGAACGTTTCGTCGTTTTTTGCGGTTTAAAGTATTTGTAGTTTATCTGACAACAAAATGAAGCCCCTCGCCCATTCCAATGTGACGCCGCTCGCCGCCGCGCTGATGCTGTTTGCGGCCGCCGGCTGTGGCCGCAACAACGTCAAAGTTTATCATGTCGAAAACAGTGACATCACCACATCGCCGCCGCCGGTCGCCGCCGCGATGCCGACGAGCATGGCCGGCGGTTTGCCCGCGCCGGACAACGCCGGCCTGCCCAGATTGAAATATATTTTGCCGGATGGCTGGAAAGAAAAGCCGCTGACGCAGATGCGCGTGGCGAGTTTTGAGGTTTCCGAAAACGGCAAAACGGCGGATGTGAGCGTGATTCCGCTCGGCGGCATGGCCGGCGGCGACGCGGCAAACGTGAACCGCTGGCGCGGACAGGTCGGGCTGACACCGCTCGCCGAACCCGAACTGCAAAAGCTGGCGGAAAAAGTCGAGGTCGCCGGGCAGCCGGCGGATTTATATGACCTCGCCGGCAAAGCGCCGGGAAGCGGTGACGCCGAACGCATCGCCGCCGTGATTTTGCATCACGACGACATGGCCTGGTTTTTCAAGATGACCGGCGACGACGCGCTCGTGGAAAAACAAAAACCGGCGTTTGTAGCCTTTTTGAAATCCGTGAAGTTCGACAAGTCGGCCGCGCCGGCCGCGATGGACACGAGCCAGTTGCCCGCCGGGCATCCCGCCATTTCGGGAACGGACATGCCGACGACGGCGACCACTGATAACAACGGCAAACCGACTTGGACCGTGCCCGCCGGCTGGAAGCCCGGCGAACTCGCGCAATTCCTCGTCGCCAAATTCGTCATCCAAGGCGGCGGCGATGCAACGGCGGCGGTCAACGTAAGCCAGCTCGCCGGCGACGGTGGCGGCTTGCTGGCCAACCTCAATCGTTGGCGCGCCCAACTGGGTCAAACACCGTTGACAGAAGATGAAGTTGCAAAACTGCCAACGATTGATGCCGCCGGCGCCAAGGCAACATTCGCGGACATCACCGGCACCGACGCGCGTTCCGGCAAGCCGGCGCGGCTCATCGGCGTGGTGTTGCCGCTTGGCGGACAGACTTGGTTTTACAAATTGATGGGCGACGCTGGTGTTGTCGCGCGGCAAAAAGATGCGTTCGTAAAATTCGTCCAGTCCGCCAAATATCCCGATGCTCATTAAAAAAATAGTCGCGTTCTTCACGTCGCTTAAACTCACGGTCGTGTTGCTGGCGTTTGCGATCGTTCTCGTTTTCGTCGGCACGCTGGCGCAGGCGGACGAGGGGCTTTACGGCGCGCAGGCGCATTATTTCAAGCAATGGCTGGTCGTTGGCGCGAATCTGTTCGGCCACAAAATCCCGCTGTTGCTGCCCGGCGGCTATCTCATCGGCATGCTGCTGCTGGTGAATCTGGTGGCGTCGCACATTTACCGGTTTGAATTCTCCGCAAAAAAACTGGGCATCCAACTGGCGCACGCGGGCGTCATCGTGCTGTTGGTCGGCCAGCTCTCGACGGACATGCTGTCGCGCGAATTGCAGATGCACTTTGTCGAGGGCGAGACGCGCAACTATTCCGACAGCGCGACGGAATACGAACTGATTTTCGTTTCTGGCAACGAAGTTACCGCCATCCCGGAAAAAATGCTGAAGCCCGGCGCGGAACTGGCTCCGGACAAAACCGGTCTGCCGTTCACCATTCGCGTGAAGCAACACTGGCACAATTCGGACCTGAATTTTCGCGCGCCGATGATGCAAAATGCGCCGCCGCTCACGCCCAACGGCATTGCCGTCAATTTTGATTTTTCCAGGACGGATGATGTGAAAACGATGGATCAGCGCAATGTCCCGACGGTGGTGCTGGAATTTCTCACGCCATCCGGCTCGCTCGGCACCTGGGTGGCCAGCGATTGGGCCGGCGATCCCACGCTGGTGGAGGCCGTGCGCAGCGGCTACGCGCAAATGGGCGCGGCCATGGCGCAGAAAATCGCTGGCCAGTTGGTCGCGCCGCAGACGATTGAGGCGGACGGAAAAAGATTCACGTTCACGATGCGTCCGGCGCGGGTCATTCATCCGTTTTCGCTGACGCTTCTCAAGGCCACGCACACGGTTTATCCGGGCACGGATATTCCGAAGGATTTTCGCAGCCGCGTGCGCATTGACAACAAGCAAACCGGCGAGCAGCGCGAGGTGGAAATTTCCATGAACCATCCGCTGCGCTACGGCGGCTTCACGTTTTATCAATACCAGATGGATGCCGGCCAGGTGGCGGAACAGGCCGGGCGCAAGCCGTCATCCGTGTTGTCCGTCGTGCGCAATCCCGGCTGGTTGACACCTTACATCGGCTGCGCGATGGTGGGCATGGGACTGGTGATTCAATTTATGTTTCATCTGGTCGGATTTGTTTCCAAACAAAAGAAAAGATGAAAAAAAATTTCCAAAAATGGTTTCCGCCGTTCCTGATGCTGGTGATGGCGCTGTGGTTTTTCGGCAACCTGCGAGCGCCCAAGGACAAGGATTTTGCCTTCACCGAATTCGGCCAGTTGCCAATCACGGCCAACGGCCGCATCGAGCCGATGGACTCGCTGGCCCGAAATTCACTTTTGTTTCTTCGCGACAAGCAAACGATGAATACCGAGCCGTGGAAGGCCTGGAACGAAAGCCCGAAAATTATTTCCGCAACCGAATGGCTGGCGAACGTGATGATGAATCCGGTCGTCGCCGACGATTGGCCGGTTTTCCGCGTTGACCACCCTGATTTGGTTTCGCTGTTGAAACTGCCGGAGAAGGACGCGGCCAAGAAATCCGACGGCAAACAGTTTTCGTGGAACCAGATCCAGCCGGCGCTGGACATCTTTGAAAAGGAAAATGAACGCGTGCAGAAAATTGACGCGCCCAACCGCACTGCCTACGAAAACGCCGTCATCAAGCTGCATGACCGGCTTTTCCGTTACGCGCAGTTGAAAAATACCGTGCAGCCGCAGAATGCGCAGGACTGGCCGGCGGAACTCGCCGCGTTTGAAAAACTCATTCCAGCGGGAGTCGTCGCCGCTCAGGCACAGTTGGCCGGGCAGAAATTCGACCAGACCAATTACAACAATTTTATCGGCTATGTGCAGGAATTTCAGTTCATGGCCAGTCTCGAACCACCGCTGATTCTGCCGCCAGACGGCGCCCGCGAATGGCGACGCATGGGCGACGCCCTGCTCGAAGCGCCAAAACCGAACGGTGTGCCGATTGACAATGACATCCGCGCCTACGCCAAAATGGCCGGCGCACTGGCCGCCAACCAGCCGGAAGAGTTTAATGCCGCCTTGCACGACTTGCGTTCGCAACTCGCGGTTTCCCAGCCGAAATCACTCGACAAGGCCCGCGCGGAAGTCTTCTTCAACCAAATGGAACCGTTTTACAACGCGATGGTCATTTACGTTCTCGCCGGATTGCTCGCGTGTTTCTCGTGGTTCAATTTATCCGAAACGCTGCGCCGCTCGTCCGTGTGGCTGCTCGGACTGGCACTGGTCATTCACACGATCGGACTCGTTTATCGCATGGTGCTCGAAGGTCGGCCGCCAGTGACGAATCTTTATTCCTCCGCGATTTTCATCGGCTGGGGCGCGGTCGTGCTCGGCCTCATCCTGGAAAAATTCCACAAGAACGGCATCGGCGCAGTCGTGGCGTCGGGCATCGGCTTCATCACGCTCATCATCGCGCATCACCTCGCGCTGGAAGGCGACACGATGGAAATGATGCGCGCGGTGCTGGACACCAATTTCTGGCTGGCCACGCACGTCGTGGCCGTGACGGTGGGTTACGCGAGCACGTTTGTGGCGGGATTCCTCGCGCTGATTTACATCCTGCGCGGCATGTTCACAAAAACTTTGGACGTAGCCACCGGCAAATCCCTCGCGCGGATGATTTACGGAATTGTCTGTTTCGCCACGCTGTTCAGTTTTGTGGGAACAGTTCTTGGCGGCATTTGGGCAGATCAGTCGTGGGGACGTTTCTGGGGCTGGGATCCGAAGGAAAATGGCGCGCTCATCATCGTGCTCTGGAACGCGCTCATCCTGCATTTGCGCTGGGGCGGACTCATCCGCGAACGCGGGCTGGTGAACTGCGCCATCTTTGGCAACGTCGTCACCGCATGGTCGTGGTTTGGAGTCAACATGCTGGGCATCGGACTGCACAGCTACGGGTTCACGGAAGCGGCGTTCAAATGGCTGGTGCTGTTTGTGGTGAGCCAGCTTGGCTTCATTGCGCTGGGACTGCTGCCAGTGAAACTGTGGAAAAGTTTTAAGATGCGGACGGCGTGAAATTTTTTTGCCATCAATGGCGGGCCTTGACCCAGCCTGCCGTCACTGATTTTCCGCTGCGAGAAACCTTTCGCAGTCAATCGCCGCCGCACAGCCCGCGCCGGCTGCCGTCACGGCCTGACGATAAACATGATCCGCACAGTCGCCCGCCACAAACACGCCGGGAATATTCGTCATGGTGCCTGCTTGCGGAACGATGAAGCTGTTTTCGTCCGTGTCGAGCTTGCCTTTGAACACCTGCGTGTTCGGCACATGGCCGATGGCGATGAACACGCCGGCGCACGGCAGAAAAGTTTCCGCGCCGGTCTTGAGGTTTTTCAATTTCACGCCGGTCACCTTGTCCTGCGTCACGTCGAGGATTTCGGTGACGGCGGAATCCCAGATGGGTTTTATTTTGGGATTGGCCAGCGTGCGGTCGGCCATGATTTTGGACGCGCGCAGGGAATCGCGGCGATGCACCAAATGCACGACCGAGCCGAAACGCGTCAGATACAGCGCTTCTTCGCACGCGGAATCGCCGCCGCCGACCACGACGAGCGGCTGGTTGCGGAACACCGGCAGCGCGCCGTCGCACGTCGCACAATACGTCGTGCCTTTGGTTTCCAACTCGTGTTCGCCGGGCACGCCGAGATGTTTGTGGCCCGCGCCGGTGGCGACGATGACGGTTTCCGCTTCCACTTTTTCGCCGTCTACCGTCAGCGCAAATGGACGTTTGGAAAAATCCACGGACTCGACGACGCCAAAGCTGGTTTTCGCGCCGAAGCGTTCGGCCTGTTTCTGCATCCGCGTCATCAGTTCGTAGCCGTCCACGCCTTCGGGAAAGCCGGGGAAATTTTCCACGATGCTGGTGGTGGTGAGCAAACCGCCGGGCTGCTGGCCGGTGAGCACGAGCGGCGCAAGCTGCGCCCGCGCCGTGTAAAGCGCCGCCGTCCAGCCCGCGCAACCCGAACCGATAATGACAACTTTTTCCATAGGGCGCGCAAGATAGTCGCTGAATACGTCCCTGACAAGAGGTTGAAATGTAATTTTCTTTATGCTGTCGGGTGGAAACAGGCAATTCACCGCATCATCACTGCGGTTTTTCGCGTAATTACAGCAGCCAGCGGTGTCTTACTGCGGCACGGAGCGGATGCGCCAGAAATTGTTAGTGGTTATAACCGGCGTGTTGGTGAACACCAGCGCGCCGACCGAGTCCGCGTGATTGGTTGTCTGCGGCACCCACGCGGCGGATTTTAAGTTGAACGTGCGGTCCAAGGCATAGTTCGTTCCGTCAATGCCCACAAAAGACAAGCGCACTTTGCTGCCGCTCAATAATTCGCCCTCGATTTGATTAAACGCACCCAGTATTTTTTGGATGCGGTTTGTGGTATCAAGAGTGGCATTACCCAGTTCACCGTTTTCGTTGTAGCCCATGCCCCAGAGACTGCCGTCGTTTTTTAGAAACAGGCTGTGTTCTTGACCAGCGGCTATCGCCACGACATTTGTGGCGACAATTTTTTCGGGATTAACTTGCGAATTCCAGGTGCCGTCTCCCAACTCGCCATCCTCATTGTCACCCATGACCCAGAGGCTGCTGTCACTCTTGAGGAACAGACTGTGATAGCGTCCGGCGGCGATGGTCGTTACCCCGCTGGCCACAATTTTTTCCGGCAGGTTGACCCCGGTGCTGTTGTAAGTGCCATCGCCCAGCTGGCCGTATGCGTTGTTGCCCATAGCCCACAGACTGCCGTCGCTTTTGAGAAACAGGCTGTGGTTCCAGCCGGCGGCAATCGCCGTGACGTTGTTGGCCACAATCTGCTCGGGAACATTCACGCCATTGTTGTTGTAAGCGCCATCACCCAACTGGCCAAATTCGTTCCAGCCCATTGCCCACAAACTGCCGTCGTTTTTAAGAAACAGGCTGTGCCATTCACCGGCGGCAATCGCTGTGACGTTCGCGGCCACAATTTTTTCAGGCAAGTCAGCCTCGCTGTAAGTGGTGTCGCCCAGTTCGCCATCGTAGTTGTAGCCCATGCCCCACAGACTGCCGTCATTCTTGAGAAACAGGCTGTGATATTCGCCACCGGCAATTGCGGTGACGCCGCTGGCCACAATCTTCTCCGGCCGGTTGGTCTGGGTGGAAATGCCGTCGCCCAACTCGCCGGATTCATTGTCTCCCATGACCCACAGGCTGCCGTCATTCTTGAGAAACAGAGTGTGATGGATGCTGCCGGCAATCGCGATGACATTGGTGCCCAAAATTTTCTCCGGTCGGTTGGTAGGATTGGTTGTGCCGTCGCCCAACTGGCCAAAGTCATTCAAACCCATCACCCACAAACTGCCGCCGTTTTTAAGAAACAGGCTGTGGCTGCCGCCGACGGCAATTTTGGTGATCGGTTGCGCATTGCTACCGAAGGCGAAAAGCATCGCGCCCAGCAGAAAGATTGGGATCAAGTTTTGCTTGGTTGCTCTCATAATGATTGGTTCGTTTGATTTGTTTGATTTTTACGAAAAGGTGATTTCCCCGGTGTTCACCAGTGGAGGTGACGGCGGGAACATTTTTTTGGTGTGGAAGGAACCCGTGGCGTTGGGTAATGGGAAACCTACCGGAACCCGTTTGCCGGGCGAACCGGAAACCACAACAGTTGACACAACTGGCAATCCGAGATTCGTTCTTATAAGGCGGTTTTACAACGGCCATTCAAACGCGTCAACGGTTATCAATAAAATGGCAAGATCGTTTGAACAAATGGCAAATTTTGGCCACCGCAATGGTCGCCTCCAGCCAGACCGCAGAAGTCGCAGACGGGTATTACATCAGTGCTTGGTCCACAAGCCGGATGAAAATAATTTAATCCAGCTTTTCGCGCCCGCCGTAGCCGGTTTCGAGGTCGTGCCAGAATTCGATGTCGTCCTCGTCGGATTCCCAGCAGAGAAAAACTTCCTTGCCGCCGATGAGGGCGGGAAAATCAATCAGCCCGCGCGACAAATCCTTGATGAAAATCTGCCGCTGTTGAAACTCGGCGAGAATCTGCTGCATCCCGGCCAGCGCGCGGATCCAGTTGTTGACGGTTTCGCCGCCGGTGTCCCGGCCCTCGGCGTTTAGGCCGCTCATGCGTTTGTCGTAACGATCCACGTCGCTCCGAAAATCATTGAGCTGCGCCAGCCACGCGCGGATTTGCGGCAGCAGCGCCCGCGCTTCATCACGCGTGTAATGTTTGGTGAAGGTTTGTTTCACGGCATAAAAAGACCGTTCGCGATAGCTGCACCAGACAACCACCGCGAACGGTTGAAATCACATGGCGGGACAGAATTACTTCTGCCAGGTGCGCTTCTTGTGACGGTTCAAGCGCAGCTTCTTGCGCCGTTTATGTTTGTTTATCTTTGCCTTGCGGCGTTTTTTAAGTGATCCCATATTTGGATGTCCGAATTATTTAGCAAAATTTGCGGGTCATGCCAATCAAATTTTATTTCTCATCCTGCTCATGCTCGTTCTCCTCCTCATCCTCATTTTTGATTTATGAGGATGAGCATGACGGTGAGGATGAATGGATCGTCAATAGACGACCTTGTTCAACGGTGCCGTGGCAGCGCGAAGGCGACCCACGCGTCGCCGCGCGGCGTGCCGAGATGCGCGACGCCGGTGGCGGGGATGACGACATATTGTTGACCGTGCAATTGGCAGGTTGCCGGCGCGGCGCTGCCCGCAAAAGGCAAAGTTGCAGCCCATAATTCCTCGCCGGTGGTTTTGTCAAACGCGCGAAGCTTGTTGTCGCGCGTCCCGGAAACAAACAGCAGGCCGCCGGCGGTCACGATGGCGCCGCCGTAATTTTCCGTGCCGGTTTTGGTGATGCCTTGCGCGGCCAATTCCGGATACTCGCCGAGCGGAACTTTCCAGATCAGTTTGCCGGTGTTCAGGTCAATGCAGTTCAGCGTGCCCCAGGGCGGCTTGTTGGCGGGATAGCCTTCGGGATCATAAAAACGCGGATAGCCCGCGAAACTATATTGGGGCCGTTCGGTCTTTGCATCGGCTGCCGGCGCGGGGCGGTCGCGCACCATGAGATAATCCAACAGCGTCTTCAAATCCGCCTCACTCAATTGTTGATTCGCCGGCATGGCGTTTTTGCCGGTGCGGATTTGGTGGATGACTTCCTCGTCGCTCAAGCGGTGCCGCAGTCCTCGCAATGGCGGCGTGACGCCGACGCCGAGACGGTTGATGCCGTGGCAACTGGCGCAAGTGGTTTCAAAAATTTTCTGCCCCGCCGTTTTTGGCGCGTGGGGATCGTCAGGCGGATCATCATCGCGCATTGTCGTGATGGCCCAGCCGATATGATTTGCGGTGACATAAAGCCGGCCGGTTTCTTGGTCAATGCACGCGCCGGTCCATTCGGCGCCACCATCAATGTCGAACAAAAGCGTTGGACGGCCCTCCGCCGTGGGCAGAAACCGGCCCGTGCGCATTCCTTTGAAACGCGACAGCGCGAAATCATGCGCCTCGGGCGTGCGGTCGGTCAGGTCGTCCTCGGTGAACACCAATTTGGAAAATGGTTCCGGCAATTCCAAATCCGGCTGATACGGCCACGTTTGTTCGCCGGGCAAGGTGCTGGTTGGCGCGCGGCGCAGACGGAAGGGAAAAATCGGCTGTCCAGTCACGCGGTCGAGCAGAATGGTGTTGCCAATTTTGGTGGTTGCCGCCACGACATCCACCCGCCGGCCGCCGCGCGTGATGGTTGCCAGATTTGGCGGCGCGGACATGTCGAGATCCCAGATGTCATGCCGGACTTCCTGAAAATGCCAGAGACGCTTGCCGGTGCGCGCATCCAGCGCAATGAGGCAGTTGCAAAATAAATTTTGTCCGAGGTGACGCACGCCGTTGAAATTGGGTTTCGGCCCGCCGGTGGTGATGTAGGCAATGCCGCGAATGTCATCCAAGGCCATGCCGGACCAATCGTTGGCCGCATAGTCCTCGGTTTTGTCCCAGGTGTAGTAACCGAATTCGCCGGCGTGTGGAACGGTATGAAACGTCCAAAGCAACCGGCCGCTCGTCACATCAAGTCCCCACACATCTTTTTCGAAACCCGGCACGATGATGATTTTTTTGAAAATCGCCGGCGCAGCGGTGGCCGCGCCAAATTCCTTTTCTGACACGCCGGGCAAATAAGCTTTCCCACCATCGCCAAAATCCGCGATCAGCCGTCCGGTCTTTGGGGCAATGGCATAGAGGAAATGTCCGGAGCAAAACAAAACCCGTTCCCGCGAAAGGAAACTGCCCGGCCAGTAAGTCAGACCGCGAAACGCCGGACGGCCTTCCGGCTTGAACCGCCATATTTCCTGGCCGGTCGCGGCGTTGACTCCCACCAAAAAATCGCCCGGTGTCGGAGTGATCATCACGTCGCGCACGATGATGGGATTACATTCCAGCGCATTGCCGGCGTCCCGTGAATGATAAGTCCAGGCGACCTGCAGGTTTGTCACGTTGCCGCAATTGATTTGGTCCAGAGCGGAATAACGTCGTCCGCCATTGTCGCCGTGCGAGCGCGTCCAAGTTCTGAATTGATCGTTCCGCGACAGGCGTTCCGCGCTTGTGAGGTCTTCCGTCTTGGCCGCCGGAATTACAGTGTAAAGCGGCAACGCCTCTCGCGCCTTGGAATCTTCCACCATCCAGTAATTGGTTGGCGCAGCCGGATCCGCATAAACGCATCGAAAAAAAAGGAAGACTATGACCACGCCGCCGCGAATTGCTGATTTCATGGCTCCAGTGTAGATCAATCAATAGACCACCTTGTTCAGCGGATACTCGATGATGCCTTCCGCACCGGCGGCTTTCAGTTGCGGAATCAGTTCGCGCACGACCTTTTCGTCGATGATCGTTTCCACCGCGACCCAGCCTTTGAGACTCAAACTGGAAATCGTCGGATTGCGCAGCGCGGGCAAATCGGCCAGCAGCTTCGCCAGATTTTTTTCGGCGATGTTCATCTTCAAACCGACCTTGGCTTCGGCGTCCAGCGCGCCTTTGAGCAGCAGCGCCATCGTCTCGATTTTTTTGCGTTTCCACGAATCTTTCCACGCGTCGTGGTTCGCAATCAATCGCGGCGTGGAACTTAACAGCTCGTCCACGATGCGCAGCTTGTTCGCCCTGAGCGATGAGCCGGTCTCGGTGACTTCCACGATGGCGTCCACGAGTTCGTGCGCTTTGACTTCGGTCGCGCCCCAGGAAAATTCCACTTCGGCTTTCACGCCGTTTTTCTTGAGATACTTTTTCGTCAGGTTGACGACCTCGGTGGCGATGCGTTTGCCCTGCAAATCTTTCACAGATTTCACCGGTGAATTTTCCGGCACGCACAACACCCAGCGCGCGGGCCGGCGCGAGACTTTGCTGAACAGAAATTCACCGACTTCGTGAACCTTCGAGCCGTTCTCCATGATCCAGTCGTGGCCGGTGATGCCGCAGTCCAGATACCCATGCTCGACGTAGCGGCTGATTTCCTGCGCGCGGATGAGGCGGATTTCCAGTTCGTCGTCGTCCACATACGGCACATACGACCGGCTGCTGACCGAAATGTTGTAGCCCGCCTTGGCCAGTTTCTCGATGGTGGCTTCTTGCAGACTGCCTTTGGGCAGCCCGAATCTTAGTTTGTTGCTCATGTAAAAGTGTTATTCCGTCAGAATGAAGCCTATTTTGCCCAGCTTTGGCGCGGCAAGGCGAATGTTTTTTTGGCTTTCACCAAGCATATCTTGCGGCCCGGCGCATCCACCGGATCAAGTGCCTTTCCAAATCACCCGCCGTCCGGCCACGGAAATTTCTTTGAGCGCCAGCGCGGCGATGCACTGCGGATACAGCTCATGCTCGGCGGCGTGGATGCGCCGATGCAAACTTTGCGCGGTGTCGTCGTCGAGCACCGGCACGGCTTGCTGGCCGATGATGGGGCCGGAATCCACGCCTGCATCCACAAAATGCACCGTGCAGCCAGTCACCTTCACGCCATAATCCAACGCCTGCTTCCAGCCTTCCAAGCCGGGAAACGACGGCAGCAGCGACGGATGGACATTCACGATGCGCCCCTCGAATGCGCGCAAAAAATCGCCCTTCAAAACCCGCATGAAACCGGCCAGCGCGATCAAATCCACTTTGGCGTTTTGCAGCGTGGTGACAAAAGCTTGTTCCGCCGCCTCATCCAATTTGGTGCGGAATTTTCCCGGCGGAATGAACTGCGCGGGAATTTTTCGTTCGCTCGCGCGGGCCAGAATGCCGGACGTCTCGACATCGCTCAGGACGATGGCGATTTCCGCCGGGATTTTGCCGGCGGCAATGGCGTCGGCAATCGCGACAAAATTGGAGCCTTTGCCGGAACCGAGGACGCCGATGCGAAATGGACTGTTCACCGCAACTTGAATAGCAGAGCGCGCTTCCAAAACAAGTGGAAAGGCGTCCCGTTGTTCTTAATCTTAATCGCAATCGTTGTTGGAAGCAGATTAAGATTACGATGACGATTAAGATTATGATGAGGACAACATCCGTGCCACTCCCCGCTTGCCGCGCAACCATCATTGTCCTATTTTCCCACCGTGAAGAAAAACGGCAGGCTCGACATCCCGCGCAAAACGATTTACCGGCTTTCGATTTATCTGCGCTGCTTGGCGCGGTTGCGGGAGAACCGCATCGGCACCGTTTCCAGCGAGGCGCTGGCCAAGGCCGCCGGCGTCAAGCCGACCCAGCTCCGCAAAGACCTGGCTTATTTCGGCACGTTCGGCACGCGCGGACTCGGCTACGACGTGGCGGATCTTTCGCAGAAAATTTCCGACGAGCTGGGCACTTCCAGTTTGCAGCCCGTCATCCTCGTCGGCGTCGGCAATCTCGGCCTGGCCTTGCTCTCCTATCGCGGTTTTGAAAAGGAGGGTTTTGAAATCATCGCCGCCTTTGACGCCGCGCCCGCGCGCAAACGGGACAAGGAAATCAAGCAGCCCATTCTCGGCATGGAGGAACTGCCGGGGTTCATCAGCGAACACAGTGTGAAGATGGCCATTCTTTCCGTGCCGGTGGCCGTCGCGCAATCCGTCGCCAACCGGCTCATCGAATGCGGCGTGACCGGCATTTTGAATTTTGCGCCCATCGTGCTCGCCGTGCCGGAGGACGTGATGGTCAACAACGTCAACCTCGCCATCGAATTGGAGAACTTGAGTTACTTCATCCAGAGCTGAATCGCCGGTCGTAAAAAAAAGATAATGGCATGGTTTGAAGAAATTTTGTGCGTCTCGCGAAGGACGCGAAGAAAAACGAAGGAAAAAAGTCTATTCCCTTCGCCACCTTCGTGTTCTTCGCGCGAAACATACCACTACCCAGCATTGCCGCCGGGCGCGTGTGAAAATGATACTGACCATTCCAACTAAAATGAAACGCGCTTTTACATTGATTGAATTGCTCGTCGTGATCGCGATAGTCAGCCTGTTGGCCGCGTTGCTCCTGCCGGCGTTAAGCCGGGCCAAGTCTTCCGCCAAACGAATCGCCTGCACCAGCAACGTTCGTCAGATCAATCTCGCCATTACCCTGTATGCCGACGACCACCGCGATGAAATCGGCTATTCCACCAACGTCTATTACGCTTACAAAGACTTTGTCGCCCCGTATCTTGGGTTCAACACGAATTCGCAAACCAATTTCGTCTTTGTTTGCCCCGCCGACACCTCGTTATATGCCGTTTCCCTGACCCATTATTCCAGTTATGGCTTCAACGGCGCGGCGCGCGGCTCCAACGATTTCGGCATGGCCCAACGCCGCTTTGGCACCGTGCATGAACCATCCAAGACGGCTCTGAACGGCGAGATTTCCGGCGGCATCGGCACCAGTTGGCACGACCCCAAACCTGTCGGCCAATATAACAACGCCCTCAATGTCGGCGGTTTTGTGGACGGCCACGCCAGCTACCTCAAAATCTACTGGGATGGCATCAAGGGGATTCCGGACTTTCCATTTTTCAACGAACCGCCTCCCGGCTATGAGTATAAATGGACCGGGAATTAAAAGCGGCGCCGGTTCACCATTTCTTGCCATTCTTTCGACCCCGTTTGTCATTTGGGCGTAAGTGCTTGACTTTTTTGCGCCGTTATCAATAAATCAAATGCGCAACACATGAGGAAATTGGGGACATTCAGAAGGCTCACCGCAACCGCGCAACCGCGCAACCGCGCAACCGCGCAACCGCGCAACCGCGCAACCGCGCAATAAAGCGGGGATTCTCTTTCACGCCCCGGCCACACCCGCCAGCCCGGTGCTTTTCCCGAACGATTCAGGACGGCTCCGCGACGGTGCCGGCGGTTTCCCCGGCGGTTCAGGCGCCTGCTTCAAAGACTGTGACAAACTCCGCAGCCGTCGAGGCGTTTGCCTCGACCATTCAGGCAAGCTCTTGGACGTTCGAGGACTGCTCCCCAGCCATCGAGGCGGCGTCCGCAACCGCTGCGGCAAGCTCCTCAAAGGCCGGGAAAACGACAAAACCCTCAAAAACCGGCAAAAATAGGGAAAAATTTCATGCAAAGGCGCAAAAACGCGAAGATTCAGGGATTTCAACCCCCCGTTTTCCTTGGCGTCTTGGCGTCTTGGCGTGAAAAACGACTCAAAATTCATAATTAAACACTCAAAACTACTATGAAAGCACCGTTCCTGCCCAAAGATGAGCCGGGCAAACGCAAATGGCTCACCAACTTCGCCGCCAAACTGCCCACCTACGCCGCCACTGTCGGCGTGACGGGTGCCGAAGTGACCCAGGCCGCCGCTGATGCCGCGTTTTTCGGCTACGTCTGCGACGCGCACGAGCAGCACACCAAAACCACGCGCGACTGGACGGCCTACAAGCACGCCGCCGCGCAGGGCGACGCCTTGGGCAATCTTCCCAGCACGCCCGCGCTGCCCGCGCCTCCAGCCAGCGTCCCGCCGAACATTTTTGGCCGCAACTGCACGCTCGCCGTCCGCATCAAGAAACATCCCAATTACACCGAGGCCATCGGGCAGGATTTGGGCATCATCGGTGCGGAGCAGACCATTGATTACACCAGCCTCAAGCCCGCGTTGAAAATCATTTTGCAGGCCGGGCATCCGGTCATCAGTTGGCGCAAGCAGGGCATGGACAGCCTGGAACTGTGGGTGGATCGCGGCGACGGCAAGAGCTTTGTGTTTCTGGCCATAGACACCGTGCCCGGCTACACCGACACCGCCGCGCTGCCCACGCCCGGAGCCGTCTGGAAATACAAGGGCATCTACCGCGAAGCCGACGTGCAAGTCGGCCAGTGGAGCGATGTCGCCAACATCACCGTGGCGGGATGAAAAAATGAAGGCAGAAGGATGAATGAAGAACCCGGCATGGCCGCAAGAGAACACAGGGAACGCAGAGAAACGCCATTTCTTTGTGGTCTCTGAGTTCTTTTGTGGCCGGTTTATTCATTCTCCATTATGCCTTCTGCATTTGAATTGGTAAGCCCGTAGGGCTGGCATCGTTGTAGAACATGAAATTGCGAAATGAATCCAGCTCCGTAGGAGCGGCATGGTGGCCGGCCGCAAGGACTATGCCGCCCCGACGGGGCTGGATTTTATTTTAGGTTTGCGGTTCTACAAAGATGCCGCGCCGACGGCGCTGGTGACACGGCCGAGCCAGCGGCGAAATAAAACAGATTGACCGGGACGGAAAAACTTGAACCAATGAAAGAAATCGAAATATGAAAACCATGAAACTACTGACGGGCTTGACCTTTCTCATTCTGCTCGCCGTTCGCGCCGGGGCGGCGACGTTTTATGTGAACGCGAGCAACACCGCTCCCGTTGCACCCTATACCAACTGGCCGACGGCGGCGGCGGACATCCAGAGCGCCATTGACGCGGCCACGGATGGAGATCTGATTCTGGTCACCAACGGCGTTTACAACACCGGCGGACGTGTGATTTACGGCGCGCTCACCAACCGCGTCGTTATCAACAAAGCCGTGACCGTGCAAAGCGTAAATGGTCCGGTCATGACCGTGATTCAGGGAAATCCCGGCATTGGCAGCAGTGCGATCCGCTGTGTTTATCTGACCAATAACGCGGTCATCAGTGGTTTGACCCTGACGAATGGCGCCACTTTGAACACCGGCGACGCCTACCAGGAAGAGAGCGGCGGCGGATTGCTTTGCTGCGCCAATTCCATCGCAACGAACTGTATATTCGTAAATAATTCGGCTTATTTTTCTGGAGGCGGCGCATTTGGCAACGGCAGTTCCTACTTTACCGCCTCTGGAAACTTGATCGGATGTTCCGTCATTCAAAACACCTCCTTGCAAGATGGCGGCGGTGTGCAAGGAGTTAACGTGACCAGCAGCCTGTTATCAAGCAACATCGCTGGTTTTAATGGTGGCGGGGCAGACGGAGCTGTGTTGACCAACTGCATCGTCTTGCAAAATGTGGCGACCAACATGGGCGGTGGCATATATGGAATTTCATTATATGGATGTTTGGTAATTAGCAACTATGCACTCGCGGATGGTGGGGTTTCTTTGACGACTGGTAGCAGTGCTATCAATTGCACCATCATTGACAATAATGCATATACCGGGGTTGGTGGTATTGATGCCAGCGCAGGTAATACCGTAAAAAATTGCATTATTTATTACAATACCGTCACCACAGGCAGTTCTTCGAACTTTTTTTCAGGCACCTCATTTCAAAACTGCTGCACCGTGCCTAAACCTTCTGCCTCTCCCTCATCGGGGTATGTTAACATCACCAACGAACCTGGGTTTGTGGATTATGCCAACGGCAACTATCGTCTTCAGTCGAACTCACCTTGTATCAATGCGGGCAGTATTGGCGTTGCCCCATTCCCGACTGATTTAGACGGCAACCCGCGCATGGTTGATGGACTGGTGGATATTGGAGCCTATGAATACCAAGTCGCAGGTTCAATCCTGCCATTGTATTGGGCGCAACAATACGGTCTGTCACAAAACGGCACCATTGATACGGATGGAGATGGCATGAACAACTTTCAGGAATATATCGCCGGAACAAATCCAACCAATGCGGCGTCTGTTTTAAAAATGTTGTCAGTTTCCCCAAGCATTTCTGGAGCACTGGTGATATGGCAAAGCGTCCGCGGCAGAAATTATTATATTCAATGCAGCACCAATCTTGCCGGGCACCCGGCTTTTTCAACCATTCAAAGCAATCTAGCCAATCCCTTTGGAACCACGGTATTTTTCGGAGATACAAATGCTGTCGGGGCCGGGCCTTACTTTTATCGCGTGGGTGTGCAGTAATGCATGTTGAAAAGCCGCAAAGCATTCATTTGAGCATCCTCGCGGTTTCATTGCGGCGTTGCACCGATGCCGTGTGGCTCGCGTTCCCAAGCGGTTGGATTATGATTGCGATTACGAATATGGGCCTGCCAAACAAAATTTAATTCCCGCGCTGGACATTCCCGGTGGATTGCGGCAGGCTCGCGGTGTGGAAACCCCTCCGATTTTGCCTCCGCAGGCGGATGCGCCCAAACCCCGGCGCAAAGGCCGCGCGAAACTCATTGTCTCGGGCGACAAAGATTTGCTCACGCTGAAAAATTTCAAGGAATCAAAATCCTCACGCCCCGGCAGTTTGTGGAACGCATAAACGCGCGGAAATAATTCAGTCAAACGCTCTTGCCGCGATGTCGCGGCGGAAATGCGCGCCGTCGAAATGGATTTTTTCAACGGCAGCATAGGCGGCGGCTTGCGCGGCTTTCAAATCCTTGCCGAGCGCCGTGACGCCGAGGACGCGGCCGCCGTTGGTCACGATCTGGCCGTCTTTCAACGTGGTGCCGGCGTGGAAAACTTTGGTGTGCGGCAGCGCGTTCGCGGCGTCGAGGCCGAGGATCGGCTTGCCCTTCGGATAATTTCCTGGATAACCGCCACTGGCCATCACCACGCAGACGCTGGCGAGCGGACTCCATTTCAATTCGTGTTTCGCCAACGCGCCGCTCGCGCTGGCGTCGAGCAGTTCCACCAAATCATTTTCCAGGCGCGTCAGATAAACCTGTGTTTCCGGGTCGCCGAAGCGCGCGTTGAATTCCAGAATCTTCGGGCCGGTCTTCGTCAGCATCACGCCGGGATACAGCAGGCCACGATAACCAATGCCCTCCGCCACGCAGCCGCGCATGAAAGGTTCGAGGACTTTTTTCGCCGCATCCGCAAGCTGCGCATCGTTCAAAAACGGCGTTGGTGAATACGTGCCCATGCCGCCGGTGTTCAGGCCGAGGTCGCCGTCGAGCGCGCGCTTGTGATCCTGCGACGTCGGAAAAATCTTCGCCGTCTTGCCGTCGCACAGCGCGTGGAGCGAGACCTCGATGCCTTCCAAAAATTCCTGGATGACAATGTTCGCGCCCGCCGCGCCGAAAGTTTTGGCGACGAGAATTTCGTCAATCGCCTTTTCCGCTTCGGCAATGCTGCCGCAAATTAAAACGCCTTTGCCGAGCGCGAGGCCGTCGGCTTTTACGGCGCATTTGCCGCCGAGCATGGCAGCAAAATTTTTCGCGGCGGCCACGTCGGAAAAAGTTCCCGCCGCCGCCGTGGGAATGCCGTATTTTTCCATGAACTTCTGGGAGAAAACTTTCGACGATTCAAACTGCGCGGCCTTCTGGTTCACGCCCCAAATTTTCAGGCCGTGTTTCTGAAACAAATCCACGATGCCCAGCGCGAGCGGATTGTCCGGCCCGACGACGGTGAAATCAATTTTCTTCTCCTGCGCGAAGGCGAGCAGCTTGGGCAAATCTTCCGCGCCGATGTTGACGCATTCGACCAGCGAAGAATTTTTCGCCAGCCGTTCCTGCGCGATGCCGGCGTTGCCGGGCGCGCACCACATTTGCGTGGCGTGCGGCGACTGCGCGAGTTTCCAGACGAGCGCGTGCTCGCGTCCGCCGGAGCCGATGACGAGGATTTTCATGAAAAGTGCGTCCGCAGATTACGCAGATTTCACGGATTCAAAATAAAAAAATCACTGTAGGTCCGCGTTTAACGACTTGCTCTCGCCCTGTTTCAAAACCAATTCCACCACCTTGCCGCCATAGCGCAGCTTTACCGCGCCGTCGCCGGAAACGTTTTTCACCGTTGCGGAAACCAATTTTCCGCCCCGCCACGTTTCGGAAATTTCATAGCCGCCGCGCGCGCGCAGGCCGGAAATGTTTCCCGCCGGCCATTCCGCCGGCAGCGCGGGGAGCAGTTCAATTTCACCCGCCTGGCTTTGCACGAGCATCTCGGCAATGCCGGCGGTGATGCCAAAGTTGCCGTCAATCTGCATCGGCGGATGCAGTGCCGAACAGATTCGGACAGGTGTTCCGCGCGGAAAGAAACTGCTGCAGCATCAGGTGTGCGTTTTCCGCATCGCGCAGGCGCGCGTAAAGCGCGGTGCGCCAAGCGAACGACCATTCGCGCACGTCGCTGTCCGGCGCGATGCCGCGCGCGTCAAGCGAAACCTTCGCCGCCCTGGCCAAGTCCGGCGTTTTGCTCGCGCTAATTTGGGTGCCGGGATAAACCGCGAACAGATGTGACGTGTGGCGGTGATGATCGTTCGGATCGTCGCGGTCGGTCATCCATTCTTGAAGCTGTCCCCATTTGCCGATGTGCGGCGTCACCAGCTTGTCGCGCATGGCGGCGATTTTATCGCGATGTTCCTGGTCCACGCCGAGCGCGTCCGCCGCCGACACAAAATTGTTGAACAAGTCCCAGACGATTTCCTGGTTGTAGCTCACGCCGTCCTCATCCGGGCCGTGTTCCGGCGACCAGCCGTTGGGCACGACCAGCTGGCCATCGGGCAGCGCCTTCAAGTGGTCTTCCCAAAATTCGCACGTCTCTTTCATAATCGGATACGCGACAGCGCGAAGATAATTTTTGTCGCCGCCGAACGCGTAATGCTCCCACAAATGCTGGCAATACCAGGCGTTCGCGGTCTTGTCCCACTTCCAGCCGAGGCCGCCGGTGATGTTGTGCGACGTGCGGATGGCGAAGCCGCGTTTGGCAAAGTTTCCATCGGCGGTCTTGAACTCCGGCGCGGCTTGCCGTCGTCTTGCGCCACGCGGGCAAGCTGGCTCTGGATCAAATCAAAAAACGGCGTGTGGCATTCGGCGAGGTTGGCGACTTCGGCGGGCCAGTAATTCATCTGGATGTTGATGTTCGCATGATAATCGCTGTGCCACGGCGGGCTGTTGTTGTCATTCCACAAGCCCTGCAGATTCGCCGGCAGCCCGCCGGGCCGCGAACAGGAAATGAGCAGGTAACGGCCATATTGAAACAGCAGCGCTTCGAGTCCGGGGTCAATCGTCTTGAACGCCTCCAGTTTGCGCTGGTCAGTCGGCAGCGAGGTTTGCCCGACGGTGGATCTGCCGAAGTCGGCGCTGACGCGATTGAACAGCGCCTGAAAATCCGCAACGTGCTCCGACCGCAAAGCCGTAAAAGTTTTTTTTGCAGCCGAATCAATTTGTTTCGTCACGCGCGCGTGCGGATCTTCGCCGTGATAATGTTTGGCGTAATCAAAAACGTAATCCGTGCCCGCCGCGACCAGCAGCGTGAGGCCGTCGCAATCCTTGAATTCAATTTGAGCGCCGTCGAGCTGGCCGGCAATTCCGGGAATCAATTTGACCTCGCCACCTTGATTCAACACCAGCAATTGCCACTCAAATTTCATGCCGTTGTCCAGCGTGCCGGTGGCGGTGAGCCGATGGCCGTCGGCAACAATTTTTGCGTTGTGAGAATCAACCAATTCGATGCTGCCGGTGTAAGCTGCTTTTTTGTCCGCTGTGAATTGCGCCGCCAGGATTTCCGCCGGATGGCTGCAAAAATACTCGCGCCGGAACTTCACGCCGCCCGCCGCGTAGCTGACATGCGCGAGCGCGTTGGCGATGTCGAGATCGCGCCGGTAATCCACAATATTCGTCATGCCAGTGAGGTTCACAAACACGTTGCCCAGCACCTGATACGCGCCCATCGAGTCATAGTCGCCGGAAGGATTTTCGCCGCCGGTCCACAGGCTGTCTTCGTTCAGGCACAGGCGCTCGCGGGTCGGCGAACCGAAAATCAGCGCGCCCATCCGGCCGTTGCCGATGGGCAACGGCTCATCCATTGGCTTGTTGTCGGCGGCGGGCTGCTGATACCACAGAGTCAAATCGGCGGCGGAAAGGCTGGCGCAAAACGACAGCGCGGCCAGGGAAATGGCGAAAATACTTTTTTTCATGATGGAATTGTTCCGCAGATTACACGGATAACGCCGATTTGAAATTCAAAATTTGCCGCCAGTTTTGTGGGATAGAAGGCAATTCCCAAAGCCGCCTGCCTAATTTTGATGGAGAAACTTGTTTGCGTAACTCAGCAGACGCTTTCCGGATATTCTGAAACGCAGAAAATTTCGTTGAAAACCGTTGGCTTTTTGGTGGTGGAAATAGGTGATTTCCGCACGAATGTCTCTTACGCTGGTGCATTCCGCCGCCGCCCGGACAATTTCCAGATCCCGTTTGAAGTATGACCGGTTCAAATGCCACTTCAATAAACCCGCCAACCAAAAATAGCTGGGAAGACACGTCAACAGAATCTTTTTCTCAAAGGCCGCCGGGGAGATTCCCAGCCGGTCACGACAAATCTCGCGAAATGTTTTTACCTCTGCGGCCACGGCTTTTCCCCTAAAATCCTAGGGCTTGGCCGGCGGCGAATTGGTCTCCGTTGTGGCCGCGGCTTTCGCATCGGGGGTTGCGTCCATTGGCTTGACGCGTTTGGCCACGATGTCATATTCCGCGAAATCGCCGACCTTGCGATGGAGCTTCAGCTCATCGCCGGCAATTTTGCCCTTATATTCCACTTTGACTTCGTTATCCTGAATCTTGAGCGGTTCAAGAAAAGAAATCTCGTCCTGATTGATCTTGATTTCGGTCAAGGCCACATCGTTCGTTCCCGATTCGCGTTCGCCGATGGCCCGACCGGTGATGTTGGTGCCATCCATCTTGAACTCAAACGTGTATTTTTGCGTGCCGATTTGCGAATCAAACTGCGTCTTCCATTTTCCGACAATGCTGTCTTCCGCCCGGACAACTCCGGCGACCGCCAGTGTGAACGCCGCCAGCACAAGTGTTTTGGTAAAGTTCTTCATAAATAGATTTGGGTTGAATTGGACGCCGCAATCAAACCACAAACCGACGACCGAGGGAAGCAAATTATCCGGAGCGCGACTGTGTGCGCAGCACCAGTCGCAGCGCGTAGAAACAGCATGGGCCTACGCATCCGTCACCGCGCTGAGCGAGGCGCTGGTGACGTGGGCGGCAAATCGGTTAAAATGGTTCATGTGTTCTTGGGTTTAATTTCGCCGCTTAAAAGGCGTTCCAGTTCGCCAGTGAGTTTTAGTTCCTGTGCCCATTGCCGCAAATAATTTTTATCCAGCGCATCGGCTTGCACGGCGACGATGCCCGCCGCGTCGCCAAGTTGCCGGTCAGAAGGGGAAATGCGATTCCAGACAAGCTTGTGCAGAATGACATCTTCCGCCGTGGCAATCCAAGCTGGTTCGCCAAACAGCGTGGCTTGCACGCGACGCCGGAGCATTTCGTGGTCGAAGGGTTCGGGTTTTGGCAGCCAGAAATCCACTTTCAACGCTGAACGATTGTCAATGGCATTGAACTGGTGCGGCGGCTGATAGGCAGCGCGCACGGCGGCCTCATCAATAAAAAAATCGCCGCTGAATTCCCGAACGATGCGTGGCACGGCGGACATTGGCAGTTGCACGACGAAATCCAGATCGTGTGTGGTGCGCGGAATGCCCCAGAAATTGCTCGCCATCGAGCCGGTGAGATAGTAGGTCACACCGCTTCGGTTCAACCGGCGCAAACAGTCAGCGAGCAATTCCTGTTCATTCATGCGGCGCGGGCGAGTTTGAGGCGGGCATGTAGATAGGTTTCAACTTCAGCTTCATCCGCTTCTGGATGTTGCCGGCGAATGCCCGCACGCGCGACATTGCAGGACATTTCGTGCAGATCCAAAGCAATCTTCAACCGCTGCTCGCCGGTCATTTCGCGGTAGCGTTGAATCTGTTTGCCCAATGCCGTTGCCGCATTCATTTCTTTTCAATAATCCAATTTACCAGCAGTTACAACTTCAAGTCATCATCCGTGACCGCGCCGAGCGAGGCGCTGGTGACGTGGGCGGCGTATTTCGCCAGCACGCCGCGCGTGTAGCGGGGCGCGGGCTTCTTCCACGCCTTGCGACGCGCGGCCAGTTCCTTCGCGGGAACGGCCAGCGTGAGTTCGCGCGTCTCGGCATCAATCGTGATGGGGTCGCCGTTCTTCACGAGCGCAATCGTCCCGCCGACGTAAGCTTCCGGCGTGATGTGCCCGACCACGAAGCCGTGGCTGCCGCCGGAGAAACGTCCGTCGGTGATGAGCGCCACATCCTTGCCAAGTCCCTTGCCCATGATGGCCGAAGTTGGCGAAAGCATTTCGCGCATTCCGGGTCCGCCTTTCGGGCCTTCGCTGCGGATGACGATGACATGGCCTTTTTTGACCGTGCCTTTCAAAATCGCCTGCAAAGCTTTTTCTTCGCTTTCAAACACAATCGCCTTGCCGCTGAATTGCAAACCTTCCTTGCCGGAAATTTTCGCGACCGCGCCTTCGCTCGCCAGATTGCCGCGCAAGATGACGAGATGGCTGTCCTTTTTGATCGGATTGTCGAAGCCGTGAATGATCGTCTGCCCGGCTGGATACGGCTGCACGTTCGACAACGTTTCGGCCATCGTCTCGCCGGTGACGGTCAGCGCGTCGCCGTGCAAAAGTTTTTTGTCGAGCAGCATTTTCATCAATGGCCGGATGCCGCCGATGGCGACGAGTTCGCTCATCAAATGTTTTCCGCTCGGTTTCAAATCCGCGAGCACGGGCACACGCTTGCCGACGCGCGTGAAATCGTCGAGCGTCAATTTCACTTTCGCTGCGTGCGCAATCGCCAGCAAATGCAAGACCGCATTCGTGGAACCGCCGAGCGCGATGACCACGGTGATGGCGTTCTCAAAAGCTTTCTTGGTGAGAATGTCCAGCGGCTTGATGCCGAGTTGCAACATCTTCACGACGGCGGCGCCGGCGCGGCGGCAATCATCCATTTTCGCCGGCGAAACGGCGTTTTGCGCGGAGCTGTTCGGCAAACTCATGCCGAGCGCTTCGATGGCGCTGGCCATCGTGTTGGCGGTATACATGCCGCCGCAGGAACCCGCGCCGGGAATGGCGCATTGCTCGACGGCATGAAATTCCGCGTCGGAGATTTTTTGATTGGCGTGCGCGCCGATGGCCTCAAACACGGAAACCACGTCAAGCTTGCGCTGTAGCGGATCGCCAGTGATGCAGCCGGGGAGAATCGTTCCGCCATAGACGAATACGGCGGGGCGGTTCATGCGCGCGATGGCGATGAGCGAGCCGGGCATGTTTTTGTCGCAACCGCCGATGGCCACAAAGCCGTCCATGCCCGCGCAGCCGACGACGGTTTCAATCGAGTCGGCAATGACTTCGCGCGAAACGAGCGAGTATTTCATGCCTTCGGTGCCCATCGAAATGCCGTCGGAAATGGTGATGGTGTTAAAAATGATCGCCTTGCCGCCGCCGGTGTTCACGCCTTGCTCGGCCTCGCGCGCGAGCTTGTCAATATGCATGTTGCACGGCGTGACGTCGCTCCACGTCGAGGCGACACCGACGAGCGGCTTCTGGAAATCCCCGGCCTTGAAGCCGACGGGATAAAGCATGGCGCGGGCGGCGGCGCGCTCATCGCCGTCAAAAACGATGCTGGAAAAGGGGCGAGTGTTGATTGTGGGCGGATTTTTTTTCATCGCGGAAAGGTTGCCAAAAAAAGCGCGCGGCGGCAAGTCGTGGCGATTGGCGGAAGAAATCCGGCCGTGAAAAACCGGAGGAAGTTGAAGCTCCGACTCGGGTTGAGCAATTTCAAAAACCGTTTCAGCCAAGCCGTTGCCGCAAGCCGTCTAGTTGCGACGCCAGCTCGGGCGGCAGTTTGTCGCCGAAACGCGCGTAGTTGGCGGCCACGTCGGCAACTTCGTTTTTCCAGCCGGCGATGTCCACGGCGAGCAGTTCCTTCAGCTTTTCAGCGGGAAGATTCAGGCCGGACAAATCCAGCGCCGCCGGCGTCGGCAGGTTTCCGATCGGAGTTTTTTGCGCCTGGCCGGTGCCTTCCACGCGTTCGCAAATCCATTTCAGCACGCGCGCGTTGTCGCCGTAGCCGGGCCAAAGAAATTTTCCGTCGCCATTTTTGCGGAACCAGTTCACGAAATAGACTTTCGGCAGTTTCGCGCGGCTCGGTGCGTTTCGCGAAAGACAGCCAGTGCGCAAAATAATCGTCCATGTTGTAGCCGCAGAACGGCAGCATCGCAAACGGGTCGCGGCGCAAAATGCCGGCTTTGCCCAGCGCGGCGGCGGTCGTTTCCGAGCCGCAGGCCGAACCCATGAACACGCCGTGCTCCCAATCGAACGCTTCGTTGACCAGCGGAATGGTGGCGGGCCGGCGGCCGCCAAACAAGATCGCCGAGAGCGGCACGCCTTCGGGATTTTCCCAGTCCGGATCAATCACCGGGCATTGCGATGCCGGCGCGGTGAAACGGGAATTCGCGTGCGCGCCTTTTGTTCCGCTGCCGGGCGTCCACTCGTGGCCTTCCCAATCAATGCCTCTGGCCGGCGCGGGCACGCCCATGTCTTCCCACCAGATGTCGTTGTCCGGGGTCAGCACGACGTTGGTGAAAATGGTGTTCTTCGCGCATGCCATCAGCGCGTGCGGATTGGAATTGGCCGAAGTGCCGGGCGCGACGCCGAAAAATCCCGTTTCTGGATTCATCGCGTAAAGCCGTCCGTCCTTGCCGACGCGGATCCACGCAATGTCGTCGCCCAGCGTGGTGACTTTCCAGCCGGGCAGCGTCGGCTGCATCATTGCGAGATTGGTTTTGCCACACGCGCTCGGAAACGCGGCGGCGATGTAATGTTTTTTTCCCGCCGGCGAGGTCGAGGCCAAGGATCAGCATGTGCTCCGCCATCCAGCCTTCGCGCTCGGCGACCACGAGGCGATGCGCAGCGCGAGACATTTTTTGCCCAGCAGAGCGTTGCCGCCGTAGCCGGAGCCGTAGGACCAGATGGAAGGCTCGTCGGGAAAATGAACGATGTATTTTTTCTTCGGGTCGGGTTCGCACGGCCACGGAACATCTTTCTGTCCCGGTGCCAGCGGCGCGCCGACCGAGTGCATGCACGGAATGAATTTTCCGTCCGCGCCAAGCTTGTCTAAAACCGCTTTGCCCATGCGCGTCATGATGCGCATGTTGACGACGACGTAAGGCGAATCGGTGATTTCCACGCCGATTTTGCAGATGGGCGAGTCGAGCGGGCCCATCGCAAACGGGATGACATACATCGTGCGGCCATTCATGCAGCCCTTGAACCGTTCGAGCATCGTATTTTTCATCTCGACGGGATCGGCCCAGTGGTTCGTCGGCCCGGCTTCCTCCTTGGATTTCGAGCAGATGAACGTCCGATCCTCCACGCGCGCCACGTCGCTCGGATGCGACCGCGCGAGATACGAGCCGGGGCGCAACTGCTCGTTCAGCTTGATAAACGTGCCGTGCTCGACCATCAAATCGCACAGCGCCTCGTTCTCCGCGTCCGAGCCGTCGCACCAATGGACATTGGCGGGCGCGCACAGACCGGCCATTTCTTGCACCCAGGCCGCGAGCTGGTGGTTGGCGGTGAAGGGACGTTTCATTTGGGCGTTCGACATAATTTATTTTACCGCGGTATTAAAACTGATGACGGCAAAAAATGCCATGAAAAATACCGGGCCGCGCAATGACAGGAATTGCAATCGAATGCGGATTTTTGCCGTCGCCGTTTTTTGGGCGGTGTGCTAGGGTGAAATTCATGGCTGCCACGCCCGTTCCCGAAACCTGCCCGCACTGCGAGCCGGAAAAATGCCTTGCGCGTTCGCTGGCCGACACGCTGGCGGAAGAGCCGGCGCTGGAGGCGGTGACGATTGACCGCGCCCGCCGGAAAATTTCCGTCGCCACGCTCGGCCGCACGGACGTGGAAAAACTCACCGAACGGATCACCGCCAAACTCAGTGTCGCCCAGTCCGCCGTCGTTGAAAACCATTGCAGCCTGCTGGCCGGCAAAGACGACTGCTCGACCTGCCGCCAGCCGCTGTCCGAAACCGAGCGCCGGAAAATCACCATCCGCACCGAAGGCAACGCCACAACCATCGCCCGCGTCACCTGCCCGACCGCGCCGAAATTCTGGCGCTGGCGCGACCTGCCGTTCCCGCGCATCGAGCCGCGCACGATTGACCTTGAGCTTGAAGACGCGGATCATCCCGCCGACGAATGGAAATGGCAGCTCGCCGCCGCGATTATTTGCGGCGTGTGCGGCCTGCTGGCGGGGTTGGTTTTGCCGGCACCTTTCAAAGTTGCCGCGTTCGTCGCCGCTTACATTGCCGGCGGATTTTTTCCGGCGGAAGAAGTCTGGGAGCGGCTGCAAAAGCGCGTGCTGGACGTGCATTTCCTGATGCTGGCGGTCGCCGTCGGCGCGGCGTGCATTGGCGCGTGGGCGGAAGGCGCGACACTGCTGTTTTTATTTTCCTTCTCCGGCGCGCTCGAACATTACGCGCTGGGCCGCACGCAAAAAGAAATCCGTTCCCTGTTCCGCGACGCGCCGAAAACCGCCACCGCGATGGACGCGGCCGGAAATGAAACAGAAGTTTCCGTCGAGAAAATTCTGAAGGGCGCGCGCCTGCTCATCAAGCCCGGCGCGCAATTTCCCGTGGACGCGGAAATCGCCAAAGGAGCCACTGCGGCGGATGAATCCAACCTCACCGGCGAAGCCGCTCCGGTCGAAAAAAAATCGGCGATCTCGCGCTCGCCGGCACCATTAATTTGTGGGGCGCGGTCGAAGTCATCGTCACCCGGCCCGCCGCCGAAAGCGCGCTGCAAAAAATCATCACGCTCATCAAGGAAGCCCAGCAGCAGAAAGCGCCGGCGCAGCAGTTCGCCGACAAGTTCAGCACCTACTACACCTACGGCGTCCTCGGCTTGTCGCTGGTAATGTTTTTTGTTTGGTGGCTGGGTTTTCATCTGGCCGCATTCACCTCGACCATTGAAGCCAACAGCGCGTTTTATCGCACAATGACGCTGCTGGTCGTCTCGTCGCCGTGCGCGCTCGTGCTGTCCATTCCGTCGGCGGTGCTGGCGGCGATCGCTTTCGGCGCAAGGCATGGAATTTTGTTTCGCGGCGGCGCAGCCGTGGAAAAGCTGGCCGAGGTCAACGTCGTCTGTCTCGACAAGACCGGCACGCTTACGACCGGGGAACTCCGCGTGGAAAAAGTTGAAAGTTTTCCGCCCGGCCAGCGAAAACGAAATCGCCCGGATCGCCTACTCCTTGGAAAAATTATCCACGCATCCGCTCGCTCGCGCCATCACGCGCCACGGCAAACAGCAGGGCCTCGCCGCCATCGAGTTTGAACATTTTGAATCCGTCACTGGCCAGGGCTTGAAGGCGAAACACAACGGTGGCGACATTTTTCTCGGCCGGCGTGAATGGGTTTTTGGGAGCGCGGGCGTCCCGCCCGCAGCGGTTGGCGTCACGCCAACCACACCCGCAAATGTCGAAGGCGGGACGCCTTCAACTGCGCCCGGGACGGGCGCGCTCCCAACGAAAACAAATTCCGGCGTTTCTGAAATTTGGATTTCTCGCGGCGATTTGCTGGGCCGTGTGATTTTGCGCGACGACATCCGCCCGCAGTCGGCATCCGTCGTCAGCGAATTGCGCGACGAAGGGTTGCGCAGCGTGGTGCTGACCGGCGACCGCAAAGCCGCCGCCGAACATTTGCGCAGCGAACTGAAGCTGGACGACGTGCGCGCCGAGTTGAAGCCGGAGCAAAAAGTCGCCGCCATCCGCGAATTGAGCGCGCTGGGGAAGCGCGTGGCGATGATCGGCGACGGTGTGAACGACGCGCCGAGCCTCGCCGCCGCGCACATCGGCGTGGCGATGGGCGCGCGCGGCGCCGATGCCGCGCTGGAACAGGCCGACGTGGTGCTGATGCACGACCGGCTGGAAAATTTCCTCGCCGCGTTCCGCCTGAGCCAGCGCGCCCGCGCCGTCATCCGGCAAAATCTTTTCATTTCCCTGGGAACCGTCGTGGTGCTGGTGACGTTCGCGATGCTCGGTAAAATTCCTTTGACCATCGGTGTGGTCGGCCATGAAGGCAGCACCGTGGTCGTGGTAATGAACAGTCTGCGGCTGTTGTTTGGCGGCAAGAAATCTTGAGCCACAGATGGACACAGATTTACACAAATGAAAAAACGTCATGCCACCGGTTTGGAATTTATCTGTGTCCATCTGTGTTGATCTGTGGCTAGAATTCGTTCATGGAATTGGAATTCATGCGCGCCGCGATCCGGCTGTCGCTGGGAAAGATGCGCGCGAACTGTGGCGGACCGTTCGGCGCAGTCGTCGTGCGCCAGGGAAAAATCATCGCCCGCGGCTGGAATCAGGTCACGTCAATGAACGATCCCACGGCACACGCCGAGGTCACGGCCATCCGCGCCGCGTGCAAAAAGCTGAAGACGTTCCGGCTCGACGACTGCGAACTTTACACCAGTTGCGAGCCGTGTCCGATGTGCCTGGCGGCAATCTACTGGGCGCGGTTAAAGAAGGTGTATTACGCAAACACGCGCAGGGACGCAGCCCAAATCGAGTTCGACGACGATTTGATTTACCGCGAAGTGGCCCGGCCGGTTTCCCGGCGAAAAATTCCCATGCGGCAATTGTTGCGGCGCGAGGCGCTGAAAGTGTTTGCCGACTGGCAGGCCAAGACCGACAAGCTCCGGTATTGAGCTTGTCACCGATGCTCCCGGCAAAGCGGTTACTTGTTGCCAAGAACCTTTGACTTCTGGGCCTGATACTCCGTCTCATTGATGGCTCCGGAATCCTTGGCGCGTTGCAAGTCAATCAACTGCTGCCCGATGGTGGGCGATTGAGGCCGGGTCGTCGCGCCGCCTCCGATGTCGAGAGCCAAACAGCCAGTGAGCAGCGTCATGGCTGAAAGACCAATGAGCGCCGGAATGAATATTTTTTTCATGCGATCTGCTTTCTGTGGTTGGTTGAAATAGTATTTTGCCAACAATGTGCCGGAAAAGCTACACTTCAATAGGTGTTTTCTTTGTCAATTTATGGCTGGTCGAAGCGCGGAACGGTAGTCGCATGCATTTTCCTTTTGGATTCGCCGGAAGACAAAGCCCTCCGGCTAACACCAAGTTTTAATCTTGTTAACCAGGCTTGATCAAAATACAACCTGCTATTATCCGCCTGCACAGGTGGAGCAATGTAATATCTTTATATTTATGCCGGTTACTGTTCAATCAGTCGGTAAAATCGTTGCGTGACACCCAACGCTGCGTTGGTCACGGTGATGACATTGCCGTTGCCGGCTACAGTGGTTAGGTTTTGCCAACTGGAACCGAGCGCATTCAAGTATTGCACGGTGTAGGTCTTGCCCGGTTCTGACTCAATGGAGACCAGAAAATTGGTTCCTGCTTTTGTCGGGGCAAAAAGTATGGGTGCAGGCCAGATCCAAAAGCCGCCTTGGATGGAGAAGCGAGTGCTGCTGGGCACGGCGGCCAGCGGTTGGGCGATGGTGCTGGCCAGTTGAAAACGACTGCTGGTGCTGGCCGTCGCGCCGCCACCGGTTATCACTGTGCGAGTGATGGTGAACCGCGGGCTGCTTTGGGCGAAAGCTGCTTCAGAACAAGCAACAAGCAGGAGCAGAAAAATAATTTTCATGGTGACTCCAAGTTATTTCTGTGTGGACGTTTTGACTATCTGTTCCAAATCGCCGAGTCGTTTGTTCAACGTGGCGATTTGCGCGTCTTTTTCCTTCAGTTTTTCGTTCAGAGCCTGAATCGCCGCCAGCGCCACGCCGCTTTCATCCACAAGACTGATGGTTTTGTCGTCTTTGCCCAGGCCGAATGCCGCCTGAAAGTCATGGGCCATCGGGCCGAAGTGATGTGTTTTCGCATCACTTTTGGATTCCCATGTGAAAATTGGCAGGCTGGCCACCTGGTTTAAAATATCCTGACCTTTAAGGGAAGAAAGTGAAGATTTTGCGGCGATTGCATTTCCGGCAACGATCGTGCTGTAAACCAGATTATTCGCATACACACTGCCGATCACAGTTACACTTCCAGACACAGTTTCATAGCCGGTCACAGCCAAAGGGCCGCAATTCACTTGGTTGGTCACAATGAGGCTGCCACCAATGAAGACGGTGCCGTTGTCCAAGTTAAAATCACCGTCATGGACCCGCAGGTCCCCCTTGGTCAGGGAAATCTTGCCGGACGAAAGCTCCACCCCACCGTTCAGCACCGCCAGGGATCCAAAGACCGCCAATCCCGCGGGTTGATTGTCCACGGTCACCCCGGGCGGGGCGATGGCCATTTGCATCGTGCCGCCATTGAGGAAACTGAGGCAATTGGGAATCGAGTTGGTGTTAAAGAGGGCCGTCATCTGGCCGATTTGCCATTGGTTGCCCGGCGCGCCAACATAAACATTGGTCTCGAAAGTGGCGGCGGCGGAGAACTGGGCGTTCCCGAAGAAGTTGGCATTGAAGTCTCAAATGTAGTTATCCCATAAAAATCTACGGTTGGCGCGAATTCAGGTTCCCCGGGATTAAAAAATTGGTCTCCAAAATACTCCCCCAAAATATACATTTGATTGATAAAATGAGGCGACCCATAAAACGCGACCTCTGATTCAAATGCTGCCTGTCCCTAAAACATCGATATTTGTCGCGAATTTGCACCTTGGTGCGATTAAGTGGAGTATCCCACTTTTAGGATCGATAGCCAACTGGATATAATTGCTGCTACTCAAGCCGTTCAAGGTGACGAAATTGCTGCTGCTGAAGCCGCCGAGCATGGCCGCATTCACATTCGTCACTCCGCCGCCATTGCCGCTCAGGCTGTTCCCGGGATTGTTCAAGGTCACGGTGTTTGAATAAATACCGGCCAGCTGGCCACCGCCCAAGGTGCCGCTCAGGTTGGTGGCGGTGTTGGCAAACAGGGCATACGGTGCCGGCAACACCTGCACGCGCGGCGAAAGGTTCTGGGTCGTCCCGCCTTCGCTAATAGTGATGTCCAGCCAGCGGGCGCTGCCATCAAATGCGCCCGCGCCAAAATCCAGGTTCACCGTGAAAAGCCCGTTGGCGAGGGTGGGCGTCGTGGTGACAGTGCCTCCAATCTGATTGCCGCTGCCGGAGTCGTCATACAAGGCGAAGGTCATGGTGTAAACGCCATTGGCGTTTGTGCCGCCGTCGTGGAGCTGGCCTTGATAAGTGAACGCCGTCGTGCCTTGCGCGGCGGCTTGGTTGATGCCAGCAAGCAAGGCCAGCGCGATGAACAGACAGCGGAGTTTGTTTTTCATATAAATTCAAGTTTAGTATTATTCATTAACAGGATAATCTGATCTGTAGTGCGTGTTTTACACCTCGATCTGTGGGAATGCAAATAGAAAGCCCACAGATGTTTTTTTGACCTTGAAGCCTGTGATGATGCCCTCAACCTAAAGCTGGCTGGTTCAAGCTGGCCAGTGAAGCCGAAAATTGACAGCGCCGCCCGACGTCTCTAGCCTTGGCCGATGTCTCGACTGCCGTTTGAACTGTTCCTGGCGCTGCGTTATCTGCGGCCCAAACGGACGTTTGTCTCGGTCATCACCTTGATTTCCATCCTCGGCGTCGCGCTTGGCGTGGCGGTGCTCATCATCGTCATCAGCGTGATGAGCGGGTTCGACCACGATTTGCGCGATAAAATCCTCGGCTTCAACCCGCACCTCGCCGTGATGCAAACCAACGGCACTCCGAATGGCCTGATGAATCATTACGCCGACGTGGCGGGAATCATTGCCAAGGCCAAACATGTCCGCGCCGTTTCGCCCTTTGTCGTTGGCCCGGTGCTGGTGGAAACGCAAGGCGACACCAACCGGCCAACGTATCAGGACGCGCCGTATCTGCGCGGCATGGACCCGGCCACGGACGGCAATGCCAGCCAGTTGTCCAGCAATCATGCTGGCGGGAACCTTTGATTTAAGCGGTCGCGGCATGGTGGTCGGCGTGGATTTCGCGGAACGGCTGCATTTGCAGGTGGGCGACCATCTTTCCGTTTATTCCGCACACGAAATGAAAAAAATGAAGGCAGCGTACGATCGCAAGGAGAATCTCGGCGATTCTGCCCGACGACTACGAGGTGCGCGGGATTTTCGACGTCGGCTATTATGATTACGACTCCCGCTATGTCATCACGTCACTCGACAACGCGCAGGATTTGTATGATCTGGAGGATTCGGTTCACGGCCTGTTCGTGATGCTGGATGATCCGTATCAGGCGGATGCGGTGAAGAGGCAGTTGCAGAAATACGCTTGGCGATGATTTTGCCGTGACAACATGGATGGAAGAAAGCTCCGGCATCCTCAGCGCGCTGATCGTGGAGAAGAACGTGATGTTCTACCTGCTGTTTTTCATCGTGCTGGTCGCGGCGCTGTGCATCTTGAGCGCGCAAATCACCTTCGTCATCCAGAAGACGCGCGAGATCGGAATGCTCAAGGCGCTCGGCGCGACCAAGCTGCAAATCTCCGGCATCTTTCTCGCCCAAAGCGCCATCATCGGCGTCATCGGCGTGGCGTCCGGTTACGGCTCTGGGCATGTTGGCGGTGGCGTATCGGAACGAATTTCTGCATTTCATGCGCAACGCGACCGGCTGGGAATTGTTTCCGGCGTCGGTCTATGGCTTTGGCGAACTGCCCGCGCTCATCATGCCGAGCGACGTGGCGATCATCTGCATCAGTTCGTTTGTGATCTGCATTTTCGGCGGCCTGCTGCCGGCGGTCCGCGCCGGAAGTTTGAAACCGGTGGAGGCGCTGCGTTATGAATAAAATCATAAACATCCAACATCGAACGCCGAACGCCGAACAGCGAAGGAATTTCCACGCGCGAGAATTTCGGTGTTCGATATTCAATGTTCGATATTCGATGTTTGTTCCCTTTCAAACGGAGGCCGTCGTGAATGAAATTCTCTGTCCGCGCGCGGACTCAAAAAAACCTACGTCATCGGCAAGCGCACGCTGGAAGTGTTGCGCGGCGTGGACGTGGAAATTGCGCGCGGCGATTTCGTGGCGCTGCGCGGCGCGTCCGGCACCGGCAAAAGCACGCTGCTCCACCTCATCGGCGGCCTCGACACGCCGAACGCCGGCGAAATTTTCTTCGACGGCCAGAAGCCTCGCAAATTTTCCGAAAGCGAGCTGACGCATTTTCGCAATCGCCGCGTCGGTTTTGTTTTTCAGGCGTATCATTTGTTGCCGGAACTGACCGCGCTGGAAAATGTCTGCCTGCCCGCGCGCGTCGCGCGGATTGCCGCCGGCAACGCGGCGCAGCGCGCGGAGGAATTGCTGGCGCGCGTCGGCCTCCAAGACCGGCTGGATCACAAGCCGTCCGAGCTTTCCGGCGGCGAACAGCAGCGCGTCGCCATCGCCCGCGCGCTCATCAACGAGCCGGAATTGCTGCTGGCCGACGAGCCGACCGGCAATCTGGATTCGCACACCGGCGGCGAAATCATCGAATTGCTCAAAAGCCTGCGCCCGGAAAAACAGATGACGCTCATCATCGCCACGCACGACGCCAAAGTCGCCGCCTCCGCGCCGCGCGTGATTGAACTGGTGGACGGACTGATCAATTTATGATTTGCGATATGCGATTTACGCGGCTTCAGGTAACTCGACTCGTAAATCGGCGCAGCAAATCGCAGATCGTAAATCGTAAATCTTATGAGCCGCGAATATTGGGAACAACGTTACCAAACCCAGCGACATGCCGTGGGAAAAAGGCGCGCCGTCGCCCGGCTTGGTGGATTTTCTGGCGGCGCATCCGGATTTGAAACGCGGAACCGTCGGTGTTCCCGGCTGCGGCACCGGCCACGATGTCCGCGAGTTTGCCAAGGCCGGATTTGACGCCTTCGGTTTTGACCTCGCGCCGAGCGCGATTTCGCTGGCCGAGAAAAGGACGAAAGCCGCCGGCCTCACGGCCAAATTCCAGCTTGCCGATTTTCTCCGCGACGAGCCGCCGCAGAAATTTGACTGGTTGTTTGAACATACTTTGTTCTGCGCCATCCAACCCCGTGAACGCGACGATTATGTCCGCGCCGTTTTGCGCTGGCTTGAAGCCGGGCGGGAATTATCTGGCGGTGAATTATTTCGACTGCGGCCCGGACGGCCCGCCGTTTCCGACGACGCGCGCGGAGCAGCTTGAGCGGTTTTCGCCGCACTTTGATTTGCTGGCCGACTGGACGCCGCGCTCGTATCCGAACCGCGAGGGCAAGGAGCGGATGTTCTGGTGGCTGGCGGAACGGCAACGTTTGATTAAATCGGCAATGCGGCTTATTATTTTGAACCATGCTTGAAGATCGCGATTACATGCGCCAGCCGGAGTTCGAGGAACACCGCTGGCGGCCGAATTTTCGTCTGCGCTGGTCGTGGACGCTGGCGCTGCTGGTGGCTTATGCGGTGGTGCTTGCTGGCCGAAACTGGTCATGGCGCGGTTTTTTCCCGGAAGCCGTGAATTTTGTCTATCAGTTATCTGGCGTTGAGCCGGACAGGAATCGAACACGGTTACGTCTGGCAATTGGTGACGTATCAGTTCATGCACGCCGGCTGGCTGCACATGTTTTTCAACTGCTGGGCGATTTACATTTTCGGCACGCGAACTGGAAGCAGCTGCTGGGCGGCCGGCGGTTTCTCGCGCTGATGTTTTCCAGCGGCATCGTCGGCGGCGTTTTTCAGGTGCTGATGGCGATGGCGTGGCCGTCGCTGTTTGACGGCGCGGTGGTCGGCGCGTCGGCGTGCGCGTTTGGGTTGGTGGCGGCGTTCGCCATGATTTTTCCGGAGCGCGAGCTGACGATGCTGATTTTTTTCGTCATCCCGGTGCGGATGCGCGCCAAGACGCTGCTCATCGCGTTGTGCCGTGCTGGCGCTCATGGGAATTGTTTTTCCGTGGGACAACGTCGCCAACGCCGCGCATCTCGGCGGCATGGCGATGGGCTGGTTTTACGTCAAAAAAATCCTGAAGAATCCGGCGCTCATCGGCACGGCGGACGAAAGCCATCTGGCGCCGCCCAGCTTGGTGAAGTCAAAGCCGGCGGCGGCGGAGGAAAAATCCGCCGGCGAATTTCTGGAGAGCGAAGTGGATCCCATTCTCGATAAAATCTCCGCGCAAGGCATCCATAGCTTCACGACGCGCGAGCGCGCGATCCTCGAAACGGCACGCCGCAAGATGGTCAAATGAAGCCGTGCCGGCGCGAAACCGCCGTCAGGGAAAGACGGGGAACGCCGGGCTGATTCCGTTCAGCGCGGTGGAAAACTTTTTGGCGATTTTGGTGAATCCCACGCCGTTGGGATGGATTTCGTTCGCCCAATCCGTGCGCGGATTCAGCGTTCCTTGCGTGCGGACGTGCAGGAAATTTTTGCCAGCGGCTTTTTGTTCCGTTTCCAGCGCGACGAGCAAGTTGTTGAATTCCGAGAGAACCATTTTCGATATGGCAAATTGATCGGCGGCTTTTTTCCAGCCGCGATAATCCAACGACGGTTTGAGCCACGGGCCGATGCCGCAGACTCCCTTGTCACTCGGCTTTGGAAAATCGTAGGAGTGCGTCACAATCCAGCAATCCGGCGCGCAACGGTCGCGGATGTTGATCAGATCGCGATAGCCGTCCTCCACGATGCCCAAAATCTCCTGCAAGCGCCCTGTATCCACGGCGGCAGCCGCGCCGCCGCCGGTGTCCGGTTTGAGCCAGAGACAAAATTGGTCGCCGGCAATATCGTCGCCGCCGCCGGAAAAAAGCAGGATGTCGAAGCCGGGATTTTTCAACAGCGCCTCAATCCGCTGCCGCTTTTCCAAACCCAGCATCTGCTCGACGGAATCGCCGTAATGCGCCGTGTTCAAAATATCCACGCCCGAAATGCTTTCCAGATGATCAATCACCCCGCCGCTGGTCAGGAGAATTTCCGGATAATCGAACCATGAGTCGCCGTCCGCCATGACCCGCGGCGGCGCCGCCCCCGGCGCGAGCGCCAGCCGCGCCCGCAGGTGTTTGCGATACGCCGCGATGCGCGCCTTGCGCTCGCGCGCGGCCTGTTGTTTGACTGCGCGCCGGGCGGCTTCGAGCGCGTGCAGATTGTCATTCTTCGATTGAGCCTTTGTCCTCGCCATTTTGTTTCAGTGTTTTCGGTCAAGACGAGACGATAGTCAACGTCGAATTGTTCACTTTTGCCTTTTGCCGGCCGCCGTTTTCAATTTTCATTGTGCCATGATTACGCGCTATTCCCGCCCCGAGATGCGGGCGATTTGGACGGACGAAAATAAATTAAGCATCTGGCTGCAAATCGAACTGCTCGCCAGCGAAGCGCTGGTGCAGGAGAAAATTGTTCCCGCCGAGGATTTCGCCAGGATCAAGGCCGGCTGCGGACAAATGGTTTGCCGATCTGCCGGGCCTCGTCGCGCGGCAGCGCGAACTGGAAAAAGTTCTCAATCACGACGTCATCGGCTTCACCACCGCCGTGGCCGAGGCCATCAATGACGACGCCAGCCGCTGGTTTCATTTCGGGCTGACGAGCAGCGACGTGGGCGACACCTGCTACGCCGTGCAGATGCAGCAGAGCGCGGACATCCTTGATCGCCGACGTGAAAAAGCTGCTGCCCGTCATCGCCCGCCGCGCGAACGAACACAAGTTCACGCCGTGCATGGGCCGCAGCCACGGCATCCACGGCGAGCCGACGACGTTCGGTCTGAAGCTGGCGCTCATGCACGATGAATTTGCCCGCGCGCTTGCGCCGGCTTGGAAACGCGTCCGCGAAGTGGTTTCCGTCGGCAAAATTTCCGGCGCGGTCGGCACCAGCGCGCACCTCTCGCCGCGCGTCGAGGCTTACGTTTGCAAAAAGCTCGGCATCGCGCCCGCGCCCATCGCCACGCAAGTGGTGCAGCGCGACATCCACGCGGAATTTCAACTCGCGATGGCGCTGGTCGGCGCGAGCATCGAACGCTGGGCGGTCGAGTTCCGCCATTTGCAGCGCACGGAAGTGCTGGAAGCCGAAGAGCCGTTCACCAAGGGCCAGAAAGGTTCGAGCGCCATGCCGCACAAGCGCAATCCCATCACTTGGGAACGATTGACCGGCCTCGCGCGCGTGTTGCGCGGCAACGCCATCGCCGCGCTGGAAAATGTGGCGCTGTGGCACGAGCGCGATATTTCGCATTCATCGGTCGAGCGGATCATTTTCCCGGATTCCTGCACGCTGCTGGATTACATGTTCGGCCTGCTCACGCGGCTGATGGACGGCATCGTCGTCTATCCGGCGAACATGAAGAAAAATCTCGGCCTCTCGCTGGGCATGTGGAACAGCCAGACCGTGCTGCTGGCGCTCATCAAAAAAGGTCTGACGCGCGAAGCCGCCTACAAGCTCTGCCAGGACGCCGCGATGAAAACGTGGGAAGTGAAACACGCCGGCCGCGACGACGCGGATTTTGTCGAAGTGCTGAAGGCCAACCCCGAAGTGGCGAAACATTTCAAGCCGGGCGAACTGGAAAAACTTTGCTCGCTGGATTTTCATTTCAAGGAAGTGAACAACCGGTTCAAGAAACTCGGGTTGTGAGGGCGAAGCAGCCGATTGATTTTATCTATTTCAGTTGCCAGGAGGACCAGCTTGCCGCCATAGCCGAACTTGTGGGTAGAAACATTTGCAATTGGGACCGCTTCCATGACGGCAGTTGATTCCGGCATGAAATGATACATAATGGAGTCATGCCAAAAAGCGAGCGCGAAACCAAGGCGGGCAGCAGAGGCAATCACCCTCCCGCCACCAAGATTCTGCTGATTGACGATGATGGGGATTTTACCGATGTCCTCGGCAAATTTCTGCGCAAGCACGGATATGACGCGATGGGCGTCAACTCGGGACGGGAAGGCATTCGTGTGGCGTCGGCACTCTTGCCGGATTTGGTGGTGTGCGATCTGGACATGCCTGGCATGGGCGGTTACGAGGTTCTGGCCCGCCTGCGGCAGGATGCGCGGCTGACGGAAATTCCCGTGGTGTTCCTGACGGGACACGCGGCCCCGGATGAAATCCGCCACGGCATGAATTTGGGGGCCGACGATTACCTGACCAAGCCCCTGGACACGAATAATATTCTTCGTGCGATCGAGGCCAGACTGGCGCGCGCCCGGTTGTGGCGGCTCAATCAGGAAAAGCAGATGGAACGGGCCATGCAATTGTTTGCCGGAGTAGTGCATGACTTGCGGGATCCGCTGTTTGTGGTTTTGGGTTACACCAATTTGTTGCGAAAAGGTGCGTCGCCCCAGCCCAAGCCCGAAAATCGGGGCGATGAGATTCTTGACCGCATGCAGCAGGCCATCAGCCGCATGCAGACGATTGTATCCGAGACCTTGTTCCTCGCGAAATCGAAGATGCAGCGGTTGCCGTTTGATCCCAGTCCGTTTGATCTGCGGGTGTTGTGCGAACAGGTGATCGCCGATCAGGATCCCGACGACCGGACCCAGTTTGAATGCGGCGAAAAGGAATGCGCCATGATTGGCGATCCGCTCCGCTTGCGGCAGGCGTTGGAAAACCTGCTCGCCAACGCGTTGAAATATTCGGATGAGGAGGTCGTCGTCGGCCTGGCAAAACTTCCGCATGGCTATCGGATCGAAGTGAAGGATCGCGGCATCGGCATTCCTGAACCGGAACGCGAACGGGTGTTTGAACCATTTTTTCGCGCCTCGAACACCGGCGGCAAGCCCGGACATGGTCTCGGATTGTCCATCGTGAAAACGTGCGTTGAGCAATTTGCCGGGCAAATTGAATTTGCCAGTGTAATGGGCAAGGGAACCACTTTTAAAATCGAGCTGCCGGCTTCGCCCCCAACTTCGCATCGGCCAGGCGCCGGCAGCCCGCCCGGTTCGCCGCCGGCCGGCCTGCGGGACGCGGAATCAGCCGCGGAAATCTTTGTTCCGACCGAGACGAGCGCGGGCAAGCCGTCCAAGTTGAGAGGCATCATCGTTGATGACGATCCGCTGGTCCGGGATGTGTTGCGTGAACTGTTGAATAATTCGGGCGAGATTTCCGTCGTCGGCGAGGCCGGCTCGCTCGCGCAGTCCCGGCAGTTGGTCACTCAACTCAAGCCGGAAGTGGTGTTTCTCGACATCGGTCTGCCCGACGCCTCCGGCTTTGAGCTGTTGCCGCTGCTCGGGCCGAAGACTTCCGTGGTGTTCGTCACCAGTGCCGAAGAATATGCCATCAATGCTTTTGACTCCGACGCGGTGGATTATTTGCTGAAACCGGTGAGCGCCGACCGTTTGCAGCGGGCGCTGAAACGCTGCCGCCAGCGGACGGCAATTTCATTGCCCGCCCCAAGCGATGCGCGTTTGGGATTGGATGACTCTTTTCTGGTCAAGACCATGACCGAAAAAAAGTTCATCCAGGTGCGCGCGGTGAAAAGTCTTGTCGCCTACGGCGAATACTCCTGGGTTCATTGGGACAATGGCAAGGGCGCATTATTGCGCAAAGCTTTGAAGCAGTGGGAAACTGAGCTTCCAGAAAACCAGTTTGTCCGCATCCATCGCAACGCGATCATCAATCTGGCGTTTTTGGAGCGCGTGGAAAGACTTTCCTCTGGACGACAACAGGTTTATCTGCGCGATTCAGCGGAACCGATCTCCGTCAGCCTGCGCCTGGCTCCGGCGTTGAATCGCAAATTGAAGGAGTTCAAAAATCCTGAACGGGTTTGAAAATGAGTTGCGCCGCGCTGCCGCCGGACCACGCCTGATTTCATTGCGCCACACTATATGTCCGGTAAAAGCGCTGGCTAAAATTCTCCGCCGCCGTGTCGGTGAACACAAACGGCGCGGTGTTGGTCTGGACCGAATCCCAATCAATCAGATTGGTGGAAGCCTGAACGACATACTTCTGACCAACCAAACCTGACACCGTAAAACTGAATTGCCCGCCCGAACGGAGCGCCGAGGTCAGTGTGGCCAGCTGTAAAGTCGCTGGGTTGATATTCAAAGTGTTCACCGTGCTCCCTTGATAATTGGGATCCGTGATTGTGCCCACGACTATATAGCTGCCGGCAGCAACGGGCGCTTTGTCAGAACCATTGTAGTTCAAAACAACCGCCAGATTCGCGGGCGTCGTGCTCGCCGTCACGAGTTTGGCCGTGCCATCATATTTTTGTTTCAGATTGCCAAGCGTCACGGTGGCGGTTGCCTGTCCGATCACGAGGATGTTCGTCGCGCTGCCCGTGTAATTAGGGTCATTCATCGTCGCGACCACTACATAACTGCCCGCGTTCGTCGGCGTCTGCGAGGTCGCATTATACGTCATTCCCACATTCAACCCGGCCGGCGAAGTCGTCATGCTCGCCAGCTTGGCCGTGCCATCATATGTTTGAATCAAATTGCCGAGCGTCACGGTGGCGGTTGCCTGTCCGATCACGAGGATGTTTGTCGCGCTGCCCGTGTAATTCGGGTCATTCACCGTCGCGACGACCACGTAGCTGCCCGCGTTCGTCGGCACCAGCGAACTCGCATTATACGTCATTCCCACATTCAACCCGTCCGGCGAAGTCGTCGCGCTGACCGGCTTGGCTGCCCCGTCATACGACTGATTCAAATTTCCGAGCGTCACGGTGGCGGTTGCCCGTCCGATCACGAGGATGTTTGTCGCGCTGCCTGTGTAGTTCGGGTCATTGACCGTCGCGACGACCACATAACTGCCCGCGTTCGTCGGCACCTGCGAACTCGCATTATACGTCACTCCCATATTCAACCCGGCCGGCGAAGTCGTTGCGCTCGCCGGCTTGGCCGTCCCGTCATACGATTGATTCAAATTTCCGAGCGTCACGGTGGCGGTTGCCCGTCCGATCACGAGGATGTTTGTCGCGCTGCCCGTGTAATTCGGGTCATTGACCGTCGCGATGACCGTGTAGCTGCCCGCGTTCGTCGGCACCAGCGAACTCGCATTATACGTCATTCCCACATTCAACCCGTCCGGCGAAGTCGTCGCGCTGACCGGCTTGGCTGTCCCGTCAAACGACTGATTCAAATTGCCGAGCGTCACGGTGGCCAAGGCTTGATTTACCGACACAGCCACTGTTGCCGTCGCAGTCGTGTAGTCATTTGTATCGGTCGGCGTGAACGTCACCGCCACGTTCGCCGTCCCTGCATCCGGTGCCAATTCCGGCGTGGCGAACGCGAAACTGCCCTCCGTCGAAGCCATTCCACCGCTCAAACCCGAACTTGCCAGTGTCTGCCCATAGGTGATCGGACTCGCCGTCGGCAGCGCCGTGATCGTCGGCGTATTCAGCGGCACGGCGTAACTGGCTTCATTGGAAAAGGCGCTTTCATCGCCGGCACCATCAAAAGTCGTGGCAGAAAAAAAATAAGTCGTCCCGGCCACCAATCCGGAAATGGTTGCGCTGGTGGTGTTCCCCACCACCACCACATTGGTGTAATTGTGGCTCGCCGGGCCATAATATATTTTGTAACCGGCAATATTCGTGGCGCTGCTTGGATTCCAGGTAAGCGTGACGCTCTGATCGGCCCGAACGGAGAATTGAGAAAACAAAACAACCGCACTGCACAAGATCAAATTGAAAGCGAATATCCAGATTCGGCAACTGACTTTGATTCGATTGACTCGCATGTCAGCCCTCAACGCACGAGGCTTGCCAGCGCAATCAAATACCGGCACTTTTCAGCATGCGCCGTTTTTTAATCATTAAGTGCGGCTTCAATCCCGGTCAGGGCTGTCCGGCTGCCAAAACGGAGAAAAATATTGTCAACAAGCCATACAGCGACGCTTGATTCGAAGGCACCCGGCGTTTGTGTCGGCGCAAACTGATCCACCGGAGGAAACGACCGGTTTTCAAAAAAACTTGACACCAATCCTTCAGGACAGCTATAATGCATTTAGATCGTTTTTTTTCTAGGAGAGTTCCAAACGCGCAATCATGTTTCAGCCGCAGAAAACGGTGTTTGGGGCTGCTCGGATTGCTAAAAGAGGAAAAGCCCATGCAAACGAATCGAATTGCTGCAATTCGGCCAAATTTATGGACGCGAACTGTCTATCTGTTTTTACTTTTCTTTTGCAGCCATCTGGCCGGCGGCGCCGCACCTCTCCAAATTACTGCCAGCAGTCTGTTGAACGGCAAATTCGCGCTGACTTGGATGGGTAGTGCCAATTCCTATGAAGTGCAGAGAACCGAGAGTCTCGCCGCTCCCAATTGGACTACAGTCCTGGCGACGGTTCGCACGAATGTCAGATATCCCTTTGGCAGGGAACTCCGGCTACTATCGGTTGCAAAATGCGAGCACAAGTTCAAGTTACCTGACCCTGGCGATGACGAATTTGACGACGGCCGACACGCTCACGCTCACGCTTGAACCTCGAACAAACGCGGACATGGTGTTTGACCTTCCCGCCGGCGAGAATGGCGTGGGTCTGACCGAATTAATATTGGCGGAATCGGAGTTGCAAAAGTTCGACATTGCTTTCTCTTCAGAGGGTGGTTTTACGATTGTAACGAACGGCAATCCGACAGCTTGGGGCGGTTCTTGGACGAATTCGCCCGGTCCGGGTGCGAACGAAATCACGTATCAAGGTTATCTGACCGATGGTGTTGACGTGGTGACGTTCTCAGCGGTGACCGACCCGGAACCGATCGAGGTTGTCGTCAGCGGGATTGTTGGAACCATCAATTGGTGGCGTTGCTCGGAGCAATTCGCCGGTCCCTGGCTGCAATGTGCGGGAGCGTGTTCGGCGCAGGCGACGTCATGTGCCCTTCAATTTCCTCCGCATAGTTCCTATTGCAAGTTCGTGACGAATGTCACTGCGGCTTTCGATGGGAGCATAAATTGCGCACCTGCGATTGCCAGCATGGTTGCAACTGAGGCATGACCGGGAAATCCCCGTTCGCAACAAAACGAATCGAAATTCATGCAGTTTTGCGGGAGCCTTCACCTTTTCATTGCGCTCAAAGCCGGAGGAAAATCTTTCGCCGTAACATGAACCGGGCGATTCCGAAGGTGATGGCCATGCCGGTCAGTGCAACGGCCAAATCACCATACCGGCCGAGGCACAGTTTGCTCAGATCACCGCCGACAAACCGTTGCGCAATCTGTCCGATGTCCACCAGGTTGTGAATCATATAGATGGTGATCGGGTTCATCCCGATCCAGACGAAAGGCTGCGCCCAAACCCGCAAGCCGCAGACCTCGATCACGAAGTGAAAAGCAGCCAGCAGCAGGCAACTATAACCGCACGCCACCAGCACAAACGACGACGTCCAGATTTTCTTGATGACGGGAAACTGAAAATTCCACAACCAGCCGAGCGCAACCAGGGCCAGTCCGGCGGCGGCGAGATAACCGACCTTGATCCAATCGCTGCGTTTCGAGTCGTGCAGCAGCAGTCCGGCGAAGATGCCCAGCAGGCAGTTCGCAATCGCTGGCAGAGTGCTGAGCAGTCCTTCCGGGTCATGGTCGCCGTCCCATTTCCGCAGCGGCAAATAATGTTTATCCACCCAGTTCGCGAGATTCTGGCCCTCGGCGAAATTGCCCGCCACGCCGCCCGGCACCGGGACAAAGGTCATTAACGCCCAGTAACCGGCGAGCAGGCCAACACACCAGACAATCAAGCCGCGCCGCTGACAGAAGCAAAAGATCAATCCGGCAAATAAATAGGCAAGCGCGATCCGCTGAAGCACTCCCAACAACCGGATTTCATGAAACGGAGTGCTAAATCCGCCGTAGTAAAAAATGCCGAGCAGATACATCAACACTGCCCGCTGCACGATACGTTTTACGGCTCCCGCCCGTCCTTCCAGCTCGATCATCCGCGTCAGCGAGAATACCAGCGACACGCCCACGATGAATACAAACATCGGAAAGATCAGGTCTTCACAATGAAATCCGGCCCAACTGGCGTGCTCCAACTGCCCGGCGAATCCTTGCAGCACGCTGGCTCCGCTCAACTTGCGCAACGCTTCCACGAGCGCGTCCGCGCCGACAATCCAAAACATGTCAAAGCCGCGCAACGCGTCAAGTGCCATCAGGCGGGCGGGTTTGGCCGCAGTGTTTTCCGCGCTGGCCGCCGGTGGGGATGGTGTATTTTTCATGGGTTGTTATTTCCTGTTGTTAGGTCCGAAGAAGGCAGTGACAAAACACTATGGTCAATGGTGCCGCGGACGTGGCGCAATTTCATCGCCGAATGAGTCATCTGAAGCGAATAAATAGCAGCACTTTGGTGGGCTGGCAAATGGAAACGGCCCGGGCGAAAGCCTGGGCCGGCAACGATTTGGTTGACCCGCCATTAACGCCGGATAAAATCCCGTTCATGGCCGCAGAGATAAAAACATTTCGGGAGATTTGTTGTGACCGGCTGGGAATCTCCCCGGCGGCCTTTGAGAAAAAGGTTCTGTTGACGTGTCTCCCCAGCTATTTTTGGTTGCCGGGTTTATTGAGGTGGCATTTGAACCGGTCATACTTCAAACGGGATCTGGAAATTGTCCGGGCGGCGGCGGAATGCACCAGCGTAAGAGACATTCGTGCGGAAATCACCTATTTCCACCACCAGAAAACCACTGGTTTTCAACGAAATTTTCTGCGTTTCAGAATATCCGGGAAACGTCTCCTGAGTTTTGCAAACAAGTTCCTTCCTCAAAATTAGGCAACACGGGCAAACTGCTAAAGACCCTTCCCCGACCATCCTGGATGCCATTTTAGGCTTACGGATCGTGAGTGTTGGACAACGCTACAAAAACCATCGTCCAACACCGGCGATAAAAGAACACCCGGCAAAATGAATTAAACTTTGAAAACAAGATTTATTAAGCTGCAACAAAAGCCTCCTGCCGGCAGGTATGGCTATTGCCATTCCACGGAGAAAGCTGTGCCATCGGGGGATAAGTAAAAGGGCACAGATTCACCGCCACTCGGGTCAATCATGGTCAACGGATCGTCAGGCCATAGGGACGTGATTGAACCGATCCCCAAGAGACCGATTGCATTGCAATCCGAAAAGTTGACGCTACCAAAGTCCGCCAGTGGCAGAATCTTTCCTGACGAGGGCGCTTCCACGATCCATTCGGCTGAAGACCGCGCCGCCGTCGCAGTGGTTGTATAACTGCTCGGAACGGTATAGGACACACCTTTTGTATTGTTGATAATAGTTAGCTGGAACACACTCTCTTGCACCGAACTCTTTTTCTTACCTGTGCCGACTTGCACCGTCGTCTGTCCCACATACTTCACTTGCGCGCTGATCGAGTCCCCTGGATTCGCCGGAAAACCTACGATTTCATAACCCGCACTGGGATACATTTCGAACCAAACGTAGTTCTGTTGCTTTGTTCCTGTCCAGTCCTGCTCGGTCCCAATCTGCTCGACCGTTCCGCTCGTATAGCCATCAAGGCCCACCCAGACGGACGAATAGTTGGCGGTGCGTCCTTTTTTCCCCGTCACAGCAGGAACCGTCCAAGTGCCTCCCACCTCGCTGAAGGTATCTTTGACGCCTGAAGTTTCATTCGGCACGGCATAGCCGCTCCAGTTCCCGCTGGTGGATTCCCAAAGGCGGAGACGCGGCATGCCAGTTTGTTGGTGATGCACGGCACTCAAGGGAATCGGTTTCAGAACATAGCCCGTCGGCAACGGGTTGCTCGTGCTGGGTTGAACCGATGTGGTCTGGTTTGTTTTAAGTTCGACGGCTGTGCCAATAAACAGAACCGCTATAAAACAACGCGTAGAGATTTTCATGTTTTTAGATTTTGGTAAATTCTTGTTTGAAACTGGCTGACGATCTACATTCTTTTTGAAATCCGCAGAATAAGCAAGGAAAATTTGATTGATTAATGTCGCAAACTAATCCGACTCTAGCGTGAGGAAACAAGGCGATGGGTTAGCGCGCAGGTGTTGCAACCGAAACCCGAGTTGTTCTTCAGTTCCTGTAGGCAAAAAAATCTGAAAGAGCACGTTTTTATTGAGAAATTGTGGCTATCGCGCCCGGTTGCGGCGCAAACCGATTGCGATACCAAGAAGCTGGCCAAACTCCCCGCCAGCATCCGGTTCGACTTGCTCGAAAAGTCTTAAGCAACAGCTATTGGACTATGCCGTCTGGGCATTGCCTCTATTTCTGCTGCTGGATTTTGTAGTTTAACATTTGCTGCTTGAACTCCTGAGCCTGCCGGTTCTGTGGGTCCAGGCGCAAGACCTCGTCGAACTGTTCTCCCGCTTCATTCACCCGTCCGAGCTTGTAAAGCGCGACGCCAAAATTCACGTGTGCCTTCACATAGTCTGTATTTAAACGCACCACCTGCTCGAACTCCGCCGCCGCCGCCGACACTTCGTCCTCCTGCGCCAATTCATCACCGAGCCGGTAATGCGCCTCCCAGTAGTTCGGTTGGAGGCGGATCGCCTCGCGCAGGCGTGCGATGGAATCGGGCTTGCGATCCATTTTCCAGAGCACTTCGCCGGAGTAAAGATACACGTGCGGATCGTCAGGGGTTAGTTGGCGGGCGCGGTCAAGTTCTTCCAGAGCTTCCGGCCATTGGCCCTGGCGGGCATGGACGATGCCCAACTGTAGTCTGACTTCGCCTTGCGCGGGCCGCAATACGGCAGCCTGTTTGAAAGCCTGAAGGGCTTCGGCGAACCGGCCTTGTTCTTCCAAGTCGAGGCCGAGCCGGTAAAATGGGAAATAAAAATACGGAATAAGTTCGCAGACCTTCTGACGTTCGGTCGTGGCCCGCGGGTCATGCGTGGCCTCCAGAAATTCGGCGAAGTTCTCGTGCAACCGATAGTCTCCCGGATTGCCGGCCAGCGCGGTCTCATAAAGTTGGACCGCCTGCGTCGGCGGGGTGGACTCAATCCTGGCCCGACATTCGCTGATTTGATTTTTCAACAGGGCCAGTCGCCGCTCGTTATCGAGTTGGTCCGTGAAGGGCGGCTCCTGCATTCGCCGGGCAACTTCTTCCAGAACCGAAATCCGGTTCCAGTCGGTTAGACCCAGCAACCGTTCACATGGTTCTTGAGACAACCAATTTGTCGCCGCCGCGCGCGTAAGTCGGGCAGCCAGTTGGTTTTGAATTTGATCGGCCCAGGCGCGAGCCAGCAGGTAATTTCCTGAAAAATTCAAATGAACATGCTCGAAGAACGACTCGTCACCGGAAATTCCTTCGCGCGTGGCGGACGCGAGCGCCGCGGCGGCATCGCACAAAACCAGATTGCTGCCAGCGAAATTGTTCCCGGCGGCTTTGATCGAATTGTTGATGTGCGAATCGGCTCGAAAGGGCAAAGTATCCGTATCCACTGAAAGTTGAAAATGTTCCCGCGCGGCTGCGTTGCTGGTCAGGTCGAGCAGGCATTCGCCGAACCGATATTGCAAATCCGCGGATTGCGGAAAAATTCCCGCCGCCGCCGCCAGCCGGCTGGCGGCCCCGGCAAAATCGCCATTCTTGCCGGCAGTGGAAGCTTCCTGAAAAAGTTTTTCAAACGTCGCACTTTGAGCCGGAGGCAGATTGGTAACTGATAACGAGCCAAAAGGCGGGCAGTCTTTTTGATTGACCGCGACGGTGTTGAGCACAATCGCGGCGCCAGAATCGCGACCGGCACGCAACAGGTCTTCCAAGTTTTGGGCAAAATTCCGATAGACAATTTCCTTTCGAGGATCATTCGGCGGCACCTGGTTTTCGCGAAACATTTCCATGCCGCGCCATTCTGCCGGCCCGGATGAGCCGTGCCGAAGCCTGGCGATCAGCGCGCCAAACAGTTGGCCCACGCGCGATTTTTGAAGCAGCAGGTGCAGCCGCACGAGCCGGAGTGGCGGTGCTTGCGCGCCAAAAACAGTCGCGGCGCCAAAGGGACCGACCATCTCGTTATTGCCCATATAGACAATCCAAACATCGCCTTCATGCCGCGCGCATTCGCGGGCGATTGGCAGGATCGCGTATGAGTTGATCGCCGTTATTCCTGTGTTGACCACTTCGAATTTGGTTTCGGGATACCGCGCCCGCAGCAGAGTTTCGAGGTAACGTCCGGCGCCGAAGTTGGGCCGCGGATCTCCCAGCGCCGCCGACTCTCCAAAAATGAAAATCCGAATTGTGCCCAGCGCTTTTTTCGCCGGCATGATCACCGGCGACGCGACGCGCGCCAGTGAAGCGGGGAAAAACCGCAAACCGAAGTGATCATTTTCGACAAAATAATCCTGGCCGGCAATGGTTGTTTTTTTGAAAAAATCGGTCGAATAACCATAGCCTCCAACCCGCAAAGCCAGTTCGACGCCAACCAGCAGAAACAACGGCAACCCAACTGCGGCGGCCAGCCGGAACAACCATTTGCGTCCGGTCGTCATCGCTTCCGCATGCGGTTCAGCCGGCGTGCGTCGGCTGCGCTTTTGATTGTTCTGTTTCCGTCCCAATGCCGGAGTTTAAATAACAGCCGCGTGGGGGTCAAAAGAATTGGCTGAAACAATTGAGATTGCCGGTCAATGCTTATCGTTGCTATTTTGGCGGCGAATGAAGGCCCGGCGACATCACTCGCAGCACTCCCCTCGCGCCGGTGGATTGCCTCCCAAGGACAGAACGCCGCCTCCCATCGAACGCATGCCCGTGCCGCAGAGCCGGCACCGCTGGTTTCGCGTTCTGGCTTTGCTCTCGCCGATCTTGCTTTTGGGACTGGCAGAACTCGGTTTGCGCCTGGCGGGTTACGGCTGGCCGACAACCTTTTTTCTGGAGCGCCACCAGGAAGGTCGCACGCTGCTGGTGGAAAACCCAAAATTCGGCTGGCGTTTTTTTCCGCCGGCGATTGCGCGCACTCCCCAGCCTCTGGCCCTGGCCGCGGCCAAGCCGGCGGGCACCGTCCGCATCTTTGTTTTTGGAGAATCGGCGGCGATGGGCGATCCCGAACCGTCGTATGGCTTTCCACGCCAGCTTGAGCGAATGCTGGCGGCGCGCGACCCAAGCCATAAGTTCGAGGTGGTCAACACGGCGATGACGGCGATCAACTCCCATGTCATCCGCGAAATCGCCCGGGATTGCGCGCCGCGACAAGGGGATTTTTGGGTGATCTACGCCGGCAACAACGAAGTGGTGGGGCCGTTCGGAGCGGGAACAGTTTTTGGCCGTCAGGCACCCGGGCTGGCGCTCGTCCGAACCAGTTTATTGTTGAAGTCCACGCGTCTGGGCCAGTGGCTTGGTTCGTTGCGCCCGCGTTCGGCGGACCCGCTTGAGTGGCAGGGAATGGAAATGTTCTTGCGGAATCAGGTCCGTCGCGACGCTCCCGGTTTGCAGATCGTGCATGAGAATTTTGCCCGCAATCTCGCGGCCATCGTCGAACTGGGCCGGCGCGCCGGTGCCACGGTTCTTCTGGCAACGGTGCCGGTGAACCTCAAGGATTCTCCGCCATTCGCGTCGCAGCATCGTCCCAATTTAAACACCGTCCAACTCAACGAATGGGATAAAAGTTTCGCGCGCGGACGGCAGTTTCAGGATGCGAACCGGTTTGCCGATGCTTTGGCGGCTTACAAAGAAGCCGGCCAGATTGACGCGGACTTTGCCGAGCTGCCTTTCCGGTGGGCCGTTTGTGAACTGGCGCTTGGTCAAACCAATGACGCCGCCGCCGATTTTCTTCTTGCCCGCGACTTGGATACGCTCCGTTTCCGCGCCGATTCGGAAATCAACCAAACCATTCGCAAAACTGCCGCCGTCCAAGGTGCAACCTTGATTGACGCCGAGCAGGAATGCGGCCGCAATTCTTCCGACGGAATCGCCGGAGAATCTCTTTTTTACGATCACGTGCATCTAAATTTTACTGGAAATTATCTGGTTGCCGCGCTGTTCGCTGCCGGGATCGAAAAGAATCTGACCGGTTCCGCATCTTCCATCCGCGCCCCATTGTTGGCGGAAGCCGAAGTCGCCCGCCGGCTTGCCTTGACAGATTTTGACCGGCGACGCATTGGCGCGGAGATGCAGTTGCGCCTCCGGCAGCCGCCTTTTAATTCTCAAATCAACTCACGAACCCGCGATGAAAAGTGGCGGGAAACACTCGCTCGGCTGGATGCGCCGCCAGCGCGGTTTGTCGGCGAATATCAAGCCGCGTTGGCACAGGCTCCGGAGGATTGGATGCTCCACGCAAATTTTGGCCGGCTGCTCGAAGCCGCGGGTGACGAACCCGCCGCTGCGCAACAATGGCAGGCGGTGGCGCGTTTGATGCCCCAAGAACCGGACGCCTGGTTCAAGCTCGGAAATCTTGCATACAATGCGGGTTCTTTTACCCAAGCCGAAGGTTTCTTTCGGGAGGCGCTTGACCGCAAAACCGATTTGATTGAGGCGCGGAACGGGCTGGGACTTTCGTTGGCGGCCCAGGGGCAAGCGGATGAGGCGATTCAGGAATTCAAGGCAGCGCTGCGCGTTACCCCGTCTTTCAGCGCGGCTCGAATTAACTTGGCGGTCGCGCTTGCTAACCAGGGCAAGATTCCCGCCGCGATGACCGAATATCGCACCGCCCTGCAACTTGAGACCAACAACGTCGCGGCGCGCGTCAATCTGGCAAAGCTGCTTGCCAGCCAAGGCAAGTCCGACGAGGCCATCGTCCTGTTCAAGGAAGCATTGGATTTGAAGCCCGACGAGCCGGTGGCGAATTTCGATCTTGCCAACGCGCTGGTGGCGCAAGGCCGGCATGCCGAGGCCATTCCTTATTTCCAGGCCGCGATCCGGGCAAAGCCCGATTTTGCCGATGCGCGCTTCAACCTCGCGATGGAATTCGCGCGGATCGGAAACTTCGCCGACGCCCTCCCGCAATTTGCCGAAGTGGTGCGACTGCAGCCCGACTCGGTCAATGCTCGATTTAACTATGGCATCGCCCTGGCCAAGCTGCAGCGCTACGCCGAGGCGGCAGGGCAGTTCCAAGAGGCGCTTCAACGGCAGCCGGATCATGCCGCCGCGAAAGCCGCGCTGGCGCGCGCCCTCAAACTCGCGAAAAGCCGGTGATAAGTTGAAAGGACAATCTAGCCGAGAAGTTGTCTGGAACCACGGCACACGAGAGGGAAACGCAGATGGATCATGAATTATTCCGATTGCACCAACTTTGTCTTCTCCCTCGCTAAATGCAGCTAGACAAAGATTATACGATGATGTAAATTCAGAAATTCCCACCACATAAACTTGTGCCGGATCTTGATTTGATAGAAAATAATTTATGAATTTTCCCCGTGTGTGTGTGTTCAAGCCCTCTTGTTTGTGGATCAAATTCGCCAGTTTAATCTTACTCCTATGCGTTGGGATGCACCCGGCCAAGGCTGACTTGCCGGTGGGCTGGAGTGACGCCGACATTGGGACGCCGGGGCTGGCCGGTTCAGCGGCTGACACCAATGGCAATTGGACGGTGACGGGCGGCGGAGCGGACATTTGGAATGCCGCCGACCAGTTCAATTTAGCCTACGAGAGCACAACCAATGATGTTATCGTGGCGCAGGTGCTGAACATCGGCAACACCGATCCTTGGGCCAAAGCAGGAGTGATGTTCCGGGATAGTATTGATCCTTCATCCGTGTTCGTTGACGTCGTGGCGACCATTGGAAATGGTGTATCTTTCCAATGGCGAGATTCCTATGGCAACCAGTGCGGTTATTCACAGGGTGATGCCGTGGTCGCTCCGATTTGGGTGAAATTGGTCAGCGCAAACGACAGTTTCACGGGTTTTTATAGCAATGACGGAAACACATGGATTCAAATCGGAACCCCGATCAGTGTCCCCATGAGCACCCAGCCGCTGGCAGGATTGTGTGTGACGGCGCACAACGATTCCTACCTCAACACGGCTACTTTCACCAATGTTGCTCTCTCGTTCGTGGAGCCGCCTCCGCTTCCGCCGCCTCCGATTCTGGGTGTCTATCGCCAGCTTTGGACGGGTTTGCCCGCCGTGGCGAATACGCTGGATATGCTCACGAACACCGCGAACAACCCCAATTGGCCCAACAATCCCAACGCGGCGTTCACCGCCACTTTTACAAATTTTGAAACCGAGATTAATTCGGGCAAAAACGACTATGGCCAGCGGCTGCGAACTTTTGTGGTGCCACCGTCGAGCGGAAATTTCACCTTCTGGATTTCGAGCGATGATGCTTCCCAACTTTTTGTCAGCACCGACGAGAACCCGGCTAACATGGCGCTGGTGGCCTCGGTGAATTCATGGACCGACTCCCGCGTTTGGAACACGGAACCCAATCAGCAGAGCACACCCATCCATCTCCAGGCGGGGCAGCGCTATTATGTCGAAGCCCGGATGCAGCAGGGTGGCGGTGGCGATAACCTGGCCGTGCGCTGGCAGTTGCCGGATTCCACCATTGAGGAACCCATGACCGCTTTCAGCGCGGCCGGCACGCTGATGATTCCTTTTACAGGGTTGACTAACAAGCCAGGAATCTACTGGCAGCCGGTCGCCAATACGATCGGAGTGGAAAACGGCAACGCCACTATTTCCTTGCTGGTTACCAATCAAGCGAATGTTGGCTACCAATGGCAGTTAAACTCGACCAACCTGCCTGGCGCCGCCACGCCTGTGCTTACCCTGACTAACTTAAGTCTCGGTTTAAGCGGTGAGGTTTTCAGTTGCATTGTTTCCAACACGGCCGGTTCGGTCACGAGCGCGCCGGCCCTATTGACCGTGATCCGGGACACGAATCCGCCGGTTGTCGTGAATGTTTTAAACATCGGCATGACCAACGTGCAAGTGGTTTATTCCAAGCTGGTGGCGGCGGCGAGCGCGACGAATGCGGCCAACTATGTTTTCACCAAAGGTCTGCCGGTGACGGGCGCGGCGTTGAACGCGGATAACATGACGGTGGTTCTGACGACGGCGGCGCTGACGTATGGCAGCAATTATTCGATGGTGATTAACGGGGTGCGGGACCGGGCGACGATACCCAACACGATTGCCACGAACACAGCGGCGGCATTTTTGGCGTTGCCGTTTGCGCCGCAGGATCTGGGCAATCCAGCGGTGAGTTCAACCGTGACGGTCGTGAGCAATGGATTGAATGTGACGGCGCTGGGCGGCGGCTTCGGCGGCAATTCAGATCAGGGCAATTTTTCCTACCAAGTCTACACGGGCAATTTTGACGTGAGCGTCCGGCTGGCCGGTCTGGGCTTGTCGGATGTTTTCGCCAAGGCCGGCCTGATGGCGCGGGAGAATCTGACGGCGAGCAGCCGGTTCGCGGCGGCGCTGGCGACGCCGGCGATGAACGGCTCCTTCTTTGAATGGCGCGATCCCGCCGGCAGCGCCGCGAATTCGACAGGGAGTTTTCCGGCGAATTATCCGAACACGTGGCTGCGGCTCAACCGCGTGGGCAACGTATTCACCGGATTTGCCAGTTATGACGGGCAGACGTGGACGCAACTGGGCAGCGACACGATCACCATGCCCAGCCAGGTTTATCTCGGATTCCCGGTCAGCAGCCACAGCACCAATTCCGTCACCACGGCGCAAGTTCCGCGACTTTTGCCACCGTGACCAACGGCGTGGTGGGCACGCGTGGTCAATCCGCACGATGCGATGGGGCCATCGAGCCGGCAAGACGCCGATGGTGTTTTCGGAGATCATGTGGAAGCCGGCGCCGCGCACGGACGGCAAGAATCTGGAGTATCTGGAACTCTATAATTCCAATCCGTGGTTCCAGGATCATCAGCGGCTATCAGATCACATGCGCGGACATGAGTTACACATTTCCGACTAACACGAAGCTTCCCGGCGGGGGGTATCTGGTCATCGCCGCCGCGCCGGCGGACATCACCAGCGTCTATGGCATCACGAATGTCATGGGGCCTTACACCGGCAGCTTGAAGAAAAGCCGAGACGCTCAGTTGCTGGACGAACAGGGCGCTGTGCTGCTGACGGTGCCTTATTCCGACGTTTATCCGTGGCCGGTGGCGACGGACGGCGCGGGCCATTCGCTCGTGCTGGCAAACCCGACTTACGGCGAAGGCGACCCGCGCGCGTGGGACATCAGCGATGTCGTCGGCGGTTCGCCGGGACAGATGGACGGGTTCACGCCGAGCCCGCTGCGCAATGTGGTCATCAACGAAATTCTGGCGCACACCGGAAAATCCGCCGGACTACGACTACATCGAGCTTTACAATCACAGCACCAGCGCGTGGACATTTCCGGCTGCATTTTGACGGATGATCCGGCGACCAACAAATTTGTCATTCCGCCGGGCACGATCATTGGCGCCGGCGGGCTTTGTCTTATTACAGCGAAACCAACATGGATTTCGCCCTCAATGGCGCGGGCGAACGCATCTATTTCATCAAGCCCGACGGCAGCCGCGATTTTGGACGCGGTGCAATTTGGGCGCGCAGGCAAACGGCGTTGCCTACTGGCCGCTGGCCGGACGGGGCGAACGATTTTTACGCGTTGACGCGCCAAGACGCCCGGCGGCGAGCAACAGCGCCGATTCTCATCGGCGACATCGTGATCAACGAATTGATGTATGACCCGATCAGCGGCAACGACGACGACCAATACATCGAGCTCTACAACAAAGGAACCAACACGGTGAATCTGGCCGGCTGGCAGTTCACCGCCGGCGTCACCTTCACCTTTCCCAGCGTCACGGTCGCGCCGAATGGTTATCTGGTGGTGGCGCGCAACATGACGAATTTGTTCGCCAAGTATCCGAATCTGAACAGCGGGAACACGGTGGGCAATTACAGCGGCAAGCTGTCGCACAACGGCGAGCATGCTGGCCTTGACCATGCCGGCAGAACGCTAGACATGGACGACCAACACGGCCGATTCATTGCGTGGCGGAAGATGAGGTGACTTATGGCACGGGCGGACGCTGGGGCGAATGGTCGGCGGCGGCGGCAGCAGCCTGGAGTTGATTGATCCCGCAGCCAACCACCGGCTGGCGGCGAACTGGGCGGACAGCGACGAGACGCAAAAGTCCGTCTGGACGGACATTGAAACCACCGGCGTGCTGGACAACGGCGCGAATTACGATTCGTCCATTGACTATGCGCAGATCGGGCTGCTGGATGTCGGGCGAATGTCTGGTGGACAACATCGAAGTGGATTACAACGGGAGCAATTATGTTTCCAACGGCACGTTTGAAGGCAGCCTGGGCACGAGCGACTGGTCGTTGCAGGGCGACATGGTGCGTTCGAGTCTGGAAAACACCGGCTATCACAGCAGTCATTCCTTGCACATCCGTTGCAGCGACCGCGATTTGGACGGGCGACAACTCCTGCCAGGTGGCGCTGAATCGCCAATGCACTTGCCGCCGGGCAGACGGCGACCTGCGATTCAAGGCGCGCTGGCTGCACGGCTGGCCGGAAGCGTTGCTGCGCCTGAATGGCAACTGGCTGGAAGCCGCCGGGCCGCTGCCCGTGCCGGCCAATCTCGGCACGCCGGGCATGCCCAACAGCCAGTATGTGACCAATGCCGGGCCGGCCATTTACAACGTCACCCACACTCCGCCGGTGCCGGCAGCCAGCCAGCCGGTGGTGGTGACGGCGCAGGTGCATGATCCGAACGGCGTGCAAAATCTCACGCTGTATTACCGGCTGGATCCGGCCACGACTTACACCGCCGTGCCGATGAAGGACGACGGCACGGGCGGCGACGCCGTTGCCGGCGACGGCATTTTCAGCGCGACGATTCCCGGCCAGGCGGCGAATCAAATCGTGGCGTTTTACATTTCGGCCACGGACAGCGCTGGGCGCGGCCACGCGGTTTCCGGCGTTGCGCGCCAGCGACAACGAGCCGGTGCGCGAATGCGTGGTGATGTTCGGCGACGGCAATCCGGGCGGCAGTTTCGGCGTGTATCATCTGTGGCTGACGCAGACCAACGTCACCCGCTGGGCCAACTTGTCCGATTTGAGCAACGAAGGCAACGACTGCACGTTCGTCAACGGCAACCGCGTCATTTACAACATGCAGGGCCGGTTTGCCGGCAGTCCGTATCATCAGGGGTTTGACTACGCCCAACGGCAATCTCTGCCATTACAAATGGGAGTTCAACGACGACGACAAATTTCTGGGCGCGACGTCTTTCAACAAGATTCACCAGCCGGGCAACGGTGCCGGGCGACGATGCCAGCCTGCAACGCGAGCAACTGGCGAACACGTTTTTGCGCGCGCTGGGCGTGCCGTGGCTCAACCGCCGCTATGTGGCGGTCTATGTCAACGGCAACCGGCGCGGCACGTTGATGGAAGACGCCCAGGTGCCGGACGGCGACGTGGTGAAGGAACATTTTCCCAATGACACCGACGGCTGGCTTTACAAAATGCAGCCGTGGTTTGAGTTCGGCGCCGTTCCCGTCGGGCGACTCCATTCCGTTCGACAATCAATCCTGGTGCAACCTGATGCCTTACACGACCACCGGCGGCGTGAAGAAAGTGGCGCGCTACCGCTACAATTTTGAGATCCGCCGCACGCCGGATTCGGCCAACGATTTCACCAATGTCTTTTCGCTGATGGACGCGGCCAATTCTTCCGGCACGCCCAATTATGTGGCCAATATGGAAAACATCGCGGACATGGAAAACTGGATGCGGGTGTTTGCGGCCAACCACGCGGCGGGCAACTGGGATTCCTTCGGCGCGCAAAACGGCAGAATCTCTACGGCTACATCGGCACGCTGGGCACGAAGTATTCGCTGCTGATGTGGGATTTCAACATCGTCATCGGCAACAGCGGTTCGTGGGGGCCGGGCCAGAATCTGTTCACGGTCAATGGCGCAGGATCCGAACATGGCAGCCATTTACAACAACCCGACCTTCCTGCGCATGTATTGGCGCGCGTTGCAGGAACTGGTCAACGGGCCGCTCAACGTCGCCAACAGCGGGCCGCTGCTCGATGGCCAAATACAACGCCTTCACCGCCAACGGCCTGAGCGTGGAAAATCCCGACGGCGAACATCGAGCCGTGGCTGTCGCAGGCGCAAAGCAGCATCGCCGCGCAACTGGCGGCGGTGAATGCCAGCAGCTTCACGGTCAATCCCACCGTGACGATCAGCAACAACCTGGCCTATGTGACCGGCACGGCGCCGGTGAATGTGGCCACCGTCTGGATCAACGGCGCGGCGTATCCGCTGACGTGGACGAGTTTGACCAACTGGATCGTGACGGTGCCGCTGGCCAATGGCACCAACAACCTGAGCGTGGTCGGCGTGGACCACACCGGCCAGCCGATCGCCGGCGACAGCAACAGCGTCAGCGTGGTCTATAACCGGAACCAATGCCTCGCCCGCCGGCCAGATGGTGATCAACGAAATCATGTATGACCCGCTGGTCGCCAACGCGCAGTTTGTCGAGCTGTACAACAACTCGACCAACACCACCTTTGATTTGTCGGGCTGGCAGTTGCAAGGCTTGCGCTTACACCTTCCCGAACGGGGCCATCACTCGCGCCGACCAATTATCTGGTGTTGGCGGCGAACGACGCGGCCTTTGCCGCCGCTTATGGCGCGACCAATCCGGTGTTTGACACTTTCAGCGGCACGCTGTCCGCGAACGGGGAGACGCTCACGCTGAACAACGGCGAGCAATGCGGCGGTGGCCAAGGTGAAATATGACAACCAGTTGCCCTGGCCAACCAATGCCAATGGCACCGGCGTCGTCGCTGCAATTGGTGGACCCGCATCAGGACAACTGGCGCGTCGGCAACTGGCAGGCCGTGCCTACCAACACGTCTGCAACGCTTCAGTGGCAATATGTCACGCTCACCGGCAGCGCGACACAGCCGACTTTGCTAGTGTGCATGCATGGCACAGCCGGAGACGTTTATGTTGATGACCTCAAACTGGTGGCCGGCAACGTGCCTGAGGCTGGTGCAAACCTGATCCAAGACGGCGATTTTGAGAGTCCATTAACTGGTCCTTGGACGCTTTCCACAAACATGGTCAACTCTTCTATCAGCACTGCCATCAAGCATTCCGGTAATGCGAGCTTGCATGTTGTGGCCACAAGCCCCGGCGACACCGTTAGCCAGGCAATTTGGGAAAATACGTCCCCAATAGTGACGAATGACACTTATACCCTGAGCTATTGGTATTTGCCCAGCACGAACGGCACGCAAATGCTCATACGCCTTTCTGGAAGCACTTCGGGCAGTGGAACCGTTTACAGCCTGAATAATATTTCCCCGCCAGCGCCTGGTGCGGCGATAGCGACCTTCACCCCGGACAGAGCAAACTCGGTTTTGACAAACCTTCAAGTTTTCCCGTCGCTGTGGCTCAACGAGGTGCAGGCGGACAATCTGAACGGCACTACCAACCGCGCCGGCCAGCGGTGCCGGTGGATTGAAATTTTCAATCCGGGCAGCAACGCCGTTTCCTTGAACGGAATTTATCTGGCAAACAATTACACCAATCTTTTGCAATGGGCTTTCCCGACCAATGCCAACATAGGCGCCGGCCAGTTCAAAGTGATTTTTGCCGACAACCTCACGAATCTTACGACGACGAATGAGCTGCATGCGAGCTTCGTCCCGCCTAGCGGCACGGGTTCGCTGGCGCTAACCAGGTTGGCCACCAACGGTCAGCCGCAGGTGCTCGACTATTTGGATTACCAGAACATCAGCGCTTAACGATTCTTACGGTTCATTCCCGGACGGCCAGAGTTTCGCCCGTCAGGAATTTTTCCAAGCGACGCCCGGCGCGCTTAACAACGGCACTGCCACGGCGCTAGCCTCGTTCGTGGCTTACACGCAAGCGGGTGCGACTTATACCCAGAACTTTGATGCGCTGCCCGATCCGGGCGCGACTTCGGTGGACAGCGGCAATACGGTGACGATCAATGGAGTGACTTATTCCCTGGCCAATCCGTATGATTTCGCCTATCCCGTCATTGCCAGCGGCAGCAGCGGCGGGTTGGGCATTTCCGCCTTGGCGGGCTGGTATGGCCTGAGTGTGTTGGAATCCCGGTTCGGGGCGTCGGCAGGCGACTGGACGTCAGGGGGACAGAACAGTTTCGGCTTGCCGAGCAGTTCCAACCGCGCGCTCGGCTTGCTTGCCACCAAGACAACGAGCGGCACCGCCTTTGGCCTCCGGCTGATCAACGGCACGGCGAATCCGCTGACGCAGATGAACCTACAGTTCACCGGGGAAGTGTGGCGGCAATCCAATCTGCCCAAGACGCTGCAATTTTATTACGCCGTGGATTTGACGGGCACCAATGCTTTTCCCACCAGCGCAACGGCCTTCCTGCCGGCGTTGAACGTGAGCTTGCCGACGGTGTCGGCGGATGCGGGCGGGGTGGCGGTGGACGGCACGGCGGCGCTGAACCAAACCAACTTGGGCGTGCTCAACCAGACCATCACCAACTGGCCGCCGGGCGCGGCGCTGTGGCTGGTGTGGCAGATGACTGATTCGACCGGCAAAGCCCAGGGGTTGGGCATTGATAACTTAAGTTTCTCGGCGACCAACTCGGTCGCGGTCACGGAAGTGAATGTGGCACCGGTGTTGCCGACGATTGCGCCGGCTAACATCAATGAACTGACATTGTTGGTGGTGACGAACACCGCCACGGAACCGAACCCGCACGCCATGACCACGGGCTATGGGCTGGTCAATGCGCCGACAGGCGCGGTGATTGACACCAACGGCATATTCCGATGGACTCCGTCACAGGCGCAAAGTCCGGGCACGAATATCATTGTGACGGTGGTCACGAACACCGATCCGTATGACCTGGTCAACCCGCACTTGACGGCGACCAACAGTTTCACGGTCGTGGTATTTGCGCCGACATTGTTTCCGATTAATAACATTGTCGCCAATGTCGGTCAGGTGATTGCTTTCACTGCTTTGGCAACGGATAACGACATTACCCGCAAACTAACCTTCAGTTTTGGCAACGCGCCGTCCGGCGCCACCATCAACTCGTTGAGCGGCCTCTTCAATTGGCGGCCGCCGGTGACCAGCGCCGAGAGTTCGAATAACATTCAAGTCATAGTCACCGACAACAATGTGCCGCCGCTTGGCGCCATACGAAACTTCTCCATATTTGTCAATGCGCTAACGACCGTCACCCTCAACCCGCTGTTCAAAAACGAAGCGCAATTTCAGTTGCAGGTGAACGGCCCGATTGGACCAGACTATATTCTCCAGAGGACCGAATCTCTAAGCAGCCTGACGAACATTGACTGGGTGAATCTCCTGACAAACACCCCGCTATCGTCGCCCTTCAGCCTGACCGACACCAACGTGAATCTATTTATCAATGAATTTTACCGGGTGCAACTTGAGCCGTAATGCGAATCGAGCGGACCCATTCAAGTGCGCGTTGGGGATGAGTTTGGGAAAAATTCAGTAAAACCTTGTAACGGAAAAACAATTCCAGCAAAGTTGCGCGTCAAAATTTTATGCTGCCATTCAAAAACAAAATCCTGTTCGTCGGTTACGGCGCGGTCGCGCAATGCGCGCTGCCCATCCTCGTCAAGCACATCAGCGTGCCGGCCAAAAACATCACGGTCATGGATTTCGAGGATCGCAAGGCGATACTCGCGCCGTGGATCAAGCGCGGCGTCAAGTTTGCACACCAGCGCGTCACGCGTGAAAACATGGGCGCGCTGCTGGGCGAATATCTTTCCGCCGGCGACGTGCTAATTGACCTTGCGTGGAACATTGACGCGCTGGAAATTCTGGAATGGTGCCACGAAAAAGGCGTGCTTTACATCAACACTTCGGTCGAGCTGTGGGATCCGTATGAAAATTCCATCGGCGCCGCGCCGCAGAAGATGACGCTCTACTGGCGCCACATGAATTTGCGCAAGATGATTTCCAAGTGGTCAACGCCCAGCGCAACGGCGGTGATCGAGCACGGCGCGAATCCCGGTTTGATTTCGCATTTCACCAAGCAGGGTTTGATTGACATTGGCAGGCGCTCGATCAAGGACAAAAAAATCACCGGCAAAGCGGCGGAAGAAATTCAGCAGCTCATTTCCGATCAAAAGTTCAACGTCCTCGCGCAGAAGCTTGGCGTGAAGGTCATTCATTGCAGCGAACGTGACACGCAGATCACGAACGTGCCGAAGCAGGTGGACGAATTCGTCAACACTTGGAGCGTCGAGGGTTTTCGCGAGGAAGGCACGACGACCGCCGAAATGGGCTGGGGCACGCACGAAAAGGAATTGCCGCCAAACGCCTGCGAACACAAGGAAGGCCCGCGCAATCAAATCTGCCTCGCGCAAATGGGCATCAACACCTGGGTCAAAACCTGGGTGCCGGATTATTGCATCAACGGCATGGTCGTGCGCCACGGCGAGGCGTTCACGATTTCCGACAAGCTCACCGTCTGGAAAAACGGCAAGGCGGTTTATCGCCCGACGGTTCACTACGCGTATTGCCCGGCGGATGTCGCCATCGCGTCGCTCAACGAACTGCGCGGCTACAATTACCAGCTCCAGCCCAAGGCGCGCATCCTCAACGACGAGGTCGCGAGCGGCTCGGACATTCTTGGCGCGCTGCTGATGGGCCACGGCTACAATTCCTGGTGGATCGGCAGCGACTTGAGCATCGAGGAATCGCGCCGGCTCGTGCCGCACCAGAACGCGACCACCATGCAGGTGGCGATTTCCGTCGTCGCCGCGACGATGTGGATGATTGAAAATCCGGCCAAAGGCATTTGTGTGCCGGACGAACTGCCGCACGAATACATCTTGAAAATTTCCATGCCGTATCTCGGCAAATGGATTTCCAAGCCGTCGGACTGGACGCCGCTGAAGCACGTTGTCAACCCGTTCAAAGGCTACAACAAGCCGGACGTGGACTTGAAAGACCCGTGGCAGTTCAAAAACTTCCTCATCACCAACGCCGAGAAATAAACTGATTTTCTCCGTGAAGCCAGTTACTCCCCTTCGAGAACGGCTTCAATCAGGATCGGCTTATTCTGCGGCGGAAAAACCGGCAGCACGTTGCCTGCGATTTCTTTGCCGTCCACGAGCAGCTTCTTCACGCCACGCTGCTGGCCGTTCGGGTTCTTTACCTCGATGACGTAGGTGTTGCCGCGGAATTTGCGCGTGACAGTGAAACCTTTCCACTTCGCCGGAATCACCGGATCCACGATCAGGCCGTCGAAGCCGGTGCGGATGCCCAGAATCCACTGCGTGATGGTGAAATAATTCCACGCCGCCGTGCCGGTGAGCCACGAGTTTTTGGCCTCGCCGTGCGTGGGCGCGTCCTTGCCGGCGATCATCTGCGCATAAACATACGGCTCGCAGCGGTGCAGGTCGCCGATTTTTTCGCGCGCCGACGGATTGATGCGCGTGTAATAATCAAACGCGCGGTTGCCGTTGCCGACCATCGTTTCGGCGATGATGATCCACGGATTGTTGTGGCAGAAAATGCCCGCGTTTTCCTTGTAGCCGGGCGGATACGACGAGATTTCGCCCATCTCGATGTAATACTTCGTGAACGCCGGGTCGTTGAGCACGATGCCGTGCTTGGTGGCGAGATGCTTGTTGACGGATTCGAGCGTGAGCTTCGCCTTGCCGTCGTTCAGGCCGACGCCGGCCATGATGCACATGCCCTGCGACTCGATGAAAATTTTTCCTTCCTTGCAAACTTTCGAGCCAATCGGTTTTCCAAAATCATTGTAAGCGCGAATGAACCATTCGCCGTCCCAGCCGTGCCGGAGAATGACCTTCTCCATCTTCGCGGCTTCGGCGAGATAATGTTTCGCCTCGTCGGGCAAATTGCGTTTCGTTGCGATGGCCGCGAGTTCCTTCGACGCGAGCACGAACAGGCCGGCGATGAAAACGGATTCGGCGGTTTTGCCTTCCTTGTTCGTCGTGGTCTGAAACGACTGGCCGGGCGTGTCGGAAAAACAATTCAGGTTCAGGCAATCGTTCCAGTCGGCGCGGCCAATGAGCGGCAGGCCGTGCGGCCCGATCCGTTCGAGCGTGTAATTGAAGCTGCGGCGCAAATGCTCGTAAAGCGGCTGCTCGGAACCGGCCTCGTTTTCAAATTGAACCTGCTCGTCGAGAATCGCCCAGTCGCCGGTTTCCTTGATGTAAGCGCCGACGCCGAGAATCAGCCAGTGCGGATCGTCGTTGAAGTTGGAACCCAGCTCGTGGTTGCCGCGTTTCGTGAGCGGCTGATATTGATGGAACGCGCCGCCGCTCTTGAGCTGCGTGGCGGACAAATCAAGGACGCGTTCGCGGGCGCGGCTCGGCACCATGTGGACGAAGCCGAGCAAATCCTGGTTGGAATCGCGGAAGCCGAGTCCGCGGCCGATGCCGGATTCGTAGAACGACGCCGAGCGCGACATGTTGAACGTGGCCATGCACTGGTAGGCGTTCCAGATGTTGACCATGCGGTTGGCGTGGACGTCCGGCGACGTCACCTGGTAGGTGCCGAGCAGGTTGTCCCAGTTCTCCTTCAATTTCTGGAAGGCGGCGGCGACATTTTTGCCGTCGAGATATTTCGCGATGACGGGTTTGACGGTTGTCTTGTTGATCGTCTGCGAATTCGGCGGGCTGAACTTTTTGTCCACCGCGTTTTCGTGGTAGCCGAGGACGAAAATGATTTCCTTCGACTGGCCCGGTTTCAAATTCACTTTGACGTGATGCGAGCCGTGCGGTGCCCAGCCGCAGGCGACGGAGTTGAACGACTTGCCGCGCGCCACCGCCGCCGGATTGTCCCAACTGCGATACGCGCCGAGGAAGGTGTCGCGCTGCGTGTCGAAACCGGCGAGCTTTTCCGAGCAGGCGAAATACGCGAAATGATTCCGGCGCTCGCGATACTCGGTCTTGTGATAAATCACGCCGTCCACGATCTCCACCTGGCCGGTGCTGAAATTGCGCTGGAAGTTGGTGCTGTCGTCCTGCGCGTCCCAGAGACAAAATTCGAGGCTGGAAAACAGCGAGAGCTTCGCCGGTTTCTTGCGATGGTTGGTGATCTTGCACTTCCAGATTTCCAGCGTCTCGCCGAGCGGCACGAAGTAAGTCGTCTGCGCCTCAATCTTGTTGGCCGTGGAACCGATGATCGTGTAGCCCATGCCGTGGCGGCATTCGTATTTGTCGAGCTTGGTGCGGGTCGGCTGCCAGGACGGCGACCAGAATTTTTCCGTTTCGTTGTCGCGCAGATAAAGATAGCGCCCGCCGACATCGAACGGCGCGTTGTTGTAGCGGTAGCGCGAGAGCCGGCGCAGCTTGGCGTCGCGGTAAAACGAGTAGCCGCCGGCGGTGTTCGAGATGAGGCCGAAATAGGATTCGCAGCCGAGGTAATTCATCCACGGCAGTGGCGTGTCCGGCTGGCTGATGATGTATTCGCGGTTTTGGTCGTCAAAATGTCCGTAGCGCATGGTGATTCTCTATTGTTCGCAGTTAAAATTAGTTGTTCAAGAGCCGGCGTATTTCAGTTTCAAGCCGCCGCCGTTTCCGGTTTGTCATCGTCGCTCCGGCCGGTCGTATCGGGGTTGTGAAACGGCGCAAGGATCGTCACGAGAATCGAAGGCGCAGCGGCAAACAGGACGATGATGAAGAACCACTGGTAGCCGACCCAGCTTTGGACATACCCGCTGATGGCGCCGGTGGTCATCATGCAGGCGCCCATGAGCGCCGTGGCAAACGTGTAATGCGCCGTCCGGTAAGGCCCTGGAGAGATTTGCTGCATCATGTAAATCATGTGGCCGACGCAGCCGATGCCCCAGCCGAGTTTCTCGAAGGTAACGATGGTGGCGATGGTGGCGTAGCTGGTGGGCAAGGTCTGGCTCAGGATCAGGAACGTGACGTTGGGAACATTGAGGCAGAGGCAGAGAATGAGCAGGGTTTTCTTCAGGCTGAAACGCGAAACCAGCCATCCGCCAATGAGCGAGCCGACAATGAAAGCGCCAGTGCCGAAGGTGCCATTGATGTCACCGAGCGTCTGGTTGGAAAGCCCCAGCCCGCCTTTGGCGCGGTCATCAATCATGAACAGCGGCCCCATCTTGTCAATCAGGCCGTAACCGGAACGGTAAAAGAAGGCGAACGCAATCAGCAGCCAAATGTCTTTTTTCTTGAAGAAGGTCGCGAACGCGTGACCGAAAGTTCCCATGGCATCGCCGAAACTTTTCGGCGCGTCCGTCGCTTTCTGGCCCGGCGGCAGAAAGCGGCTGTGAAACAAGCCGGCCAGCAACATCACGCCGGCGATGACCAGCATGATGACCATCCACGAAGAACCCCAGCTTCCGGTTCGTTCGTGCAACACGCCGCTGAAATGGATCAACGGCCCTGCAGCCAGCAGAAAACCCGCGTTCCAACACATGCTTTGGAAACCGGTGTATTTGGCCATTTCCTTCGGCGGCAGCGTGGTCACATATACGCCGTCGGAGCCAATGTCCTGGGTCGCGCCGAAAAGACCGGAGATGGCCAGCAACACGATGACCGGAATCACCCAAGTCATGGCGGGCAATTTGAGGGCAAACGCCGCGCACAGCAATGCTGGCGGCGATCAGGAATTGCATCAGCACCACGAAAAACTTTTTTGTCTGGAAAAGTTCCAGCAACGGCGCCCAGACGAATTTGAACGTGTAGGGAAATCCCAGCAGGCTCGACCAGAACGCCGCGTTGACGTTGTCCATGCCCATGTTTTTGAACATCACGTTGGCGACGCTGCCAACGGTGACGTAAATCAAGCCCATCGCCAGATAGCTGGACGGCACCCATAAAAACGGGTTGGGGTAGGAAGGTTTTCGCTTGCTGACTTCGGTATTGCTCATGGTAAAAAATTTCGTATTCGGCTTTGCTTCCGTGAATGTTTGTCTAATTAAAGCCTGATTGTCGCAAAAAAACAATCTCTACTGTTGATGCGGAGCCGAAAAGGAGAAGCGCCATTTCCGAAGTCGTTTTCTTCAATTTGATTTTTGCTGGCGATGTAAGTTCTTGCGGACGGACGCCAAATCTATTTTCATTTGCAGCCGGAGCGGGAAAAAACGTTCCGGTTTTATTTTTTTTTCAAAATGATTTCGCCCACCGCGCTGAAAAAACTGGCCGCCCAGCACGGCACGCCGCTGTTCGTCGTGGACCACGCCGAATTGCGCGCGACCTTCGCCACGTTCAAAAAATATCTGCCGCGCGTCCAGGCTTATTACGCGGTGAAGGCCAATTCCGATCCGGCCATCGTCCGCACGTTTTACCAGGCAGGCGCGAGTTTTGATGTCGCCTCGATGCCGGAATTCCAGACGGTCTATGAAAACATCAAGCACCTGCCCGCGAAGAAGCGGCAGGACTGGATTTGGGATAAAATTATTTACGCCAATCCCATCAAGCCGGTTGAGACGTTGCGCGAACTGAATCAATACAAGCCGCTCGTCACGTTCGACAATTTTGAGGAAATCCGGAAAATCAAAAAATTCGCGCCGCAGGCCGGCCTCGTGCTGCGCCTGAAAGTGCCGAACACCGGCGCGATGGTGGAATTGTCCTCCAAATTCGGCGCGTCGCCCGGCGAGGCGGTGGACATGATTCTCGAAGCCGACAAGCTCGGCCTGACGGTCGAGGGCATCAGCTTTCACGTCGGCAGCCAGACGACGAATTTTGAAAACTACGTCCAGGCCATCGCGCTGGCGGCGAACATTTTCCAGGAGGCGAAAGATCGCGGCTACACCAAGATGAACCTGCTCGACATCGGCGGCGGATTTCCCGCGCCGTATGACGCGAGCGTGAAACCGTTCCGCGAACTGGCCAAGGTCATCAACGGCGAACTGGACCGGCTGTTTCCGCAAACTTCCGGCGTGCAGATTCTCGCCGAGCCGGGACGTTTCCTCTGCGCCACCGCCGCGACCGCCGTTTCCAAAATCGTCGGCAAGGCCGTGCGCGACGGCAAACTTTGCTACTACATCAACGACGGCGTGTATCACACATTTTCCGGCGTGATTTTTGACCACTGCCATTATCATCTGAAATCGTTCAAGAAAGGCGCCACGCAAATCTGCTCCATCTTCGGCCCGACGTGCGACGCGCTGGACGTGGTTTCGATGGCGGAAAACCTGCCCGATCTCGAACTGGACGATTTGCTTTACAGCGAACAAATCGGCGCCTACAGCCACGCCTCCTCGACATATTTCAACGGCTTCCCGCCGGCAACCGTGGTGCATGTGAACCAGTAAAGAATTCGATTGTTTCGGCGATGGATTGGCGGCGTTTTGGAAACGAAGGAAGGCGGGCCGATTTTCGGTAATTTAATTGAGCCTAACGGATCAATCTGCTTACACTTGGGAAAGCCCCGACTCAAAATGCCCGATTCATTTGTTAAACAAATATGAAATCATACTTGCTCTCAGCGTGTCTCGTTGCCAGCGCATCCGCGTTTGGCGCGGAAACCCAGCCGCTTTATCTCGACCGCAGCCAGCCCGTTGAAAAGCGCGTTGAGGATTTGCTTTCACGGCTGACGTTGGATGAAAAAGTGGCGATGGTTCACGCGAAATCCACTTTCGCGGTCGAAGGCGTGCCGCGCTTGGGTGTGCCGGATTTATGGATGGACGACGGCCCGATGGGTGTGCGCGAAGAAGTCGGCGAGGGTTTTCGTAATCTCAACCGGGCGGACGATTTTGCGACCGCCATGCCCGCGACGATTGGCCTGGCGGCGACGTTCAATCCCGACCTGGCCGCCGCCTATGGCGCGGTGATCGGCCAGGAGGCGAAGCAGCGCGACAAAAACATCATGCTGGGACCGAGCCTGAACATCCAGCGCACGCCCTTGTGCGGCCGCAATTTTGAATACATGGGCGAGGATCCCTTCCTCACCTCGCGCATCGCCGTGAATTACATCGAGGGCGAACAAGCCCAGGGCGTCGCGTCGTGCGCGAAACATTTCGCGGCGAACAATCAGGAGACCCAGCGCGGCTCGATCAACGTGGAGATGGACGAGCGGACGCTGCGGGAAATTTATCTGCCCGCATTTCGCGCGTCGGTCCAGGAAGCCGGCGTGTTGAGCGTCATGGGCGCCTACAACCAGTTTCGCGGCCAGCATTGCTGCGAGAATGATTACCTGCTGAACCAAATTCTAAAAAATGAATGGGGCTTCAAAGGCCTGGTCATGTCCGACTGGAGCGGTGTCCACAGCACCGACCTGGCGGCGATGAACGGCATGGATTTGGAGATGGGCACGCGCCCGCCTTACACGAACAACTATCTCGCCAACCCTTTTCTCGCCGGACTGAATTCCGGCAAATTTCCGATGTCCGTGCTCGACGACAAAGTGCGGCGTCATCTTTACGTGATGTTCAAACTGGATCTGATTTACGATCCCGCCGCGCCGCCGGCGGCTCCGGCGAATCCGGGAGTGCTGAGCACCCAAGCGCATCAGGAAGTTGCGCGCCGGGTGGCGGAGGAATCCATGGTGTTGCTCAAGAACGAAAAATTTCTGCCGCTGAATCCCGCGCGGTTGAAAACCGTGGCGATCATCGGCGTCAACGCCACGGCCAAATTCGCCAGCGGCGGCGGCGCGGCAAACATCAAAGCGCCCTTTGAAATCACCGCATTTGAAGGCATCAGCAACCGCCTCGGCGGCGCGGTGAAGATTATTTATGCGCCCGGCTACACGCCGCCGGCGGGCCGCGGACGCCGCGACCGCGGCGACACGGTAACTCCGGCGACGGCCAACACCAATCTCATCGCCGACGCGGTCGCTGCCGCCAAGTCTGCCGATGTCGTGATCTACATCGGCGGCCTAAGCCACAACGGCGGTTATGACACGGAAGGTTCGGATCGGCGCGACCTCAAGCTGCCCGGCGGCCAGGACGAATTGCTCGAAAACATTGTTCGCGCGAATCCCAAAACCGTGGTTGTCTTCATGGGCGGCGGCGCGGTGGAAATGGGCCCGTGGCTCGCCAAAACTCCCGCGCTGCTTTACGCGTGGTATCCCGGACTCGAAGGCGGCAACGCCCTGGCGCGAGTTCTGTTTGGCGATGTGAATCCGTCCGGCAAACTGCCCTGCACGTTTCCGAAACAGCTTGCCGATTCCCCCGCGCACGCGCTGCACGCCTATCCCGGCACGAACGGCACGGTGACTTATGTCGAAGGCCTGCTTGTCGGCTATCGCTGGTTTGACACCAAGCAGATCGCGCCGCTTTTTCCCTTTGGTTACGGCTTGAGCTACACGACGTTCAAGTATTCAGGCTTGAAACTGATTCCGAACGCCACTGGCGTGACGGCGGAGTTTAAAATAAAAAATACCGGCGCCGTGGCGGGCGCGGAGGTCGCACAGCTTTATGTGCATCCGGAAAAACCCAGCGTGACGCGCCCGGAAAAAGAATTGAAGGGCTTCAAGAAAATTTTCCTGAAACCGGGCGAGACGCAGACGGTTTCCATTCCTCTGAATCACGACGCGTTTGCATTTTACGATCCGGACAAAAAAGGCTGGGTCGCGGAACAGGGTGCTTATGAGATTCTGGTCGGCGGCTCCTCCCGCAACCTGGCTTTGCAAGGAACTTACCAAGAGAAATCCGTTTTTGAAAAAGATTGACGGCCATCAATTAGAGTAAGATTGCGCCAGACTGGAACATCAGGCCGGCGGCGAAAGCAAAAGCTGTATGATGCTGCCGGGCCAGGAAAGCATCCGCGACGTGATTTTGTTCCCGCAGTTGAAGCCGAAATAGAATTTGTGCCACCGGTTACTTAAGCGCACTTGCAATTTCCGAGCTAAAACAGATGGCTCTTGAGCAGCGCTCGAATTTTTCGGGACCACCGGCGCATTGGATTTGACACGGCCCGACGAAAATCGTTAAATCCATCGCATACCTTATGGAACCAATCCATCTCCACAAAATTGACTACACGATCTTGCTGGCCTACGTCGGCTTTGTCCTCGGCATCGGCTGGGCGCTGGCCCGCTACATGAAGAGTTCGGCGGACTTTCTCACGTCCGCGCGTTCGATTCCGACGTGGGTGACCGGACTGGCCTTCATTTCCGCCAATCTCGGCGCGCTCGAATTGGTTGGCATGGCTGCCAGCGGCGCCAAATACGGCATCGCCACGGCGCATTTTTACTGGGTGGGCGCGATTCCGGCGATGATTTTTCTGGCGGTTTTTATGATGCCATTTTACTACGGCTCAAAGGCGCGGTCCGTGCCGGAGTATTTGCAAATGCGATTTAACAAGCCGGTAATGGGATTGAATGCCATCGGTTTCGCGGTGATGACGGTGTTCGCTTCCGGCATTTCCATGAATGCGCTCGCCAAGCTGCTGAATCAACTGTTGGGCTGGAACTATCACGTCGCCCTGTTTATCTGCTCCGGCGTCGTGCTGATTTACGTTTTGAAAGGCGGCTTGACCTCGGCCATTTACACCGAAGTGCTGCAATTCTTCATGATCGTTCTCGGTTTCGCGCCGGTGGTTTATCTCGCCTTGAAAGATGTCGGCGGCTGGACGGCCATGACCGACAAGCTTCACACCGTGGCGCAAAATCCCATGGCGCTCGACTTGAACAGCAAGGCTTTTGCGCCTGACGCGTGGACGAGCGCGTGGAAACCGTTGCTGGGCGGACCGACAGCAAATCCGATGGGCGTGGACATTTTTTCCATGGTTTTCGGACTCGGCTTCGTGCTGTCGTTTGGTTACTGGTGCACGAACTTCCTGGTCGTGCAGCGCGCAATGGCTGCCAAGAACATGACCGCCGCGCGCAACACGCCGATTGTTGCCGCGCTGCCGAAAATGTTGTTTCCCGCGCTGGTCATCCTGCCCGGCATGTTGGCCGTGGCGTTGACCGCGATGCCGGACAAAAACTATCGCATCCCGCCGCCGATCATCGCGCCGGCCGCTTACGACAAAGCCGTGGAGGTGGTGAAAAATGCGAATCCCAACGACACCGCCGCCACCGTCACCGCCGTCGGCGACGCTTTGGGCCAAAAGGTGAACTCCGATAAAATTGTCAAGCTCATTGCTGACAATGCCGCAAACAAACTTTCCGACGATAAAATCAAGGAAGGTGTCTACAACAGCGTCGCCGCTTACGATTACGACAGCGTCATTTTCTCGCTGGTGAAAAAATATTGCCCCGCCGGCTTGCTTGGCCTGGCGCTGACCGCCTTGCTCGCCTCGTTCATGTCCGGCATGGCCGGCAACGTCACCGCCTTCAACACGGTCTGGACCTACAATCTCTACCAGGCATTCTTTGTGCCGAACAAGAGTGACTCGCACTATTTCTGGATGGGCAAATTCATCACGGTGGTCGGCATCGCCTTGAGCATCGGCTGCGCGTATTTCGCGAAGCAATACAACAACGCGATGGACATCATCCAGTTGGTGTTTGCCTTCGTGAACGCGCCGGTGTTCGCGACGTTCCTGCTTGGCATGTTCTGGAAACGCACAACCAGCATCGCGGCATTTCTCGGCCTGTTTTTCGGCATCGCTGGCTCGGCCTTGTTCCATGCGCTGACCATCGCCCACGGCAACCTGCCGGGCGTCAAGGGTGGCTACCTCGGCGTGAAGATTGAATTCCCCAGCGAAATGGCCCAGAATTTTTGGATGGCCGCGTTCGCTTTCACCGTTTGTTTCGGGTTGACGCTGGTGATTTCGCTGGTCACCAGCCGCACCAAGAACGACGGAGAACTGAAGGGCCTGGTTTATTCACTCACGCCGAAAATCGTGGACCACAATGTTCCGGTCTGGCAGCGCCCCGCCGTTGTCGGCACCGTGCTGCTGATCGCCTGCGTCATCTTGAACCTGATCTTTTGGTGAGCCGCAACGTTTTTAAATCGTCAATCATAAATTTAAAAAAAAATCAAAAATAATTATATGGGACTCGATATTCGCTGGCCAATCGGCCTCATGTTCACGCTCATCGGCGCGCTGCTGACGGGCTACGGCGTGTTTCAACGCAGCGCCGTCTCGCACGCCGCCGGCCAGGACATCAACATCAATCTCATCTGGGGTGTCGTGCTCCTGATCTTCGGCGTGCTGATGCTGCTCGGCGCGCTCGGTGGCAAGAAGAACCCGCCGTCCGCGTGATTTCAGCGAGGATGGAAAATGGAAGATCGAAGATGGCATAAAACGCCATTGCTATTTCCATATTCCATCCTCAACTTTCCATCCTCGTTTTCAATTTTATGACGCTCAAAGACCTCTCCGCCCACGTCGCTGCTGAATTTCAAAAACATTACGGCCGCCCGCCGCGCTGGATCGTCGCCGCGCCCGGCCGCGTCAATGTCATCGGCGAACACACCGATTACAACGACGGCTTCGTGCTGCCGATGGCCATTGAACGCTATGCCATCATGGCCGCCGACCCGGCCGCCGCGCCTGGAAACATTTCCATTTACGACACGCACTTCAAGGAACGCGCCACGATTGACATTTCCGTGCCCGTCACCAAAGGGCAGCCGAAATGGTCCAACTACATTCGCGGCGTGCTGGCCGGATTTCAAAATCGCGGCGTAAAAATTCCCGCGCTCGACGTCGCTTTCATGTCCACCGTGCCGCTCGGCGGCGGCTTGAGCAGCAGCGCCGCGCTGGAAGTTTGCACCGCCACGCTCATGGAAGCCGCGACCGGCAAAACGATTGACCCGGTTGAAAAAGCGTTGCTCGCGCAGAAGGCCGAACACGATTTCGCCGGCGTGCCGTGCGGCATCATGGACCAGTTCATTTCCGCGCTCGGCCGCGAAGGCCATTTGCTCCTGCTCGACTGCCGCACGCGCAGAACCGAACTCGTGCCGATGAGCGATCCGTCCGTGGAATTGCTCGTCGTCAACACCAACGTGAAGCACGAACTGGGCAGCGGCGAATATGCCAAGCGCCGCGCCGAATGCGAGGAGGCCGCGAAAATTCTCGGCGTAACTTCCCTGCGCGATGCCACTGCCGACCAGCTTGAAAAGGCCAAAAGCAAAATGACCGAAGTCGTCTTTCGCCGCGCGCGGCACGTCATCGGCGAAATTGAGCGCACCGTCCACGCCGCCGAAGGCATCCGCCAGTCCAACTGGCCGGCCGTCGGGCAATTGATGTATGCCAGCCACGCCGCGTTGCGTGACGATTACGAAGTGAGCTGCCAGGAACTCGATGTGGTCGTAGAAATCGCCGGGAACATCGGGTATCAGGGCGGCGTTTACGGCTGCCGCATGACCGGCGGCGGCTTTGGCGGCTGCTGCGTGGCGCTGGTGAAAGCCAGCGCGGTTGGCGCCATCACCAAAAAAATCGCGGCGGAATACAAAAAGAAAACGAACATCGAAGCCGCAATCTTCGCCTCCCGTCCCGCTGCCGGCGCGACGATCATCAAAGGCTGAAAGTTGACAGATTTAATAGCGGGATCCCGGCGGAGGCTGGCACCTGCCATCTTTCAAGATTGACGATTGATTTTTTGCTGGTAATTTCCGACTGTTGATTGCCGTATCGGTTCTGTTTGTGATTGTCGAAAGCACCAAAGCCCATGGTCTCAAACGGCGGTATGCGACGGCGAATTGCGAGAGTTTTGAAACCGGATAATCGCTAATGTCTGCAATGGTTTCGGCAGGATAGCTCAGTTGGTAGAGCAGAGGACTGAAAATCCTTGTGTCCCCGGTTCAATTCCGGGTCCTGCCACCACTTTGATCAATGATGATCATGGTTTGGTGAGTCTCGTTACCGGTTTTCAAATTTTGGTTTTGGATTTGTTTCGGACTCGTTTTCACCGTTTGCTCCTTTTAACTTTTGCAGCGCTTTTGGTTTTTTTCGGTGCCATATCACTCATCGAACCTGGCCTGCCAAGCAGCATGGCGATTTCTTTGTTTAAAGCTTCGATCTTCTCTTTCAGGTTGACAGCGTCGTGAATGATGGCGTCGTGATTTTGCCCCCTTAAATTTGAAGTTAGGTTTGTTCGCATAACCTGTTAAAGCATAATTTGTTCCAACTTATCGTTTGATTGCCTCGATTGCTCAAGTTTCACAGATTAAATGACTAACAGATGGCTGAAGGTTGTTGGCCGGCTTAAACCCGGATAAATTCTGTAAAGAATTCCGGCATTTTTCTCAAACAGAGAAGGCTTTATGCTTCTTTTCTCTTTGTTTATTTTTTCGGCTGCTAAATTGCTGCGGCCGGTCGGAATGTGTGATATAATAATTAAGAAACCCCTTTGAAAAATGACAGTGATTTTATGACGAACGAAGCAAATTCAATACGGCCCAAGCCCGTGATGGACAATGCGGCTTGGAAGGCGATTGTCCTCAAATACCAAAAACCATCACCTTGGAAAGCGGCATGGCAGATTATTAATACTCTCGTCCCGTATGGTTTGGTCTGGTATCTGATGTATCTGTGCCGGCCGATTTCCTGGTGGCTGATGCTGCCCTTGGCGATATTGGCGGGAGCGCTGCTCGTGCGCGTGTTCATCATTTTTCACGACTGCGGCCACGGTTCATTCTTCAAATCAACTGCCGCCAATGATCTGGTCGGTTTTCTGGCCGGCATTTTGACATTTACGCCTTACTATCATTGGCGCTGGGAACACGCCATTCATCACGCCAACGCCGGCGATCTTGACAAGCGGGGCACCGGTGATGTCTGGACCATGACGGTGCAGGAATATCTGGAAGCCTCCCGCTGGAAGCGGTTTTCCTACCGGCTTGCCCGCAATCCGGTTGTGCTGTTTGTTATCGCGCCGCTGTTCCTGTTCGTGGTGCTTCAGCGGGTTCCCTCACCGAAGGCCAACACACGGGAACGCCATTCCGTGTATGCGATGAATCTGGCCATTTTGGGCATGGCTCTGGCACTGAGCCTTGTTTTTGGCATCACGGCTTATCTGCTGATCCAGTTGGTCATCCTGATGGTGGCTGGCGGCGCGGGAGTGTGGATGTTTTATGTCCAGCATCAATTTGAAGACGTTTATTGGGAACGGGGTGAAGACTGGAGTTTCGTTTCCGCCGCCTTGCAGGGAAGTTCCTTCTACAAGCTGCCCCGCATTCTGCAATGGTTCTCCGGCAACATCGGTTTTCACCACATCCATCACCTGAGTCCTAGAATTCCCAACTACAACCTGGAAAGGTGTCACCAAGCCGATCCGCTCTTCCAACAAGTGAAACCCATCACTTTCTTGTCCAGCTTGAAATCAATCACCTACCGGCTCTGGGATGAAAAGAGCCGGAAACTGGTTGGCTACCAGCATCTCAAAAAAATCCGGAACCGATGACGATGCGTCTGGATCTTAAATCAAGCAACAGGCGTTGTGCATTTCGCTATTCTTCACCTCCCGGAAATTAGCCGGTCGCTCGATTTTACGGCCTCGGAAACGTGAGCGTTGTGCCAAAGTGTGGCAGGTGAGGTGAAAGTAGGTTCACCGGGAGCGCCACAGTTGCGGAGGCCAGGAGGCAGACTCCGATGGCCATTGGATAGTGATACCAACTTGGTTCGGGCGTTTCTGCGCTGGTTGAAAAGCTGTAGGCGGGCAGAAAAATCATCAAGCCATAAATGAAAATCCAGAATGGCGCCATGAGGAGAGCCGTTCCGCCGCCTGTCAGGAGTTCAGCCAGCACGCCATTGACCCCGAACAGGACAAAAACCCAAGCGGGGCGGAATCTAAACCTGGCCAGCAACCAGGACCAAACAAAGAACATGGGCGCGATGACAATAACGCTGTGCCAGACCACCACCTCAAGGTAGTTCCGCGATGCAGTAATGAACGCCTGCGCATCTCCAAACATCGGGGCTAAATTCGTAAATGTCGTCGTCACTCCTTCCTCAAGCAAAGCCAGCACGGTTGCAAAAAGGATAAAGGTGGCACTTCTGCCCAACCGCGATTTGGCGACGAGTTCACGGGCAGGGTTGCGAACCAAGAACATGACCACACCGCCAATGACATTCCAAACCAACGCCAGCGAGGCTGCCATAAGCATGATGGCCCCTTCAAAGGAGCCATATCGCTTCCGGCCTTCCTCCGCCAGGCCGGCCAATTCGAGCAGCATCAGGGGGATAATGAGCATGATGATGATTGCGGCAGGAGAAGCCATTGCTGAAAAGAAATGCTTCCACATCTTGCCTGCCTTCGATTTAGCTTCCGAACTCATTAGGGTCGCAAATTAAATCTAAATCCGATTCCAGTCCAGTTCGGCGCCAGACCAAAAAATGGCGGAGCTTCAAGCTCCGCCCAATGGGAAACCAGCGCGTTAATTTGATGCTGGCTAAAACTTGGGAATTCGGTTAGTTGTTTTGCATACCAAAAGATTAAGCCAAGCAGCCAATTCGGTTTCTTGCGCGGTCTGAACGTTCGAAAAAATTAACAACTAAATTCACATGAAAAAGCATCACCTAAAAATCCAATTCGCTCAATTCGTCGCCGCGCTTTGTTTCGCGGGCTTCACTGTCGCCGCCACGCCTATTCCTGAAAACTGCCTGACCGGCGGCATCGCCATTGGCTGCCAGGCTTGGACGTTCAAGGAGTATTCCGTGATGGAGGCGATTGATAAAACCGCCGCCGCCGGCGGCAAGGTCATCGAATTTTATCCCGGCCAGAAGTTCAGCCCGGACAAGCCCGATTTGAAATTCGACCACAACGCTACCGACGAAATGATCGCCGCTGTCAAAGCGCGGCTGGCCGAACGCGGCATCCGCGCCGTCAATTACGGCGTGGTGGAAATTCCCAAAGACGAGGCCGGGGCGCGGAAGGTTTTTGAGTTCGCCAAAAAGTTCGAGCTTTACGGCATCACCACCGAATCGGTGGACGCGATTGACACGATTGAAAAACTCGTCAAGGAATACGACATTCGCGTCGGTTTTCACGATCATCAGCGCCAGCCCAATAATCCCGGCTATAAAATGTGGGATCCAAACTACGTTTTGAGTGTGGTAAAGGATCGCGACGCGCGCATCGGTTCCTGCGCGGACACCGGCCACTGGGTGCAGTCGGGCTTGAAACCCGTTGACTGCCTGAAAATTTTGGAGGGCCGCATCATCAGCGTGCATCTTCATGACATGAACGAAATGTCGCCGGACTGTCACGACGTTCCCGCCGGCACGGGCGTTTCGGACGTTCCCGGAATCATAGATGAATTGAAACGCCAGCACTTTGCCGGCAACGTTTCCATCGAATACGAATACAACTGGAAGGACAATGTCGTTGACGCGGCCCAGTGCATCGGGTTTGTGCGCGGCTATGGCGCGCGGCCATAACATCATTGTTGGCCGGGCTGGTGCCAGTTCGCCAGGTGGAATTTCTTTGCGTTTTTGCGGCGGTGCATGAAATTCTCCGCGTGCAAAAACTCGGCAAAAATCACGACGGCTACCGCGGCGAGACAATTGATATCCGCGACGTGCTACGCGAGGTTGAAACCGCAGCGCAGCAGCACCGGTGGATTTCGGAAATTTTCCACGAGACGGGAGATTGCAAATGGATCGCGTTGCGCCGCGCGCCGTTTTCAATCGCGCATCCGCCGCCGACAATCCGCATTTACATTTCCGCCGGCATCCACGGCGATGAACCCGCCGGGCCGCTCGCGGCGTTGAAGCTGATTCAGGAAAACCGCTGGCCGGAGAATGCGGAGATTATTCTGTTGCCGTGTTTGAATCCCGCCGGCTTCATCGCAAACCGACGCGAGAACGCCGGCGACATTGATTTGAACCGCGATTATCGCCAGCCCAAATCCGCCGAGATCCGCGCGCACATCGCGTGGCTGGAGCGGCAGGCGCCGTTTGATTGGTATCTCTGCCTGCACGAAGACTGGGAGTCGCACGGTTTTTATCTTTACGAGCAAAGCCCGGATGACAGACCTTCGCTCGCGGAAAAAATGATCGCCGCCGTAAAAACGGTTTGTCCCATTGATCTTTCGGAAAACATCGAGGGCCGCGCCGCGCACGGTGGCATCATCCGCCCGATCCTCAATCCGCTGGAGCGTCCCGACTGGCCGGAGGCGTTTTATCTCATCCACCACAAAGCGCGACAAGGCTACACACTCGAAGCGCCGTCGGATTTTCCGCTCGCCGACGCGTGTCAACGCGCTGGTCGCGGCGGTGAACGCGGCACTGAATCTTTAGCACAGATGAACACGGATGTTTCATTCGGGCGCGGAAATGTTTTTATCTGTGTTTCATCTGTGTCAATCTGTGGCCAGTAAAAACGCATGAGCAAACCGGTGAAATCGCAATGGGATTTTGGCGAACTGTTTCCAGCGGAAACGGCCCGCAAAGTTTTGTCCGTCTGGGAACTCACGGCGGACATCAAGCGGCTGCTGGAAAAGTCGGTCGGCTCCGTTTGGGTCGGCGGCGAAATCACCAACCTCCGCGCGCAAAGCTTCCGGCCATGTGTATTTCACGCTCAAGGACGCGGCGGCGCAATTGAGCTGCGTGCTGTTTCGCGGCACAGCGGCGGCGCAGCGCAGTCTGCTCGCGGACGGACAAAAAATCCTGCTGCAGGGCGACGTGACGGTTTATGAGGCGCGCGGGCAATATCAACTCATCGTCCGCGAAGTGGAACTGCAAGGCGTCGGCGCGCTGCAAATCGCGTTTGAAAAACTGAAGCAAAAGCTCGCGGCGGAAGGGCTGTTTGCGCCGGAACGAAAGCGTTCCCTGCCGCGCTATCCGCAGCGCATCGGCCTGGTGACTTCGCCGACCGGCGCGGCCATCCGCGACGTCCTGCACGTTGTGCAACGGCGGAATCCGGGCTTGGAAATCATTCTTGCGCCCTGCCGCGTGCAGGGCGACGGCGCGGCCAAGGAAATCGCCGGGGCCATCCGAACGCTTAACGAGTTCAATCATTCAATCATCCAACTTCCAACCTTGAACTCATTTTGGTCACGCGCGGCGGCGGGTCGCTGGAGGATTTGTGGGCGTTCAACGAGGAAGCCGGTGGCGCGGGCGATTTTTGAATCGGAAATTCCCGTCGTGTCGGCGGTCGGCCACGAGATTGATTTTACCATTGCCGATTTTGTGGCGGACGTGCGCGCGGCCACGCCGAGCGCGGCGGCGGAAATCATCACGGAAGGTGTTTTTGCCAGCCGCGAATTTGTCGGCGACGCGCCGGGTTTGTTGCGGCGCGCGGCGCGGCGCGGTCTGGCAACGGCGGCGGAAAATTTTTCGCAGCTTGGCGGACGGCTGACCCGGTTGCATCCGCGCCGGAAACTGGATGAGTCGTTTCAGCGGCTGGATGATTTGCAGTCGGGCTTGTTGCGCGGGTTGAAATCGGCGGCGCGCTCGCGGACGGCGGTTTTGGAAAATCTGGCCGGACGATTTTGGCGGGTGAAGCCGTCGCACCATTTAAAATTGCGCCGGGCCGCGCTGCGGCAACTGGAAAAAAGGTTGAATGCGCTCGGCCCGGAACAGGTTTTGGCGCGCGGCTATTCGATCACGATGAACGCGGCAACCGGAACGGTTTTGCGCGGTGCGGTGGAAGTCAAGGCCGGGCAAAAATTGAAGACGCGGCTGGCGAAGGGTGAAGTTTTAAGCCGGGTGGAGAAGTGAGTGGCTCGCGTCACCCGGTGACGCGACCATCGCGCCAACATTCTGACGGGTCACGGAAGCGACCGCGTGTTTTTATTTTTCTTCCGGATTTAATCCGTGTTCAATCTGTGGCAGATTTAGATGATTATGAAACCTCGCGTTCGTTTTGCTCCTTCGCCCACCGGGTATCTCCACATCGGCGGCGCGCGCACCGCGCTGTTCAACTGGCTTTATGCCCGGCACACCGGCGGCACGTTCGTCCTGCGCATTGAGGACACCGACGCCGCGCGCAACACGCAGGAAGCCGTGGACGTCATTCTCAACGGCCTGCGCTGGCTCGGTCTCGATTGGGACGAAGGCCCGATCACCGGCGACGCCACCGGGCCGAGCAAAGGCGACCGCGGCCCGTATTTCCAATCGCAGCGGAAGGAAAATTATCAGCGCCGCGTTGAAGCTTTGCTTTCGCACGGCCTCGCTTACGAACACGAAGGCGCGATCAAATTCAAAATGCAGCGCGAGCCGATTCTCATTCCCGACCTCGTCGTCGGCGACGTGCTGCGCAAACTCACCGACCGCGAGGAGGCCGATCCCGATTTCGTCATCGTCCGCAGCGACGGCCAGCCGGTGTTTCATTTCGTCAACGTCGTTGACGATTTGGAAATGGGCATCACGCACATCATCCGCGGCGAGGATCACTTGAGCAACACCGCCAAGCACATCGCGTTGTTCAATGCGTTTGGCGTCAAGCCGCCGCATTACGCGCACATCCCGCTCATCCTGAACGCCGACGGCAGCAAGATGAGCAAGCGCGACCGCGGCGCGAGCCTCACGACTTATGGTGACGAAGGTTTTCTGCCCGAAGCCGTGGACAATTATCTCTGCCTCCTCGGCTGGTCGCCCAAGGACAATCGCGAAAAAATGACGCTCGCCGAAGTCGTCGAGCGGTTTGATTTGCCGCAAATTCTCCGGCACAACGCCAAGTTCGACTTCGAGAAACTCGTCTGGTTGCAAGGCGAATACTGTCGCGAACTGCCCGGCGACCGCTTTTACGAAATGTCCGTCCACGCCCTCGCCAAGGCCGGGCTGGATACGAATAAATTCGATACGGCCTACCTCAAAGCCGCGCTCGACACCTGCAAAGGCAAGATCAAAACCTTCAGCGAACTGCCCGCCTACGCCGGCTTCTATTTCAACGACAATTTTGAATTCGACTATGAAGCGATGAAAAAAGATTTTGTGCCGGAGAACAAACCGCGATTGGAAAAACTCCGCGACGCCTTTGCCCACGCCCCCGCGTTCAACGCCGAGACACTGGAAGCCACGCTCAAGGAAACCGCCAAGACACTGGGCGTGAAAGCCGGCGTGCTGGTGCATCCCTGTCGGCTGGCCGTGACCGGCAAAACCTCCGGCCCCAGCCTTTACCACCTGCTCCAAGTCCTCGGCAAAGAATGCGTGCTGGCGAGGATTGAGAAGGCGCTTGCCTCCTTCGCGTGAAGCACAAATTGCACTTGCAATTCCGTCACGCACAAAGCAGCTTAAAGCCATGAGTAAAGTCGCTCAAATCGGATCCGAGTTGGAAACGCTCTCACAGACGGAACTTCGTGAGCTTCGCGATTTGCTTGAGGACATGATCGAGGATGATCTGGAATTCACGCCCGAATTTGAATCCGGCATCCAACAATCCGAGCGCGAGATGGCCGATGGAATCCGTCCGCGCGTGCGCCGGCCTTGAGCCATGAGCGCGGCGCTGCAAATCTGTTACACCGTCTTCGATTCCGCTTTCTTCAAACTCCCGCCGGAAGTTCGTTCGCGCATTGAAGCGAAAATTGACGAGATGGGGTTGCGGCTCAAAACCTATCCGCATCACCGTCTGAAAGGGCACGACCGCTACCGGCTGCGGGTGGGAGACTATCGGATTATTTATGCCTATGATGCGGAACGAAACATCATCCATCTGCTCAACGTCGGTCATCGGCGGGAAATTTATCGTGGACTCTGAACCAAACAACCTGACCTGCGGTGTGCTGGTGCATCCCTGCCGTTTGGCCGTGACCGGCAAAACCTCCGGCCCGAGCCTTTACCACCTGCTCCAAGTCCTCGGCAAAGAACGCGTCATGGCGAGGATTGAGAAGGCGCTGGCGACGATGTGAAAATATTATTAGCCACAGATAAACCACAGATGAAATATGGGGGTTGAAATTTCTGTTTTAGCGCCGTAGGCGCGACATATTTGTAGAAACCGACAGAAAATAGATTTCCAAGCTCCGTCAGGAGCGACATATTCGGCGCATGGCCAACACCTACACCCAGATTTACATCCATGTCGTGTTCGCCGTCGAAGGCCGGCAAAACCTGATTCCGCCGGAGCATAACGCCGAGTTGCAGAAATTTATCACCGGCATCGTCTCCGGCCAGCGGCAAAAATTGATCGCTGTCAACAATATGCCCGACCATCTGCACCTGCTGGTTGGGTTGCGACCGGATTCGTCGCTCTCCGATTTGGTGCGCGACATCAAGGCGGGTTCATCCAAATTCATCAAGGAAAAGCGGTGGGTGGCGGGGAGATTTTCGTGGCAGGAAGGATTCGGGGCGTTTTCGTATTCCCGCTCGCAATTGGGAACTATCATCTGTTACATTGAAAACCAGCAACGGCATCACGCGAAGAAATCCTTCCGCGAGGAATATGTTGAATTGTTGGAGCGGTTCGGCGTGGATTACGACACAAGATACATTTTCAAAACCGGTGATGAATGATTCCAGAATATGTCGCCCCTACGGGGCTGATGATTTTTGGCTGGCGGTTTCTACAAAGATGTCGCTCCTGACGGAGCTTGGAACGACGTGTGTCCGGCTCGCCGTGACCGGCAAAACCTCCGGCCCCAGCCTTTACCACCTGCTCCAAGTCCTCGGCAAAGAACGCGTGATGGCGAGGATTGAAAAGGCGCTTGCCAGCATCGGATGAAATTGCCATGTATGCGCCATACCCACAGTTTTGGAACTCCTAATTTTTGAAAACTCTAAAACAATTCACGGCAGTAAAGTATGAGAACCTCCTCATAAAGCATCTTTCACTCGGCGGCAGCGTGAGCGATGCCACAGGCAAGAATCTAGTGTGTTCGCAAGTGATGGCAGTGTGGAATGAGAAAGGAATTCACGACATTTGTGCTGCGCATTCCGTAACAATGGATGATTTCTGTCAAATTTACGGAGCGTGTATCGAGGCACTGATGCCTAATCCGTGCATCTTGCTTGGTCCGTCTGAGTAAACGCGTCATGCTTGTCCCCTCAATTCTTCTTTTTGAAGAATGGCGCATTGGGGAATATTTCGGCATGATTGCAAAACACACTGCCGACCTATCCCCGGAAAAAAGATTCACGGCTTACAAAGAAGCAATGGTGGAAATCGCGCGGCAAATAAAGACAGTTCATGATGCTGCACGAGGCCCGGCTCCGTTTGTAGTTACGCCAAGAGGCGGGATTCCTCTTAGTGCCGTTGATCCTGTTAAACGGCAACGCGGCTGCGGTTGCCTCACCCTGATATTACTCTTTATGATCGGGCTTATCGTTTGGTGGATTGTGCAAGGTAAAAGTTGACGGCGAGAATTGAACGAGCGCTGGCGAGTTTTAAAAAATTATCCAAGTTTTATCGCTTCTTGGAGAAGTCGCCTTCCCCAATATGCTTCATTTTCCAACCAAGAATCGTCAAGTGTGGATGAATTCGCAACGAAGTAACTTCGGCAGCGGCGAATCGTTTCCCAGTTTGTCTGATCCACCATGAAGTCCAATTGGTCAATGTAGCCAGACGTTGGAATCGTTTTGGAAATGTGAAGCTGGTGTTTTGGTGTCAGCGGTAGAGTGATTTCGAGCAATGGATTCGCTAGGCCAGAGAAACCGAGTGGAGCTTGCCAAACGCAAGGCGTATCCGACGTGAGATAAACCTTGCCCGCCGGAGCAATGAAAATGTTGTGGGACATTTTAGCAAATTCTTTGCTGAGAAATAAGACTCCGTCGTAAATGGCGTGCGCGTGGGCATTGTGTTCCATCACCGAAGTGTCTGGAATCGGTTTTCCATAAGCTTGGGCATGGTCCTTCTCAATGCGAGCCATCGCGGAAACCGACGACCCGATGCTTTCCTTCATTCGCTCGGTGCGCATGAACATACACGCCACAAACAAATCGAAGTTTTCACTTTCTTCTTGGTCGAGCGGTTGCTTGTGAATGATTCGTTGGTCAATAATCCGTGCCATGCTGCCCTCAATCTTGCCAAGAAGATTCTCTAGGTTTTGTCGCCGTTCGCCGCTGGTGGAAATCAGGTCGTAAAAATAATCACGCCAGAAGTAGCCAGAGGCTGGCGGTTTGAGTTGCCTGCGCTTGGCGTCTTTTGTGAATGTCCAGACCATTGGCGTCTTATTGGCAACTTTGGTGGCAGGGTCAACCCAATGTTTGAGGTAACTCTCCGGCAAAATGTGCTGTTCGCGTTTAATGTCCATTTGCTGCTCGTCGTCCTTATGATTGTGTTTGAGGTTCAACCAAAGTTCAAACGAGTTTTTATGCTGGGTCGTCCTTGCGCGCGTGCCGGGAATCCCAACGGGATTCCATCATTTAGCCTAGGGTTGCGCGGCACGCGCTACCCTGGGTCATCGTCCAAACAAAATCACAACCCCAACGGGGTTGCATCACCGCGCCACCCGATGGATTCAACCCTTTCAGGGTTGTTTTACGTCCACCCGTCCACCCAGCGTAGGCCGAGTCCGTCGTCCAACGCCGGGCTGAATGATTAAATCCCGTTGGGATTTCTCATGGCGAACTTGCCCGCTGGCTTTGCATCCCTCCCGTCTCGCGCCCGCCTCTTCCGTGATGCTGCGCTGTGGCCTTCGCCTCCGTCCCCGCTGCACCGGGAAAACTGTCATTTTCCGCGATTTTGAGCCTAAATTGTTGAAAACAAGCCCGCTGGAACGCGCCGGATGCACGAAATCGGCCAAAACATGACCCAAGAATCGCGATTCTCCACTTCAGTATTCCAATTCTGCGCTTCGGAATCACGATTCCATGCCACGGGATTGCGATTCTACACCGTGGTATTGCAATACTTGACCGCCGTATCGCGATACTGCGGTTCGGAATCGTGATACATGACCACCTATTGCAATACGCTGCCTATGTATCGGCCTACGCGACTGCCGTATCACGTTACGGAGGCAGCGTAAGGCGATACGCGACGCCAGTAGCACGTCACGGCGGGCAGGGATTTGATATATTGTTCCACCTCGCGCCTGCCGCTTGGCCGCTGCGCCAAGCTTTTGGATTTGTTCCTGAATTTATTTTCCGGCCTGGGTTCGGAAAAATTCGATGGTCGCCGACAGCCCATGCTCGAAATTGCTCGCAGGCGCGAAGCCCGCCGCGCGCAATTTATCAATCGCCGCCAGCGAGTGCTTCACATCCCCGCGCCGCTCGGGCGCGTGCCTGATTTCGGATTGGGAATGCGTCAGCGCGACGATTTTTTGCGCGAGTTCGTTGATGGTGATTTTTTCGCCGTAAGCCACGTTGAAAACACCGGTGGCGTTGGATTGCGTGGCGAAAAAAACATTCGCCGCCACGATGTCTTTGACGTAAATGAAATCGCGCGTCTGCCCGCCGTCGCCGAAAATCGTGATCGGCTGGTTTTTCAGCGCACGTTCAATGAAGATCGGCACGGCGGCGGCATACTGGCTCCGCGGATCCTGGCGCGGGCCAAAAACATTGAAGTAACGCAGGCACGCTGTCGGCAACCGGCCTTCATCGGCGAACTGTTTGCAGTAAAATTCGCCGTCGAGCTTGGTGATGGCGTAGGGACTTTTCGGCTCGCCCGGCATCGTCTCGACTTTCGGCACGACCGGATTGTCGCCGTAGATCGCGGCGGACGTGCTCAACATGAATTTCTTCACGCCTGCTTTCGCCGCCTCTTCCAGCAGGATGAGCGTGCCGGTGGTGTTGATTTCATTGCACTCAATCGGCTTGGCCATGGATTCGGGCACGCTGATCATCGCCGCGAGGTGAAAAACATAATCCGCTTCCCGCACCGCTGCGCGCACGGCGTCGCGATCCAAAATCGAAGCCTCGATGAATTCGTGTTTGAAACCCGCGAGGTTGTGCTTGAAGCCGGAACGCAGATTGTCCAGCACGCGCACCTCGGCCTTGCCTTGGAAATATTCGACGATGTGGCTGCCGATAAAACCGGCGCCGCCGGTGACTAGAATTTTCATTCAAAAATTTTTAACCAGCGCATGATTCGGAACCGGGCCATGAAAATAAAATACTCTTTGTTCCGGCGCAGCGGAATCTATTATTCCCAAGACACGGCGACCGGCCAGCAAAAAAATTTGCGGACTCGCGACCAAGCCGAGGCATTGCCGTTGATCAATGCCCGCATCAAGGCGCGCCGCTAGCAGGTGTTGAACTTGCAACCGGCCCGCGCCCAACCGGGTTGCCGTGCATGTCCGCGACCAACCGGCAAAATTCGGGATTGGTTTCCAATTCCACTTCCGCGAGATGTTCCAGGCGGTTCACCGTCTTTGCAGGAAGCTGAAGCGACGTGGGCACGGAATTGACGAAGCGACGATCCGACTTGTCGGCCAACAGGCTGAAATGCAATTCCACGATGTAGGTTTCGATTTTGGCTGATTGCGAATCTCCGGCTTGGAGGCGCGCCGCTTCGCGTTCACGATCCAGGCGTGCCGTCACTTCGCGGAACAGTTCGATGGTTTCAAATGAATAGCGGCTGCCGGTAATTTGCGCCACGGAACCCATGACGGTTCCCAGTCCGAGCGTCCGGTCGCGCGAATCCCAGCCGTAGTCACGTTCGGCGCTGGCGTCCACGATAACGATGGCCAGGCGGCGCGGAATTTTGACGGGAGCCTGCGGAACCATGCCCGCCTCTTCGAGCTTGATCGCCCGTTCCACCGGCCCGCGCAGGCCAAGATTGTCGGAGATTCCGCCGTCAACCAAATGGATAAACTTTCTCCGATCACCGTCAACGTAAGAGCTTTCTTGCAACGCCAGATTTTTCAGCCGGCTGGAGGCCGCGGTATCGGACAGCGCGGATTGGATCCATTCCGGCTCCGGCATCGGATTTTCCGCCGAATAATTTTTCAGAATCACCGGCGCGAAATAAAGCGGGAACGCGCACGACGCCGCCACGGCGCGCGCGACGTGGAAATTCGACAAATCAGACTGGAGCAAGTCGAATTGGTCCTGTGTAAATTCGAAGCGACCGCCGATGGCCAAATCAGTGGCGTTGACCATGAGAAAAGGCCGTCCCGGTCGCGGTGACAGGTCGGCAAACGTCGCGCCTTTGAAAAGCAAATGGTCATAGTATGCCGCCGCCATATCGCTGCTGCTATATCGCGGCGAAAGGAATCGGGCCAAATTCAATGGGGACACGAGCTTCAAAAACAAGTGGTTTTGATTATGCCGCTTGAGAAATTTCGACTCGTAATCTGAAAAGATGCGGTCGCCCCAGAGCGTGTAATACGCCGCAGTGATGCTTCCGCCGGAAACGGCGGAAACCATTTTCACATCATCCAGCAAACGATGCTGATGACTGGGTTGTCCGACTTCCGTCTTTGCCAGTTCTTGAAGCACGCCGTAACTCAAAGCCGCCGCGCGGATGCCGCCGCCGGAAAAAGCGAGCACCACCAACGTATCGTCGCCGTTGGTCCGGGCCACGGCGTTTTCGAAACGGTAGCCGGCGGTAGCTGGTTTGCCGGTCATCAGCGGCGCGTTGACCGGATAGTGCGCGCAGCCGCTGACCAGCAGCAGAACCGCCAGGAAAAATGGAACGGGTTTTAAGACCATGGATGTTCTCCATTCAGCATCCGGTGAGGAACAGCATGATTTTCAAAGCTTGTTTTCATAAATGAATTTCATCCGCGAGGTTCGCCGGGCTTTTGATTCGAGACGGAGTCCATTGGCGCAAAGCGAGCGGCAGCGCGGTTCCGGGGAGCGCTTCGGGTTTGGGCCAGGCGCTCGCACGCATGATGTTGGCGGTATTGATGAGGCCGAAACCGCCTTCCTGTAGACGGAAGGGAATGGTCGGCACTTCAGGCAAATGCGAAAACAACTGACGCTCGTCCTGAATATTTCCGCGAATCATCGCCGCCAGTTTCAGTGTGACCACCCAACCGCCGAGGGTATGTATCTCCATCTGCGAACTGCGCCGGCGCGGCTGCCCGTGCTCCTGCTCGTTCTGATCTCCAATCGCCGGTCTGTCGTCCGGCCAAGCTTCCGGCTGTTCAACGATGTCAAAAAGGCCTTGGGGAAGATTCAGCGGGAATTTCAGAGGCGTCCGCGCGGAGGTGCGGGCGAGGATCATGTCAATCCCCTTGCAGGGAATCATGCTGGCGCAGTGTTGCGAGGTCAGCACCAAGTGGGGCTGGGCGAACAGCCGCGGCGCCGCCAGCAAACGAAGCACTTCGTGAACGCGTTGCTCGTCGTCCTGATAAAATTCCGCTGACGATCCGTTCGCGGAACGCAGTTCAATAGTGAGATCAACCGCGCTTGTAGTCGTTGTAGTTATATCAACATTGTGTATGCTCATAGTTTCAATTTTCTTACTGGTTATCATTTCAACACCGGGCGGGGAACTTCGTCTGGCGCAGGAAAGAGCCGCTCCAAGGCTTCTTGGACAGCGGGGATGTGCAGATTTCCAAGATGCCCGCCGACGGGATATTCCACCAGATTGGTTCCGAAGGTCGAATGGAACCAAGGCAAGTCGGACGGCGTCAGCAGAAAATCGTCGTCACAAATTTGAACGCGGATTTTTGGATTCTTGCGGAGCCATTCCGTGCTTTTGGTCAGGTCGGTGTTGGCGAGCATTTGTTCGCTGTTGGCCACGCGACCACTCTTGAGCAAGTAGGGAAACACAAAACGTTCGGTGTATCCGGCGTAGTTGATCTGCCGGATTTCCCGGATGGAATCCTGCCGGACAAACTTGGCTGGATTTACTTTCAGGACGCCCAAATTATTTCGACGCTGGCTGTCCACAATGACATTCATGAGCGTGTAACGGAAGGCTAGGCCGATCAAAAAGTCGGACTCGGTGCGGCTCAAGGGAATGTTGCCGGACACATCCAGGCCGTTGTCCGCAAAATACAGGGCCTTGTAAATGGACGCTTCCATCTTCTGGCGCCGTTCGTCCGCCGGCCAGGCGAGCGGCGCATTAAACATTTCGTCCAGCAACTGCGCGGCGTGGGCCAGTTGCCGTGGCGGATTGACCGCGACGTAACGGTCGAAAGACAATCCGCCAAGTTCGCCGGCTGTTTCGCGCGCGGCGATCATCAGGGTGAAATAAGCGCCGTGCGAAACACCCGTCAGGCTGGTGCCGGTGATTTTGCCGCCCTGCCATTTCCGCACGTCTGCCGAAATTAATTTCAGCACGTTCACCACGTCGTCGCAGTCCGCCGGGGCATAACCCGGCAGCGCCATCGTGGAAGCCGATTCCATGAACTCCTTCTGGAACGGACTCGAAAAAGCCACCACGGAATAACCGTGCCGATACATCATGTCCGCATACGCCAGCGTGGAACGGTCGGTTCGACAGGCGCCGAGTCCGGGAATATAAAACACCAGCGGCGCCGGCTTGGGTTGCATCCAGCAGGAGTAGGCCAGTTTCTTTCCCGTGGCCGGCACCAGGATTTTGCGCGTGACCGCCTTGTCCGCAAAGTCGGCAATCACGGGCTTGAACAGCACCGCGCGGATCGTGGGATTGGGATTGTCATTGGTGTCGTAACTTGGAATGTAGTCGAGGATGAGCCGCTGACGGTTCAACGAATAAAGCGTGCGGATCGCCTCGTATGGATCCGTGAATGAATCAAGCTGGCGCTTGTAGTCCCGCGCAACGCCGCTGATGTTATTGAACCCGATGCCAGGACGAATCGCGTCCGGCCAGATTTCGTCAGGATAGGCGACTCCAATCCAAAAACAAATGTCCAACGGCAAATCCACCAACTTGCCAATCGTGTCCCGCCCATTGCTTGGACCCAGGAGCGGCAGCACCAGATAAAACCCCGGCCCGGAACCCCATTTGCCCAGCGTTTCGCCGAAATCCCGGTCGGAGCGCCCGATTTTCCAATGCGTCGCCGGATCGAACAGGCCGCCCAGCCCGACGGTGGAGTTGGCGCCGAAACGTTCCGTCTCCACCCACGCGCCATGCCACTTGCCCTCGCAACAATTGTTCACGAGCCTCACCGGATAAGTCAGGTTATGCCCGCCGTTGCTGATCATGGTGCGGACCGGCTTCGGCACCACAAAGTTGTAGCCAAAGCTCAAGGGATAGAAGAGCCCACGGAACAGCCAGTCGTTCACCGACCAAGAACAGCGGTTGAAACCTTCAATGGGATCTGGCACCGCATCGAAATAAGGCATCTGCCCGGGTAGCAATTTTCCCGCAGGCGGATTCGTCGTCGGGATTTGGGCAGATAGACGTTCGGAAAACAACGTTACAAAAATAGCCGGCAGCAATAAGTAAATTGGGAATCTTAACTTCATATTTTTTTTCATTTGCAGATTTTTTAAAAGAACCAACTCAATCCGATCATCCCCGCAACCGCGTTCAGACCCAAGTTGGGGCTGCGCATGCCGCAGCAGGACAGGTGGAGATAACGGGTTTCCGCGGTGATCGCGAGATTGTTGCGGATGAACCAATGCGCGCCAACCGCGCCTTGCAGGTTGAACTCAAACGTGCCGCTCAAATCGGGCGCGCCAATGCCGGTCGCCGACACTCCCGCGCCGACATCAACAAAGGGAACCCAGCGCGTGCCGGTGGCAAAGTCATAACGCAAATGCGGCGTCAAGCCCATCATGTAGTTGGCGTTCGGGGAATACTGCGGACCGCCGAACAATTCGCCGCGCAGTTCCCAATTGCCGCGATACCAGTGGTCTTCGCCGCGCACATCGCCAAGCATGTGGCCATACGAAATACTGGTGAGAGCCAGGTCGTGACGTTGGCGCCCGCCCAAGATCGCCACGCCAGCGGCGGCTCCAGCTTCGAGGCTGGCGGATTGGGCGTCGGAACGGAATCCTTCGCCGATGTCGTTGAGCCAGATCCCGCTTTTTGGTTCGTCCGGGAATTGGATGGACTGGGAGAAAGAATTTGTTAATGGCGGTTGTGATTGCAATTCCGCCGCCGGCAAGGTCATGGCAGCGATGCCAAACGAGAGGCTGGACGCGACCATGACACGGATGAGTTTTTGATTGTGTTTTCGTTTCATAACTCCTCTTTTATTACGGTTTCGATTTGCTCCAAATTCTTGATCCGGCGGCGAATCTTGACAATGGCTGCGCTTTGGATCTGCCGCACGCGTTCGTCCGTGATGTTAAGCTCCTTTCCGACTTCATCCAAATTTTTCGGGTCGTGTCCGTTCAACCCAAAGCGCGAATACAAAACGGCCTGCTCGCGATGGGTCAGTGTGTCAATGATTTTAAACACCATCGCCCGGTTGGTTTCATTCTCAAGTTTCTGGCAGGGCGTCTCGGTTCTGTCATCGGCAATGACCTCGGCATAACTGAGCGAGCCTTCGCCGTTGGTTTCGGCGTCGAGCGGGACGGGTTCGACGACCGCCATCCGCATTCTCGCGATTCGGGAGGCGGTGGTTCCCAACTCCGCCGCCAATTCCTCATCCGTGGGATCGCGGTCCAATTCTTTCTGAAGCCGCAAAGCAACCCGGCGCATTTTGCCAAGCTTTTCCATGACATGCACCGGCACGCGGGTAACTTTCGATTGATTGGCCAAAGCCAGGAGAATCGCGTGCCGGATCCACCAGGCGGAATAAGTGGACAATTTGGCACCCTTGCCCGGATCGTATCGTTCAACCGCCCGCATCAGCCCAATGTTCCCCTCGCTGATGAGGTCCAGCAGCGGCATTCCCATGCCCTCGTAACCCCGGGCGATCTTAACGACCAACCGCAAGTTGGCCCTGATCATCCGGTCACGAGCTTCCCCGTCTCCTTGTTTGATGCGGGCGGCCAGTTCGATTTCTTCCGGCTGCGTGAGCAATTTCACGCGTCCAATTTCCCGCATGTAGAGCGTGATGATTGTCTCGCCTCGCTCTTTTGAAGAATCCTTTCGGCCGGCGATATGCGCGTCACTTGGAGTTTTCCACTCCTCCGAGTCGAAGCGAGCCTCGGAGTTTTGATGAACGCCAAAGCCGGTTTGTCGGCAGCCAACTACTGAGTTCTCACCCAGTTGGCAGGTCGCCCGTTCATTTGTTGGGGAAACGGCTATCATAAAATTCAATTAAATTTTTGCCAGGCTGTGAGCCTGAATCGTTGCGGTTTGCCGTCTGGCTGGAATGCTCGAAGCAACCCAATGCGCAACCAGAGCGGCGATTCGCATCAGCCAGGATAGGTTGAATCGAAAAGTGAAGGCGGCCTCAATGGCGGTTGTTTTCTCTCCCTGCGTGTGCGCGGGCTGGTTGTGCCAGAGCACGGCATAAGCCGGAAGGGCGATTGCCAACGTGATAACCAGAAGCGTGTTCATGATGCTTTGACGAGGTTGTCTTTGTTTTGGCGTTTCACGGCGTTTAACTGACGGCGATCAAGGAAACCCGTTCGTTGCGCTCATTGCGAACGATGCCGGTCGCGTTCGGGTCGAGCTTGGGTTTGCCATCCGCGACAAACAGATACCGGTGATGGCCGTGAGGCAGTTCCAAGCTGGCCAACCAGCGGCCATCGGGTGTCTGAAGCATCGGGGTCGCGGCCATATCCCATTCGTTGAAATCCCCGACGAGACAAACATACGAAGCTCCCGGCGCATCGCAGAAAAAGTTCATGTGATGGCGCGTCCGCTTTGCCGAGTAGGGCGACAGCGTCGCGTTTGAGTTCGATTCAGAAATTGTGCTGTTCATTTTGTTCCTTTGCTCATCAATCCCCGAACGAAATGTCCAGGGTGCGCGCGGTTATCACGCCATAGGTGTCCGCAGCCACGAGCTTGAGCTTGGCGGTCGCCACCTCCAGCAGAACGTAATCAATTCGCGGCGGGTTGACGGCGACCATCACGCCGTCGCGGCCTTCCACCAAGCCGCGCACCGCCGCCGAGCCGAAGACCAATCCCAGCGAGCGATCCAGCGACGTTGGCTGGCCGCCGCGCAATAGATGTCCGAGCACCACCGCACGCGTTTCCTTGCCGGTCAATTCCCGCAACTGACCCGCCACGATCTCGCCCACGCCACCGAGCCGTTCGACGTGCCCGGCGCTGGCCGCTTCCTTCAAGATCACCCCGCCGCCGACCGGCATCGCGCCTTCGGCTGCGACAACGATGGAGTATTGTCGGCCTCGGCCGGCGGTCTTGCGTTTGACGTGCGCGGCGACTTTGGCGATGTCGTAAGGAATTTCCGGAATCAGAATCGCATCCGCCCGGCCGGCGATGCCGGCGTGCAGTGCTATCCAACCCGCATTCCGGCCCATCACTTCAACCACCATTACCCGCCGGTGCGATTCGGCCGTGAAATGCAGGCGGTCAATGCACTCGGTCGCGAACGACACCGCGCTGTCGAAACCGAACGTCGTCGTCGTGGATTCAAGATCGTTGTCAATCGTCTTGGGCACGCCGATGACGCGCACACCTTTTTTGTGCAAATCGCGCGCGATGGTGAGCGATCCGTCGCCACCGACGGAAATGAGCGCATCGAGCCGGTGTTCCCGGAAACCGCGCACCAGGTCGTCGCTGCGGTCAATTTCCTTGAACGACCCGTCCGGCTGCGGCACGCGCAGCTTGAACGGATTGCCGTAATTGCTCGTGCCCAGAATGGTGCCGCCGAGGTGCGCGATGTTGCGGACGAGCATGCGCGTCAAATTTATCACCCCGCCATCGGGATAGTTTTCGGGATAGAGCAAGCCATCAAATCCGTCGCGGATGCCGAAGATTTCCAAACCGTGATTGCGCGCGGCATGGACGGCCGCATGGATGACGGCATTCAGTCCCGGCGCGTCTCCGCCGCCGGTGTTGATGGCAATTCGTTTGAAGGTGTTCGTGGTTGTGTGGATCGCATTCATATTATTTGGTCAAAAATGGTTTTGCGTTCCAAATCTCTTTGGCATACTGGGCAATGGTGCGGTCGCTGGAGAACCGGCCGGACGCGGCCAAGTTCAGGATCACCTTGCGCGTCCACGCCGGCTGGTCGGCATACAACTTCCCCAGCCGTTGATGGGCCTGGGCGTAACTGGCGAGATCGGCCAGATGCCGGTAGTGGTCGCCGTGTTGCAGCAGCGCGTCGAGGATGGGCGCGAAGATGCCGGGTTCGTTCCGGCTGAAATAATTGCTGGCGATCAAGTCGAGCGCGGTGCGCGTTTCGGATTCGTTCTCGTAGTGCCAGCGCGGATTATACCAGCCGCGACTGTCCTCGACCTGTTCCGCGTTCAGGCCGAACAAGAAAAAGTTTTCCTCGCCGGCCGCCTCGGCCATTTCGATGGTGGCGCCGTCGCGCGTGCCGATGGTCAGCGCGCCGTTCATCATGAATTTCATGTTGCTCGTGCCGCTGGCTTCGTAGCCGGCCGTCGAGATCTGCTCGGACACATCGCTCGCGGGGATCAGATATTCCGCGACCGAGACGCGATAGTCCGGGACGAAGACAACCTTGAGCCGACCCTTGGTGGCGGGATCGCCGTCGAGCGTGCCCGCGAGGTTGTTGATGAACTTGATGACGAGCTTGGCAAAGTGATAAGCGGGCGCGGCCTTGCCGGCGAAGAAGAAGGTGCGCGGCGGAACGTCGAGCTTCGGATTCTCGCGCAGGCGATTGTAAAGCACGACGACGTGCAGCGCGTTAAGAAGTTGCCGTTTGTATTCGTGGAGGCGCTTGATCTGCGTGTCGAAAATCGTGTCGGGATCAATTTCAGGCCGGTCGAGCCACCGAAGAAACTGTGTCTTCGCCTCGCGTTTCGCTTTGCGGACGGCGTCACAAAACGCCTTGTCGTCAGTGAGCGGCTTCAATTTTTCCAACTGCGCGAGGTCGGTGATCCAGCCATCGCCGATGACTTCGGTGATGACCGCCGCCAGCGACGGATTGGCCAGCCACAGCCAGCGGCGCGGAGTGACGCCGTTGGTCTTGTTGTTGAAGCGTTCAGGAAACATGGCCGCGAAATCCGGCACCACCCGTTGCTTGAGCAGTTCCGAATGCAACGCGGCCACGCCGTTGGTGCTGTGCGAGCCGACGATGGCCAGATTCGCCATGCGAACTTGGCGAACCGGGCCTTCTTCGATGAGGCTGACACGCTCAATTCGTCCGGCGTCGCCGGGATATTGCACGCGAACATCGTCGAGGAAGCGGCGGTTGATTTCGTAAATGATTTCGAGATGGCGCGGCAGGAGATCCTTGAACCACTGCACTGGCCACTTCTCCAGCGCTTCAGGCATCAGCGTGTGGTTTGTGTAAGCGAGCGTGCGTTGCGTGAGATCCCAGGCGTCGGGCCAGCTCAATTCCGCCTCGTCCAGCAGCAGCCGCATCAGTTCCGGCACGGCGAGCGTCGGGTGCGTGTCATTGAGTTGAATGGCGACCTTGTCGGGCAACGCGGACCAGTCATAGCCCTCCGCGCGAAAACGGCGGATCAGGTCAGCGAGCGAGCAGGCGACCAGAAAGTATTCTTGCAAAAATCGCAGGCCCTTGCCTTGCGTCGTGTGATCGTCGGGATACAACACGCGCGTGATCGTTTCGGCGGTGAGCGTTTCGGCTAGAGCGCCGACAAAATCGCCGCTGCTGAATTGCGCGAAGTTAAAATCATTCGACGCCTTGACGGCCCACAGGCGCAGCGTGTTGATGGTTTTGCCGCCGTAGCCGACCACGGGCCGGTCATACGGAATGCCGATCAGCGACGACGGACGGCCTTCGATGACGCGCAGCGTGCCGTCACGAATCTCGAAGGACACATTTAGCTTCACCTCGACGGCTTCGTTGGGCCGCGCCACTTCCCACGGATCGGGCCGGGCGAGCCAGTGGTCGGGTTGTTCGGCCTGCCAGCCATTGCGGAGGCTTTGCCGGAAAATGCCGTAGTCGTAGCGCAAGCCATAGCCCATGCCGGCGATGCCAAGCGTCGCCATGGAATCGAGAAAACACGCCGCCAACCGGCCCAATCCGCCGTTGCCAAGACCGGCATCCGGTTCCTGCTCGATGATCTGGAGCGGATCGAGCCGGTGCTGTCTGGCGAATTGCTGAACATCGGGAGCGATCAGGAGATTGGAAACGTTGTTGGCCAGGGCGCGACCGAGCAGAAATTCCATCGAAAGGTAATAAACGCGCTTGGCGTTGCGCTGCTGATAAGTGTGCTCGGTTTTCAGCCAGCGTTGCGACAGCACGTCGCGCACGGAACGCGCGATGGCTTCGAACTTGTCACGGTCGGTGGTTTCTGTTTCCGCGATGACCTGGTCGAACGCGACATGACGTTCATACAAGGCGTTGGGATCGCCGGATAATTTCACCGGGCCGCAGTTATAACGGTCAACGAGGGATTGCTTTGTTTCAGGTCTGTTTTTCATGCGCGTGGTATTCATGGATCACTTAATGGCCATTGCACTCGGCAGAATCCATTTGCAGTCTAAGCTCGGACTTGAGTTCGTTTTCGGCCCGAAGCCAGTCAATGAGCGGATGGCTCTTGCCGCCTTGTGCCATGTGAAGTGCGTAGGCGCGTTTTTGGATTTGTTCCGATGTGGGCGCGGGCGGTTTGGGCTGCGCCGCGGTTTGTTCCGGCCTCACGCGCGTTTTTGTTTTCGCGTTGATGTTTTGTTGTTTCATCTTTCTTGATTTGTAGGTTTGTATCTTGCGTTCGCCTGGAAGACTTCAGAAATTCATCTGCCGTGGCATTTGGCCCAAATGAGGTAACCGGCGACAAAAAACGCCGCGATGGTGAAAACCACAGAACTCCAGAGGCTGAACAGCTCCCAATTCAAATGACTGGATTTGGCCGGGCGCGGTTTGCTGTCGCTTTTCCGATCAAGGTTCATACTTTAAAAATCATTTTGCGATCACTGCGGCCGTTGGTTTGGATGTTTGGGTGGCGCCAGCTTAAAAGGACTTTTTCGACCAGCTCCTCGCGTTCGGACTGGAGCCAGTCGTCAAAATTGCGAGGCAGGCTGGAGCATTCGTCCGCAGACCTACCGGCGCGCGGCTTACAATGGCTTTTCGACGGCCTTGAATTTCCAAACTTTGTGTTTTGGCGTTTCATATTTTTTCGAGGACGAAGTTCATAGCTTTTTGCCAATTTGATTAATCTTCAGGGGACTGAAACAAAGGCAATAAAGGGACGAAGTCCGAGCGCGAGAAACTTCGGTTCAGGACAATGTTAGTATGGGTTTCAGTCGCAGTGAAAGCAGGCATGGATTCCAGGTTGGCGACCATCCGCGCCTGGTGAATCAGAAAATCCTGTTTGCCAACCCAAAAAGTGTTGGTCGCGCCCATCGCGCCCTTGGTGAAAACGTAGCAATTAATCTCTCCCACTTTTTCGTCGGCTTGCCGGGTCACACTGAACACCAAATCATCAATCGGCTCTCCTTCCCGTGGTTGATTGAAGAACAGCCGTGGAACAATCGCCGTCATGCCACCCGAATAGGCGCTGGCGTGGGCCAAAGCGATCTCGCGGTTGCCTTGGGACTGCACACCGGCTTCGGCCTGTAAAAAATCACCCGCGCCCGAAGACCACACCACCTGGCTTCTGCCGCTCGTGGCAGAGTAGCGGGGGTCGTCCATCCGCGTCCATTCAACCAGATAAAAATTTGTCCGGGCCAGCCGGGTCGAGAAATTGATAACGGAGCTTTCTCCCATGGCGATAACCACACATCCTTCGTCGCTATAAGTTACCATCGAGGCATAAGTGTCTTTGACCTTTTTGATAACTTGAATCGTCGGAAGATCGCCGGCCTGTTCGTCCGCGAGAGCTGCCGCGCCACCGATCAACACCGCGGCGATGCCGATGCCAAACGTCGCTTGAGTTATCGCGACCATTTTCACTTTCCGCAGGACGGGCGGTTCTAGGAGCCAGCTTGCCCAAAGCCTCACCTCGCCGAAAAATGAGCGGCAAGATTTTTCAAACAATTGAAACTTCATAATCATAGACCTTTCGCGTTGGTCGTTTTGCTTTCACCGCTGGAAGAAGCTGAAGCCAGCGAAGATTGAATTTCCCATCCGCCGCCGAGCGATTTGTAGAGCGCGATGAGGTTGGCCGAAATGGTGCGGTCGCTTTGTGCCAGCGCGTCCTGCGCCTGATAGAGCGAGCGCTCGGCGTCGAGCACGTTGATGAAGTTCGCCAGGCCGTTGGCATAAAGTTGGTTTGCCAGGTGCAGAGACTCTGCGCTCGATTTCACCGCGGCCGCCAACTGTTGCCGGCGGATTTGTTCCTTGGCGTAAGCCGTCAGCGCGTTCTCGACGTCTTCAAAGGCGAGCAATGCCGTGTTCTCATAACTCGCCAACACCTGTTCCTGGCGCGCGGTTCGGACTTTGACATTGGCGCGGATGCGCCCGGCATCAAAAATTCTCCACTGCACGGCGGGACCGAACGACCAGAACTTGCTGCCGGATGTGAACCAGTCGTCCGCGCTGGTGCCTTCAAAGCCGGCGGCGCCCGTCAGATAAAATTTCGGAAACAAATCCGCTTTGGCCACGCCGATGTTCGCGGTCGCGGCGGCGAGTTGACGTTCCGCCAGCGCCACGTCGGGCCGGCGCAACAACAATTCCGACGGCAGGCCGACGGGAACTTGTGGCGGCGCGGCGGGAATGGGCGCGACGGTCGCCAATTCGGTTTCCAGCGATTCGGGCGTTTGTCCGAGCAACACGCCAATCCGGTGGATCGAAGCATCGAGCGCCGTTTCCAGCGCCGGCACGACGGCGCGCGTGGTGGCGAGAACGGTGTTGGCTTGTTGCACATCAAGGTCGCTGGTCAGGCCGTTGGTGAAACGGTTTTCAACAATCGCCAGCGACTGTTCCTGCGCGAGAATGTTGTCGCGGGCAATTTCCAGCCGCCGCTGATAACCGCGCACTTCGACATAGTTGCGCGCGACTTCGCCGAGCAGCGTGACCAGCACGTCGCGCTCGCCGAATTGCGCGGCGGCGACATGCGCTCTGGCCGATTCCGTGGCGCGGCGCGTGCCGCCGAACACGTCAATTTCCCACGACGAGTCGAAGCCGGATTGATAGAAGCTGTTTTCAAACGGTATGCCCTGCGGCAGATGGTCGCCGGGACCCACCAGCGGTTGGTTCTTGCTTTCCCGCTGGCGAGAGAATGAGCCGGACGCGTCCAGCGTCGGCCAGAAATCGGCGGACGCGATGCGATATTGCGCGCGCGCTTCCCGCACCCGCGACTGGGCGATTTTCAAATCGAGGTTCGAACTGGCGGCACGTTCGATCAAGGAATCCAGTTCCGCGTCGTGAAAATTTTTCCACCACGCGGCCGTCGCCGCGGCGGCATTGGTTTCGCCGCCGGCCAGCGTTTTCCACTGCGCCGGAGAGGAGACGTTTGGTTTTTTGTAATCGGGGCCGACGCTGGGAATGTTGGCGCAGCCGCCGGCCAGGAAGGCCAGCAGCGCCACGGTTGTTAAATGATTTGGTTTCATAATTTCTGTCTTGATGGGTTTTGATTTTTTAGGAACGAATGCTTTGCGATAAATCCGCCGACAGCGCGGTTTCGGCAACCCCATCAATCGGCGGACACACGGTCGCGCGAACGATATTCGCGGGGTTGATGGCGCCAATGCCGCCCGCCTGCAAACGAAACGGAATGGCGGGCATGTCCAACAAATGGTTCCAAAGCTGGCGCTTTTCCTGGACGGTCTCCGGAGCGATGGTTTCCAGCTTCAGGCGCATCATCCAATCTCCGAGTGTGTGGATTTCCACCAGCATGACGTGTTTGTTCTCGGCTGCGGCCAATGCTTCCAAGTCGGCGAGATGGACTACCGCGTTGTCGTTGACTTCAACCACATCCACCCACCCGCTCGGCAGCGGCAGCGGTGGCGGCGAGGCCGTGTGCGCCAGAATCATGTCAATGGTCCGGGTGGGAATGGCGCTGACGCTGTGTTCCGAAGCGAATGTCAGCAAAGGTGGATTGAAGAGCCGGGGCGTGACGAGCTGTCGCAGCGTCGTTTCGGCGATCTGTGGGTCGTTTTGGTGGAAGCGCGTGCGCGATCCATCTTCGGTGCAAATGTCCAAAGTCAGGTCGTGGTTGGTGTTTTTCATAAATTTGGTTTTGTGGTTGTATGTTTGAAATCAATTCAGTGCATCATCACTTCACGTTTGCCGTCGCCTTTCTTGAACAACAGCACCAGCGGCACGGACAACAGGCAGACCATCGCCAGCCAGCGGTATTCATCCACGAAGCCCAGCATGTTGGAATGCAGGATAAGCGATTGGTAGATCGCGCCCATCGTGCCCGGTCCGGCCTGGGCGGCTCCCATCGAGTGGGCCAGAACCGCCGGCCCGGCTTGCATCACATTTTGATAGGGCTGGTCGTAGGGCGTCAGATGAGCTACCAGATAGGCTTGATGCCGCAGCCCGCCGCGCGATTGCATCGCGATCGCCACGGCGATGCCGATGCTGCCGGCCAGGTTGCGCACCAGCGCGTAGAGTCCGGTGGCGTTGCCCATTTGCTGGTTGCTAATCGTGGCCAGGGCCACGGTCATCAGCGGAACCATCGTCATGGCCATGCCCATGCCTTGAATAAAGTTGGGCCAGAAAAAGTCGTGGCTGGAAATGTCGAGGCTGAAATTGCCCATCATCAGCGCGGCCACCGCGATCAACAACATTCCGGGGCCGATCAGCAGACGGTTGTCCACTTTGCCCATCAAAAGGCCCACCACCGGCGTGAATATCAGCAAGCCCCAGCCACGCGATATCTGCGTCAGTCCACTCCGATAGGCCGTGTATCCCATCAAGCCTTGCGCCATCAGCGGCTGCAGGTTCATGATGCCATACAGCAAGAGGAAGACGACCGAGACGAGAATGGAGGCGGCCAAAAAGTTCCGGTTGGCAAAGACCCGCAAGTCCGCGAGCGCTTCTTTGATGCTGAATTCCCGCACGACGAACGCCACAAAGGAGATGACGGAAATCACCGAGAGCCAGCAGATATAGTCGGAGTTCCACCAATCTTCATCCTGCCCCTTGTTTAACACGGTTTGCATCGTGCCCAGCCAGAGCGCCAGGAAACCGAAGCCGATGGCGTCTATGCGTCCCGGTTTCTGGTTGCGAATATAATCAGGATCAAAAACAAATTTTTGAACCATCCACATGGCCGCCAGACCGCAGGGGATGTTGATGTAAAAAATCCAGGGCCAGGAATAATTTTCCGTGAGCCAGCCGCCCAAAACCGGTCCCAACACCGGCGCGAGCACCACGCCCAACACGTAGGCCGCCATTGCCGCGCCGCGTTTGGCGGGCGGAAAACTTTCCATCAAAATCGCCTGCGAAATCGGCTGCAACGCGCCGCCGCCCGCGCCTTGCACAATGGAGGCAATGATCAGGCAGGTCAGATTCGGCGACGCGCCGCAGGCAAACGACGCCAGCGTGAAAATGCCGATGCACGCCAGCAAAAAGCGCTTGCGCCCAAACATGGCCGAAAACCACGCCGTCGCCGGCAGCACGATGGCGTTCGAGATGAGATACCCCGTTTGAATCCATGTGGCATTCGACACCGTGGAACCGAGATTGCCCGCGATTGTGTTCAGCGCGACGCTGACGACCGTGGTGTCGAGCACCTCAATGAAGGTCGGCAGAATCACCGCGAACGCGATGATCCACGGATTGATTTTAGGAGTTTCGTTCATTGGACTTTATCTGGTTGTTTTCGTCCGTTCTCGTCCTCGTTTTCCCCGGCTCGATTACGAGGACGAGGACGACGACGAGGATGATTTGTTCACTTCACGCGCACTTTCGGCACCACGGACATGCCCGGTCCCAGCGCCAGTTCCGCGTCGGGATCATTGTCCAAAACAATTTTCACCGGCACGCGCTGCACGACCTTGATGTAATTGCCCGTCGCATTTTCCGGCGGAAACAAACTGAACCGCGCGCCGGCGCCGTTTTGAATGCTATCAATGTGGCCGTTGAACTTGTGGTCAGGATACGAATCCACGACCACTTCCACCGGCTGGCCGGGGCGCATGTGCGTCAGTTGCGTTTCCTTGAAATTGGCGATGACCCAATAGTGGCGCGGCACGATGGCCATGAGCGACTGGCCGGGCTGGATATACGCGCCTTGTTCCACCACGCGGCGTGTGACGCGACCGTCTTCGGGCGCGGTGACTTGCGTGTAGGACAAATTCAACTCGGCCTGCTGGAGCTTCGCTTCTGCCTGTTGCACCGCAGCACCCGCGGTTTCAACGCCTGCCGTGCTCAACGCCACGTCCGCTTCCGCGGCCTTGACCTGGCTGCGCGCCGCTTCCAAGTTGGCGCTAGCCGTGCGCGCCTGGGATTGCGCCGTGTCAAATACGCTCTTGGAAATCGCGCGGCTTTCCACGGATTCGTAACGCTTCAGATCATCCGCGGCGCGCTGGTTTTCCGCATCGGCGGCAACAACTGATGACTGCGACTGCGCGACTTTGGCTTCGCTGGCATTCACCTGTGCTTGCGCCTGCGCCACCCGGCTGCGGGCCGCCGCCAGATCGGCGCGCGCTTGCGCCTGGCTGGCCTCGTAATCACGCGGATCAATTTTCAGGATCAGGTCGCCCTGTTTGACCATCTGGTTGTCCTTCACCAGCAATTCAGCAACCCGCCCTGATACCTGTGACGCCATTGGCATGACATAGCCTTCGATGAACGCATCGTCGGTGGATTCGTATGGCAGAACGCACCGAAAATAATACGCGCCCGCAGCCGCGGCCACGACCAGCGCTGCGGCGGCAGCGAGGACTTTCCGCTGATTTTTTTTTGCGGCGCCAATGTTGGGAGGCGGGCCCGATGGATTTTGTTCGCCGTTGAATTCTTGGCGCCGCAAAGTGGTTTGTGGTTCAGTCGCCGCGCGATGACCGTTGGCGTCAATGGCTTTTTCGGCGATTGCTTCGTGTGAATTGTTTTGGTTAGTGTTCATTTTTTGTTAGTGTTAATAGCGTGTTATGGGTTGGAGTGTTGAAGTGGAATAACCATCGGTGGGCTGGCTTGGATCGGCGAAACGGACGTAATACACTACCGCGACCAATATCAAAATCAGCACCGCCCCGATGACAATCGCGCGTTCAATAGTTTGCTCTTTTTTGTCGCTGTCAGCGGGCTTTCTCTCAATGGGAAACCTGCGCGAATCAAATTTGGTGCTATTCGTATTCATATCTGGTTGTGTTGGGTCAAATGGTGTGGTGTCGTTTCGATTTCTAAACTACAGCCGGCGCGGTCGCCGGTTTGCCGCACGCCCAGCGGAGCAACCGGGAAATATGCCGGCTCGCGCTTCGCCACCGGTTGCGCAATTGACTTGGCGAACTCGCCGCGCCCGGAAGACAGCGGAAGGCGTGATTGATTTGAACCGGGTAGGCGGCAAAACTGAATTCGCTTATCGGAACAATCAACCGCTCCCGGTTGTCAATTATGGGATGAAGGTCTATTTTCATTTTCGTTTCAGTTGTGTGGTTGTTTCACTGCGGCGTGAGCGAATTCATTTTAGCGAGAATCGCCTTGGAACTGACCATGCCGATAATTTTTGCGCGGACCATGCCGTTGACGAAAAAAACCAACATGGGAATGGATTGAACCCCGTAGCTGGTTCCCAAATCGGGATTGTCATCCACGTTCACTTTGAAAATTTTTGCGTTGCCATTGCAGGCTTGCGCCACTTCATCCAACACCGGCTCGACCAGCAGGCACGGTTTGCTCCAGCTCGTCAGGAAACCCACCAAAACCGGTTGCGTGGCACGCAGGACTTGGGCTTCGAACTCCGTCTCATTGATTTCTTGGACTTGATTTTTCACTTTTGCATTTATTGTTGTTAACTGCAGTCCATTTATCACATTCCGTGCCAACGCATTTCTTATTACATAACACTCTGATAAATAAATTGTTAAATAGTTTTTGCGCGATTCAAAGTGAGGGTCAAAATTTGGTCCAGACAAATTTTTGTCCCGCGTTTGGGTTGAACTTTTGCACCTTGAACGGTTGGGTTCTTGCCGTGAAACCTGTCGGTCTTCGTGCCGCAGCCCGTTCAGTTCCGAAGGTTGAAAATATGTCTCCATTCCATCCGTAATGCGCCGGAAGCTCCCAATGTTCGCCAAAGCGAATGCAGCTTGCTTTAATCCCAAGACCGGCCAGAGCTTTTGCCGTTCTGCCGCTCCCTGCCGGTTTGTGTGTCGCGGTTTGTCTTGCCTCCCAGTTTTTGCCGGCGTATAACCGAGCAGGCTATGCCTGAAACTGCCGAGATTACTCAAGTTCTCCATGCGATTGGTCGCAGCGAAGAAGGTGCGACCGAGAAGCTGCTGCCGTTGGTATATGCCGAATTGAGACGGTTGGCGGCCGCGCGAATGGCGCATGAGATGGCCGGTCAAACGCTTCAGCCGACGGCTTTGGTGCATGAAGCCTGGTTGCGGCTCGTGAAAGACGGCGACCGGACGTGGCAAAACCGCGCGCATTTTTTCGGCGCCGCTGCCGAAGCGATGCGCCGCATCTTGATTGAGCGGGCACGCCACAAATCCCGGCTCAAGCACGGCGGCGGCCAGTCGCGGCTGAACATCGAAGATTTGGAACTGGCGCAGACGACGCCTGACGACAAGGTTTTGATGGTTGACGAAGCGCTGGCGCGTCTGAAGATCGAGGATCCTGAACTGGAGCGCATTGCCGTGCTGAAATTCTTCGGCGGCTTGAGCAATGAGGAAATCGCCGAAACCCTCGGGCTTGCGTCCCGCACACTGGACCGGCAGTGGGCGTATGCCAGGGCCTGGCTGTTTCGTTACATCAGCGAGAAAATGTGAAAGCCGAAAATTCTGCAAAATTCTGGCGAAAGTCGGCGGCGTTTGTCGCATAAGATACGAATGGACAAATGAGCACTCGAGTCCCACGCGAAAGGGCGGTGTTTTGTGAGGCGCTGGAAATCACCGACCCGGAACAACGCCGTCAGTTCCTCGACCAGGCTTGCGGCGCGGACGAAGCGTTGCGCGCACAGGTTGAGGGGTTATTGGCGCTTTCGCAAAGCGCCGGCAATTTCTTCAAAGAATGCGCTCCGGCCTTGGAGCCGGCGGCCGCCGATGCCGTGAAGGTCCTTTCAGCGGCCGAATCCGCGGTTGAGTCTGTGATTCCCGAGACCAAGCGCATCGGGCCTTACAAGTTACTCCAGAAGCTTGGTGAAGGCGGATGCGGAGTGGTTTATATGGCGGAGCAGGAACAGCCGATTCGCCGCCGGGTGGCGCTGAAGATCATCAAGCTGGGAATGGATACCAAGAATGTGATCGCCCGGTTCGAGGCTGAACGGCAGGCGCTCGCCCTGATGGATCATCCCAACATAGCGCGGGTTCTGGATGCTGGCGCAACCGAAACTGGCCGTCCTTACTTCGTGATGGAGCTGGTCTATGGCGTCAAAATCACCGATTACTGTGACCAGAACCGTGTCAGCATGCTGGAACGGCTGAAGTTGTTCATTCAGGTCTGCAACGCGGTGCAACATGCCCATCAAAAGGGAATCATCCATCGCGACCTCAAGCCGTCGAACATCATGGTCACCATGCATGACGGCGTTCCGGTTCCCAAAGTGATTGATTTCGGGATTGCCAAAGCCACCGAACAACGTCTGACGGACAAAACGCTCTTCACCTCGTATGCGCAATTGATGGGCACGCCCGCCTACATGAGTCCGGAACAGATGGAGTTGAGCGGGTTGAATCTGGACACGCGCAGCGATATTTACTCCCTCGGGATATTGCTTTACGAACTTCTTACGGGCCGCACTCCCTTTGACACGACGGATTTGTTGAAATTAGGAGTGGACGAACTAAGACGCACAGTGTGTGAGCGGGAGCCGCTAAGTCCATCGGCAAAACTCCAAACGCTGAACAAAGAGGAACTAATCAAAACGGCCAGAATGCGGAGCATAGAGTCGCCACGGCTGCTCTCACAACTCCACGGCGATTTGGACTGGATTGTATTGAAGTGCCTGGAGAAGGACCGCACTCGGCGCTACGAGACGGCCAACGGCCTGGCCATGGACATAGATCGCTATTTGCATGAGGAAACCGTTCTCGCGCGTCCGCCCAGCCAATTGTATCGGCTGCAAAAGCTCGTGCGCAGAAACCGAATCGTGTTCCTGTTCGGAGCCGCCACCGCCACGGCTTTGCTCCTGGGCACCATCATTTCGACAACAATGTTCGTTAAAGAGTTGGAGGCCCGCGCTTCCGAAGCGCGACTACGGAAAGAGGCTGAAGTGCGAGAAGAAGCCTCCCGCATCGCGTTGCTAGTGACCCAACGCCGTTTTGAGGAAGCCGATAAGCTACTGGTGGGAATCCCGCTCGATAAGCCTTCCATTGAAGTCGCAGCAGAATTGCGCGCGTTAGGCGACTGGCACGCTACGAAGGGCCGTTGGCAACAGGCGGTTGAGCGTTTTGGCTCGTTGGTCAAGGTGAACCAATTCGACGGTCCCGAGGTGACTTCCCTGGACCAATTAAGGCTGGCGGCAGCCCTGCTTGAAGCCGGAGACCGCCGCGGCTACGAACAGTGGCGTCAGAACACGGTTGCCAAGTTCACACCAAATGCAGCGCCGCTCCAAGTCTCGATCATTAAAGCGTGCTTGTTGTTGCCCGCACCACCGGATCTGGTCGAATGGCTTGCGAGCCTATCGGATCGGAACATCGTCAAAACTGGCAGTGCATCCAGGCCCGGCTTGGCCGCTGGTCATGGTGTGGTTTGGTCCGATGCGAAGGTCTTGTTTGAATATCGCCGAGGTGACCTTGCCGATGCCAAGCACGAGACATTTCTTGCCGATAGCCCGCCGAGGCTGGCGAACTTTTGGATGATCCAAGCGATGGCCACTTGGCGGTCAAAGGATTACTGGGGCGCAATGGTGACCTGGACCAAAGCATACTCCTTGGTCCAAGCGGGCGCCAGGCAAGGCTTGGTAATGCGGGATTTGAGGTCGGAGATCTTTCCGGGTTTGAGCGAACCGGATTACCTTCAAGCCCCTTGGTTCGATTGGGCAGTGGCCGATCTCCTCCTGCGCGAATGGGATGAAATGATCGCAGAAGCTGAACAATCTGTTGGCAGAACGCATGGCCGAGCACTAAGTCTGGAAGATCTTGCCATCGTTCGCGCTGCGGGAGAGTGCCACGCTCTGCGCGGTGAATGGAGCGACGCGCTTCGATGCTCCCAACAGTGCCTGCAGTCCAATCAGCAGGATTCTTTGGACCACGCCACGATGGACTATCTCAACGCAGCGATTGCTTGCCTGGAGTTGGGTGATAAGAAAACCTATCTTCGCCTGCGTGAAGACATGGCCACACGGTTTAGAGACGCAGGCGAGGTCGCTCCTTGGCGGACCTTGGAAGTTGGCTTGGTTCGTCCTATCGACGACCGGGTCGCGGCGACCTTCCAGAATTTCGCCGCCGGGTTGGCGTTCTGGAGTCGAAACGAAACAAATGACTACTGGGGACTTATGTTGTTGAGTCTTCATTCTTACAGGCACGGCGACTACACTAATGCCATGGACTTGGCGCGCCAGAGCCTTGCCCGGATCCGCGATGGCGCCCAGTTGCCCAATGCCGAGCTTAGTATCATTTTGGCTCTTTCTCTGAACCAACTAGGAAATCGTTCAGCGGCGGCGGAGGAGTTGGACCGGGCGAAGAGCGTGATTCGGACCGGTTTTAATGTTGATTACGATATATGGCATTGGCGGCATTGGGTTCTCGTTCGCCTCCTGCTGCGGGAGGCTGATAGCTTGATTTCGCCAGCGCCGCCTCCCGAACCACAAAAATAGGCTTATGGAAACCTCAAGCGACAACCGCTTCGAAAGTGTCAGCGACAGCCGCTTCGACACCAGGTTCGATTCTGGTTTCGCCGCCAGCCTGTTGATCAACCTCGCGCAGGAACGGTCGCTTGATGGGCTGATGGAGAAGTTGATGGATGCGTGCATGACGCTGCCCGAATTTGCGCGAGTGGAGTTTTGGCTGATTGAGAAAGGAGATATTTGTTCGCGTTGTCCGCAAAGAGCGCAATGCCCTGACCAGACCCGCTGCCTCCACTTGGTTGCCGGTTGCGACAACCCTGTGCCGGGCAGCGGGCGCGAGGTTTCGTCATTTTACCATTCTTATGAAAGAATTCCCTTGGGCTTCGGCATCATTGGACGGGCTGCCATCACGGGAAAACAGACCGAGATGCAAGACTTGGACAAGGACTTGGGCGAACTGTCCAGCCCAGAATCACGACAGCTCATGACAAGGTTGAAGTCGCCGCTCGTGGCCAAAGGCGTTGGCGAACTGTCTGGCGTAGAATGGTTGCGGTCGGAACAAACGCGCGGATTCGCCGTAACACCCATTTCCTTCCGCGGCGAAATTTTGGGAGCGATTGCTCTCTTCACCCGCATCAACGCGCCGAAAGAAGGCCGGGTTTGGCGGCAAATTTTTGCCGACCACATCGGCAATGCCATCGTCAACGCGCGGGCGTTCGAGGAAATTCAGCGCCTCAAAGCGCAGCTCGAATTGCAGAACGCTTATTTGGAAGAAGAGGTGGTGGAGGCCAAGGCCTTCGGCGGACTGGTCGGTCAAAGCCGCGCGTTGCAGCGCATTGTAAAACAAATTGATCTCGTCGCGCCCACCGAAGCCTCGGCCTTGATTTTGGGCGAAAGCGGCACCGGCAAGGAACTCGTCGCGCGGGAAATTCATCACCGCAGCCGCCGCAAAGACAAACCGCTGGTGCGCGTCAACTGCGCTTCGATTCCGAAAGATTTGTTTGAAAGCGAATTTTTCGGCCACGCGCGCGGCGCTTTCACCGGAGCCGTCAAAGACCGCGCCGGCCGCTTCGAAGCCGCCGAAGGCGGGACCATTTTTCTCGACGAAATCGGCGAAGTGCCATTGGACTTGCAAAGCAAACTGCTCCGAGTGTTGCAGGAAAAATCTTACGAGCGTGTTGGCGAAGACCGCACTCGTCGCGCCGATGTGCGGGTGATTGCCGCGACCAATCGCAACCTCGAAGAAGCAGTTGCGGCGGGACGTTTTCGCGAAGACCTTTTCTACCGGCTCAATGTGTTCCCGATTCTAGTTCCGCCGTTGCGCGAACGGATGGAAGATGTCGCGCTGCTGGCGAAACATTTCGTCGAAATTTCGGTCCGGGAACTGGGCTGTCCCAAACCGCGCCTGACGCGCGCGGCCATCGCCAAACTGGAAAATTATCATTGGCCCGGCAACATTCGCGAACTGCGGAACGTCATCGAACGCGCCATCATCATCTCGCGCGGCGGCGCGCTGGACTTCGATTTGCCCGTCACCGAATCCGCGGTTGTTCCATCACGACACACCGCACGCGCAAAGAGCGAACCCGAATCAGAATTTTTGACCGAAGCCGAACTGCAACGCCGCGACCGCGAAAACCTGCTGACCGTCCTCGGTAAAACGCGCTGGAAAATCAAGGGCGAGAACGGCGCGGCGGAATTGCTCGGAGTCAAAGCCACAACATTGAAAGCGCGGATTAAAAAGATGGGATTAAAGCGGCCCGCTTAAATTGTTGCCACCAGTTTGTTCATCGTGGTTTCCTGCTGCTCGATGGACTCGACCAGCTTGAATTGCGTGCGGCAGCGGTCAAGGTTGTGGCCGTCGCGATGCACTTTGAAATAAGTGTCGCCCGCCAGAAAATCCGTCAGGAAGCGGATGCCGATCTCGAACGTGATGAGCTTGCCGGAGAATGGCAGCAATTGCTTTTCCGCCGGCGTCAGGAATTCCGCCGCCGAACTCAAGTAGCCGCGCGCCAGCGCCTCGAACATCGGGAATTGCATCCGCACCTTGGACAAATCGCGTTCGTCCTCTTTGGCCGGGCTGGTCGTGGTGCGCACCATGTCGCCGAAATCATACAGCGCCAGCCCGGGCATCACGGTGTCCAAATCAATCACGCAAATGCCTTCGCCCGTCGCGTCATCAAGCATCACGTTGTTGAACTTCGTATCATTGTGCGTCACCCGTTCCGGCAGTTTCGCGTCCAGCAGCACGCGGCAAATCGCCTTGCGGCGCAAGGCGAATTCAATTTCCGGTTTGGCCAAGATTGCCCGGTTGACGGCATCGGCGGTGATCGCTTTTTCCAGCGCGGCAAACCGTTTTGGCGTGTGGTGAAAATCAGGAATCGTGTCGTTCAAGCGTGGGGCCGGCAGGTCGGCCAGCAGTTTTTGGAACCGGCCAAATGCCTGGGCCGCCGCCAGCGCCTGCGCCGCGATTCCGCACGGCGTCAAAGCCGCGTGCAGCTTCGATGAAAATGTAGGCGCGCCAGTAATTGCCGATGTCATCGCGGCAAAACGCCGCGCCGTAGCGCGCCGGAATGAGCGTCAGCACGCGGCGGCTGGCGTCGGGTTCGCCGGCCACCTTTGCGGCGAGATGCGCCGTGACGCGCTGGACATTTTCCATGAGCGCTTCGGGCTGTTTGAAGATGTGGTGGTTGAGGCGTTGAAAAATGTAACGGACGCGCGTGCCGCCCTGGTTGAAGACGACGCAATACGTGTCATTGATGTGACCGCTGCCGTAAGCCTCGGCACCCAGAAACTCGCCGGGAATCTGGAACTGACTCGCCACGGCGCGCAGGTCGTGTTTGTTTTTTTCGCTCATGGCTTTTTTACCCGCCGGGTGGCTGCGCAGATTCGCGCCAATGGATTATGAAAATCCATTCCGTTAATTTAGGCTTTTAAAACTGACGCCGGGGTCTTAGCCTGTTTTTGCTGGGCAGCTAGAAACATCCGTGATGGTTTAATTTGATTTTAATTTTTGATTTCGTTTTATGTCAAACGCAAACTTGAATCCAACCCGGCGCGACTTCCTGAAAACCTTGGGTGCGGCTGGAGCCGGATTCGCCGCCGCAGGCGGCCTGGTTCGAGCCGCCGACGCGCCGGCCAAACTGGCGGGCGCGGCCACCGGCGTTTTAAGTTCAAATTACAGCGGAACCCGTGCGCGGCCAGCAGGCCAAAAACCGGTGATCAACCTGACCACCAAACCGCTGGAAAAGGTGCGCGTGGCGGTCATCGGCCTGCATCGCGGGTTGACGCATGTGGGCAGTTGTCTCGGCATCGAATTTGCCGAGGTTGTCGCCGTTTGTGACATTGTGGATGACCGGGCGAAAGTGGCGGCCAACCTGTGTGAAAAAATGTCCGGCAAGCGGCCCGTCATTTACAGCGGCAATGAAAATATTTGGGAGCAGATGGTGGCGCGCGATGACATTGACGCGGTTTATATTGCCACTCCCTGGGCCTGGCACGTGCCCATGTGTTTGGGCGCGATGAACGCACGGCAAACACGCCTTCGTCGAGGTCGCCGCCGCGCTGACGGTGGATGATTGCTGGCGATTGGTGGACGCCAGCGAACGCACCGCAACGCCATTGCGTTATGCTGGAAAATTGCTGCTACGGCGAAAACGAACTCTTTGTCCTCAATCTGGCCCGCCAAGGTGTCTTCGGCAATTTGACGCACGCCGAGTGCGCGTATCTTCACGATTTGCGCACCGTGCTTTTCTCCCTCGGCACCGAAGGCGACTGGCGGCGCAATTATCACTGGCAATACAACGGCAATCTATATCCCACGCACGGTCTGGGTCCGGTGGCGGAATACCTTGGCGTGGGGCGGGGCGACCAGTTCAAATTTCTGGTCTCCATGAGTTCGCAGGAAATGAGCCTGACGCATTATCGCGACGAGGATCAGCCCGAACGGCGGACGTCATGCCGGCGAAAAATACATCTGCGGCGACATGAACACGTCGCTCATCAAGACCGAATTGGGCCGCACCATCATGCTGCAGCACGACGTCGTCAGCCCGCGCCCGTACAGCCGCATCAACGCCCTGTACGGCACTGGCGCGCGTGTTTTTTGACTATCCCGGCCCGGCTCTCCGTGGATCATCCGAAAGCAATACGGCCTGGATGCCGGCGGTTCCGAGGATTGGCTGTCGGATAAAGATCTGCAAACCATGCGCGAGAAATTCACGCATCCGTTGTGGAAAAAACTTGCGGAACGCGCCAAAGGCGGCGGCCACGGCGGCATGGATTTTGTGATGAGCTGGCGGCTGCTGGACTGCCTGCGCCGCGGCGTAACGCCGGATAGCGTGGTGTATGATGCCGCCGCCTGGAGCAGCATCATCGAAACGTCGGTCCATTCGGTGGCCAATGGCAGCGCGCCGGTGACCATCCCCGACTTCACCCGCGGTTTGTGGAAAACCCTTCAACCGCTGGCCATCGTCAGTTAAGGGGGATTATGCACATGACAGATGATGGTGGGACGCTGCGCTGCGCCGTCCGCGCCCGTATCGCGGGCGCAATGATTCCGGGGGCGTTACCGCCGGGGACAGCGCAGCGCGCTGCTACCAGTTAAATCAGGACACTGCCGAAAACAAAACCGGCAATCCGCCTGCACGGATTGCCGGCCAACCAAACACAAACCAACCAACCGAAAATCAGAGCTGCGCCATCGCCTTGTCCAGCGCGGCGATGAGCGGCGTCATGCTGGCCTCGGTTTCGTCGCCCATGTTGGAGATGCGGAACGTGGTGCCCTTGATCTTGCCGTAGCCGCCGTCAATCAGAAAGCCCTGATCCTTGACGAGCTTTTGCAATTTCGCAACGTCCGTCGTTCGTCCGCCGGGCCGCGCGCCGTTGCTGACGCAGGTGAGCGTGAGCGATTCAAAACCTTTTTCGGGAAACAAATTGAAACCGTGTTTCGCCGCCCAATCGTGAACCATCTTGTTCGTCTGGCGATGACGCGCGTAACGATTTTCCAAACCTTCGGCGAAAAATTCATCCAGCTTGGACGACAGCGCGAAGATGTGTCCGATGCTCGGCGTGCTCGGCGTCATGCTCTGCTCGGCGTTTTTCTGGAACTCGACAAAATCAAAATAATATCCGCGATCCTTCGCCGTGGCGGCCTTGGCGAGCGCGGCGGGCGAGGCGACAAAAACCGCGGTGCCCGGCGGCAGCGCGAAGGCTTTTTGCGTGCCGGCCAGCAGCACGTCAATGCCGAGTTCGTCGAATTTCAGCGGCACGGCGGACATGGAACTGACGGCATCCACGATGAACATCACGTCGGGATATTTTTTCTTGAGCGCGGCGATTTCCGCCAGCGGACTCATGACGCCGGTGGAAGTTTCGTTGTGGATGACGGTGAGCGCGTCGAATTCGCCGGTCGCCAATTTCTTGTCAATCGCCTCGGCGCGGATGGGCGAACCCCACTCGACTTGCAGCGCCTCGGCCTGCTTGCCGCATTTTTTGGAGACATCGAACCACTTGTCTGAAAACGCGCCGCACATGCAGTTAAGCACTTTTTTCTGAACCAGGTTGCGAATCGCGCCTTCCATCACGCCCCACGCGGAGGACGTGCTCAAATAAACCAATTGCTTGGTGGACAGCAATTGCTGGAGCTGCGGCTGGATTTTCGCGTAGAGGTCTTTGAAGCCCTGGCCGCGATGGCCGATCATCGGCGAACAGAACGCCTTGAACGTTTTTTCGCTGACCTCGACCGGGCCGGGAATGTGGAGTTTGACGTGTGCCATAATTTGTTCGTGAAATTTTTCACAAGCGGGCGCAAAAGGCAAGTTTTATCATCGCGGCCAAACTCTGTCCGCGAAAATGGACGGCAAATAGTCGTTGACAAAAACAAGTCTGTGTTGCAAACTTGTCTGCATGAAGAATCCAATCATGGAATACATCCGGCTCGTCTGGGCCATTGAGCGGGCCAAACGCGAGGGGCGCACGGACGAATTCATCAAGGCGGCGAAGGAAAACGCCGAGCTTCAGAAACTCATGCAGCAGCCCAAAAAATACGAAACCATCAACGGCGCCGGCGAAATCGGCTGGGGCGCGGCGATGTTGTGTTTCGCCTTTTCCAGCTACTCCGCCGTTGTTCTGCCCGCATCGCCCTGGCGAGGCTGGATCGGCTTCTTCTTTCTCGCGTGCGCTTGCGCGGCCATGCCGCTGTGCCTTTGGGCCAGCCGGAAATTTGTGACCTGGCCGCGCGTCGGCTATGCGGCATTTCGGCGCGACAAAGCCTGGTGGCTCGTGGTGATCATGTCCGTGGTAATCGGCGGCGGACTTGGGGCCATCCTGCCGTTGTTGCTGATGTCCGAAATGCCGCATCCTGTGCCGGGTGTGGTTCAGGCGGCGGGACACAGCATCGTGCGCCTGCACACCGAGCCGGGCACGCCAACGTTGGCCGGGAACATCGTGAAGTTTATCTTCGGGCCTTTGAACGCAATTCTGTATTTGATGTTCAATGCCGTTTCGATCAAGGAGCATCGCTGGAAATGGCTGCTGCTCGCGCTGATCGCCGCCGTGCCCGTGGGCATTACGTTTCTGGTTCCGGGCACTTACACCGAGGTTTGTCGCCCGATGATGCTGATCCTCGGTTCAATCTGGTTTGTTTCCGGCGCAATCACGCTGGTTTCATTTATTCGCCACCACCAACCGCCCGCTCCGGACGACGAATGAACGAACAACTCCGCGCCATTTCCGAACTGGACCGGGTGATCCATGAACCGGGCCGGCTGATGATCGTCGCGCTGCTTGCGGGCGTAAAAGAATGCGATTTTCAATTCCTGCTGACCGAAACCAAAATGAGCAAGGGCAATTTATCCACGCATCTGGCCAAGCTGGAAGTTGCCGGCTATGTCGAGATCGAAAAGACGTATCGCGGCAAGCTGCCGATGACGCTGCTGCGGCTCACGCGCGCGGGACGCAAGGCGTTTGATGAATATCGGAAAGGACTCCTGGCGGCGTTTTAGGCGGCGGTTCGGAATCAAAAACCGTTCAGCACGTCAATCAACTGCCGCAGCCGGCCATAATCGCGGCGGCTGAAATTGAAGCCGATGCGCGCCAGGTCGAGCTTGTCATTGTCTTCGACTTCTTCCGGCGTGGGTTTGACGATTTCAATTTTGCCTTCGAGGATGATGTCGGCAAAATCCTCGTTCAACGCGGTGATGGCCGACAGGCTGGGCGCGTGTTGCATCCGAATGATGAATCGTTCGCGGACAAAGCGCGTCGAATCGAAGTTGCGATAAAAGCGCGAGATGATTTTCACCGCTTCGTCGGCATTGTCGGTGATTTGATACAAATTCAAATCGTCCGGTGAAATCAATTTGTCCCGCAGCAAATGCTCGCGGATGTTCCTGTCCCACGTTTTCCAATAAGTGCCGCCGGGCTTGTCCATCAACACCAGCGGCATGAGCTGGCTCTTGCCGGTTTGCATGAGCGTGAGCGCCTCGTAACCTTCGTCCATCGTGCCAAAACCGCCGGGGAAAAGCACGATGGCGTCCGAGTGGCGGATGAAAATGAGCTTGCGCGTGAAAAAATATTTGAAGGTGATGAGCTTTTTGTCCTCGGCGATGACGGGGTTGGCGCTCTGTTCCCACGGCAGGCGGATGTTGACGCCGAAACTGTTTTCCGGCCCGGCGCCTTCGTGTCCGGCCTGCATGATGCCGGGGCCGGCGCCGGTGATGACCATGAAGCCGGCGGCGGAGATTTTTTTGCCGAACTCGGCGGCCTGCTGGTATTCGGCCCGGCTCGGCTGCGTGCGCGCGGAGCCGAAGATGGTGACTTTGCGCTTGTGCGCGTAGGGCGCGAAAATCCGAAACGCATAACGCAGTTCGCGCAACGCCGTCTGGATGACGCGCACATCGCCGGTGTCCTGCACGTCGGTGAGAATTTTCAGCGCGTTTTCAATGATGTCGGCGACTTCGGCTTCGTTGTGGCCACCGCCCTTGAATTTAATCAGTTCGTCAATGCGGGTCTTTAACTGTGGAACCATTGACGGCTTCTCAAGTTTTTTCATAATCAGGAGCGGCAGAATAGCGTTGTGCGGGCCGGCCTTGCCTCGATTTGGCGGGCAAGTATGGGTGACACATGAGGCATGTTTTAGTTGAGTTGAGTTTCAAAGTCCACAGGGGATTTGAAACCGGGCGCGCAAGGCTTTCCATCAGGCGTTGTCGTAGCAAACCCGCAGCAGCCGGACGTTGGCGATTGGCGGCGTTATGACGGCCTCATTGTGTCGTCGTTCCTTGATTGGCCGGAACCGGTGAATGTTGCGCGTCCCATTGCGCGTCCCAGTATTGGATGAAAGCGTTTTGTCCCAAATTAGCCTCCAGCATCCGGTCGTTTTGCGATTGCAACTGCTGCCAGGTTTGTTGATAGGCGGGATCCTCCGGATTCTGGCTTGAACCGTTGAGCATCGCGGCAAATTCCTGGCGCAGATCATTGACGACTTCCATTTGCGATGGAGTCAAATTCATCGCCGCCGGATCCACCGGTTGAAAGACGAGGGGCAAAGCCGCGGACTTTGGCACCGGTGGCAATTGGATGGCTTTCAAAGTTTGAGCTGACGCATCCGCCGCCGCCGAATCAGAACCCGCCACCTTGCCCGTTGTGGCCGCCACATCTTGGGCGGACTGAAGTTGATCAAACCCGCTGATGGGTTGGGAAGTCGAAGCCAGTGCAGCGACGGTTTCCGCCGGAGCCGGCTTCAAACCCAGCAAATCTTGGATTTCCAGCGCCTCCGCGTCGGGAATCAGCCGCAATTCAGTTTTCAACGCCGTTTCCTTTCGGGCGTTGGTCAGTTGGTTGGTCCACGGGCTGGCGGCGAAGTCTGATATTTCCTTTTCCAAGGCGATGATCCGGGCTTGGCTGGCGGCATGCACATCCGCCGTGACGATGGCGCGAACGGTCGCTTCCGGACAACCGACGGCCCGCAGGTTCTTCACAAAAAAGTGATAATCCTTGGTGGCAAGCAATTGACTCCAGCGAAACGGCTTTGGCTCCGTCTGAGCCGGATTTTGCATTGCCGACGCAACCGGCACGATCATCGTTGGCCGGGTCTCAACAACCGCTTGCGGTGACGGATCGGCAACCCGCGTTTGGCGCAGCGTCAAAATCAGGCCGCCGGCCAAAACAAGGTTCAAACCGATTGAAATTTTCAGCATCGTCTTCATGGCGTTTATTATTCTGTGGTAGGGACAGCGCGCTGCGCTGTCCGCGTCGCCGAGCGCAGCGTCAGGCGACGAACCAAACGCACGCACAAACTATTTAATGGACGTTTCTCCCATTCGTTCCGTCCTGCCGGACGGGGACGCCGCAGCGCAGTGTCCCTGCCAGCAATTTAGACCGCAATCATCAAAGCGAAATGCCGGCGCGGAGGTGAATCCGCGCCGGCTTGTGATTCAAACTAACTCGAAACGATTAGAACGCGCCGGCTGCGCACTGAACGGGGAACCCACTGTCAGTGTGGCTGCGGGTAACCTGCATCACTGAAATCGGAATGATGTAACTCGAGTCATTGTTGCGAACGTCATGACCAACAGCCTGCAGTCCGATAGCAGCCACGTTGGCTTTAACTCCGGATACCAAGGCAGCACCGGCGGAAAGGGCCGCAGCCGAGGGTGTAACCTGGCCATAGCACCATTCGGTGCCCCAAATCGGATAGGCACCGGTGATAGTTGCCGCGTCGCTTTCATAGACGCCATCATAGGTCAAGTAGGTTCCATAGTGGTTGCCACCTTGATCAGAGGCCAGGGCCGCACTCTTGGCATCGGAAATACCCATGAAGCCAACGCCGATCACGCCTTGACCAGTCCAGTCCGTCTGCATTTCCTGGCGCACGCCTTTGCCGCTGTCGAAACCATCGTCGCCGATATAGGTCAAGGTTTGACCGGAGGCATAACTGCCGGAGAAGGTCAAAACTCCCGGCGTTCCTGAAGGATACAACTGTGCCCCGGTCCCGAAGGCATATTGCTTCACTGTTCCGCGGATCGGATACAAGGCAGCGGTGAGAAGCTCGTTGGCACGGGTGCCCGAACCGAAATTACGCCCGACCATGGCCACACCATCACTAATATCATTGGTGTTGCCGGTATAGTTACAGGCATTCAAGTTATCCCCTTGAAGCAAGTTGTTGTAAGCGGTATTGACCGGCACATTGGTCAGACGGCCATTGGCGGCATCAGGACTTGAATCATAGCCTTTCATGTAGGTGAACGTAATCACGCCAACAATGCCGAACGGATGGAGACTGGCCACCGCGATCGGGGTGCGGGAAACCGCCTGGGACGTATCCGCCATGGAGAGATCCGACGCGTGTGTGGCCGTGGCGCCAGTCATCGCTGCAAGGGTGGCGCCGGTCAGATACGAGGGCATGGGTGTGCCAGGAAGGGCATACGGGCCAGGACCATTCGGATCATCGGGCAGAGTTTGAGTCAGGGGCTGATTCGCGACGGCTGCGATGCCAGCCTCGGAACCGGTGAAGGAACAGTTGAAGATCGTATCGCCAAGGCCGTAAACATTGCCCTCAACGGCAAAGATGTTGTCAGAGCCAGTTTCGGCGGCGGGATATTTTCCCGTATATGTGTTAGTGAAAACCTGACCACCAGTCGCGGTCAGCGCGTTAAAGACTGCCTGGCGGGCAGCGGTCGAACCGGTCAGATAGACGATCGTCTGGGCCTGGGCGGCACTGGCCAGGGAGATGAGTCCCACGGCAGCCAAGGCGAAGGTTAATTTATTGATTTTCATAATAACTGTTTTTTTATTGTATTTATTGTGTTTGTTGTGTTTTTGAACCAAAGGATTAGGCCTGTTTGCGGCTTAATTTGTGGCGGAGGGCAACGATCAACAGTCCGGCGCTCGCGAACAAACCGTAGGTGGCGGGTTCCGGAACCGCAGACACGCCAGTGAACGTGACTGTGCCGCTGTTGGCATTCATCGCCAGCGTGCCGAGGTCCGTCCAGGCATTCTGGCTTTGGTTTCTGTTTCCGTAACTGTTGGCCGTGTCTTGATAAATCTCCAAGCTAAGCACACCAGAACTAAGGGTTCCCATTGGATTGCCCGTGCTGACTCCCAAGCTGGGCGCCCCGATGCTGCCACCCGAGGTCGGACTCTGGGCTATCTCGGCAGACCAGCCGTTAGCGGTGGCGGAGGACTGGACTATAGCGGGAATTCCGGCTTGGGCGGCGCCTTCAGAATTATTAAAGAGTGTGTTTGAGGGAGTGGTTCCAACCGGAGATGCGCTGGGCAAGGACTGATCCAATGTGCCATTGTAGCCCATAACAAAACCCGCCGCCACATTGTTCAGATAGCTCGCGTCCGCGTTAAACGCAGTAGTGAACGTGGAAGCACTAAAGAGGCTGCTTAGGTTGAGCGTCGCCGTGGGGGTGAACTGACTGCCCGCGCCGAGGTCAATGACATAGTCATTTTGAGCGCCAGATGGGCCAGCCGCATCGTTGAAGCCGAGCAGGGCGTCCTGGGCTTGAGCGGCGGTGATGCCTCCAAGTCCGAGTGCAGCCAGCAAGACTGTTTTGTATAGTTTTTTTGTCATAATTGCTTTGTGCTTTTGTTTGATTGAACTGTCTTTGCTTTGCCACATCAGTGGTTTAGCGACACAAACTTTAGCGGAACCCAAAAGAAAAAACTTCATTTTGGAGGACATGCTTAACCTGTTTTAAGACCTGGAAACGTGCTGCGTTAAGTATTGGAAAATAATGAGTTACAATACATGTTTGCATGTTTAATGGGATTTGCGAGCAATTGTTGCAAGAAGGTAACACAAGTTTGGCCCAGAAAATGACGCTTTTGAACCGAAAAAAGACAGGACAAGCTGGCGGTTTACATAAACCAATTGGAGTCTTCCACCAGCATCGTCATGGCATCGCTGGATCAACCATCCAAGACCAATTAACCGGAACGATCATTCCGTCGCCAGGCCGACCTTGTTGATGTCGAGGGACTGGAGTGTGTCGAGGACGGAGACCATGCTTTGATACTCAACTTCGTCCGAGCCTTTCACCACGACGGCCGGATCCGGGTTCTCCGCCTTGATCGCCGTCAGCTTTTCCTTGAGTTGAGCCAGCGTGACCTCCGCGTCGTCCAGCGTGATCTGGCCGTGCGCGTCTATCGCGATGCGGGTGAACTTCGGCTTCTGGTCGCTCTTGGGCGGTTTGGGCGACGGCAAATTCATCTCCAGGTTGTTCATCAACTGCGGCGTGGTGATGATGAAAATCACCAGCAGCACAAACACCAGGTCCAGCAGCGGAGTGATGTTGAGTTCGGCCATCGTGCCGTGGCCGCGCCGGGTTGTCTTCTTCAGGCTCATTGCAATACGGGTTCGGTTTCTTCCTGCACGTCAAATCGAATCGTCACGTTCGGCGGAAAATTCGTCGGCGGCCGCCGGTCAATCTGCGTCACCTGCTTGAACACGTCTTTGACGCTGGCATCCCATTGGGTGTTGCCCGATGCTTTTCAGCCATTGGGTCGGGCTTAAATCTCCCTGCTTGTCCACCTTGACGGCCACTTCGACCACATACTTGTCATCGTCCACGTTGTCCGGCCGGTTCCATTTCGAGCGCAGCGTGTATTCCAAATATCCTTTGTAAAGCTGCACCGGGTCGCTCTCGGAGTTCACCGCCTTGCCACCTTCAAAGCTGAAACTCGGCACATCCACCGCCGGCGGCGCGACCACGGGCGGCGCCTCGACCGCCGGGGCTGTCTGCGGTTTCGGCACGTCCGCCACGCGCGGTTGCTCGGCCGGCTTGGGGGTTTCCTTGGGCATTTCTTTCGGTTTCTCCGGCGGCTTTTCCGGCGGCTTTTCCTTTTCCACTTTATAGACCGTGATCTCCTTGAGTTTCTTGCCCAAATATCCCTCGTGCGCCGCAAAAAAGATCAGCGCCACGAATCAGCAGGCCATGAAACACCGCCGAGATGGTCAGGTTGACCTTGGCGGAGTTCTTCTTCTTTTTCGGCTGGGATTGCGGCAGCATTTTGCGAAAATTAAAAACTCAAAACCAAAAATTGTTTCATTTGTTCACCTCGGTCGCCAGTTGCACCTTGCCGATGTTCGCCTGCTGGCACATGGTCCAGCACGTTGCGGATTTCCTTGTAGTGCGTCTTCGCGTCGCCCCGGATGATCACGTTCAAGTCCGGGTCGTCAATGCGCAGATTGACCAGCTTGCCCAGCAAATCCGCCGGCGCGATTTCCAGCGTGTTCAACACGACCTTGCCGTCCGCCTGCACCGAGATGTAATTCGCCTTGCGCGGCGGGTCTTTCTGGTGCTTGGCCGCCGTCGGCAGCTTCAACCCCGATGTCCTTCACCGGCGGAATCGTCGTGATGATGAAAATCACCAGCAGCACAAACGCCAGGTCCAGCAGCGGCGTGATGTTCAACTCCGTCAGCGATTCGTGCGCGCTGCGCGAACACTTTTTCATGGCACGGTGAAAACCTGTTTCAACGAGCGGTGAACTCGGCGGATGCTCATGGCGCTTCAAGGCGCCGGCGATCTTGTCCTCAATATCGCGGTTGTCCACATAAGTGTGCTCAATCTGGTTGGCATAGCGCGTGGCGAAACCGTCCAGTTCCTGCGTGATGTGCCGGACGGTCGTCACCATGAAGTTGTAGGCGAACATCGCCGGAATCGCCACCAGCAGCCCGGTGACTGTGGCCACCAGCGCGGCGGCCACGCCCGGCGCCATCGCCGTCAGGCTCGCCTGTTGCGCCACTGCAATGCCCGCAAAGGTGGACATCACGCCCCACACCGTGCCCAGCAGCCCGATGAACGGCCCGCCCGCCACCGCCGTGGAAAGCACGATCATTCCTTTCTCCAGCCCCATCGCCTCCCGCGCCGCCGCCTCTTCCAAAACCACCTTCACCGCCTCGAACGCCGCCGTGCTGATCTTCGTCGTGATTGCCCGCGACAAATGATCCGTGTTGCCCTCGCCAGCGCTGGCGGTGTTGGCGCTCTTTCACCGTCACCGGATTGTTCTTCAGGTGATACATCACCTCCTCCGCGCCCCGGTCGTAAAGTTGCCAGGCCGGCGCGCCCTCAAACTCCTCGCCGCGCTTCTTGGTGTCCAGCGGATCACGCGTCGCACTGTAAGCGGCGAAAAACTTCTTCGCCGCCCGCCGCGCAATGTAAAGCTGCCGGAACTTGGTGATGATGATGGTCCAACTGAACATAGACAGCAGCAGCAGCACCGCAATGGTCGCCTTGCCTTCCGGCGTCGCCTTCTCGATGGCAAACTGGAAGGCGTTGGCCGCCAGCATCGGATGAATGAATGGAATCATGGTCGTTAGGTTTGATTTAATTTTGTTTCTAAACTGTTTTCACTTTGGCCCCGGCAACAACCCCGTCGCCCGGCTCACTTGCCGCGCCTGTTTCGTCGTCAGGATGTTGCGGCCATTCGATTATGGTTGTTTGTCCACGGGCATTAATTTCTTCGGGATCAGACCGCGATTGCAGCGGGTGAATGCCTTTATACCGCAACGCAAACTGCACGCCAAATTCATTGCGAAACAAACGTTTGAAATGGCGGCGGCTGCATTTCAATTCCGCGGCCAATTCAGACGCTGAACACTGCGACAACTCAAGCTCTGGTATTTGGCCAAGCAACCGGCAGAGTCGCTCGCGTAATTTGCTTCCGCTCCCGCTGGCCGCCGTTTTGCCCACCAATCCGGCGACGGCGCCGGCCCATAATTGCAACAGAGCACAACGCATCACCAGACCCTCGCTGCGCGTTTGCGCCGCGAGCCGCGCAAATTTTTTCCCGATCAGTTCAGTCGCGCTAAAAACAAAAGCGCGCGCGGCGGACTGATCCGGTGCGTATTCCAGAAAATGCCATTCGGTCACCGTCAACAATCCTTTCAGATATTCCGGCCGCACCGTGAAAAACTGGAGTTTCAAGGAACTGAGCTGGCTGACCCGCAATCGGGCATGGGCGTTGAAACTCACAATAAAACAATCGCCGACATTGAGTTCACGAGCGCTTCCATCCTGCATCCAGTAACCAACCCCCTCGGCCACCCGCCCCACGAACCAGCCGCGCTGAGACGGTGCCCATTCTTCGGCGGGCCGCAACGTGATTTCTTGCAGAATGAGGTGACTCTCAATAGCCATCGAACGCAAAACTTATAGAGATTTTGCGGCTGGAAGGTTTCATTCTGGTTACGATTTAGAAACAACTCAAGCCCGGCTGTAAAAAACGCTCGAATTTGACTTGCCGGGCGAAAATCCTGGCCTTGAGCCTCGTCCACGGTTACGGTTTCGGAAACGAGACGGCGATTCCATTATTTCGTCATTGAATTCAATCCCGGAGCGCTTAAAATTTCCGCATGGATAGTTCGCAACCATCGCAATTGGCCCAATATATTCCGGTCCTGTTTTTGCTCGCCGCCGCCGTCGGCTTTGCGGGCGGAACGCTGCTGGTTTCCGTGCTGCTCGGCAAATCCGCCAAGTCGTCCAAAGCCAAGGATACCGCCTACGAATGTGGCAAAGACCCCATCGGCGACGGCGGCGCGCGCTTCTCCGTGAAATTTTACCTCGTCGCGATGCTGTTCATCCTGTTCGACATCGAAGTGGTGTTCATGTATCCGTGGGCGGTGGTCTATCGTGACCTGCTCGCGGAACACGCCACGCGCAATCTCATTTTCGGCTCGATGATTTCTTTTCTCGGCATCCTGTTCGTCGGCTACATTTATGCCGTGCGGAAAAAAGCGTTCGACTGGAAAAGCTGAAATTTTGCAATTGAATAAGTGCAAACCCTGGACCGGCCTGACGACTCAGGGTTTTTTGCGGTCGAGTGCGGAAGTTTATTCGGAATCCCGACGCGTTTGCGCCTCCGCCAAAACGCAGATGGCGTTTTTATGCTGACTACTGACTATTGTGGCTTCGTTAGGGAATAATCTTCCCGTTTTGGTCAAATTGAAACAATGTGTTCACCGGCATTTTTACGATTCACCACAGATGAAAATGTTTCACCACGCATTTATATTGCTGGTCCTGACCAGCATGATTTCGTCCACCGTTGGATTGGCCCAGGAAAATCCGGGCGTCCCGTGGCTGGCGACGGATGCGCTCGGCCGTTCACTGCCGCTGGCGGACGAGGTTGGTCCGCCGAAAACCAACCGCTTCGTCGGCATTTTTTATTTCATAGACCATCTGAACTGGCCGCACAGCGACTTGCTGAACGGGCCCTATGACGTGGCCAAAATTTTGCAGCGGGATCCAGCCGCGCTGAGCAAGCCGGACAGCCCGTTGTGGGGCGGCAACGGCGCGGCGCATTACTGGAGCGAACCGCTTTATGGCTACTACCGCAGCGATGATCCCTGGGTGCTGCGTCGTCACGCGCAACTGCTGGCGGACGCGGGCATTGACGTTTTGATCTTCGACACCTCGAACGCGGAAACCTATCCCCAGGCTTATCTTGCACTGTGCCAGGCATTCCGCGACGTGCGCGCCGCCGGCGGCCGCACGCCGCAGATCGCCTTTCTTGTCAACACCCGCGCCGGCGAAACGGCGGAAAAAATCTACCACGATCTCTATCAGAAAAATCTGTATCCAGAGCTGTGGTTCCGGTGGCAGGGCAAACCGCTGATGATCTGCGATCCGGCGGAAGCAAGCGCGGAATTGAAACAGTTCTTCACACTGCGGGCCGCCCACTGGCCGTTTACGCTGACCAACACGCTGAACGCCTGGCATTGGGAGGCGACTTATCCGCAGCCCTATGGTTACACCGATGATCCTGGCCAGCCGGAGCAGGTGAACGTGTCCGTCGCGCAAAACCTCAACGCCGACAACGGCCGTGTGGAGAACATGAGTTCGGGCCACGCGCGCGGCCGCAGTTACCATGACGGCGGACAAAATATTGCGCCCGGCTCGGTGGATCGCGGCGGCAATTTTCAGGAACAGTGGCGGCGGGCACTGGACTTGGCGCCGCCGTTTGTGATGGTCACTGGTTGGAACGAATGGGTGGCGGGCCGCTGGATCCGTCCGGGCGAACCCATTTTGTTTGTGGACCAATATAACGAGGAATTCAGCCGCGACATTGAGCCGATGAAAGGCGGCCACGGCGACAATTATTACTGGCAGCTCGTCGCCAACGTGCGCCGCTACAAAGGCGCGCCCGTGCTGCCGCCGGCTTCCGCCCCGAAAAGCATTTTCATCCGCGGCGGCTTTGAGCAATGGCGCGACGTGCGTCCGGAATTTGTTGATGCGACCGGCGACACGGCATCGCGCGCTTTTGCCGGCATTGGCGGCAGGTCATATACCAATAATACCGGGCGGAATGACTTTGTGCTGATGAAAGTGGCGCGGGACGCGGTAAAAATCTATTTCTATGCCCGCACCGCCCAGATCATCACCCCGCCCAAGGGCACGAATTGGATGTGGCTGTTCATTGACGCCGACCAGGATGCGGCGACCGGCTGGTGCGGCTATGACTTCATGGTGAATCGCACGGCGGAGGCGGACGGTAAATTTTGGCTGGAGAAAAATCTCGGCGGCTGGCAGTGGCGGAAAGTGACGCCGGTGGAACTGCGCGTGCAGGGCAACGAACTGCAACTGGCCATTCCACGCGCAGCCCTCGGCCTAGCCGCCGGCGGCAGCCGGGTGCATTTTGATTTTAAATGGGCGGACAACTTGCAGTCGCCCGGCGACGTGATGGATTTTTATCTCAGCGGCGACGTGGCGCCGGAGGGCCGGTTCAACTACCGTTACGCCGGCGAATAATGATTTGCCAAAAACTCGTGCCGATCGCTGCCGGCAGGGCGAATTTTAAGAATTGCCGATCAGGATGCCGGCCAGAAAAACCAAGGCACCACCGAGTCCCACCTGCAAGACGGCCGACACCAGCGAGGAATCCATAAACCGGTGCCGAATCCATGAGATGAGACCGAGTTCCACCAGCACCACGCCCACGGCGATGCCTGTGGCGGTCTTCACATTCGGAATCAAAAACGGCAGCGTGTGGCCAATGCCGCCGAGCGTGGTCATCGCGCCGCAGACAAAGCCGCGCACCCACGGATGGCCGCGCCCGGTGAGCGAACCGTCATCGGATAATGCCTCGGCGAATCCCATGCTGATGCCCGCGCCGACGCTCGCGGCCAGGCCGACCAGAAATGTCGCCCAACTGCTGTGCGTGGCGAACGCGGCGCAAAACAGCGGTGCCAGCGTGGAAACGGAACCGTCCATCAGACCGGCGAGTCCGGGCTGCACGACCTGCAAAACAAACAGCCGCTTCGCCTGGGATTTTTCGTCCTCGCTTAATTTGGTTTGCGCGATTTTCTCGGCGGTGTGCGCGTGGTTGCGTTCCTCCTCGGCCAGGTCGCCGATCAACTGCCGGATGCCCGCGTCGGTCGTGCGTCTGCAGGCGGCCTCGTAAAACCGACGCGTCTCCACCTCCATGCTTTCGGCGGTTTTCTGCACGGTTTTCAAGCCGAGCGGCCGCACGAGCCACACGGGTTTGCGTTCGACAAAACCGCGCACGTCCTGCCGTCGGATGAGCGGGACATGTTCGCCGAAACGCGATTTGTAAAGTTCAAGCAGGCGGTGGCGGTGGCCGTTTTCCTCGCGGCGCAGTTCGCGGAATTTGGCGGCCTGTTCGGGATAATTCTCCTCCAGCCCGGCGGCGAAATCCTCATAGATGCGCGCGTCCTCTTCTTCGAGCGAAATGGCTAGCGCCAGCACTTCCTGTCCGGTGAGTTCGTCAAACGATTTCATAAATAGGGCGAGAACAGCCGCGCAACCGCATCGCGCAATTTTTCCGGCACTGGTCCGCGCGTCGGCCTCCGCCAGGGTGATTTCATGCGCGCCGGACATTTTTCCGGCCATGATTTTTTCCATTTCCTGCGCGAATTCGCGGCCATAGGCCTCGACGTTCAATTCAAAATTCAGCCGCAGGCTGCGCGCGTCCCAATTCGCCGATCCAAGCAAAACCCAGTGGCCGTCCACGACCATCAACTTGGAGTGGTCGAACGGCGGCGGCGAGAGCCAGATGTGGCAGCCGCGTTCCAGCATCTGCCACCACATCGCCCGCGACGCCCAATGCACGACCGGCAGATTGTTTTTCGCAGGCAAAATAATGTCCACCTGGACACCGCGCAGCGCGGCGAGGTTGAGGGCGGTGACGAGCGCGTTGTCCGGCAGAAAATACGGCGTGACGATTTTTACGGAAGTCTGCGCCTCGGCGAGCGCGGCCAGCAGCGTCCAGCGCGCGTTTTCAAAATCGGCGTCCGGCCCGTCGGGAATGGCCCGGGCAATGATGTCGCCAGATTCCTTCATTTCGGGAAACCAAACCTCGCCGGCGAGAATTTCTTCCGTCGTGAACGCCCAGTCGTTGGCAAACGCCTCCTGCAACTCCGCGACCACCGGGCCTTCCACCCGAAAGTGCAAATCTTGAACCGGGTGCGCCGGTTTTTCGGCGAGCATATTCCCGTGGCGGATGTTCATGCCGCCGGTGAAGGCGATTTCGCCGTCCACGACCAGTATTTTACGGTGGCTGCGAAGATTGATGGTGGCCACGCGCCAAGGCGTGAAGAGCGACGTGGGCAGAAATTTCGCGAAGGGGATTTTCGCGCGGCGCAATTTGAAAGTGATGGGCGGCCACGAATAGCGCGCGCCGGCGGAGTCAATCAAAACCCGGACGGCGACGCCGCGCTTCACCGCGTGCTCGAGCGCGCCGACAAATTTTGCGCCGCTGGCATCGTTGTCAAAAATGTAAGTGCCCAGCGTGATGGATTTTTGGGCCGCTTCAATCGCGGCCAGCATGGCGGGAAAAGCGGCGTCGCCATTGACGAGCGGCTCGATTTTATTCCCGGCGGTGAGCGTCTGCGTGGCGATGCGGCTGACCACCTGGGCGATGTGCTTGAGGTGTTCCGCGCCGTCATGCTCCGGCTCGCCGAGATTTTCCGGGACGGGACGGCTCAAGGTTTTATGCACGCCGAGCTGGATGGCGCGGCGGCGGATCCGGTTGACGCCGAGCGCAAGATAGAGCAGGAGACCGAGCGCGGGCAAAGACCAAATCACACCCAGCCAAATGGTCGCGGCGCGGGTATCCCGTTTTTGGAGCAGGGCATGAGCGGAGGCGATCAGGCAGGCCAGCATGACAGACCCGGCGGCGAGGTGCGGCCAGAATTTGTCCAAAATGGCGTGCCAGTTCATGCGCGGGAAGTTTCGGTGGAAAAATTGCCGGGCGCAAGTGCCGGGAAAATGCAGTCAGTAAATTTAAAGTCAAAAGGACCAATTATTGTGTCGGAAATACGAATAGCCATACGCAGCGAGACTTTATTTATAAGCTGGCGTATGGCGAGTCCTTCTCATCCGTTCATTCGCCTGTTGGATGGCGTCGAGCTGCCAGCTTCGGTCGTTTGTCTCATTCACATTCCAGTCCTTCGTCTGGCCATCAAAATCAAACACCCACAACGCGGAGAGAGGGACACGGTTGGTTTCAATCGCGGAAAGAATCATGGCAAACTTCACCTTCAATTCTCCAGTGTCGTGTCCAGACACCCCAAACTCGCCAACGAATAGCGGCTTTCTGGTCGCCTGCGCCACCCTCATGGCCTGGTCGAGCCGGCCGATGTCCGTGGTCAAGTCGTAACCACGCACACACAGCGTGTTGATGGGAGAAGGATTATCGGCGGCGAGCATTTCGGCGAACTGTTCGCGGGTGTCATGTTGCCAGTTTTTCGTGTGTGCCTGGTGCCATGCTGAAACGCGCGGAAAGGCATTGCCGCTGATGATGATTCGCTGCGGGTCGTGTTTTCGGACTTCGAGTGCGAACTCCCGGAGAGCCACGCGGATGGCCGCGTGTGTGAGATCATCTTCCGCAGTGCGATGCGTCGGGGTTCCGAGAGCGGGCACCACCGGCGGACGATTTTCAGCCGCATTCGGCAGGTCGGCGGCCAAATTGTATTCATTGCCAAACTCCCAACCCCAAATGGCGGGCGAGTGCAAATAACGGGTTACCAGTTCCCGCGTATATTCACGCATGAAGGCGATGGTGCGACTGTTGGGGTCGCCCCAACGATTGCACGGCTCGCCGACTAAGTCGGGCACCGTGCTGAAACACCAGAAAAAAGTTGGGATCAATCCAACGCCATGCTTTTCGGCACTCCGCACGACGCCATCCAGTCGCGCGAAATATGCCGCACGATTTGTTTGGTAGAGTGCCCAATCTTGCGGCCAGTAACCGCCGGCAGAAAACCGCGCAAACGGAATCCGCCTCGCCGCCAGTTCGCGAAAGCCCACATCGTAGTTCGTCCGGGCAGTCTGGCCGAGTGTGCGCGTGAAGGCGTCGTAATAGTTGACACCGATGCCACGAAACGGAACCTCCTGGAACAGAAGTTCGCCCTGAGCATTCGTGGTTAAACCAGATGCCGTCACCGGCAACAGTGTGCCGATTAAAAACAGGATGGTTAGAAACAGTGGCATGGAAACCTGGTTGAACCGTCAAGCCGATTAACTGCGATTGTCATTGACCAGTCTGCCGGGCTTTTGCCTGGCGCTCCGGATGGTTGAACTATTCCGCTTTCAGTAATGCCGCAATCAACCCGTCCGTCGTGTGCGACTTTGCTTCGAGCGTTGGTTTAAGTTTCAGCGCGGTGATCGCCTTGCTGGTCTCCGGACCGATGGAGGCAAGTTTCATTTGTGGAAATTGCTTCACCAATTTCGGCAAATCGAAGCGCGCGTGGAAGTGTTCCACCGTCGAGCGGCTGGTGAACGTCACCCAGTCCGCGCCTTCCGTGAGCAGCCGCGCGGCCGCGCCGGTGCGGTCTTCGGTCTCGGCCACGGTTTTGTAAATCGCGATGTCATCCACGATGGCGCCCATTTCTTGCAGCGCGTCCGGCAAATTCCGGTTCGCCACTTCGGCGCGCAGCAGGCACATCTTCACGTTTTCGATGCTCTGAAATTTCACAAACGCCTCCGCGATTTTTCTGCCGGTGAATTCTTCCGGCTGCAAGTCCACCTGCAAGTGCAGTTCGCGCAATTTTGCCGCCGTTGCCGGGCCGACCGCTGCGATGCGCGCGCCGCCGATCTCGCGCAAATCCTGAAACCGCTTGAAAAACATGTCGAAAAACACCGTCACGCCATTCGCGCTGGTGAAAACAAACCAGTCGTAGGAATTCAGTTCCATCAGACAGTCTATGATCGCGTCGCGCTCGGTCGGATGCGTGAGCTTGATCGTCGGCACTTCCAGCACATCCGCGCCGAGTTCGGCGAGCCGCGCGGCGAAAGTTCCCGCCTGCGCCGAGCGGCGCGTGACGACGATGCGTTTTCCGAACAGCGGCTTGGACTCGAACCAGTTTAATTTTTCCGCGCAACTTCACCACGTCGCCGATAATGGTGATGGCCGGCGGTGAAATTTTTTCTTTTGCCGCAAGCTTTGCGATCGTCGCCAGCGTGCCGGCGACGGATTTCTGCCGGCCCGTCGTGCCGCGATGGACGACGGCCACGGGCGTTTCGGGATTCATGCCGTGCGCGATGAGCGATTTTGTCCAGTCGGCGAGATTGTCCATGCCCATCAGCACGACCTTGGTGCCGGGGATTTTGGCGATCTGCTCGTAGCGCAGCGCGGTGGGCGCGTCGGCGGAATCGCTGTGGCCGGTGAAGACAGTGAAGCTGGAGCAATGCGCGCGATGGGTGAGAGGAATGCCGGCGTAATTCGCCGCCGCCATGATGGACGAGACGCCCGGAACGACTTCGAATGGAATTTTTTCCGCGCGCGAGCATTTCAGCTTCTTCGCCGCCGCGACCGAAGATGAACGGGTCGCCGCCCTTGAGCCGCACGACGGTTTTGCCTTCGCGTGCGCGGGCGAGCATGAGTTCGGTGATCTGTTCCTGCGACATGCCGCCGTCGCGTTTGTGGTTGCCGCGTGAAATGATTTCCGCGGACGGCGAGGCGTGACGGAGTAATTCAGGATTGACCAACACGTCGCTGATGACCACTTCAGCGCGTCGGAGCAATTCCGCGCCGCGCAACGTGAGCAGCCCCGCGTCGCCCGGCCCCGCGCCGACGAGATACACTGTGCCTTTGGATTTCACCCGCATACTTTAACCGAACGCACGCGGCGGGCAATGCCAGAGCCGGAAATTTGATCGCGTGCGGCCCCCTGGCGCAGCCCTGCAAAACACGCACGTGATTTTATTCAAAAGTAAAACCGCAGCGTCGTGTTCCGCCGCTGCCAGTTCACATATGCGCGATGATGTTGTCGCCGAACGCGGAGCATTTGATCTCCGTCGCATGATCCATCTGGCGTGCGAAATCGTAGGTGACACGCTTGGACGCAATCGCGCCGTTCAAGCCCTTCAAAATCAAATCCGCCGCCTCGGTCCAACCCAGGTAACGCAGCATCATTTCGCCGGAGAGAACGACGGAGCCGGGATTCACCACGTCCTTGTTCGCGTATTTGGGCGCGGTGCCGTGTGTGGCCTCGAAAATGGCGTGGCCGGTGACGTAATTGATGTTGCCGCCGGGCGCGATTCCGATGCCGCCCACCTGCGCGGCGAGCGCGTCGCTCAAATAATCACCGTTGAGGTTCAGCGTGGCGATCACGTCGAAATCCGTCGGGCGCGTGAGCACCTGCTGGAGCGTGATGTCGGCGATGGCGTCCTTGATGACGATGCCGGCGCCGGGTCTGCCTTCGGGAATTTTGCACCACGGGCCGCCGTCAATTTCCACCGCGCCGAATTCGCTCTTGGCGAGTTCATAGCTCCAGTCGCGGAAGCCGCCCTCGGTGTATTTCATGATGTTGCCCTTGTGGACAATCGTCACCGACTTGCTATTGTTCGTGATGGCGTATTGCACGGCGGAGCGGAAGAGTCGTTGCGTGCCGGTCTTGGAAACGGGCTTGATGCCGATGCCGACGACGTCCGGCATTTCGCCGAAACGGATTTTCTTAAAATCTTTCGGGAAGTTCGCCTTGAGAAATTCAATCGTCTTCAACGCCGCTTCCTTGCCCGCCTCGAAATCAATGCCCGCGTAAATGTCCTCGGTGTTCTCGCGGAAGATGATCATGTCCACCTTCTCCGGATGTTTCACCGGCGAGGGGACGCCCTGGAAATACTGCACCGGGCGGAGGCAGACGTAGAGATCGAGCAATCTGGCGGAGCGCGACGTTGAGCGAGCGGATGCCGCCGCCGACGGGCGTGGTGAGCGGACCTTTGATGCCGACGAGAAATTCCCTGAACGCCTCGACCGTGTCATCCGGCAGCCAGTTGTTGAATTTCTTGAAAGATTCTTCGCCGGCAAAAACCTCGAACCAGGAGATTTTCCGTTGGCCGCCGTAAGCCTTCGCGACTGCCGCGTCGAACACGCGCACGCTGGCGGCCCAGATGTCCGGGCCGGTGCCGTCGCCGCGGATGAACGGCAGGATGGGATTTTCCGGAACGGTGAGTTTGCCGTTCGCGATGGTAATTTTTCCGCCCGTGGGCGGCGTCACGTTTTGGTAGGCCATGATTTCAGATAATTTTAATTATTCCTTCACCGGAATGAAACGGCGAAATGCGCGCGAAATCAAGAACAGAAATCCGTGGGCGGCAAAAATTTGCGCAACCGGTCGGTGGTGGTCAAGCCAGTGCCGGAAAATACCAAAATATGTGTTGTTTCGTTTTGCATTTAAGGTTATTAAGGTTAATAGAACCATTAATAGACCTTTGAGAACCAGCACGCCAATAATTGCGCCTGCCGTCAAAGTCTCGTTCGGGCATGGCAAGAACAGCCTAGGAACAAGCCCAGGTTGTTCGTGGACGCGGACTGGGCACCTTGGCATCGCGCTGCTTTTCCTGCTCCTGTTGCCTCATGTGTTTGCCCTGGATCCGGCCAGGGAACTCAAGCAATACAATTGCCAGACGTGGAGCCGGCAGAATGGTCTTCCGGCAAACGGCATCACCGCCATCACGCAGGCGCGGGATGGTTATCTTTGGCTCGGAACCTCGGTGGGGCTGGTTCGTTTTGACGGGATCGAATTCAAACCGCTGGATCTTTCGAGCGCCACCAATCTTTCTGGCAGCACGGTGACCAGCCTGTCGAACGCCCGCAACGGCGGCATCTGGGTGGGGCTGGATCACAGCTCGTTCGGATTTTGCGACGGACGATCCTTTTCCTTTCGCGGCCAGTTGGGGGGAGACATGCGCATGAATGTCCACTCCATTATGGAAAGCGCAGACGGAACGCTGTGGTTCGCCGCCGCCGAAAACGGCGCCGCACGGCTGACGCCAACTGGAACCTTTGAGCAACTGACGAACTCCGGCACGTCCACAAACGGGGGACTGAATGCTCTGTGCTGTTACGCGGACCGCGAGGGCCGGGTCTGGTTTGGCAGCGATGAGCTTTACTGTTGGCAGGCGGGAAAAATGATCAAGATGGCCGTTCCGGGATTAGATGCTGCTTATATTTTTTGCATCGCCGAAGATCGCGCAGGGCAAATTTGGTGCGGCACCTCCGATGGACTGCGTTGTCTTGATTCCAACCTCAGGCCAAAGAAGATTCCCGAGCTGGAAGGAGAGGAGGTCCGGGCGCTGCTGGTGGATGACCACGGTGTTTTGTGGATCGGAACGTCCGGTCGCGGGCTGGGACGCTATCAGAATGGAACCTGCGAATTTTTCCAAAGGGCTGATGGGCTGGGGAGTGATTACGTGAACGCCCTTGCGGAAGATCGCGAAGGCAGCTTGTGGATCGGAACGCGAGGCGGCGTTAGCCAGCTTACGGACGTAAAATTTCCCACTTACCCCGCCGCTGAAAGCCCGCGGGTGAGAGATGCGTTCGCCGTGTGCGCCTCGCATCAGGGCGGTATTTGGATCGGCAGTCATTCCGGGGTGACTTATTTTGATCCCGCATCGGGGGCGCGGAAAACCTATGGCACCGAGACAGGACTCCCATCCACTTACATCAAGCGCGTGTTTGAAGCGGGCAACGGCGACCTTTATCTGGTCTGTCTTATCAAGACCCTGGCCATCCTCTCGTCGGAGAAAAAACTCCTCACGGCCTACACGAACTCCGACCTGTTGGTGGGCATGGCGGAGGACGCGCACGGCGTCGTGGTGTCCGGCGGCGGAACACTCTATCGCGCGGGGACAAATTTTTTTCAGCCCTACGCCTTCACCAACGCCGGACCACCGCCGATGTATTGGATTCGCAATCTGGCCTCCGGCCGGGATGGCGTCATTTGGGTGGCCAGCGTCAACGGAATTTTCCGCGTCAAAGACAGCGCTTACCAACAATGGTCCGTGGCGGAAGGGCTGGCCGATCCAGACGTGGAAACGGTTTGTGAGGATCAGGACGGCGTGGTGTGGGCGGGGCTGCAGTCGGGCATCGCGCGGCTGAAGGACAATCAGATCCGGCTCATCAGCCGGAAGGACGGTTTGTTCGACAACAATATTTATTCCATCGTCCCCGACGACCGGGGAAATCTTTGGGTGGACTCCGTCGGGGGAATCTTTTCCGTCAGCCGCCAAAGCATGAACGACTTTGCCGATGGCAAAACGGCGCGGGTTCAATGCACGGCGTATAATGGCATGAATTCCGTCAAGCTGGTCGACAAAACGCTGCAGCAGGAACGCGTCGCCTGCAAGACTTCCGACGGACGCATCTGGTTTCCCTCGGCCAATGGCGTGGTCATGATTGATCCGGCGCATATCCCGACCAATCAAGTGGCGCCCGAGGTGCACATCGATCTCGTCAAAGCCGACGGGCGGGAAGTGGCGCGCGGCGAAGCCATCACGGTGCCGCCAGGCAGAGGCGAACTGGAATTTCATTTCGACGCCTCGACCTTCATCGCGCCGCAAAAAGTGCAATTCCGGTATCGGCTGGAGGGGTATGACAGCGATTGGGTGGACGCCGGCAACCGGCGTCTGGCGTTTTATACCAATATCAAGCCGGGCACTTACACGTTTCAGGTCATCGCCGCCAACGCCGATGGAATTTGGAACGAAGCCGGCGACGCGGTCGCCATTGAATTGCGCCCGCACATTTTTCAGACCGCATGGTTCCGGCTGCTCTGCGGCGGGCTGGTGTTCGCCGCACTGATTGGCATTTATCTCTGGCGCGTCCGGCATCTGCACCGCGAACAGCAGGCGTTGCAAAAAAATCGCGACCTGCTGGAAACCGAAGTCCAGAAACGCACCGCCGAACTGGCGTCCGCCAACTCCTCGCTGAAAGTCGAGTTCGTCGCACGCAAACGCGCGGTGGAGCAACTGGCCCAGCGCACGCGATCGCTCGAAGCCGAAATCGAGGAGCGCAAGCGGATGGGATTGGAACTGGAGAACACTCACCAGCGGCTGCTGGAAGTTTCCCGGCAGGCCGGCATGGCTGAAGTGGCCACCAACATTTTGCACAACGTCGGCAACGTGCTCAACAGCGTCAACGTCTCGGCGACCTTGGTGGCGGACAACACAAAAAAATCAAAAGTTTCCTATCTCGGCAAAGTCGCCGCCATGCTGGAGGAACACGCCGCCGACCTGGGCGCGTTTATCACCACCGACCCGAAAGGCCGGCAGTTGCCCGGCTTATTTGAGCCAGCTCGCCGCGCAACTGGCCCGGGAACAGGAACTGCCATCAATGAGCTGGAACTGCTCCGTCAAAACATTGAACACATCAATGAAATCGTGGCGATGCAGCAGAACTACGCGAAAATTTCCGGCGTCACCGAAACAGTGAAGCTCGTGGACTTGGTGGACGACGCCCTGCGCATGAATGCCGGCGCGCTGGCCCGGCACGGCATTGAGTTGGTTCGCGAATTCAGCGACGTGCCGCCGGTCACCGTCGAGAAGCACAAGGTGTTGCAGATTCTGGTGAACCTGATCCGCAACGCCAAACACGCCTGCGATGAATCGGGACGGACGGACAAAAAACTGACGTTGCAGGTGTGCCGCGCGGACGGCGGAGTGCAGATTGCGGTCCGGGACAATGGCATCGGAATTCCGCCCGAAAATCTCCCGAGGCATTTTCAACCACGGCTTCACCACCCGCAAGCGTGGCCACGGCTTCGGCCTGCACAGCGGCGCGCTGGCCGCGCGGGAAATGGGCGGATCGCTGACGGTTCAGAGCGATGGTCATTGTCAAGGGGCGGTGTTTGTTCTTAAACTGCCCTTGCAACCTCCCGTCACACAATTATGAACGCGCCGGATTTTCAAAAAAACAACCGCCTGCTGGTGGTTGATGACAATCAGGCCATTCATGCGGATTTCCGAAAAATCCTGCAGCCGCCGGACGCTTTGGTCATCGGCCTTGACGCCGTCGGCGCGGCGGTGTTTGGCGAAAAGCCGCAGACCCGCGATTCCGCCGGCTTTGAAATTGATTCGACGTTCAGCGGCGTAGACGGGCTGGCGAAAGTGCGCGAGGCGCTGGCCCAAGGCCGTCCCTACGCGCTGGCGTTTGTGGATGTGCGGATGTCGCCGGGCTGGGATGGCATCGAAACCACCGCCCATATTTTAAAACACGATCCGGACATCCAAATCGTCATCTGCACGGCTTATTCGGATTATTCCTGGGACGAGATGATCGCCAAACTGGGCCAGAGCGACCGGCTGGTGATTCTCAAAAAACCGTTTGACACCATTGAAGTATTGCAGCTCGCCCACGCCCTGACGGAAAAATGGGAACTGGGCCAGCGGGCCCATGCAAAAACAGCCAGCTGGAAAAAATGGTCGCGGCCCGGACACACGAACTTGCAGGCCGCCAACGAAAAATTGAAAATTGAAATGGCGGAGCGCGCGCAGGCGGAGGAAGCCTTGCGCCAGGCGCAAAAGATGGAAGCCGTCGGCCAGCTTGCCGGCGGTATCGCCCATGATTTCAATAATCTGCTCACCATCATCCGCGGCTACGTTGCAATGTCTGTCCATGGAAATGCGGCCCAGCCAGGAAGTTGCGGAAGCGCTGCGCGAGATTGAAACCGCCGCCGAGCGCGCCGCCAAGCTGACCTCGCAATTGTTGATGTTCAGCCGCAAAAAGGCGATGCAGCGGAAAATTTTCGACCTGAACGAAGTGCTTTCCGCATTTGGGCACGATGCTCCGCCGGGTGCTCGGCGAGCACATTGAACTGGACATTCAGACCGGCGCGAAGCCGCTGATCCTTCATGCCGATCCGGTGATGATCGAAATGGTCATCCTGAATCTGGCAGTGAACGCCCGCGACGCCATGCCGCAAGGCGGCCAGTTGTTGATCCGGGCCGATGAAATTGAAATCAAAGCGGAAGACTGCCAGCAGTCGCACAGGCGCCAGTCCGGGACGATTTGCCTGCCTCCTGGTTCAGGACAACGGCTGCGGCATCGCGCCGGAATTGTTGCCCCATCTGTTCGAGCCATTTTTTACCACCAAGGAAGTTGGCAAAGGCACCGGCCTCGGATTGGCCAGCGCGTATGGCATCGTCAAACAGCACGCGGGCTGGATCGAAGTGGAAAGCGCGCCGGGTCGCGGTGCTACCTTCAAGGTGTTTCTTCCGATCAGCGCCACGCCAGCCGAACCGGTCATTCCCAATGCGACCAAAGCCAAAATTCCCGGCGGCAAGGAAACTATTTTGCTGGTGGAAGACGAGCCGTCGTTGCGCCGGTTGACGCGAACCGTGATCCAGCGCCAGGGCTATCACGTTCACGAAGCCGCTTCCGGCACAGAGGCGTTGGCCGTTTGGAACGAACACGGGCCGGAAATCCACCTGCTGCTGACCGATATGATCATGCCCGGCGGAATGTCCGGACGGGATTTGGCGGAACAGCTTCGGACGAAAAAAGCCGACCTCAAGATCATCTACTCTTCCGGTTACAGCCCGGAGGTGGTCAGCCAGAACCTGCCGTTGAAAGAAGGCGTAAATTTTTTGGCGAAGCCCTATCATCCGGACAAATTACTGCGCATCATCCGACAGTGCCTGGATAACGGCGCTCAAATTTAGTCTGAACGGGAACAGCGCGGTTTAGCCTTCAAACGCGCCGCCCATTTTCACCGCGCCATTCTGACAGCCCAGCTTGCCTTGCGCGCGGACACAATCTATTTTTGGCGCGATGAAATATCGCCGTTTTGGCCGGACCAGTTTGCAGATGCCCGTGATCTCGTGCGGTGGAATGCGCTACCAGCACAAGTGGCAGGACGTGTCGCCGCAGGACATTCCCCGCGCCAATCAGGAGAATCTCGAAGCGTGCATCCATCGCGCGCTCGAACTCGGCATCAACCACATCGAAACCGCGCGCGGCTACGGCACGTCGGAAATGCAGCTCGGCGCGCTGCTGCCGAAACTGCCGCGCGACAAAATGATCGTGCAAACCAAAGTCGCGCCGCACGCCTCGGCGGCGGAGTTTCTCAAGACGTTTCAGACTTCGATGAATTACCTGAAGCTGGAGTATGTGGATTTGCTTTCGCTTCACGGCATCAACAACCGCGAACTGCTCGACTGGTCGCTCAAAAAAGGCGGCTGTCTCGAAGCCGCGCGGAAATTGCAGCGGGAAGGCCGCTGCCGCTTCATCGGTTTTTCCACGCACGGAACGACGGATGTCATTCTCGACGCGGTCAACAGCGGCGAGTTCGATTACGTGAATCTGCACTGGTATTTCGTCAACGATCTGAACTGGCCCGCCGTGCTGGCCGCGCGCCGGCACGACATGGGCGTGTTCATCATCAGCCCCAACGACAAAGGCGGCAAACTTCAGGAGCCGGGCGACAAAATCAAAAAACTTTCCGCGCCGCTCACGCCGATGCAGTTCAACGATCTTTATTGTCTGAACCGGCCGGAAGTTCACACCTTGAGCTGCGGCGCGTCCCAGCCGGCGGATTTCGACGAGCACGTCGCCGCGCTGGAATTTTACGACAAAATTCCGGAGACAATTGCGCCGATTGAAAAACGGTGGCGCGCGGAAATGGGAAACGTTCTCGGCGCGGACTGGTGCGCGCGCTGGCCGGAAGGCTTGCCGAATTTTAACGAGGTGCCGGGCGAAATTAATGTCTCGGAAATTTTGCGGTTGTGGACTTATGCCAAGCCGCTTGATCTCATCGCCTGGGGAAAAATGCGCTACAATTTGCTGGGTCAGGCCGAACATTGGTTTCCCGGCGAGAACGCCGCGAAGCTGCGGGAATTTGATTTGCGCGCCGCGCTGAAAAATAGTCCGTTCGCCGACCGCATTCCGGCCATTCTCGAAGAATCACACCGCATGTTTTTCGAGAAACCAGTCGAGCGGTTGAGCAAAAGTTAGTTGCCATCCGCCGGTTCACCGCGCAAGGGCAGGGCGGCGGCCAGGAACAGGCCAAAAAAAACAGTTTGGTTCATCGGATAAAATTTCCGGCTCACGTCGGACGCCAGTTCAACCGCTGGACCTTGGCATGGTCCGGGTATTTTGGATCCAGCGAGCGCAACTCCACTTCCATGCCGTCGCGTGCCAGCGTGACGCGCACCCAGCCGCTCGGCCGCCCGGCTTGAAAAACATAGCCGGTCGGCGGCAGGTTGATGAACTGCACGCCGCTCGACTGCGTTTCGATGTGCCAGTCGTGCGTGTGCCCAAAAATAAACGCCTTCACCTGCCGGTGCCGCAGCAGCATCGCTTCCAACTCCGCGGAATCTTTCAGGCCCAAAAGTCCCGTGAAGTCCAGCGGATGATGGCACACAACGATGGCCGGCTTCTCCGGGCGTGCCGCAAGTTCGCGTCCGAGCCAGTCCAGTTGCGCGGTTCCCAGTTTGCCGGGCGTGAGATTCGTGAGGTCGAGCGAATCGAGCAAAAACCAGTTGGCGCGGTCGGTGGAAAAAATGGCGGCCTGTTTTTGCGGCACCGCTTTCAGCCGGGTTGCGTCATGTGGAAACGCTTTCCAGAAATTCTCCCGGTCGTCGTGGTTGCCAAGCGTCAGATGAACCGGCGCGAGCGCACGGACCGGTTCGATCAATTTTCCAAACCTCGCGTAATCCGCCGGCCGGCCGAACTTGAATGCCAGATCGCCGTTGACGATGACGGCGGCGGGTTTCACTGGCCACGCGGCGAGTTCGCGGGCGCAGGCGGCAAAATTGTCCGCCATGTTGACCCCGTTGTTTTTCAATGCGGCATCAGCGGCAATGTGGGGATCGGAGAAGAAGGCAAAGGTGTGCTTGTCCCGCGATTTATCCAACAGTCCGGCGTAGCTTTGCGGGGCCAACGCGGCGGCGGCTCCGGCGAGCGCCGCGCGTTTTAAAAAGGCGCGCCGGGAAATTTGTGGCAGACACAAAGGCATATCAAGCGGCACGCTAATCAAATCCAGCAGCGGCGGCAAGCCGATGATCTACACTGAATGTCAATTCGGGCAGCAACCCAAAACATCGGATGACTTTTCCACCCCTTGCATTTAGCCTGGCTGGCCATAGTCTATATGACCATGAGGCTCTTCGCATCCATCGCCTTGATGTTCTTGCTGCCGCTTCTGCGGTTGCCGGCGGAGCGGATCAATCAGGAAGGCCGTCTTCTCGGCGTGCTGCCGATAGTGACGAACGTCATTCTGTTCAACACCGCCAATGCGGACACCGTGGTGTCGGCCATGCAGATTTTCCCGGTGACTAATCCGTGGAACGAGTGCATCTCCAACCGGCCCGTGTTGGTGAATTCGGATGCCATGATGTCGCAGATCAATTCGGACGTGGGTGCGTCGCACCGGAAACTTTCGATCTTTCAGGAAATGAACTTTGTCCTGCTGCCGGACAACCAGCCGCGCGTGCCGATTGATTTTTTCAATTATCCCGGTCAATCCGACCTCGACGGCGGCACTTCGCCATTTGGCCTGTATCCGATTCCCTCCAACCTGCCCATCGAGACCTGGCCGACGGGCACCGGCACACAAACGCTGGCGCAATGGCAAACCAACAGCGATGGCAGTGACCGTCACGCCATCATGGTGGAACCGGGCATTGGATTTATCTGGGAAACCTGGCTGACCGCGCTGGCCGGCACGGACTGGCAGGCGTCCAACGGCGCCAAGTTTGATTTGAATTCGAACACCTTGCGGCCGGATGGCTGGACTTCCGGCGACGCCGCCGGCTTTCCGATGTTTCCGGCCCTCGTGCGCTACGATGAATGCGAGCGCGGTATGGTTGAACACGCCTGCCGTCTGGTGGTGGTGCATACCCGCAACCAGCATATCTATCCCGCCACGCATAACACCAGCGGCTATGCCGGCACCAATTATCCGGCGATGGGCCAGCGCCTGCGGCTCAAGGCCGGCTACACCATTCCCGCGAACTGGACGAAGGAGGAAAAAGCCCTGCTGCTGGGCTTGAAAAAATACGGCGCGATGGTGTCCGACAACAGCAGTTCGTTCTTTTCCATTTCCATCACGCCGGATGACCGCTGGCCCGCAAACGCGTTCGCCGATCTCACCGGCACCGGCCTCGCCATCACCAACTTAGAAGTCATTCAAACCACCGGGCCAAATGAAGGTCCGCGCTCGCCCGGCGCACCGGTGACTTATGCCGGGCCGGACCAGACCGTGATCTACGGCCAGCCGGCGCAGTTGGCAGGCATGGTGATTTTTTCCGATCCGCCGCCAGCGATCCAGTGGCGGACGTATTCCGGGCCGGGCAAGGTCACGTTCGGAAACGATGCGCAGACCAACACCACCGCGACGTTCAGCGCGCCGGGAACTTACACGCTGGAACTCAGCGCCAGCGACGGCATTCATGCTGTGACTTATGACGCCGTGGTCATCACCGTGACGAATGGCATCCAATTGACCATCGTCCAGAGCGGCACCAACGAGACCTTGAATTGGATCGGCGGTGTGGCTCCGTATGTCGTGCAACAAGCGACCGACTTGCCGGCGGTCATGTGGAGCGATCTCGTGACCACGAACGTAACCACCATCAATCTGCCGGTCACCAACGCCACCCGTTTTTTTCGCGTGAAAAGCCAGTAAGTTGGATTCGTCAGGGTCGCGGGCTCGATTCGATTGAAAGTTACTTCCGCAATTCGGCCCGCAGTTTTGCGGCGATGTCATTCAACGCGTCCGGCACGACGCCCGTGCCGGCGATCACCGGCATGAAATTCGTGTCGCCGTTCCAGCGCGGCACGATGTGGATGTGCAGATGTTCCAGAATGCCCGCGCCCGCGACTTTGCCGAGATTGATGCCCACGTTGAAGCCGTCCGGCTTCATCACCGCCGTCAGCGCATTGAGGCAGCGGCGCACGAGTCTCCAGAGATCGGCCACTTCCTCGTCCGTCAGACCGTTCAAGTCCGCGATTTCCTTGTAGGGCACAACCATCAAGTGTCCGCCGTTGTAAGGATAACGGTTGAGCAGCGCAAAACAGGTGCGGTCGCGCACGACGACCAGGTTCGCCTCGTCGTCGGACGATTGCGCGATGCGCGTGAAGAGTCCTTGCTTCAATTCCGGCTTGGGCGAAAGGATGTATTCGATGCGCCACGGTGCGTGCAATGAGTCCATGCCGGAAAGTTAATGAGCGAACTCTTGAAAGTAAATCCCTTGTTCCCGTCCCGAAAATCCGGCGGCACGCGCCGATTTCAGAGCAATGATTTGACCTTTCCCGACCGGCGGTTTGCGGCTATCCTTCGCGCGTGGAGCAGGCAATATCGGCCATCTTGATTTTTGCAGGCGCGAGTTTCTTCTTTGCGCTGGCGGAGACGGCGTTGTTTTCGTTGAGCCAGTGGCAGGTGGCGCAACTCACGGCAGCGGCATCCGCACCGGGGCAAGATCGTGGCGCAACTGCTGGCGCGCCCGCAGGATTTGCTGGCCACGCTGGTGCTGGGCAACACGTTCGCCAACGCCGCGATGCTGGCGGTGGCGTTGCGCATGGTCTTCAACTCGCACTGGGCGCTGGCGCTGACGATGATTGTGCTGGCGGCGCTGGTGTTGCTCGGCTGTGAAGTCTTTCCCAAAACGCTGGCCGTGCGGCGGCCCGAACGCTGGGCCGTGCGCGTGGCCTGGCTGATGTTCGTCTTTGAAAAAATGTCCAAGCCGCTTTATCGCGTGGCGCAATGGCTGAACGCAGCGATGCTCAAAAAAGCGGCGCAGCAGTCCGCTTCCTCGGCCAAGCTCACGGAGGCGGAATATCAGGAGCTGGTGGACATGGCGTTCCAGCAGGGCACGCTCGCGGAAACGGAAAAGGAAATCATCCTGCAAATCATCAGCCTGGATCGGCGCGTGGCGCGCGACGTGATGCGCCCGCGTGCCAGCATGGCCTGCATCAGCGACGAGGCAAGCGTGGAGGAAATGATCGCCGCCGCGAAAAAATTCCAGCATCGCCGCCTGCCGATTTACGACGAAACGCCGGACACCATCGTCGGCATCCTGAATACCCGCGCGCTGCTGCTGGACCCGAAGATTGATCTGGCGGAGGCCATCGAGTTTCCGTCGTTCGTGCCGGAGACGATGAATCTGCTGCTGCTGTTCCGCGCGTTGCAGAAACAGCAGCGCGGACATGGCGATGGTGCTGGATGAGTTCGGCGGCACGGCGGGCATCGTGACGATGGAGGACATTCTTGGCCAACTCGTCGGCCAGGTTCACGCGCCGGCGCAGCCGGAAGGTTTTGTGATGGAAAAACTCGCGCCCGGCCGCTGGCGCGTGAGCGGCACGATGCGGTTGGACGATTTCCGCCGCGAATTCCCCGCGCTGCCGGAAGTCGCCGAAGTCGAAACCCTGGGCGGGCTGCTGACGCATCTGCTCGGCGTGGTGCCGGACGCGCAATGAGTCCGCCATTTTTTCGGGGCTGAAACTCACGGCCCAAATCACCAATGGCCGGCGCGTGAATGAATTGCTGGTGCAAAAAGTGAAATGAAGCAACACCGAACGTGCACACCAATTATCTCAACCTGTTTTTCCTGACGCTGTGTCTGGCCGCGTCGTTTCTGTTGTCCGGCATGGAGGCGGGCGTGTTTGCGCTCAACCGGCTGCGTATCCGCCGGCTGGCGCGCGCCGGCAAACCGTCGGCGCAGATGCTGAACCGGTTCCTGGAGCAGCCGGAGAAATTCCTGTGGACGATCCTCGTCGGCAACACGCTGGCGAATTTCATCATCCTCGGCTGGATGTTTGACAAAACTGCACGAGTGGTCCAGTCGGCCGGACGGTTTTGAGTGTGACGCTGTTCGCGCGTGGTGGTGTTCTTGTTTTACACGTTCTTTGATCTGCTGCCGAAAATGCTGTTTCGCGCGCATCCGAACACGCTTTGTCTGTCGGTGGCACGGCCTTTTCGCATCGTGAATGTGCTGTTAAGCCCGGTGGTGCTGATCGTCGAGGACGTGTCGCAGGCCATCCTGCACTGGACGGGCGGACAGGTGTTTCAGGGCCGGCTGTTCGGCAACCGCGAGGAGATGCGCGCGATGATGCGCGAGTCGGGCCAGGCGCTGACCGATGACGAGCACGCGATGGTCAACCGGATTCTCGACCTGCAAAATTTCACCGTGGGGCAGGTGGCCAAACCGCTGGCGGAAACGCCGACGGTCGAGGCGCGGACGCCGTTGCGCGCGGCGCTCGCACTGGCGCGGGAAAAATTGCTCTCGCGCCTGCCGGTTTGGGAAATGCGCGACGGCCAGCGTCGCATCGCCGGCCTGCTGGATATTCGTCCGCTCGTCTATCGCGAGAATCTGGACGTGGAAAAGCCGGTCTCGGCCTACATGATCCCGGCGGTGTTTGTGAACGAAGGCATCCGGCTGGAGGTGGCGTTGCGCCTGATGCAGCGCGCCGGCCAGCGGACGGCCATTGTGCTCTCGCCGGAACGCAAGGAAATCGGCGTGGTGAGACTGAAGGACATTTTGAAAGTGATGTTCGGGGAGATGGAATTGTGAACGGCAATCCTGCTCCTGCTCGTCCTCATCGTCATTCTCGAAACAAAAACCCGAGGATGAGAATGAGGATGACGATGAGCAGGAGGACGATTTTGAAATGAACGGTGACGCCGCCATTTTGATCGCGCTGAAAATCCTCGCCGTGCTGGTGCTGGTGCTGCTGAACGGTTTTTTTGTCGCGGCGGAACTGGCGATGGTGCGCATCCGCGATTCGCAACTGGCCTCGCTCGCCGCGAAGGGCAACCGCCGCGCCAAAACCGCGCGCCACATCCTCGCGCACATTGACGCCTACATCGGCGCGACGCAGTTTGGCATCACCATGGTCAGTCTGGGGCTGGGCATGGCGGTTGAGCCGGTCTTCCATGATTTGCTGGAGCCGGTGTTTCACTGGCTGGGCGTCACCTCCGAATCGCTGCGGCATCGCATCGCGCTCGGCGTCGGTTTCTTCACCAATTGTTATCTGCTCATCGTCGCGGGCGAACTGGTGCCCAAAGCCGTGGCCATCCGCCGCACGCTGCGGGCGGCTTTTGTGGACGGCCAGCCCGCTGGTCTGGTTTTACCGCGTGTCGTATCCGTTCATCTGGCTGCTGAACCGCTCGTCGCAACTGATCTTGAAATGGATGGGCATTGGCGCGGATGAACTGCACGGCGCGCAATCCGAGGAGGAATTGCGCGTCATCCTGGCGGCGGCGCAAGGTTCGCCCGACCGGCGCAACCTGATTTTGAACGCGCTGGACTTGCGCCAGCGCACCGCGCGCGAAGTCATGCGCCCGCGCAACGAAGTGACGGTGTTCGATTCCGCCGCGACGCTGGCGGAGTGCCTCGCCATCGCGGAAAAAACCCGTTACTCGCGCTTTCCCATTTGCGACGACGGCGACCCGGACAAGGCGCGCGGCGTGATCCACATCAAAGACCTTTACGCGTTTCGCGACCGGGCCAAGACGGCGGCGGACTTGCTGCCGCTCGCGCGCAAGCTGATTTGCGTGCCGGAAACGGCGCGGCTGGAAAAACTGCTCCAGCGGTTTCTGGAAAAAAAATCGCACTTCGCATTCGTCGTGGATGAATTTGGCGGCACGCTGGGCATCGTCACGCTGGAAAATGTGATCGAAGCGCTCGTCGGGCAGATTCAGGACGAGTTCGACGCCGAGGCCACGCAGTTCGTCCGCCGCAGCGAAAACATCTGGGAAGTTTCCGGCATGCTGCCGCTGCACGATCTGGAAAACATCATCGGCCCGGTGCAACACGACGAAAGCGTGGCGACAGCCAGCGGATTGGTGACCGAGCGGCTGGGCGGCTTTCCCAAAACCGGCGACCGCTTTGCCGCCGGCGATTACGAATTGCACGTTGAGGAAATGGACGGACTGCGCGTGGCGAGATTGAAAATCACGCAGCTCAAGAAATGAATTGCGCCACCGCGCGCCCCGCCGAAGTTGACCCAAAAAAACAGGCGGACTTTTTAAGTCCGCCTTGATGTTTTTTCAGTTGCGTTATTTGCCCGCGACGGTGGCTTTTGCAACGGCGGTTTTCTTGCGGGTCAATCCGCTCGCGCGTTCGCTCTTGCGCACGTAACCACAGGTGCCATACAGGTCGCTGTCGTCGCCATAATTCGGATCGCCCACGATGCCCTTGACCACGGCGGCGTTGGCCTTGTTCGTCACCACGTCTGCGGCGTCACGGTCCTGGATCAACTGCGTGATTTGTGATTCCAAATCTGCGATCTGGGCGCGGAGGTCGTAGGACGGCTTAACCTTGGTCTCGAATTGGGCTTCCGTCATGCCGCCAAACGAGGCGGCGGCGGCGTATTTATTCCAGCCGGCCTTGATCAGGTCGGTCGCTTCAGTAATATCTTTGGGTGCTTGTGCCATACTTTGTTCACCACCTTCCAATACTTGTATCCTCATCAAGAGGAGTCTGACTTAATAATATAAAATCCTAATCTTTATGTCAATGTTTAACATAATAGACTTATATTGTGACATCCATGACAATAAATGGTTAGTCTTGGAATGTGGGAATGAAATCCATGACGGCATCCTGCTGCTGCTGAAACCATGAATCGCAAAACTGGACGCCAGGATCGCAATTCCAACATCGGAAACCGTGAATTTATGGTCAAGGAACTGGATTTCCGGGTCGAGAATGCGGACTCCACGGTCAAGGAGCCGGATTCGGAACTGAAGAATCGCGATTCTGCACCGAGGGATTGCGATTCTTAAGCAGAGAATCGTAATTCTGTGGTCGAGAATCGCGATTCTAAGGTGTTCTTCGTCTTCGGCGGAGTCATGGAGAACGTTCCAGCAGGCTTGTTTTCAAGGATTTGTGCAAGAAAACGGCTGAAAGAAGATTTGGACGACGAATCAACGTAGAAGGACAAAAATTCTGGCAAGGGTCTAAGCCGGAACTCATGCTGGGGATTGGATCTCCCAGCGCGACATCTTTGTAGCGCAAACGTCGCGCAGGCGTTTGGCCATGACGCAAACATTTTCCAGATTCATTCTCTCGCAAGCGTCCATAGGTCACGCACCAGAAAACTTTGGAAATCTCTAATCTGTTCACGCAACCGTTCGTTGGTCAGCATATCTGGGCGGGGATCAACGTAATAAACTCCGTCCAGCTTGTTCAAGGCAACAGTGTAGCCAAGAAAGTGATTGGTCTTGAACGTGGAATTGATGCCAAAAATGCTCTCGCCCCGTTTCGCCCTCTGAACGTCGTGAAGAAAAATGGCAATCACGGGAATGTCACGGCCAAGAAGTTTTGTCAGGAGAAATTTGTCGAGGAATACTTTGTCTATCCGGTCTTTGCTGGTGGTTTTTACCGAGCCAACTACTTCCGCAGCGTGGATATGCTTCGTCTCGGACGCGATGATGGCTTTGTTGCGCGAGAAAACCACGTCAAGCTCATAGGACATTTCGCGACCGGGGAATCCGGGAATCGGAATGTTGATAAAACGGGGTTCGCAAGTGACGCCAATTTCTTTAATGATGAGTTTCACGAGCGATTCAAAAAGCTGGCCGATACGTTTGCGCGATTGATTTTCGTTTTCGAATGAATCTCCCACACAGCCGACCGACTGCTGCAATGTATAAACCACACGATTGATTTCGTATGATTCCACATACTGCTTGTGGCTCTTGCTGTGGGTTGTGGCTCCCTTGTGTTTTTTCAGATCGCTCAAAAAATCGCCGAAGCGATCAAATGCAGCGGACATTTCCGTCTCCGATTCAAAAAACAATTTAGTATTAAGCGGGCGGGTGATTTTATTTCTATTGGCCTTGCTGTATTGATAAAAAACGTAATGTTCATTGGAAGGCGAAGGCGAAACGATTCGCGTGGGACGATCCATTTCCAGCAGCCCCAGAAACACCGAACAGAACTTGGCATAGTCAGCCAAATGTTTGAACCCCGACTTGTCCGCCAGACTTTCCTGTAAATCACCCAAGGTAGCTTTTTTCATCGGATGGATTTTCTCCTTTCAGCATTTTGTTCATCGTAACGCAACCACTTTTCAACCGGCCAATCTTCGACCAACTCGATTCTGTCTGCTGCATACTGGCAGAATTCGGCGCTTAAATCGCAGCCCTTCCATCGCCGCTTCAACTGCTCCGCCACCACCGCCGTCGTGCCTGAACCAAGAAAGGGATCAATCACCACATCGCCGGGACTGGACGAAGCCAGCACAATCTTACGCAATAGCTCCTCCGGCTTCTGCGTCGGGTGCGGTGTCTTTTCGTGCATTCCGTTGCAGGTCGTCGGGATTTCCAGCACGTCCTTCGGCTTCGCGCCGCGCGGGTGCGGATGCCAGATGCGGTCCTTGTTCGCGGCCTTCCCATATTGGCTGGTCTCGGCCTGCGGATGTGCCGGATATTTCAGCGTATGTTCGCCGTATGGAATCCGCACGTCATCCACATTGAACGTGAAATCATGGCTTTTGCGGAAATGCAAAATGCTTTCGTGCGAACGGCCCCAATCATCGCCCAAGTTTGCCTTGTTCTTGTAGTGCCACACAATCCAGCGGCAGCCCTTGAAAAACCGTGATGCTGGCAATCGCAAGTCAGCGAGGATTTCCGAAAAGCCACAGACATAAAGCGTCCCTTCCGGTTTCAAGACACGCGCCGCCTGCTCAATCCAACGGACTGACCATGCCACATATTCCTGCTGCGACTCGAACGTGTCCCACTCTGCTTTTTTGATGTTGTAGGGCGGATCGGCAAAAACCAAGTCAACCGAACCTGTCTCAAGGCTGCGCATCCATTCAATCGAATCGCCCTGCCAAACTTCGCCGTGCTGATGGGAATAAAACAAACGTGGCAAATTATTTTCAACCGATGAATCAACCGGCAACCTTTCACCTTTATTTACCCGCTGGCCGAAGAATTCGGGAATTTCCGTATTGCGAACAAAATAAGTTGCCGACGGCTCTTTCAATTCCAACGCGGACGCAGGTGAGCCATCTCGCTGCATTTGCTTTGTCATGCGAGGCTTCCGCTTTGTTTTGTAATTTACGGACATGAGAAGTTAATTTGTAAAATTATTTTCGCCGAAAATTGGCATGACCTTGACGTAGTGGCTGGCGTGCCAGTCGCAGTGGTAATAAAAGCTGCCGGTCTTTTTGAGGGCGCGCGCCACAGTAAATGACGCGGGTGTCCACGAGGGAAGATGGACGACTCTCACCCCGGCCCTCTCCCGTCCGACGGGCGAGGGAGTTTTTGGTAGGGACGGCGCGCTGCGCCGTCCGGTCATCGCAGCGCGATGACCATATCTCGGCGGATTTCTTGGCCATACGCCGAGATTAAAACAGTGGTTGTGCGGGGTCAATTCGCCTTCAAAGAAACTTCACAACACCACCGCCACGAACGCATGAAATTATCTCGCGCCGCGAACCGCAAAAATCGTCGTGACGGCAGCAATGGCCGCGTCCGCGCCGACTGCCGGCCAAAGGCCCGCTCTTGCGCAACCGACCGCGAACAGCAACAGCGCGCCAAGCCATAAAAACAGCGGATGAAAATCCGGCCTGCCGGGAGCGACCGGCTGCTTGGAAATTGTGAACGGTGTGGTAGCCACCATGATGAGCAGTGACACGCACGCCCAGCCGAGGAAATTCAGCAGCGTCGTGCCTTCCCACGTGACCGGAATTTTTGTCGTGCTGCCAGAGCCAGAAATGTTTCACGTGCCAGGCAAACGGTTCGAGCGCGAAATCAAACGCCACCGCCAACAGGCAGGTCAGGCCGATGAACCAGACGCCGTAATTTTTCACCCCGCGCCAGGGACGCAAAATCAGCCGCGCCACGCCGCGGGCGTTGAAAATGACGACGATCCACAGCAGCGGAATCGTCCACGGCACGGCGTTGAAAATTTTCACGCCACAGGCCGAGTTGAAAACCAACGGGCCGAACGGCATTGAAAAATTGAGGCTGGCGCTCAAACCGTGGGCGAGGCCGCCGATGAGCGCGGCCATGAGCGCGACGGGCAAAACATTTTGCAGCGGCAACTCGCGTTGAAGGGCGATTATGCTGGCGGATGCGGCGAGCACGATGGTCGCCGCGTCCATTCTGGATGAAGGCCCTGACGCTAGAAGACCGGCGATGAACGCAATTCCAAGCAGCACGTTCAGCAGCCAGAAAAAATACTTTGCCGTGTTCGCCGGTGGTTCCATCAAATTTTCTGGACAGTGTAGGGAAAACACTTGCCCGGAAAACTTGAAACTGAGGGAATTTAAAAAATCTCCAGGGCTGCGAATTGCCTTGAGCGCCAGCGTCGGTTTTGCTCTGCTCAAGGGCATGACACTTGAGGAAATTGGCCGGCGAATAAAAACTTGCGCGGAGCAGATGAATTCGCGCTACGGCGGCGTGGTGTTTGACGAATGGGCGGTCGTCTCGCTCGTGGAAAACAAGGCGCGCGTGCTGCATTACACCGGGCCGCGCAACGACGATTTTTTGAAAAATTTCGCGCATGACCTTGGCTCCTTGCGCGCTGCTCTGCTGGGCGGTCAATATGGCCCCGGCGATTTTGAATTTTCCCGGCACGCCACGGGCACCGGCTTCGAATCGTTCATGGTGCTGGGGCAGGGGATTTATCTCATCTGCAACAACACCGGCGAAAGCATGGATGCCATCGCCAAAAACCCGCGCTGGCTGGACGCGCAGGTGCCGTTCGCGGAACTGGCCGATCAGGTTCGTGCGAACCCGCTGGTGATTTCGTGGGACACCAAGTTTTTTGCAAAAAGTTGAATCGTTGAATCGTTCCATTGTGGTTCGTTGCATCGGCTGGCTTGCCGATTTAACAATTCAACGAATTCCGATTTCAACCTAGCAGGCCCTTCCACAAAAACCAGCCGTAAGCTCCCACCAGCGCGACGCCGGCCAGCCGCGGCAACCGCCCGAAGACGGCCACGAAAAAAATGTGAACCAGCGTCGAGCCGAGCAGAATCAACATGCCCGTGTGGAAAAACGCCGGCAAATCCATCGTGTGATACAGCGCATAAATGCCGAGGCAGAGCGGGATGGAAACATGCGCGTCGCCGACTTGTGACGCGTAGACGACTTCCGGCTGTTTGCGCCAGCCGTAGTAAAACGCCAGCAACGCGTTCGGCAGCACCATCAGCCAGCCGCTCAACCAGCCAAGATATTTCGCGCTGACGAAGCCGGTGTGGATATGCGAAATCCACGCCACCAGCCAGTCCGTGCTGACGTAAATGGCATAGGCGCCGACCGCGAGCAGCGCCAGATTCACCGGCAGCATCCAGCCGAAAGACTGATTTGCCCGACCGCACGTTTTGCTTGAGCACTTCAAAAACATGGAAACATTGCCAGAATAAAAACAAGCCGATCAACACCAGGCCGTCGTTGAAATCCAGCCGGCCTTTGCGTCCCATCGCCCAGACGGCGCCGGTGAAAAACAGAACCGCCAGCAGCGTGAGCAGCAGCGAGAGCCGGTTCAATTCCGGCGCGTTGCCGCCTGCCTTGGATTTTTTCTTTTTGCCGGCGTCCGGCTTTTTCTTCGGCAGCACGTTCATGCCCCAGAAGATGGCGGGCAGGCCGAGCACGAGCGTCAGGTTGGTGACGTTGTTGACGAGCGAATTGGTCATCACGTCCGCGCCGCTGCCGCCGCTGCGGCCGAGGATGAAGGCGAAAATCAGGTTGCCCATGCCGGAGCAATACGGCATGACCAGCGTGCCGAGCACCGTGCCTTCGAAGCCGCCCGCGCTCATCGCCTCCAGCCGCCAGATCATCAGCAACGACGCCACGATGAACAGCGCCAGAAACAGCCACGGCGCGTGAGTGCCTTGGGCCTCGATCCAATGGATGAACGGATTCAACACGCGGCGAATTCTAAGTTCAAAGTCTAAAGTCTAAAGTCCAAAGTCGCGGTCCACGGTTGTGGCAGTTTTGAGACTTTGGATTTTAGACTTTGGACTTTGGACTGTGATTCGTTGTTCCCGAAACGCCCACAGAAAATACGCCAGCACCGCCGCGACCATCGCCGCCAGCCCCCACCAAAACATCGGCCAGTGCGTGCCGCCGCGCCGTCGTGCAGGCGGCAAACCACCAGCCGCTGCCGAGGTAGCCGATGAGATTGCCCACGCCGCCGTTCAGCAGCGTCAGCAAGGCCTGCGCGCGCGTGCGCCACGCGGCATCAATCCGCTGGTTGAGGTAAATTTGCGCGGTGATGAACACGAGCACAAACGACGCGCCGTGCAACGCCACGCCGAGCAGCAGCGAAGCATCGGTATTCAATCCGCTCAAGGCAAACCGCATCACGCCGAATGCCGAGGCCGCAGGCAAAAATCCATTTCAGCCGCCAGTTTAACAGCAGCCACGCGAGGCTGAACATGGCGATGATTTCGGTGATTTGCGCGAGGCTCATCCATGCGCTCGTGTGCGCGAAGCCGAGATCGTGCAGGTGCGTTGGCGCATACGGATAAAAGGCGCAGAGCGGAATGTTGAACAGCGTCGTGGTGATGAAGACCACGCGCGTGTCGCGGTCCTTCAACAGCGTCAGTGCGTCGAGGCCGAGCCGTTCGTGCCACGAAAGATGTTCGGCGGACGGCGGGATTTCCAGCGCCGGCAGAAAGTAAGTGAACGCCGCCACCAGCAGCCAGACCACCGCGCCAAGATATTCCGCAAGCGCCGAGCGGTCCAGATTCATGCCGCCGATGAACAACGCGCCGCCCATCCAGCCAAGGGTCGCCAGCGCGCGGACGGGGCCGAATTCTTTGTTCGCGTTTTTCAATCGCGCGAGGACGAGCGCGGTGGAAATGCTGAACATCGGCGCGTAGGACAGCGAAAAAAGCTGGATCAACGCCAGCACCAGCCACGGATTCCAGCCGTCTTTGATGGCTGTGGCAATGACTGCCAGCGTGAGGCCGGTGGCCGCCGCGAGCCAGCGCAGCACCCTGGCCGGTGGAACGTGCCGGTCGGCCATGGCGCCGAACATGAGCGGCGAGATGAAGGCGGCCAGGGCGGTGGCGGCGAACGCAAACGGCTTGATGGCGTGCAGCTCGTTGGCGTCGAGAATCGTGCCCAGCGGCACAAACCAAATGCCCATGGCCGCCGCCTGGATGAAGAATAAAATCATCAGTTCGGCATATTCGGCTTTGCGCAACGTCCGCAGCATTGGCGCAAAGAATAGCCCATCGCGGTGAAAATAAAAAGCGCGCAACCTTTCGGCTGCGCGCGGAGCATTTTCGGATTTTGGCGGCGGACTACTTCTGTAGTTTTGCTTCCCAGTCGCGTGACCGGGCATCGCCATTCCGGGTGACAAAACTGATTTTGCCCTTGATGGCGCCGTCCGCGATCGTGCCGGTGTAGTTGTTTGTCATGCTGTTGCCATTGAAGGTGCGCACCACGCAGAACGAAACCTCCGCGCCGGTGAGTTTGCCGTCGGCGATGTCCGTTTCATTGACCGCGCCGCCGCGTCCGGGGCTGGACAGCTTGCCGGTCAGCTTGTCGCCTTCCAGTTTCAACACCAACGTGTTTGTCCGATCCTCTCCGCCGTTACGGCCCGGCATGGTCCATATGTAGGTTCCAGTCGGATCCACTTTTTTGTCGTCAGCTTGAGCCTGGGGCATGGCGCCGAGGAGCAGCACCGCGCCCAGCAGGATTGTTGTGAATTTGCTTGTTGTCATGTTTTTAGTTGTTTTTTAGTTGTTTGTTTGAAGTTGCTCCACAATGCCATCCAACGATGCATGGGGGGGAACTCACCAAACATAGAGCGGTCCGGGGTGGGAAAGGTTACACACAAGCACTGCATTGAGCCGCGCTCATTTCGCCGGAGCCAGATCGGCGCCGATGGCGCGTTCGAGCCGGGCGCGGGCGGCGGAATAATCATGCAGCGCCTGCACCCGCGTTGTGCGCGCCTGGGTGAGCGAAGTTTCGGCGTCAAGCACGTCCAGTTGCGTGCCGGTGCCGGCCCCGGCGCGCGCATTCGCCTCGCGCAACGCTTCCTCGGCTTCCTCCTGCACTTTTTCCTGCGACTCCAAAGTTTCGCGCGCTTCGATGAAATCGGAATAGGCCGTGCGCACCGCCAGTTCAATTTGTCGGGACTGGTCGGCGAGATCGGTTTTGGCGTGATCAAATTGCGCCCGGGCTTGGATGACTTTGCCGTGCGTCAGCAGGCCGTCAAAAAGGTTCCAACTCATCTGCGCACCGGCGTTCCAGCCGTCCAAATCGTTCCCCACGTCGGTGCTGAAGCCGTTGTTTTCCCAGTCGTAGCCGGCAAACAACTGCACCGTCGGTTTGTAACCGGACTTGGCGTTGACGATGTTGAGTTGCTGCAACTCGATTTGCTTGCGCAACGCGAGCAGTTCCGTGCGCCGCGTCAGCGCCTGTTGGATGGCATCGGGCAAAACCACGTTCCACGGCGCGGTGTCAAAATTGTCGGTGAGATTCAGCGGCAGATTTTCCCAGACGGCGCGCGGCAAATTGTAACCCAGCAAATTGGCGAGGTTGTTCTTGGCGATGCGATGCTGGTTGCGGGCGCGGATGAGGTTGGGCCGTTCGTTGGCGACGGAGACTTCGGCGCGCAGGACGTTGAAATGCGGCACCGTGCCGGCGTCGAAGCGGTTCTGTTGGTCGTCCAGTTCCTTTTGCAGCAAGTTGACGGATGCCTCGTGAACGATAATTTGCTGCGCCGTCAACAGCACGTCGTAATACGCCAGCCGCACATTCAACAGCGTGTCGGCGACCACCGTGTCATATTGCGCGACGGCCTGCTGATCGGTTGCCCGCGCGGCCCGAATGGCGGCGCGCAGTTTGCCGCCCTCGTAAATGGCCTGGCTGATTTGAATGCCGGCGTTCCAGTCCTGATGCGGCACCGGAAAAGGCGCGCTGCCGATGAGCGTGATTTCATTGTCGGTGTATTTGCCGGTCGCCTGCAACTGCGGCAAGGCGATTGCGCGCGTCTGCACCACGATGCCGTGCGACGCCTCGAGATCGTTTTTTGCCTTGAGAATCGTGGCGTTCTGCGCGAGCGCGATGTTCAGCGTGTCCGCCAGCGACAGCGGGCGCGACAGCCACGCCGGCGTGTTCGTGTCGTCGGCGGTCACGGCCAAAGCGAAACCGAGCAGCAGCGACAACGTCGTCAGTTTTTTCATAGCGCGCTCATCCTACCATTCGGTAGGATAAAAGTCGAATAATCGTTTTGCTCGTAAATTTCCATCGCAGTGCTAACATCTGGCACGTTCGCATGAAAATTATTTTGAACGCGGTGCTGTCCGCGCTGGCCGCCACGTTGCTGGCCGGCTGCGCGAAAAATTCCACCGGCGTTTTTCAGGGTTACATCGAAGGCGAATACGTTTATGTCGCGTCGCCGCTCGGCGGCGCGCTGACGAATCTCGCCGTCGCGCGCGGCGATTCCGTGAAAACCGGACAAATTCTTTTTGCGCTGGAACGGCAATCGGAAGCCGACGCCGCTGGCGCAATCGGAAAAAAATCTCGCGCAAGCGCAGGCGCAACTGGACGACTTGAAAAAGGGACAGCGTCCAACGGAAATCGCCGCGCTCGAAGCACAAATCGAACGCGCTCAAGCCGACTTGAAACTGGCTGGCGACGAATTGACGCGCCGCGAAAAACTTCGCGGACAGGACGTGGTTTCCAAAGAAGAATTGGACCAGTCCCGATCTCAACGCGACGCTGATCAGGCGCAAGTGAATCAACTGTCTGCGAATTTGGCAACCGCCAGGCTCGGCGGACGCGAGGACGCAGTCCGCGCCGCGCAGGCCGCCGTGGAAGCGCAACGTGCCGCGCTGGAAAAATCGCGCTGGTCGTTCGACCAGAAGCAGCAATTCGCGCCGACGAATGCGGCGGTGCATGACACGCTTTACCGGCAGGGCGAATTTGTGGCGGCGGGCAATCCGGTGGTGGTGCTGCTGCCGCCGGAAAATATCAAAGTGCGATTCTTCGTGCCGCAGGCAAAATTGCCGCAGATCAAAGCCGGCGAAACTGTTTCCGTGATGCCCGACGGCGCGGCGCATCCGTTCAGCGCCACGGTAAATTACATTTCCACGCAGGCCGAATACACGCCGCCGGTGATTTTCAGCCGCGAGACGCGGGCGAATCTGGTGTTCATGATCGAGGCGAAATTTTCTCCGGCGGACGCGGCGGAATTGCGGCCCGGCCAGCCGGTGGATGTGAAATTGAAATGAAACGTTGAAGCGTAAAAGCGTTGAAGCGTTGAAACGTGAAGCTGCGATGCGTCGTCCGCTTTAACGCTTCAAGCCTTCAACGCACACGGTTGAACCATGACCGCAACCGACTTCGCCATAGACGTGCGCGGCGTCACGAAAAAATTCGGCGCGCGCACGGTCGTCAACGACATCGCCATGCAGGTGCGGCCCGGCGAGATTTACGGCTTTCTCGGCCCCAACGGCAGCGGCAAGACCACTTTTCTGCGGATGCTCTGCGGCCTGCTCACGGCCCGACGGCGGCGAAGGCAATTGCCTCGGCCTCGATTTCCGCAGCGAATCCGCTCGAAATCAAAAAGCGCGTCGGCTACATGACGCAGAAATTTTCGTTTCTACGAGGATTTGACCATCGAGGAAAATCTGGATTTCATCGCGCGGCTTTACAGCATGCCGCAGCGCAAAGCCGCCGTGCAAAAAAGTTTGGAACGGCTCGGCATGGTTGAGCGGCGCAGACAGCTTGCCGGCACGTTGTCCGGCGGCTGGAAACAGCGGCTCGCGCTGGCGGCGTGCCTGATTCACGAGCCGCAACTGCTTTTGCTCGACGAGCCGACGGCGGGCGTGGACCCGAAGGCGCGCCGCGATTTTTGGGAGGAGATTCACAAGCTCGCTGCCGGCGGCTTGACTGTGCTCATCACGACGCATTACATGGACGAGGCGGCACGCTGCCATCGGCTCGCTTACATCGCCTACGGAAATTTGCTCGCGCGCGGCACGGTGGACGAAGTCATGAAGGCCGGCGGGCTGACGACGTGGGAAGTGACCGGCGAAAATCTGTGCGGCGCTCGCGGATAAAATCCGCGGCCTGCCGGGCGTGGAACAGGTCGTCGCGTTTGGCACAACGCTGCACGTCAGCGGGCGCGACGCGGAAAAATTGCGAAGCGAGCGTCGACGCCGTTTCAGACGAACGCGCATCGCTGGACGAAAATTGAACCGGGCTTGGAAGACGTGTTCATCAGCCTGATGGAAACGGCGAAGGACAATTTTTCATGAAAGACTGGAATTTCGAACATGCCGAACGAGCGCAGTATTCCGCTGACCTATGCGGAACGTCGAGCCGTCTGATGCTCATTCGCGCTATTCGCATGCCGATGTTCAGACGTTCGAGGCGTGTTCAGCATCGTCCGTTCGATGTGCTCCCACAGAAGGATAATTTCTCGATGAACTTCAGCCTTCAGCGTTTCTGGGCCGTCGTCGTGAAGGAGTTCATCCAGATGCGGCGCGACCGGCTGACGTTCGGCATGATGGTCGGCATCCCGATGATCCAGCTCATCCTCTTCGGCTACGCGATCAACTCGAATCCCAAGCATCTGCCCACGGCGGTTTATGCGGCGGACAACAGCCCGTTTTCGCGCACGATCATCTGGGGCTTGCGCAACAGCAGCTACTTCGACCTCACGCGCGAGGCGCACAGCGCGGCGGAAATTCGCGAACTGGCTGGCCGAGGGCACAGTGCAGTTCGCCGTGACCGTGCCGGTGGATTTTTCGCGCAAACTGTTGCGCGGCGAAAAACCGGATTTGCTGCTCGAAGCCGACGCCACCGATCCGTCCGCCGTCGGCTTTGCGCATGGCGGCGGTGAACCAGCTCGCGACGACCGTCATCAACCGCGACCTCACCGGGCCGCTGACGAAATTGCAAGCCGGCGCGCCGCCGTTCAACCTCGTCACGCACCAGCATTACAATCCCGAAAGCATCAGCCAATACAACATCGTCCCCGGCCTGATGGGCGTGATGCTGACCATGACCATGATCATCATCACCGGCCTGGCCATCACGCGCGAACGCGAGCGCGGCACGATGGAAAATCTGCTCTCCACGCCGGCGCATCCCGGGCGAGGTCATCGTCGGCAAAATCGTGCCCTACATCATGGTCGGCTATGTGCAGGTGGCGCTGGTGCTGCTGGCGGCGAAATTTCTGTTCGACGTGCCGTTCATCGGCAGCGTGCCGCTGCTGGTGGTGCTGACGTTTTTGTTCATCGTGGCGAATCTCGCGGTGGGCATCACGTTTTCGACCATCGCCAAAAACCAGTTGCAGGCGGTGCAGATGGCGTTTTTCTTTTTCCTGCCGTCGCTGCTGCTGTCCGGCTACATGTTTCCGTTCCGCGGGATGCCCGGCTGGGCGCAGGACATCGGCGAATGCCTGCCGCTCACGCATTTTCTGCGCGTCGTGCGCGGCATTTTGCTCAAGGGAAACGGCCTGGCGGAATGCGCGCCGGACCTGTGGCCGATTGCGCTGTTCGTGGCCGTGATGCTGGTCATCGGCATCAAGCGCTACCGGCAGACGCTGGATTAAATTCATTTCCTTTGCGGAGAATGTGAAACAAATTTATTGAATTTTTAGCCACGGATGCAACACGGATGCAACACGGATTTTTGAAAGCCCGTCAGGGCTGGCATATTTGTAGCCTAGCCATCCACCAACGGGCCAAGCTCCGTCAGGGCGCGGAGTCGCGGAGCGACGGCAGATAGTAGCCCACGGCGCGAGCCGTGGGTTAAACGAACAAAACGAATCAAGCCCCGGAAGGGCGAAAGAAGATTTCCGTCGGCTGGTTTTCTGTCGCCCCGTCCGGGGCTTGGATGGTGTTGACGACCAAACCCACGGTTTCACCGTGGGCTACTATCTGCCGCGCCTGACGGCGCTGGGGATGGTTTGGGAAACGGTTTTTGGCGCGACGGCGAAAACGGCAACCGGGACGGGCGCGCTCCCCGGCAATGTCCCAGTTGGTGGCCGTGCGCCAGCATCGGCCAATGGCAGTTTGGGGTGGACGAACGGGGCAATGGGCGCGGTGCGGAATATCCCAAAGGGATTTCATCATTCAGCCCGGCGTTGACGCGCAGCGGCTACGCCGGGTGATGATCCCAAATGAATTTTACCCCAACGGGGTTTCATCCGTGTTGACGGGGATGATGCAACCCGTTCCGGGTAGAAAAATTTGCGGGACGATTACCCAAGGTAGCGCGCCCGCGCAACCTTGGGCTGAATGATTCAATCCCGTTGGGATTGCGGTTTTGGCGCGACGGCGAAAACGGCCACCGGGACGGGCGCGCGCCCCGGCAAAGTCCCAGCCGTGCGGCCAATGGCAGTTTGGGGTGGACGAACGGGGCAAAGGGCGGTTGAATTGGTCGTTATGAAAAAGGCGAAACGTCTGAATCTAAGTTTCCGAGCAACCCCTTGGCCGGGGCCACGAGATCATTTATTTAAGGACGATTCTAATTGGTGGCATAATGCTCGCCTTGATCTCGGAGGAAAAGGTTGGGAATCGTATGCTGTTGGATACAAAAGCGGAGCCGATTTACTCGCACGGCGATTTCTTGATGATTGGCAAGGCAATGACAATCTCACATATCCGATGGTATTTCTCTACCGTCAATATCTTGAATTAAGACTCAAGCAGGTAATTATGCTTGGGCAAAAATTAATCGCCGAGCCGATTGATCAGAAAAAGGTTTCGGAGAATCATTGGCTTGATGAACTTTGGGAACCCTGTCGCGAGATTTTAGAAAAACTTGGCGAAAGCGGTCTATGGCCAAAAGACCCCGCACAGAAATTGGATAATGTTGGAAACCTCATTGCCGAATTTAACAGCAAAGATCGTGAAGCCACGAATTTTCGCTATCCTGTTACAAAAATGAACAAAGGTGGTCAGCCTACGTTGCCACATTTGAATAGCCTCGGCGTCCGGAATCTGTATAAAGTAATGCAGCGTCTCGATTCGTTTTTTTCGGCCCAAATTGCTGGAATAGATTTCCATCTTCAACAAAAGACTAAACTTCCACAATGAAAGCGTATCGTTTGATTTTGGTGCTTTTATTTCTGATGCTGGGTATAGCTATCGCTCAAACGGGTTCTCCAAACATCGCAAACTCGACAGCCACGAACAGTCCTCGGGGGCTAACCGATGCAGAAATTGGTTTATTGACACAGTCAACAAATCCGGCGACGAAAATAGATTTTGTGCCAGACAATACTTTTGAATCATTAAAAGCAAAAGCTGAAAAGGGAGATGCAGATGCCGAATATGCTCTCGCCATGTGTTACATGAATGGTAATGGTGTCCCGCAAGACAGTGCAGAGGCGACAAGATGGTTTGAAAAGGTGATAGATCAAATGCGTGCAGATGAGGTTCAAATGCGTATTCGGCAGGACGATGCCGACCAAAAGCTTTTTGCGGAGACGAAAACCCAAGCGGAAAATGGAGATTCAAATGCTCAATTCAATTTGGGTATCTATTATCATAAAGGCAAGGGAGTTGGGATTGATGAGGCTGAAGCTGTGAGATGGTGGACAAAAGCTGCAGAACAAGGGAACATCACTGCTCAAGTTAAGGTCGGGTTCGCATATGATAGAGGCAATGGTGTAGAGCAAGATTACGTTACTGCAGCCAAATGGTATCTTAGAGCTGCAAATCAAGGAGAGTTTTCGTCACAATCATCACTCGGAGATTATTACTATTACGGAAAAGGTGTTCCAAAAAATGTTGTTGAGGCATACAAATGGTATAATTTGGCATCAGTTCATAGTTCGAACGATGAACACGGGAGGAAAATAATTAGTTTTTGCGCACAAACGCGTGATCTGATGGTTCAAGTTGGAGATATTACTCCCGAAGAAGTTGCGGAAGCGCAACGACTTTCGACTGAATTTGTTCCTCGAAAGGAAGCGCTTAATTTAAGTTCTGCCAATACTTTTTCGTCTGACAACCCCAAATTTAGCGGGACGGGCTTTTTTATCACGGACGATGGTTATTTGATTTCCAATTATCACGTCGTCAAGGATGCGGCCAAAGTGCGTTTGCTCACGGGTGCCGGCTTGATTGACGCGACGGTGGTGAAGGTGGATGCGGCAAATGATTTGGCTTTATTGAAAGCGGTTGGGCGGTTTGCACCGCTGCCTATTGCCGCCAGCCGCACGGTGAAACTGGGCGGGACGGTGGCCACGGTGGGTTTCCCGGACATCGGGTTGCAGGGGTTTGCGCCCAAGCTGGCCAAGGGGGAAATCGCGTCGCTGGCGGGCGCGGCGGATGACCCGCGCTATTTCCAGATCAGCCTGCCGGTGCAGCCGGGCAATTCGGGCGGGGCGCTGGTGGACGCGCGCGGCAACGTGGTGGGCATCGTCGCGGCCAAACTGGATGCAGTCACGGCGCTGGCGGCCACCGGGTCGCTGCCGGAGAACGTGAATTACGCAGTGAAGAGCAGCCTGCTCTTGAGCTTCCTGGAGTCGGTGCCGGACGTGGCGGCCAAACTCAAGGAGCCGAATGCGAAGGATGAATCGTTTGAGGAGGTGGTGAAGTCGGCACAGGATGCGGCGGTGCTGGTTTTGGTGTATTGATCTTTTAACCACGAAATACACGAACTACACGAAAGCAAAATACAGATTCATTTTGTGTCCGCTTTCGTGTGTTTCGTGTATTTCGTGGTTCCGGTCTGGATTTACCATGAAAAACCGCCGGAGCCTCGCGACGCCGGCGGTTGTTTTTTACTCAATGCCTGCCGTGGCTCACGGCTTGGCCGCTTTGGCGGCGGCTTTGGCGGTTTTCTTGGCCTGCGCCTGGGCGGAGACGCTTTGATCCACGTCAAAGCTCCAGTCACCGAGCTTTTGTTCGTTGCCCTTGTAGATGCCCAGCAGCAGGTCGCGCACGGCGGCCAGATAATAATTCACGGTGCCGGGCGTGGTGTAGTCCGCGCCGAGGGCCAGGTCGCAGTTTTGCGTGGCGGTCTCGGCGTCCCGATACAACTTGTCGGAAAGCTGATTCTGGGTGTCGGCGGCGGTGGTCTTGTCGGTCATGTCCGCGATGTTCAGGGCCGTAAGCGGACTGGCCGGACCGTCGGTTTGATGTTTTTTGAGGATGCTCTGGGCCAGTTGGATGGCCGCAGCCTTGTTTTTGGGGATGATGATTCGTGCCATACTTTACCTTTTGTTGTGATTTTGGATGGGCGGGATTCAAACCTGAATCCGTCATGGCTGAATTTATGTAAGACGCGAGGATTGTCAATAATGGCAAGGCAAGTAGCAGTTTTGGTAAAGGAAAAAATCAATTTTCCGACTGCGCCGGAAAGTTTTCCAGTTGAAGCGGAAACATTTCCAGTTGAGATGGAAATGTTTCCGGTTGGGCTGGATAACTTTCAAAATGAGGCGGAGAATTCTCCGGTTGAACCGGAAAGATTTTCAGATGAAGCGAAAGTTCCTCCGGCTGATGTGAAAATGTTTCCGAGACTGCCGGCGATTTTTCAGGATGAGCCGGAAAACATGGCCGCTGAACCAGAAATGTTTCCAGGACGGTTGGAAGATTTTCCGGCACATCCGGCGGCCATCCGAATGAGTATAATAATGCGTTAACCGTCCTTACACCTTGCCCACCAACAACTGCATTGACGCACTGGCCAGCCCATCGGCGGAAGCGGTCACTTTCAGATGTCCTGACCTCCGGCCCGCCTGTGCCAGCACCATGCAATATCCCATAAAGGCGCTGCGATAACTGGCCTGATTCGGTTCCTGACAGCTTGGATCGCCGTTGCCAACCCCGGCGCTTGACCCGGTGCCGGAAATGTTAAAGTTAATTTTGTTGCTGGCAGTCGGCACCACCCGGCCGTTGGCATCCACCACGGTAACCACAATGGGAACCGTGTCCTGGCCATCGGCCACCAGTCGCGTGCGGTCGGGCATAAGTTTGATGGCGGCCGGCGCGCCGGTGGTTTCCACAACTTTGTCCGCCACCATCTGACCATTGATATAACCTTTGGCTTCGAGGCGGCCCGGTTGATAGGTCACTTGCTCCCACTTGAGATAACGGAATGCCTTCATGGTTTGCCGGCCCAAACTCTGGCCGTTCAGGAACAATTCCACCTCGTCACAATTGCTGAAGCACCAGACCGGAACATTTTGTCCTTCTTTGCCGGGCCAGTTCCAATGCGGGAAAATATGCACCAGCGGCTGGCTGCGCTGCCACCAGGCTTTCCAATAGAAGGCCGCGTCTTTCGGGAAACCGCACATGTCCAGAAAGCCGAAGTTGGAATTGATTTCCGGCCAGCCGAACGGATTCGTTTCGCCGCGATAGTCAAAGCCGGTCCAGTAGAATCCGCCGGCGACAAATTTGCGCGATCCCAGCGGCTCCCACGATCCGTCCGGCGACATATAGCTGGTCAAATGAGCGGCCTTTTCGTCGGTGTGATAAATGCCCCGACACTCGCAGTCGCTGCCAATTTCGCTGCCGAAAACCATTTTGTCTGGATACTCTTTGTGCAAAATGTCAAAGTCCTGATAGTTGTAATTGACGCCGAGCAAATCTTCCGCGTCGGCCACGCCGCCGCTCCAGGCGTTCTTTTCCGCGCCGCTGTTGTTGGCGCACGACACCGGACGAGTGCGGTCGTGCTGGTGAACGGCTTTCATGAGCGCGGCCATCATCTCCTGGGCAAACGGCGAGTTCTGAATGGCGAACTCCTCGTTCCACATGGACCACATGATGACGCTGGGATGGTTGCGATCCCGCAATACCATGGATTCAACGTGCCAGGTGTTGTCGTAGGGCTGGCCCGTCCAGGATTTTGTCGCGACGGAGGAACCGGGATGGCGGTTTTCATCCATGACCAGCAATCCCAGTTCATCGCAAGCGTCATACATGGCGGGCGTCATCGGATTGTGCGAGCAACGGATGGCGTTGCAGCCGAATTCCTGAAGCTTTTTCATGCGGTAATACAGAATGCTGTCCGTCATGCCGATGCCGACGCCGGCAAAATCCTGATGGTTGCACACGCCATTCAGTTTCACGGATTTTTCATTCAGGAAAAAGCCGTCGTTCGGATCGAACCGCAGCGTCCGGATGCCGAACTTTTGCATGTGGCGGTCCACAACTTTGCCGTCGCGCAAAATCTGTGTCTCGACGGTGTAGCGGTTTCGCTGCTCCAAAGACCAGAGCCGCGCGGAGGACAAATTGACCGCTTGCACAAATTTCGTTCCGGTGTGCAGGTAACTGGGTTGATCCATATTGGCCGAAGAAAGAATTTTGTCGCGGGCATCGGCCGGGATGGGACAGGACAGCACCGCCAGATTGTCGGTCGCCGTGCCGACGACATTGCCGTCCGGGTCCAGCACGGTGGAGACGACGGAGCAATTCTGGGTGTCAGCCGTCCGGTTGGCCACGAGTGTTTCAATGCTAAGTTTGGCGGAGGGCGAGCCGGTCACATCCGCCACTTCGCTGGTAACATAAACGCCCCACGGAGCGACGTGAACTTTGTCCGCCACATTCAGCCAGACGTGCCGGTAAATGCCGCCGCCTTCATACCACCAGCCTTCAAAATCAGTCGGGTCCACAAAAACCGCCAGCAGATTTTCCGCGCCAAAATTGACCGCATCGGCAATGTCCACGTGGAAGGACGTGTAACCGCCCGGATGCCGGCCCACCATTTTTCCGTTCACAAAAATTTTCGCGTCGCGGAACACGCCCTCGAAATAAAGCCACACACATTTGTCCCGGTCCGCCGCCGACACTGAAAATTTCCGGCGATACCAGGCCGGAAAAACCGGCAGCGAGCCGTGCCCCGTGTCGGCCTTGGAACTGTATTCACCCTCGACAATATAATCGTGCGGCAACTGAACTTGGCGCCACGCACGGTCGTCGCAATCCGGGGAGAAAAATTGTTCCGTCACCGGCACACGGCCCACGGTGACAGCGCCATAAATGCCGCCCGGCCCGGCGGTGTTCTCCACGCGCAAAGCCAGCACATTGGGACCGCCGGCGTTCCAGGCCGGGTCGAGATTCACCGTGAACGGCGCCGACCAGCCTTGATGGGAATCCAGCAATTTTCCGTTCAGGTAAATATCGCAGTTGTCGTCAACCTGGGTAAAAGATATGGCCCGCCCCGGCCCGCTCACTTCCGGTAGCGTTGCGCGAAACCAGGCGAAGCCGACGTAATTCATCGGCGCATTGTTTGGGTTGACAGTGGCGGGGCTGGTCGTTTTCCAATCCGGCCCGGACGTGTCCAAATCCGTTTTGGCCATCAGGTCCGCCGCCTGTCCCGATTGTTCCCGCGTCCAAACCCATTTGTCCAAAGTCACCGCGTCTTTCAGTTCGGGAATCGGCATCGGCTTGAAACGCCAGTCAAAATCCAATAAGTCGCAGCGTCGGGGCGCCAGCGCGAGGTTGCCCGTCGCACCCGGAATCGGTTCGCCGCCAGCGGCGCGTCGGGACAGGTTGTTGGCGCATGATGGAACGGCCGCCAGTGCAGCCGCACTCAAACTTATTTTTATGAATTCACGTCTTTTCATTTTTGGCCTTGTGGATGTGGCACGACATTAATTGCACCGGACGCAGATACTCACACTTCCCGTTTGGGTCGGGCGGGAAATTCAAATTGAGAAGGCCAGAGACGGGGCAAACGGCGTGTGAACCTCAAGGGTTGGGGATGATTTCAATGCCGTTGATCTGCGGATTCTCGACGTTGGGCGTAAACGTGATGTCCAGCTTGCCGTTGGTCACCTCGACGTTAACCGTTACGACATAGGCGCGCAGCGCCCCGCCGGCTTTGGCATAAACATCGAAATCCTTGAACTCTTGGCCCATGACATTGAATGTGAAAACCCGTTGTCCCGGCCCGGTGATGCCGTCATACGTTTCGCAGAAATGAAGTTTCACGATGTATTTGCCGTTGGGAACCGGACAGGAAAACGCAGTCATGCTGTAGTGTTCACTCCGATAAATGTCCGGAGTCGTGGTGTTGGCAATTTGTGCGTTCCGGAACGTTCTGCCGTTTCCCCCTCCGTGAAACCCTGATCGGCCAGCCAGACGGTGCCATCGGAATTCGTGAGGGGAGTTGAAAGACCGGCGTTAATCCGGATGGGCAGGGTCAGCGGCGTCGTTGCTGGCGCAGCGGCCGCGACCGGCGCGGCCGGCGCGGGCATCGCTGCCATCGGCGCGGGAGCCGGCGTCATCGTGTCGGTGGTGGTTTTCTCTGATTTGCAACCAGTGAACAAAGCGCAGCCTAAAACGGCAACAATTGGAAAAAGTGGAAATTTCATGTCAATGAAATTAGCAAAACGCGCAATGGTTGACAACTGAAAATTTCACCTGGCGATTTTTTTGTTGCCGGCCCGGCCGGGAACCATCGCAGTTCTGGGCAAATCGCAGCTACTTCGTCTGGCTGTAAAGCATGAAAACGCGCGGTCCGCGAGGCGTCATCAACTGGTGTTGTTTTTCCTCGGCGGAATGCGGGACGGCCAGTCCGTCGGCCTGTTTGTCGTGAGCCGGTTTGCCATTTACGAGCAGCATGTAATTATGCGTGCGGTTTCCCGGAAGGTCATGCAGCGTGGCCTGCCAGACGCCGGACACTCGGTCGCGCTTCAACGCCACCCGCTGCCAGCCGTTAAAAGTGCCGGCGATTTCGACGAGCACCGGCAGGGGGCCGTTTGGCTCGTCCGGCTGCCAGCGAAAAATTTTATTGAACGTCGGCGGGCGTTTGCCTGCCATGACTTTGCTTGAATTATGATGATGCGGCATGGTGAATTGCTCAGGTCGGTCGGTCCTGACAACAGGAGGTTCTGACCGGTTAAAATCGAATTGTCATTATGTAATTTTTACAGGTGGTTCTGTCAACTCGTTGTTGCGGAAAAACACGTTGTCGCAGCCCGGCCGCAGTCGTGCAAGGCGCGTCCCGGTGGCCAGTCAATCGCACGAGGCGTGGACGGACGCGCAATTGGATTATTGCCGAAGCCTTCAAATTAGGCTAATACAAAACGAACGTGGTTCTCAACATTCTATTTAGCCTGCTGGTCTGGCTGCTGCTCGCGCCGCTGTTGCCGGGCATCATCAACAAGGTCAAGGCGTGGGTCGCCGGACGGCGCGGGCCGCCGGTGCTGCAACTCTATTACGACCTCGCCAAACTCTGGCGCAAAGGCGTCGTGTTGAGCACGGCAGTTTCGCCCGGCCACGTTGCCGGACCGGCGATTGCGTGGGTGGCGCTCGTGGGCGCGGCGTTGATGTTGCCTGCCGGCCCGGCGGGCGCGCCGCTGGCGTTTCGGGGCGATGCGTTGCTGTTCGTTTATTTGCTGGCGCTGGCCCGGTTCTGCACCGCGAACGCGGCGCTGGACACCGGATCGGCGTTTGAAGGCATGGGCGCGGCGCGCGAAGTGAGTTATGCCGTGATCGGCGAAGCGGCCCTCATTACCGCGCTGCTGGCGTTGAGCGTGCAAACCCACAGCGTGTCGTTGACGACCATGCTCGCGCCGCCGGCGGCGGGAGCCGGCGCGGCGCTGCTGGCGGCGGGATTGTTCGGCGTGCTGCTCGCGGAAAATTGCCGGGTGCCGTTCGACGATCCGAACACGCACCTCGAACTCACGATGGTTCACGAAGCCATGGTGCTCGATCATAGCGGACCGCCGCTGGCGGCCATTTTGCACGGCGCGTCGTTGAAACTGTTGTTGTTTTCCGTGCTGCTCGCCGAGTCGGTTTTGTCCATCGGCAAACTTCCGCCGCTCGCGGCGACCGGCGTGCTCGCCTTTTCAATTTTGATCATCGCCATCGCGGTGGGATTGGTTGAATCGCTGCTGGCGCGGCTGGCGTTCCGCCGCGTGCCGTTGCTGTTGACGACCTCTTTTTTGCTTTGCCTGTTTGCCTTGCTGGTCGCGTGGAAGGGAGGCCACCTGTGACGAACACGTTGAATTTGTTCATCGGTCTGGCGATGGGCTTGAACCTGCTGGCGCTGGCGAGCAGCCGGCTGCCCTCGGTCATCCGCGCGGCGGCGCTGCAAGGCATGGTGCTCGGAATTTTGCCGCTGCTGATCGAACGCGAATTTCAGTGGATGGTTTGGCTGGTGGCCGTCGGCACGATCGCCGTCAAAGGCTTCGTCATCCCGCATCTGCTGCGGCGGGCGCTGCGCGCGGCGAACATTGACCGCGAAGTCAAACCGCTGATCGGTTTCGTGCCGTCGCTGTTGCTGGGCGCGGCGGCGACGATTGGCGCGGTGGCGCTCGGCGGCTCGCTGCCGCTGCTGCCGGAACACGCCGGCTCGCTGCTGGTGCCCGGCTCGTTCGCCACGGTGGTGGCCGGATTTTTGATGTTGATGGGCCGCACCAAAGCCATCTCGCAAGTCTGCGGCTACTTGATTTTGGAAAATGGAATTTATCTATTCGGCCTGCTGCTGATCCGCTCGACGCCGCTGCTGGTCGAGGCGGGAATTTTGCTGGACCTCACCGTGGCGGTTTTCGTCATCGGCATCATCATGGACCGGATCCAAAAGGAATTCGACACGCTGGACACCGGCAAACTTACCACGCTGCGCGAATGAAAGAAATGTTTCTCATCGCCATTCCGTGGCTGGCGGCGGGCGCGGCGTTCGTCTGGCCGGGCGAGCGGACGCGGCCCTGGCTGCTGCCGGTGGCGGGCGGTTTGCACGCCGCGCTGTCGCTGTGGCTGCTGGTGAATCCGCCGGCGCTGGCGGCGGGCGCGTGGTTTGGTTTCGATCCGCTGGCGCGGGCGGTGTTGCCGATGGTGTCGCTGCTGTTTTTCGTTTGCTCGATTTACGCCGTCGCCTATTTGAAAGTGCGCGGCGGAGCGGCGCAACCGGCTGTTTGTTTTTGCGCTGCTGATTTTGCTGGGCTTTTTGAGCCTCGCCGTGCAGGCGCAGCATCTCGGCCTGCTGTGGGTGGCGGCGGAGGCGGCGACGTTGATGACGGTGCCGCTGATGCATTTCAACGGCACGGCGCGCGCGTTCGAGGCGTCGTGGAAATATCTGCTCGTCGGCGGCACGGGCATCGCGCTGTCGCTGCTCGGTTCGTTTTGCCTGGGCTACGCTTCCTGAACGCCGGCGGCAACGGCGATCTGACGTTCAGCGCGCTGGCCGGGCAATTCGTTAATCTGACCGATGAAATTTCCACGCAATCGCATCCGTGGCTGATCGCCGCGTGGGTTTTGCTGCTCGCCGGTTACGGAACCAAAATGGGCCTGGCGCCGATGCACACTTGGAAACCGGATGTTTATGGCGAAGCGCCGGGCATCGTCGGCGCGCTGCTCGCCGGCGGAATGACGACGATGGCATTTGTCGCCGTGCTGCGGGTGAAGCAGGTTGTGGACGCCGCCGGCGGCAGCGACATGACCCAGCGCACGCTGCTGGCGTTTGGCTTGTTTTCGATGCTGGTCGCGGCGCTGTTTTTGTTGGGCACGCCGGATTTCAAACGGATGCTGGCGTATTCGAGCGTCGAGCACATGGGCATCCTGGCCGTCGGCGCGGCGCTGGGCGGACTGGGTGTCTGGGCCGCGCTGTTTCATGTCTGGACGAACAGCCTGACGAAAGGCGCGCTGTTTTTGAGCGCCGGCAACATCCGCCGCGCCGCGAACGCGCGCAACGAAAATGAAGTCGCCGGCATGACGTGGTGCGCGCCGCTGTCGGCGCGAATGTTTGTGGTCGGACTGTTTGCCATCACGGCGTGTCCGCCGTTCGGTCCGTTTTTCAGCGAACTGCTCGTACTGCGCGCGGCGTTCACAACCGGCAGCACGTTCACCGCCGTCGTGTTTCTCGGCTGCCTGCTGTTCGCGTTTTTCGGCATGACGCGGCTGGTGTTTGCGATTGTGGACGGACGGCCGCGCGCCGCCGCGCGGGCGACGAAAAATAAATTTCGCGAAACCGCCGGCGTGATTCTGCCGCCGCTGGCGTTCCTCGGATTTTCCGCATGGCTCGGGCTCGCCACACCGGCGCTGCTGACAGAAGCGTGGAGCGCGGCGGTCAAAATTCTTTTTCCCGCGCCATGAACCCGCCACGCGAATTCATGTTGTTGAGCAATGCGTCACGAGCCTGCCGTGGGCGGAAATTCCCGAATGGCCGGGCGAGGAATTTGTCGCGGCCACCGCCGCCGAACTGGAACGCGGCGGACGGCTCGTGCGCGTGGTTCGGCGTGCCGGAAAATTCGGCGACACGGCTGGTGGCGGTGATCGCCTTTGACGCGGACAACACGCTGGCCGTGGGCCGCAGCGCGCCGCTGACAAAAAGTTATCCGTCGCTCACGCCGCAACATCCGCAGGCGCATTTGTTCGAGCGCGAAGTTTGGGAGCAGCACGGACTCGTGCCCGAAGGCCATCCGTGGTTGAAACCCGTGCGCCGGCAAAACGGCGATCATCCGGCGGCCGGAAAATTTTTCGAAGTGGCGGGCGGCGAAATTCACGAAGTCGCGGTCGGGCCGGTTCACGCGGGCATCATCGAGCCGGGCCATTTTCGTTTTCAATGCAACGGCGAAGAAGTGTTGCATTTGGAAATCGCGCTGGGCTATCAGCATCGCGGCGCGGAGGAGGCGCTGGCGGGCGGGCCGCATCGCGCGACGATGGCCAGATGGAAACCGTGGCCGGCGACACGACCATCGGCCACGCGACGGCCTACGCGATGGCGCTCGAAGCGCTCGCGGGCACGGAAGCGCCGCTGCGCGCGCAATGGCTGCGGGCGATTGCACTCGAACTGGAGCGACTGGCGAACCACACCGGCGACCTTGGCGCGCTGGCCGGCGACGTGGCGTTTCTGCCGACGGCGGCGGCGTGCGGCAAAATTCGCGGCGATTTTTTGAATCTCACCGCATTGATTTGCGGCAATCGTTTTGGGCGCGGCCTGGTTCGTCCCGGCTGGCTGCAAATGGGATTTGGAACCGGCAACGCGCGGCGCAGTTGCTGGAAAAATTGCGCGTCGCGCTGGCCGAGGTGAATGAAGCTGCCGAATGGTTGTGGGACGCGAACTCGGTGCGCGCGCGATTTGAACTGACCGGCACGGTATCGCACCGGCAGGCGAATGAAATCGGTTTGGTCGGAGTCGCGGCGCGGGCGTCCGGGCTTGTGCGCGATGTGCGGTTTGATCATCCCGGCGGGCTGGCATCGGTTTGCGCAGATGCCGGTTTCCACCTGGCCGGACGGCGATGTGTTTGCGCGGGCGCGGGTGCGCTGGCTGGAAATTCAGCGTTCGGGAAAATTTCTCGAAGAACAACTGGTCACGCCGCCGGACGGGGAAATTCGCGGCGAAGTGGTGACACCCGCTCCCGACACGCTGGCGGTTTCGTTGGTGGAAGGCTGGCGCGGTGAAGTTTGCCATGTGGCGCTGACGGATGGCGCCGGCAAATTTCGCCGCTACAAAATTGTGGATCCGTCGTTTCACAATTGGACCGGGCTGGCGCTGGCGCTGCGGCGGCAGGCGATTTCGGATTTTCCCATTTGCAACAAAAGCTTTAATCTTTCTTATTGCGGATTTGATCTTTGAACCATGTTTGTTTTTGACACCATTTTACATCGCGCGCGGCACGGCTGCCAGACGATGCCGTATCCGCAAGGTTCGCCGCCGGCGCTGCCGGATCGTCATGGCGGGGCGTTGCGCGTCGAGGCGACAAAGTGTGACGTTCAATGCGAAAAGTGCGTTGAGATTTGTCCGACGCACGCGATCACGCGCGAACCGGGGAAACCAGTTTCACTGGATTTGGGCAAATGTATTTTTTGCGCGGCGTGCGTTGAAGCCTGTCCGACGCACGCGATCACGCAGACCAAAGATCATCGCATGGCCGTGCGACAGCGTGAGGATTTGTTTTTGGGAGAAGCCGGCGCGGAAGAAGTCCGGCTCGCCGCCGCGCTGGATCTCAAGTTGAAAAAACTTTTTGGCCGCTCGTTGCGGTTGCGGCAGGTGAGCGCCGGCGGTTGCAACGCGTGCGAAGCCGACACCAATGTGCTGGGCACGATCGGCTGGGATTTGGGCCGGTTCGGGATTCAGTTTGTCGCCTCGCCGCGTCACGCGGACGGCTTGCTCATCACCGGCGCGGTCAGCCGCAACATGGAATTGGCGCTGAAGAAAACTTACGCCGCCGTGCCGTCGCCGAAAATCGTCATCGCGGTCGGCGCGTGCGCAATTGCGGGCGGGCCGTTCATCGGGCATCCGCAAATTCTGAACGGGGCAAATTCGATTGTGCCGGTGGATTTGTTTGTGCCGGGTTGTCCGCCGCATCCGCTGACCATTTTGGACGGGCTGCTGCGCTTGCTGGACCGGTTGCCTCCAGACCGGCGGTTGACCGAAAGAACAACCTGAATAAAAATAAAAAAATTGTTGACACGCAGGCTGAAGTTGCCTAGTCTGCGCCCGTCAGAGCCGTAAAAATCAAGTTACCGAAATTCCCTTGAATTTTGAGCAAGACCGAGGGAGTCGGTTTTTTGTCGTTTTACGATTCGGGATTTGAACGTCAGATTTTTGGATGCCCATGTAGCTCAGTTGGTAGAGCACGTCCTTGGTAAGGACGAGGTCATCAGTTCGATCCTGATCATGGGCTCCATTTAAAAACAAACGCAGCAACCGAGACCAGCAACACACACATCACATGGCTAAAGAGCAATTTCAAAGAACGAAACCGCACGTCAACGTCGGCACCATCGGCCACGTTGACCACGGCAAATCCACCTTGACCGCCGCCATCGTCGCGGTGCAGGCCAAGAAAGGACTGGCCACGCCGATTTCCTACGCGAACATCACCAAAGGCGGCACGGTGCGCGACGCCACCAAGACCGTGACCATCGCGGTCTCGCACGTCGAGTATCAAAGCCCCAAGCGCCATTATGCGCACGTTGATTGTCCCGGCCACGCGGACTACGTGAAAAACATGATCACGGGCGCGGCGCAAATGGACGGCGCGATTCTCGTGGTGAGCGCCGCCGACGGCCCGATGCCGCAGACGCGCGAACACATTTTGCTGGCCCGCCAGGTCGGTGTGCCGAGCATCATTGTTTGCCTGAACAAAGTAGATTTGGCCGACGCCGATTTGCTGGAGTTGATTGAAATGGAAATCCGTGAGTTGCTCACGAAGTATGGTTTCCCCGGCGACAAGACGCCGATCATCCGTGCTTCCGCCACGGCGGCACTCGAGGGCAAGCCGGAAGGCGAAAAGGCGATTGCCGATTTGCTGGACGCGCTGGACAGTTTTATTCCTGACCCGGTTCGTGAAATTGACAAGCCGTTCCTGATGTGCATCGAAGACGTGTTCACGATTGAAGGTCGTGGCACCGTCGTTACGGGCCGTGTCGAACGCGGTTTGCTCAAGAAGATGGAAGAAGTCGAAATCGTCGGTCTGCCGACACGCGCAAGACGGTGGCGACGGACATCGAAATGTTCCGCAAGCTGCTGGATTCCGCCAGCGCCGGCGACAACGTTGGTGTGCTGCTGCGCGGCATCGACCAAGGACGAAGTGGAGCGCGGCATGGTGCTCGCCAAGCCCGGCTCCATCACGCCGCACACGAAATTCAAGGGC
>CAVTVR010000015.1:0-244704 GCA_963738225.1 uncultured Verrucomicrobiae bacterium
GCAGGATTCTTGCCGAGCTTCAGGAGGATGGCCGCCTGACGGTGACGGAGCTGGCCGACAGGGTGCAGCTCACTGCTGTGCCGTGTCACCGGCGGCTGCGCGAGCTGGAGCGCACCGGCGTCATCACCGGCTACCGCGCCGTCCTGGACCCGGCCGCGGTCGGCCTCGGCTTCGAAGCCATCGTCAGCGTCACGCTGGACCGGGGGGACGCCGGCACCGTCGCCGCCTTCGAAGCCGCGCTCGCCGCGGTACCGGAGATCCGGCATGCGGAGCGGGCTCGTCGGCGACGCCCGACCACCTGCTGCGCCGTCGTCGCGCGCTGACCCGGACGACTATGCGGCGCCACTGCCGCACCATAGCTGGCCACCTTGCCCGGGTCGTCTCAGGCGCATCACCTCGACGATCGTGATGAAACGCATCGTCGACAACCGGCCTCGCTCCCGCCGCCCTGCGGACAAAGCGGTTATGACCAACGCCTGCAATATCAATATTTACCAATCTGCCTCGTGATTAGTCCCTACACCAAACGCGGGCAAGTCGTCAGCACTTTCTTCAATCAAGCGGGTGTGCTGCACACGATGGAACGCATCCTGGGTCTGCCACCGATGAACCAGCAGGACGCCATGGCGCCGTTGATGTTCGACTGCTTCAACCAAGTTCCCGACTACACACCCTTTTTCGCATTACCGAACAACGTTCCCCTGACCGAGGGTGTCGCCGGTGCGGGCAAGCTGTCGCCGAAACAGAGTTACTACTGGAATAAGGTCCAGAAGATGGATTTCAGCAAACCGGATCGGGTCAACGAGGACCTCTTCAATCGTTACATCTGGCATTCGATCAAAGGTGACGCGCCGTATCCGTCCGAATATGTCGGCGGCCATGGCAAGGGTTTGAAGCCGCTTGGATTGGCGCTCATAAAAGACGCCGAAGACGATGCGGATTAAGTGAATTGGCAAACGAATTATTTTGTCCCCTTTTTTTATTCGTGCGTTCACGTGCGTTCGCCATTTTATATGGCCGGGCTTCGGGTTCGTTTTAAATTCCTTTGTTCCTCATGCCGCTTTTTCACGTTGGCGGAAGCCGGCGAAGGAATGGCGACAAAGGAGTTCTTTGCTGATGATGAAGAATCAAAATTATTTTCGTGAGATAGCCTAATGGAAAAGTTTTCAGATTCGTAACCTGGCGGCACAGGATTGTAACGGCAGCAACATTGACTCCGCTCCCGTCACCGATGGTAAGATGGAGCCATGAATTTTCGGAACGCGAACACGCCAAGGATCCCGTGCGATTCGAGTCCATCGGCCGTGGGAGCCGGGTTCACGCTCATCGAACTGCTGGTCGTGATCGCGATTATTGCCATTCTGGCCGCCATGCTGCTGCCGGCGCTGGCCAAGGCCAAGGACAAAGCCCGCGCAGCACAGTGCTTGAACAACCAGAAACAGCTCTTGATTGGAATGCTGGTTTACGGCGGCGATTTCGGGGACTGGCTGCCCCCGATGCAGGCCGAGATGCCCAGTTGCCGGACCAGTTGGCGTTCCTACATTTTCAGTGACGTGGGCAAGAACGCCAAAGTCTATGACTGCCCGTCTGAACAGCAGGATGTCTATGCCTTGGGATCGCGGGTGGCACCGCTGCCTCCAAATCCGAAAGTCATCGGCCTGGCCGTGGCGGGTGAGAATGATTTGTGCAGTGGCATTGGAGCGGTGGGTGTGCATTGGGAATCAGGCGGCGCCCAGCCGCCTTTCGGACGGCCGGCTCCGGATGAAGGCAATCAATGCCGCTGGCCGCAAATTGAGAAGCCGGTGCAGTGCATCTTGTTTGGCGACGGCAACAGCGACTTTGACGGACTCTGGCCGAGCGATCATTGGTGGATTTGGAAGGAGATGGGGAATGCCAACGACCCGGGTTTCAACCGCGCCGCGGAAAATGATCCCGGGACGTTTCGCCACAACCGGAAATCCAACTACGGATTCGCCGACGGCCATGCGATGCTGCTGGATCCCGGCGCGATTCCCTGCGACCGCAATAGTTGCTGGTGGTCAGCCAAGGCGAATCCTCACGCGCGGTAGCGCCAAATTTTTTGCCGATGAACAAATCCACGCTTTTCAAAGTTGTCACGGTGATCGTTTTGTTGTCAGCCGCCGTGGTTCTTTATCTCAAGAACCGTCCAGCCGGCGAGAACAGACATGAAAATGCCTACTTCTATGACTTGGTGGAGAAACAGCTTTTCGTGGCGCCGAAAGGTTCCATCCCGCCCATCAATGGCGTCCATGGCGCCGAGCTGGCTGGCGTGCGCGCCATCGTGATCTCTACAACCGGGAATCCCGCCGACAAGAAGCACCAGGAAATCGCCTACCTGGAAAAGTATTCGCCGGAAATTAAAAAGCTGTTCGAAGAAGTTCGCCAAGCGCGGGCGGAAGGCCGTTCGGAAGAAGGGCGCATTAATCGCAGCCAGATTCCGCCTAACACCCTGGTGCGGCGGTTGACCGACACCGAATGGCACGCGCTGAACACGCCGGAAGGCGAGCAAATCGTCAACGCTTGGAATACGCCCGGACCCGACGGCCGGGTGCCGGTTGTTTGCTCACCATGAATACGAACAACATCGAACATCAAAACCAATGCTTTCCCAAGTCAACCGCAATAACAAATATGAAAAAACTTCGCAACAGAACTGAAACCTGCTCCTTATCCATGTTATGAAACGATCCTTATTCACCAAACCACTCAAACAAACCCTGCTGGCCGTGCCCGCTTGTGCGCTCATGCTGGGCGCAGCCCAGGCGCAAACCACCGTGGGACTGAACTTCCAATCCTGGTATTATGATTCCGGCTCCACGCCGCAGACAGTGGGTTATGGCGGTGGTTATGGAACCACCGGTTTTCCCGTGACCTCCGCGGCCTTCGGAGTTCCCGTGGCGGATTGGTTTAACGCCGACCCAATGCCCTGCCATGCGCCGATTTCCGGTCCCGCCACCTTTGGCGGCACGGCCACGACGTTTGCCGGCGGACTCACCGCCAACGTGTCGGCTGCGCGTGCCTGGACTTCCGGCATTGGCGAACAAGTTGCCGGTTGGCATCCGGAAACGGTCGCACCCGGCAACAACGAAGTAACTTGGGGCTATCTCGACAGCACTTCCAGCCAGTCCCCGACCGTGACCGTCTCGGGTTTGACGGCGAAATTTCCGCATGGATATGTCATTCAAACAATCGCCGCCCGACCCGGCGCATCCACCTTCAATGCGGTGGATATCACCGACGGCACAACGACGAACAAGTTAAGTTATTCCACCCGGTTTGTGACCGGTTCCGCCAGCGACGGCTATGATTCGGGAAATGGCACGGCAGGGATTAGCGCCCCCAGCGGCGAGTTCACCAGCGACACGATTCAGATCAACGCAGAACCGCAAACTTCTCCCAATCATTCCACTTTGGCGGCATTCATCATTACTGACCAGCCGGTGGTAAGCCAGTCTCCGGCGGGAGTTACTAACCTGATTGGGTCAACCATCAGCCTCTCGGCGGGCGTGGTCGCTCATCCCAACGGCCTCCATTACCAATGGCAGAAGAACGGCAGCGATATGCAGGGCGCTAACTCGGCCACTTACACCAAGATCGGGGCGACGACCGGCGATTCCGGTGGTTACGACTTGGTCGTCACCAATCTCTACGGTGCTGCCACGAACGCGCCTGTGACAGTCCTGATCGTGCCGACCGACCTATGGGTGGGTAATGTCAACGGCACTTGGGACATCGCCGGCGCGGCGAACTGGCTCAATGGAGTAGCCACGACCTACACCGATGGCGACAACGTGACGTTTGATGACACAGCGATTACCACCAGCGTGAACGTCGCTACGACCGTTTCGCCGGTTGCCATTACCGTGACCAATGATACCAAGAGCTACGTCATCAGTGGCAGCCCAATCGCGGGCAGCGCCAGTCTGACCAAAAGCGGCGCCAATGCGCTGACCCTCTCCGGCGCAGATACCTTCACCGGAAACATCGCCATCAACGCCGGCACTTTGACCATAGCCGGTCCGGGCCAATTGGGCGGCGGCATGTATCCCGGGAAAATTGTCAACAACGGCAGTTTCGTTTACAACAGCACCGCCGATCAAACTTTGAGCGGGGCCATCAGCGGCACGGGCAGCCTGACCCAAAACGGCAACAGCACGCTTACCCTTTCCGGCGCGAACACGTTCAGCGGCGCGGTCACGGCCAATAGCGGCAAACTAACCATTGGAACGGGTGGCAAACTCGGAAACGCCTCAAGCATCACCATCAACAACGGCGCCACGGTTCAGTTCAGCGGCAACGCCAATTCGGATAGTATTGGCAACGGCAGCATGCCGATCACCGTGAATGCCGGCGGCACCCTTGCCGTCACGACAGGAAATTCGATGGGTTATGATTACCTTTACAACTATGCCAATATCACGCTGAACAACGGGACGTTTTCGCTTTCGGCGGTTCAGTATATCGGCACGCTCACCTTGAACGGCGGAACAGTTGACGGCGCGAGCGCATTACAGTTCTGGTATTCGGTGCCAACCGCCATCAATTGCTTGAGCAATGCGACCATTTCGAGCGGGCTTAACGTCAACAACAGCCCGCAGACGATTTCGGTGGCGGGCGGCGCCACGCTGACGATTTCGGGTGTCATTGCCAGTTCGGCACTGACCAAGACGGGATCCGGCACCCTGGCTGTCTCTGGCGTCAATACTTACAGTGGCACCACTGTGAGCAACGGCACCTTCATGGTGGCATCTGGCGGAGCGCTCGGCACGGGTGCCGTCACGGTGATGGCCAACGCCACGCTGTTCAGCGAAGGCACCATCGCCGGTCCGACGACAATTCTGGCCGGCGGCACAGTGGGCATTGATGCAACCAACATCGGCACGCTTACCCTCACCGGCACGCTCACCCTGGCCGCCGGCAGCACTAATTATATGAAGATCAGCAAGACGGGTGGCAGCGCCTCCAGCGACCAGATTACCTCCATGACCAGCGCGACCCTTGGCGGCACACTCATTGTAACGAATATCACCAGCAACGGAACCTTGCTGGCGGTCGGAGATGCGTTCAAGTTGTTTTCCACCGGTGCTTTCTATCTGAACTTTGACAACGTCATCCTGCCGACGCTGCCAACGGGATTGAGTTGGGACATCAGCGGTTTGGCCACGAGCGGCACCATCGCGGTCGTGAACAGCGCTGCTCCCCCCGCCTTCAACCCGCCGCCAGGCAGCGCTCTGGTGGGCACGACCGTGACGATTAGTTCACTCACCCCGGGCGCGACGATTTATTACACCACCAACGGCAGCACGCCGACCACCAGTTCGCCGCATGGTGTGACTCCCGTATCGGTCACCGTGCTGGTCAACACTACCACCGAGATCCTGATGGCCTACGCCTCGGCCTCGGGTTATCCCGACAGCGGGATGGTGAGCGCGGTTTATAATTTGTCCGCGGCGGTATGGACCAACACGGCGGGCGGATTGTGGTCCGACAGCGGGAACTGGCTATACAACGTCCTTGCCAATGGCGCGGGTTTCACCGCTGATTTCAGCTCTCTGAAATTGTCAGCAGACACCACCGTGACTGTTGACGCTCCGGCTACCGTGGGAAATCTGGTGTTCGCCGACCGGGGGAATGCCCACAACTGGATTCTGGCCGACGGCGGAGCCGGCCCGTTGACCCTGGATGCGGGTGTGAATACACCGGTCATCACCGTAAGCAACCAGACCACCACGATTGGCGCGGTTCTGGCGGGCACGAGCGGATTCACCAAGACGGGCGCGGGTGAACTGGATATTGCCTCCCAAAACAGCTACACCGGGACAACGACGGTCAACGCCGGCACGCTGAACTTCTTGACGAACGCAAACACCTACCGGGACACGCCGCTGGTTATTGCCGCCGGAGCCGTAGTCTCTTCTTCCGCCACGCTTAACCTTAACGTGAGCCAGAATGGCAACGGTCCCAGCGTCAATGTTTCCGGCGCGGGCATGCTGCGGCTGACCGCGACGAACAACAGCGCCTCCAGTCCGGACTTGTTTTTCGGAACGGACCAGGTGGCCAATGACTACTGGGGCGTCAGCGAGTCGGCGCCGTTGGACCTGGGCAGCCGGCAACGGTTCGTCTATGGTCTGACCGGCCACAACGGCGTTGGCGAGTATGGCTTGACGAGCGCCGATGCGCAGTTTGGCGGCAGCATCAGCGGTTCCGGCGGGTTGACGTTCATCGCGCAAAACACTTGGAACGGCAGCCCTACGATGGAAGTTCCCTTCTGTCTGCTGGCGAGCAACAATTTCACCGGGCCGGTGGAACTCCAGCGCGGGTCGGTCTATCTCGGCAACGCCAACGCGCTGACGCAGACGAATGTTCTCTTCCTCAACGCGAGCGGCACGAACAACGCGCGCTTTTTCCTCTACGGCAACAGCGTCGCAGTGGCGAATCTCTCGTCATCGTCCGGTGGCACCAATGTCATCGCCAACGGCAACAAGCTGACCGGCGCGGCGTTGACACTCGCCGCGGCGACACTGACGATAAACCAGAACACGCCCGGAACCTTTTCCGGTTCGATCCAAGACGTGCAACCCGAATACGACGGCAGCGGCGTGGGAACGACCGGCCCGCTGGGTCTCACCAAGGCGGGCCCGGGCGCGCTCACTCTCTCCGGGGCGAACAATTACAGCGGTCCAACCACTGTGAACGCCGGCACGCTGCTGGTGAATGGTTCCATCGGCACGGGCACGACCACAGTGGCGTCGGGCGCGACGCTGGGCGGCGCCGGCACCTTGAATGGCGCGGTGACGGTGAACGGCATCTTGACCACGACCACCGGCGGACTCGGCACCTTGACCATCGCCAATGCGCTGACGCTTGCCGCCGGGAGCACCACGACGCTGGCGATTGACCGCACTTCCGGCACGGCCACTTACGGCCAGGTGGCCGGCCTCACCTCGGTCGTCTTTGGCGGCACGTTGACGGTGACAAGCGTGGGCGGCACGTTCCAAAATGGCGACACGTTCACGTTGTTCAATGCCGGCAGTTACACCGGCAACTTCACCGCCAACAACCTGCCTGCGCTCGGCAGCGGACTGGCGTGGAACTGGAATCCGGCCGACGGCGTGTTGTCCGTCGTCAACGCAGGCGCCATACCGCCGTCCATCACAGGCAGCAGCACCATCACCGGAGGCAACTTCCAGATGACGTTCACCGGTCCGTCTGGCTCGGGTTATTCTGTCCGTGCCAGCACCGACTTGACGCTCGCGCCGGTCACCAGTTGGCCCGTCGTCGGCACCGGCACGTTCTCGGAGGCGCCCGTAATCTGGCAGGATATTAACGCCACGAATTATTCCAAACGGTTCTATCGAATTACGATTCCTTGATTCGCGGCTGAATGATAGTCTAAACCCAAATGCCTAAAAATTGGTGCGCAGCATCCCAGCATCCGGTCGGGACCAGTCGGTCCCGATCGGATTTCACTTTCATCAGACTTTTCCTGCTCGTGACGATTTTGTTGGTTGGATGTGAATCCACTCGACTGGGTCGTCAGGATACAGAGTCGCTGGGCGCGGACCCGGCGGTGCAGAAAAATCTTGTGCCCGAAGCGTTGGAGCCGAATCTGTCAATGGAAGAACTCGCCGCTTTATTGCGACAGCACATCAAGTATGTCTTCGTGATCTATCAGGAAAACCGGTCGTTTGACTCCTACTTCGGCACTTTCCCGGGGGCGGATGGGCTGTTTTCGCAGCCGCCCGACAAAACTCCTGGTTTTTACCAGGCCATCGTCAATACCAACGGTTCCATCTCTATCCTCCATCCGTTCAGGATTGGGCCGTCCGATTTTGCGGCTGACACCGATGACATTGACCACTCCCATCCGCGGATTGTGGCCAAGATGGACATCACCAACGGGGTCGCCAAGATGGACCAATTCGCCTTGGTCGAGGAAAAGCAATACTGGACGTCCGGGGCCACGCCCAGTCTTCAAGCCAACCAGATGGGAAAACTGGCCATGGCTTACATGGATGGCAACACGGTGCCCTTTCTGTGGCGTTATGCCAACCGGTTCGTGCTCTTCGACCACATTTTCCAGTTGATGACCGGCCCTTCCACGCCGGGAAATCTGTCCATCATCGCCGCTCAAGCTGGGCAGACACAAGGAGCGCTTCACCCGGACCAACTCTACTCGGACAATGGAAGCAGCGCCCCGGGAGTGCCGGTGCTCAATGACGATGATCCGTATTGGGGGTCGCCCTTGGATACAAACTCCGCCGACGTGAAACTGCCTGTGAATGCGGGCGACTTCCCCAGCTATGGGATTCAGACCAATCAAACCTATGCAACCTTGCCGCTCACGTTGGCGGGCAAGGACGTGGCCGGGATAATTTCCACCGATCGCGATCCCGAGGAAGACTTGGGCGACGTCATGGATGATGTGGACTTTCTCGCGCGCCACGGGCAAAAATCCATTGCGTGGGGCTGGTATGAGGAAGGTTATGACAAGGAACCGACGGATCCCAATTTGGGTCCAACTGATGCTGAAGGAACTCATGCTTCCTACATCACGCACCACAATGGCCCGCAATACTTCGGCTACATCGCCAATAATCCGCAGTTGAGCCAGAATCTCCACGGCCTGCAGGACTTCTTTGATGCCGTGCAAAAACGGACGCTCCCACCGAACGGCGGCTTGTTCTTTGTCAAAGGCGGCTGTCAAAACCTTTTCGGGATGAAGCCCGCCGATCCGGATCCCGCCGTTCAGAAGAACTTCGTGGGGGACGACGACCATCCTGCCTATTCCGACGCTCAAATCAGCGAAGCCCTGGTGGCCAAGGCCGTCAATGCCATTGCCAGAAGTCCTTACTGGGATCAATGCGCCATCATTATTACCTGGGACGATTCCGAAGGCGATTACGATCATGTGGCCCCGCCGATCCGCTCTTATGGTCCGGACGGCAGCGTCATCAGCGACGGTCCCCGCGTCCCGCTGTTGCTGATCTCGCCCTATGCGCGCACCCATTGCATCGCGCACGACGTGGGCGATCACGGATCGGTGGTCAAATTCGCGGACGCGGTGTTCGGTCTTACCCCCTTGGCCAAGCTCCCGGACGAGGAAGCCGGACGGGTGTTGGGCAAGCAGAAATTCGGGCAGAGCAATTGGGGGCCGGACGACGCATTGACTCGCGGCGTATCCGATCTGGTCTGCGCCTTCGACCCGGCGCGCTTGGCTGGCCGTGTCGCTCTACTGCCAGCCTCGTATGCGATCATTCCTGATAACATCGTGGATGCTTTGCCGCAAAACGGCACCAACAGCGTCTATGGATTGAAGCAACTTGGGATCGTTCCGGTTGACATCGCAAAGAACATAACCAACATGGTTCCGGCGGACTTCAACCCGCGTCCCACGACTGATCCCACCCCGATTCCATAAGCTGTGGCGGTCACGCAAGCGGAGTCGGCTTCCTGTTTGGCAATGTAATGCACCTGGCCAAAATTTATTCGACCCGCGCTGCGCCCCTGCCTTTCACGACTTCCCCAATAATCCATGCGTCGTGCTTTTGAGCGCGAATGAATTTCAAAATCGCATCCGCCTTGTCGGCGGCAACAATTGAAATCATGCCGATGCCCATGTTGAAGACCTGATAAAGCTCGTCGTCCGGCACGCCGCTCCTTTCTGCGATGATTTGGAAAATCGGCAGCATTTCCCACGAGCCTTTTTTGATGACGACATCCAAATTCTTCGGCAGCACGCGCGGGATGTTGTCCACAAAACCGCCGCCGGTGATGTGCGCGAAAGCCTTTATCGTGCCGCCGGCATCTTGCCGGCGGAACTGACTGGATTTGCCCTGCCGGCGGGACGCCGGCAGCACGTTGTTGAACTTCTTGATGAGTTTCTGCACCAGCGGTCCGTAACTGATGTGCTCTTTCAACAATTCTTCGCCAATTGTTTTTTTAAGACCTGCAATTTTATCTGTTGGCCGCAACGCAAGTTGCTCGAAGAAAATTTTGCGGCCGAGCGAATAGCCGTTCGTGTGCAGGCCGCTCGATTCGATGCCGATCACCACGTCGCCGCGCTTCACGGTTTTTTGGCCGTTGAGCATCTTGGATTTTTCCACCACGCCAACGATGGTGCCGCTCACGTCGTATTCGCCGGCCTGGTAAAAGCCCGGCATTTGCGCCGTCTCGCCGCCGATGAGCGCGCAATTATTTTCCGCGCACGCTCGCGCGAAGCCTTTGATGATTTCCGTGAAAACGTGCGGCTCCAATTTTCCCGTGCCGAGATAATCAAGAAAAAACAGCGGCTCCGCGCCAAGCACGGCGATATCGTTGACACAATGATTCACCAAATCCGCGCCGATGGTGTCGTGCTTGTCCATCGCGAAGGCGAGCTTGAGCTTGGTGCCGACGCCGTCCACGGACGAGACGAGGACCGGCTCGCGATATTTTTTCATGTCTAGCGCGAACAGGCCGCCGAAGCCGCCGACCTTGCCGAGCACCTCGCGGCGATGCGTCGAGGCGAGCAGTTGGGGCAACGTGGCTTTGACTTTGTTGCCGAGATCAATGTCCACGCCGGCGGCGGCGTAAGCTTTTTGTTTCATGCACGGAGATTAAACCGCGAAATGCAGAAACGGGCGAGAAAATTTGGCGAGACTTCAACCAGACAATCGCGAAGCACTATTCTTTAATTCGCCCTAGCTCAATGTTGTTTTGGTCCGGGCAAACGGCGGTCAAAGTCAGCTTGGTTTTCCGGGCACGCCGGAACGCGCCACGAAAAACACGCCGGCAATGATCAGGATAATTCCAAACCAGCGCGTGGCGTTGACGGATTCAGCCAATATCCATTTGCTCAAAATGGCCATGACGGCGTAACACAGGCCCATCACCGGCAGGACCACGCTGACGTCCCAACCCCACTTGAACAGCGTCATCGTGCAGCCAAACTGGACGAACATCAGCAGCACGCCGGCGGGAATTTGCGGCGCGTTCCAAATCGCCCGCGCGGCGGGCACGCCGGCGGCGGTCAGGGCATCGTAACGCGTCATGCCGAGTTTGAGCAGGATGTTGCCAAAGGAAAGGCTGGCGATGGAAATCGCAAAGACCAACACGGTGGAGGTGATGTTTTTCATGGCGTTGATGGCCGCCCCGGCGGCAAAAGGTTAAAATTCGCTGCAACCGATGCCAACGCCGGCGGCGGCGTAAGCTTTTTGTTTCATGCGGCGGAAAGTAAAACTGTAAAACGCGGCGCGGGCGAGAAAATTTCTATTGGCGTAGCGGGTTTCGGCAGAAAGCCGCCAGCTAAAAAATGAATAAAGAATTGCGGCGGTCTGCCGACGCGCCGCTACACCAATTCAAAAGAGCAAAAACTAAAGCCCCCTCACACAACGAAACCCAACGGCGCTGATGTTGGAGCCGGTCGGGGGGTAGGGGTTGCGATAGGCGCACCGCGCGACGTAGGCGACGCCGAACCAATCGCCGCCGCGCAGCACACGGTAGGCTTCCTGTGGCTGGGCCCGTTGGATTAGTAGTAGTTGGTTGACCATACGGCGTCCCATACCAATCCCAACACCACTCCCAGACATTCCCAGCCATGTCGTATAAGCCCATACCCGTTCGCCGCAAAAGATCCCACCGGACTCGTGCCAGGTGAGGTCGTCGGATAATTCCCAATGGCGTTGTAGCCGTTCGGTCCCAAATCGTAGCTGTAGCTGGCGGTGTCTCCGTAATAGTTGGCCTGGCTTTCGGAAATCGTGTTGCCCCACGGAAACCGTTGCCCGCTCAACCCGCCCCGCGCCGCCTTCTCCCACTCCGCTTCCGTCGGCAACCGATACCCATTGGCCGCCCAATTCGCAAAAACATTCGTCGTCTCCCCATTGGTATAAACCTGCGTCAAACCCGCATCCGTGTAATACACCGGCGTCAAACCCGCCTGCTGCGACCGCGCATTGCACCACTTCACACGTCATACCAATCCACCGTCTGCACCGGATGATTCGCCGCCTTGCCCGCACCGGCATTGGCAAAGCCATATCCGTGGCTCGTGGCATAGGTATAGACCGACTGCCATTGACTATAGCTCACCAGATTCGTGTCCATGTAAAACGCCGACACCGTGACGTTCGTCGGGAATGGCATCGCTCTCGCCATCCAGAGTGTCCCCCATCGTGAACGACCCCGCGGGAATGAGCGCCATGCCGTCAGCCGTCGGTGGCTGGAACCAAATCAAACGAAAGAACCTCGCTGCCGAGGTATTGGTGACGGTGACGGCGGTCTGCGAACCGTAAGTCGCCGGGACGGCATCGGTGGCAAATACCCAGTTGGTGGAGGCCAGATTGGTCGCTGCTTTGCAAAACGTAGTTTGTAGCGGTTGCTGGCCAATAAAGCAGGGATTGATTATTCGTCGGCACAATGCCCAACGACGGTTGCGCCAGCGCAGGATGAACGCCAGTCAACAAGGCCAGCCCGACCCACAAAAAATTGAATTTAGTTTTCATTCTGATGGGGATTCACTTTTCTTACGGCCAGTTCTTACACAATTTGTCAATGGCAAAGCAACGTGAAAATGCCGAATTATTCTGCGCCCCGCGAAAGTCCGCTGATTTTCGCCTTGTTCGAAAGCGTTTTCATGGCTGCTTCAACTGTAACTTCGCCCGCCCCGGCGACAAGCCTGTTTTTTTCGTCCCGGCAGGGACAACTCGAAATTAGCCCGGCACATCGTGCCGGGTAATCGTCCGAAGACGAAATTCGTCTTGAAAGGACGGCGGATAATATGCCGCCGGATTCGAGCGTCCCTTCCGGACACAAAATCTTTCGCAATAAATCCAGCCACTTCGTAGCTGGCTAATTTCCGCCCGTCGCTCCGCGACTTCAAAAACGGCGGGCGGATTTACTTCAACTTCGCCAGCGTCGCCTTGACGGCCTCGAAGTTCGGCAAATCTTTCGGCGTCGGCGTTTGTTCGCTGTATTGCACCACGCCGTGTTTATCAATCACGAACGCCGCGCGGGCCGCGGTGTCGCCCACGCCGGCGAGCATCGGGAACACCACGTCGTAGGCCTTGGTCACGGTTTTGTTCAAATCGCTGGCGAGCGTGATGGTGATTTTTTCCTTCTGCGGCCCAGGCAGCCTGCGCGAACGGGCTGTCCACGCTGACGGCGATGACGTCCGCGCCGAGGCCGGCATAGGCGTCGAGGCCGGCGGTGAGGCTGCACATTTCCGCCGTGCAGACGCCGGTGAACGCGAGCGGGAAAAACAGCAGCACGGTGTTTTTCTTGCCGAAATTGTTGCTTAATTTGACTTCCACATCCGCGGGAGATTTGGATTTGAGGGTGAAATCAGGAGCTTTGGAGCCGACGGGAATTGCCATAATGTTATTTGTTTGATTTGGTTGTATTGGTTACGCCACCGCCAAATTTTTAACATTCACCGCGCCGGTGTCAAACGGGGATTTTCGAAAAATCCGATCCGGGCCACAGCCGCCAAGGAGGCGGGACAGGGGATGTCCACTGAAGAAACGGCTGTGCGCCCGGATCAAAATGGGTATGCGTTCGTAAAAAAATGTTCCAAGCTGGAAGTCTGCGCAGCTGTTTTCCCGCGTCCCGGATGGCAGCGCCGTAATGAAACCCCGTCTCATCCTCAAACCCCAGCGGAATTTGCAAAAGCCTGGCCAGACGAGAGCCGGCGGCAGCCCGATCCAATCGCTCCGCTTGCCAGCCGGCTGGCATCGCGTGTTGACAACTGCACCGTTGCCAAAATTCATGGCTCAACTCATCAGGATTCGCGGAACTATCGGCTAACCATTTCTAGCCAGACCTTTACCGTTTTTGTCAGAAAATTGAACCACCGCCGGTCGCCTACAAGGCCGCCAGCACTTCCGCCGCGTGTTCTTCCGGCTTCACCAGCGGCCAGATTTTTTTGATTCTGCCGTCCGGCCCGATGAGGAAGGTCACGCGGTGGGTGCCAAGATATTTGCGGCCCATGAAACTTTTCTCGCCCCACACGCCGTAGGCTTCGACGATTTTTTTGTCCTCGTCGGCGAGCAGCGTGAACGGCAGCTTGAATTTCTCCACGAACTTGTCGTGCGTCTTCACCGGGTCGGTGCTGACGCCGAGGACGACCGCGCCTTTTTTCTTGAAGTCGGCAAAATGGTCGCGGAACGCGCAGGCTTCCTTGGTGCAGCCGGGCGTGTCGTCCTTGGGATAAAAATAGAGAATGACGTTTTTCCCCTTGAAATCGGCGAGCGAAATTTTTCCGCCGCCGTTGGTCGCCGCGGAAAAATCCGGGGCGACGTCGCCCGCCTTCAGTTTGAGTTCAATTTCTTTTGCCATGGATTGATTATTTTTGCCACAGAGTCACAGAGCGCACAGAGCTTGAAACAGAACCTTCCCTCTGTGGTCTTTGGCAGATTTAATAAATTCAACCTCATTTTTTTGCCGTTGGCAAGCTGGCCGGGTGCGAGCCGAGTTGCTGGGTGCCGTCCCAGACATAAAACAAACCGGAGACGCCGGTGAACAGGCCCGCGCCGAGAATCCAGACGGGCAGGAGATAACCGTGAAAGTCGAAATCCCAGCGCAACAAAATCCACAGTCACCACGACCATCTGAAACACCGTGGCGATTTTGCCGGTAAGGCGCGGGCGCACGGTGATCTTGCCGACCACCAGCCGCACGGTCACCGCGCCGATGGCCATCAGCAGGTCGCGGCCGATGATGGTGCCGGTGAGCCAGAGCGGGATTTGGCCGAGCCGCGGCGCGTGATCGAAGCTCAACACCACGATGCCGGAGACCAGCAGCAGCTTGTCCGCGAGCGGGTCCAGCACCGTGCCGAGTTCGCTCCGCTGGTTGATAATGCCGGGCGACGTAGCCGTCCACGCCGTCCAGAATCGCCGCCACCGCGAAGGTGAGCAGCGCCACCAGCCGGTGCAGTTCGTTGCCCGTCTCGACGTAATACAACATCTCCACCACAAAAATCGGGATCAGCAAGATCCGCAGGATGGTGATTTTGTTCGCCGTCGTCATGCTGCCCGAATTCTCGCAGAACCGGCGGAAAATTCCATGAATTTAACGAACCCGCGCCGGACGAGTTTGCTTGCACCTCAATCGTAAATCGTAAATCGTAAATCCGAAATGATCCTCGGCACCGGCATTGACATCATCGAAGTGGCGCGCATCGCGTCGTCGTTTGAAAAATTTGGCGAACGGTTTGTGAACCGGATTCTGCTGCCGGATGAAATCGCGTATTGCTTGTCGCACAAAAGCCCGGCGCCGTTTCTGGCCGTGCGCTTTGCGGCGAAGGAGGCGGTGTCCAAGGCGTTCGGCACGGGCATCGGCGCGCAACTCGGCTGGCGGGACATCGAAATCCGGCGCAAGGAATCCGGCGAACCGTTCGTGGTGTTGCACGGCAAGGGCCGGGAACTATTGGCGGCGCGCGGCGCAAAAATAATGCACGTCAGCTTGAGCCACACGGAACATTACGCCGCCGCCACGGCGATTTTGGAAGGTTAATCGGCGCGCGAAGGCGGCGAGGAAAATTTGCAGCCGATCCTGCTGTTGGGATGCGGCGTTGTCTTGTATTTTGTTCATGATTCTCTTCTATCCGACACCATAAGGTGGAAACAATTTTTTTGCATCCCATTTCAGATTGTCGAGAAAGGTGTTCACGATCAGTTTCACCGCGCCCTCACCCGCCAAGGGAAGATTCGGTCCGAACTGGTGCGAATTGAGCAGCCGGCAATAGGCGACCTGCCCCGATGAATCGAACAGGTAAATCTGAATCGCGCCAACTTTTCCCCCGCCGCCGAAATATTTCCGTGACGAGAACATAATCACCTGACGGATGCGAGGCTTTGATCCATTCGCGATACGCGGTCGAGCGTTTCCACAAATACCGCAGTTGGTTGTGAAAACGAGGCGGTGCGGCAACCTTCGGCCCGGCCAACGACACCTCCATCTTGGCCGGGGTTCGGGCCGCCAACTCCCGCGTTTCTGCCGCCGCCAAATCACTGCGCCACTGGCAACGCCCGGCATCGGCAAAGAGCACCGGCATCACCACCACGCGGCTCTTCTCCAAACCAGCCTGTAATTGTTTGAACGCCACCCGGCATCGCGCCAGTTCGCTTTCAGACGGGCTGCCAAAAGCCCGGGCTGCTGGGTATAAAAAGATTTCTGTTCCCGCCCACGCTGATGTCAGTCCGAAGCCGCTCGACAAGCAAACCGTCAGTAGCAGGTATCCGGCGAATAACCTAAATTTTGTTTGCATAGCCGCCATTCTACCAAACTGGCGGCAAACACCTGAATTGATAGTTTGTGTGGTGACATTGATATTTTCAATGCGCGCACAAAGCCGCCTAAAGAAAAAAGCTGAACCACCGCCGACTCGCGAAAAGTGAACTGCGACAGCGGAACGGCCAGCGCCAACGGCGGTTGCTCCGGCGACTGGTTAGGCCCGCTTGACATACTTTGCAGGATTGGCGTTAAACTGAGCAGACTTTCCTAGTGGTATGCTCAGGCTGCACCACGAACTGGCAGCGTAGTGCTTGGCAACATATACAATCTGTCCAACGTGATATGAATAGTGAGTAAGCTGCCGATTGATCGCCTGTAACACGCTAAACTGCTCGCCTCGAATCGTGATGATCCTCTCAAGGTCAGTATCGAAAAGCGGCTCAAGCGCACAAAACAGAGCGGCCCAACCCGACTCCCACTGCCTGATGAGTGTCTGCTGCGTGTCGGTCGCTGTAATCTCGAACTCACTATCACGATTGCGACCCGGCTTCTCGCCATCGGTGGTCAAGAAGTCTGTCCAGCGGGAAACCAGATTACCTCCGACGTGCTTAACTATTACTGCGATGCTATTATCGCCCTCCGAAGGCGCTGCGAAAAACTGCTCAAGTGTGACTTGCGCGAATGCGCCATCTGCAAGCCCCTTCATGCGCTTGAACTCGCGAGTCGAAATCTGAATATAGGTTTCTTTTGGCATGAGCGTTGAATGGCCTAACATTTCAGTAGGCCGTAGCTTTTTGTGGCATATCTGATTCCATGAATTGGAGATTGCGCCGGACGTAAAAGGTTGTCCAGCGCATTTCTTTGAGCAAACGCCGGGTGATTTGTATCCAGCATCGGCGGACATAAACACTGCAAACTGCCGCACAATTTGTGCCGGCCTTTAACCAAAAATCTCCGGGCTGATCACGCCTTCGGCCACGCGCGTCACGCTGCCGGTCATGCGGATGGAAAATTCGTCCCCAATCTCAATCTGGATGATGCCGCCGGGCATGTGGACGGAAATGTTTTTGTCCGCCAGGCCCAGCCTGTGCGCCACCGCCGCCGCCGCGCTGCTGCTGCTGCCGCTGGCCAGCGTGTAGCCCGCGCCGCGTTCCCAAATCTCGATCTGGATGTTTGCGCGATCCAGGATTTTCAAGAACTGCACGTTGGTCTTGCGCGGGAAATTGGGATGCGTTTCCAGCAACGGCCCGAATTCGTGCGCGAGCTTCGCGCTGATTTCCTGGTGGCTGCGGCGCCCCGCCGCATCGGGCGACGAGGGCGTCGCCGCCACCACCACGCAATGCGGATTGCCGATGGTCGCGGCGCAAAAGGTGAATTCGCGTCCGCCCACGGAAATTTTTTCGTTGATGACTTCGCGCTTCGCGCCGGCGACGGGAATTTTTTCGCTGTCGAAACTGACCTTGCCCATTTCGACGCGCGCCATTCTGCCGCCGTCAAAAACGGTCGAGCGCACGATGCCGCCGTCGGTCTGGAGCGCAAACTCGGCGTCGCCCACCACCTTCGTATCCCAAAGGTAGCGCGAGAAGATGCGGACGCCGTTGCCGCTTTTTTCGGCAAGGCTGCCGTCAGGATTGTAAATTTTCAGCGCGCACGCCGCGTTTTCCGCCGGCAGCGGTCCGAGCAAAATCCCGTCCGAGCCGATGCCGAAGTTGCGGTGGCAAATCGTTTTGACCTGTTCGAGCGTGAGCGGCGCGGGCAAATCTTTCGGATTGATGACAATGTAGTCATTGCCGAGTGCGTGGTATTTGGTGAAGGCAAAATTCATCCGGGCAAACATAACTGGCCGCGCCGGGGGTGTAAATAAAAGCCGGCAGCATGACGGAGCGTTCCTTCTCAATTTCCGCTTGCGCCGGCGAGTTGGATTGTTACAGTTTGGTTTCGTTTCCTTCCGCCGGCAGCGGCGGTTTTTGTCTTTTAACCCGAAACCATTTTATCTGTGAAAGTTTTTTCCGGCACAGCGAACGAGCCTCTGGCCCGCGCCATCTGCAAATTCATCGGCTGCGAACTCGGCAAAATCACCATCACGCCGTTTCCCGACGGCGAGACGTTTGTGCGGGTCGAGGAAAACGTGCGCGGCGAGGATATTTTCATCATCCAGCCCACGTCGCCGCCGACGAACCACAATTTGATGGAGCTGTTCATCATCATTGACGCGCTGCGCCGCGCCAGCGCCAAGCGCATCACGGCGGTCATGCCGTTTTACGGCTACGCGCGCCAGGACCGCAAGGATCAGCCGCGCGTGCCCATCACGGCCAAGCTCGTGGCGAATTTGCTCGTGGCCGCCGGCGCGAACCGCGTGCTGGCGATGGATTTGCACGCGCAGCAAATCCAGGGTTTTTTCGACATCCCGGTGGATCATCTTTATGCCGCGCCGGTGATGTATGATTATTTGAAGAAAAAAGATTTGACGAATCTGGTGGTGGTCAGCCCGGACGCGGGCGGCATCAAGATGGCGCACGCCTATTCGCAGACGCTGGAGGCAGAACTGGCCATCGTCGCCAAACGCCGCAAGAGCGCGACGGAAGTGGAAAGCATGGCGGTCATCGGCGAGATTGACGGGAAGAATGTTTTGCTGGTGGACGATTTGACGGAGACGGCGGGCACGCTGACGCAGGCGGCGGCGGCCTTGAAGAGCAAGGGCGCGAAAAAGGTCATGGCCTGCGTTTCCCACGCGCTGCTGAACGACACGGGCATCGAAAGATTGCGCAATTCGGTGATTGACGAATTGATAACAACTGATACAGTCCAACGCCCTGCGATTGACGGTGTGAAGATCACCACGCTGTCGGTGGCGGGGCTTTTGGGCGAAGCCATCAAACGGATTCACAGTAATTCGTCGGTCAACTCGCTGTTTGAGTTCAAAGGCGGGCGCACCAGTTGAGCGTCGCCACAACAATTTTTAAAAATGAAATCTGTCGCATTGAAAGCCTATCCGCGTTCGCAGGTGCAGCGCGCCGAAGTCACGAAACTCCGCCGCGCCGGCCGCGTGCCCGCGACCATTTACGGCCGCCAGGCGCAGCCGCAAAACCTGGAAGTGGATTTCGAGGAAATCACCGACCTGCTGCATCACTCCGTTTCGGAAAACGTGCTGGTGGATTTGTCCGTGGAAAACGACGCCCGCTCCAAGCGCCTCGCGCTGGTGCAGGATGTCCAGCACCATCCGTTGAGCGCCAAGGTGGTGCATGTGGATTTGCACGAAGTCGCCGAGAACGAAAAAGTCACGGTCCAGGTGCCGGTGGAAACCACCGGCGAAGCGGCCGGCGTCAAGACCGGCGGCGGCACGCTGGAACACGTCATGCACAAGCTCAAGGTGCGCTGTCTGCCGAAGGATTTGCCGGAGCAGATCACCATTGATGTGACCGCGCTGGAAATCGGCAAGTCCGTCCACATCGGCGAGGTCGTCGCGCCTGCGGGCGTGGAAATTTTGGGCGAAAAAAGCCGCGCCGTCGTGGCCGTGGCCGCGCCGCGCGCCGAAGAAGAAGTGGCGGCGACCGCCGCCGCCCGGCGGCTGGCGACGTCGAGATGACCAAGGAAAAGAAGGAAGAAGGCGCCGAAGGGGCCGCGCCGGCTGGCAAGCCCGGCGAAAAAGCCCCGGCCAAGGGCGACGCGAAAGCGGCCGCGCCGGCCGGCGACAAAAAGGCCGAGGCCAAGCCCGAAGCCAAAGCCAAGCCCGAGGCGAAGAAGAAATAATTTTTGCGGCGCGAGCCGCTTTGCCCGCGCATGGAAAATATTTTCTCATCGTGGGATTGGGAAATCCCGGCGCGGATTACGCCCAGACGCGCCACAACGCCGGTTTTTTGCTCGTCGAAAAACTGGCGGGCCAATGGAAGTCGGACTGGCGGAACGAGCGCAAATTTCAGGCGCGCGTCGCGCGGGCGGAACGCGCCGGCAAAAAGGTTTTGCTGGCCGAGCCGCAGACGTTCATGAATTTGAGCGGCGAAGCGGTCGGCGCGCTGGCGAAGTTTTACCAGTTGCCGCTGGAAAAGATTTTGGTGGTCGTGGACGATGCGGATTTGCCGTTGGGCGAAATCCGGTTGCGGCCCGGCGGCGGCAGCGGCGGGCATCACGGACTGGAATCCGTGGCGCAGCATCTGGGCGCGAAGATTACGCGCGGTTGCGGATCGGCATCGGGCGCCAGGACGAGGCGCGGCAGATCACCGGCCATGTGCTCGGAAAATTCAGCGTCGCGGAAAACGCGCGGCTGGAAAAAGTTTTGGAACGGGCGGCCGGCCAGCTTGAATGCTGGTTGAGCGCGGGATTGCAAAAGGCGATGAGCCAATTTAACGGAGTCGTTGACTCCACGAACGAAGCAAAATGAAAAAATACGAAGGTCTGTTCATCCTGAATCTGTCCGGCAAAGAAGACGGCGCCAAAGACGCCCTCGACAAAATCTCCAACGAGATCGTCGCCGCCGGCGGCAACGTCGAGACCGTGCAGAAAATGGATCGCAAGGCGTTTGCCCGCGTCGCGGACAAGCGCCACAGCTCCGGATTCTACGCCAACGTCATTTTCGCCGGCACGCCGACGATTGTGGCGGCGCTGACGAAGAAGTTTTCGCTCAACGAGGAAGTGTTCCGCGTGCTGTTCACGCTGCTGCCAGAACCCAAACCCGCGAAGTGATTCGCCGCTGATTTTATGGCCAGCTTCAATAAAGTCATTCTCATGGGCAACCTGACGCGCGATCCCGAATTGCGCTACACGCCCAAAGGCACGGCCATTGCCAAAATCGGCCTCGCGGTCAACCGCGTCTGGACCAATGAAGCCGGCGAAAAAAAGGAAGACGTCACTTTTGTGGATGTGGATGTTTTCGGCCGCACAGCGGAAAACGTCGGGCAATACATGCGCAAAGGCCGTCCGATTTTGATTGAGGGACGGCTCAAGCTGGATCAATGGGACGACAAGCAGACCGGCCAGAAAAAAAGCAAGCTCGGCGTCGTGGCCGAAACCGTTCAATTTCTCGGCAGCGCGCCGGCTGCCGGTGAAGGCGGCGCACCCGCCGCTCCTCGTCCCGCCCGTCCTGCCGCCGCGCCCAGCGCGCCCGCCGCCGAACCCGTTGAAGGCGACGGCCCGCCCGAAAGCGACGACGTTCCATTTTGATTTAATTTTTCACGCATCACGCATCACGTATTATTTCTTATGGCAAAAACTGAAGTCATCCTCACCCAAAACATCGTCGGTCTCGGCGGTGAATCCGACAACGTCCGCGTCGCCGCCGGCTACGCGCGCAATTTTCTGTTCCCGCAGCGCCTCGCCGTGCCCGTCACGTCGGCGAACAAGCGGCAGATCGAGGCGCTCAAGCAACGCCGCGCCGAGCGCGAGGCGCATGAGTTCAACACCATGACCGAGCTGGCCAAGGGCATTTCCAAGCTGATCTGCGTCATCAAGGTCAAGACCGGCGAGGAAGGCAAGCTGTTCGGCGCCGTCACCGCCGGCATGATTGCCGACGAACTGAAACACCAGTTCGACATCGCGCTCGACAAGAAAAAAATCCAGCTCGAACATTCCATCCGCGCCACGGGCGAGTATGAAGTGCCGTTGAATTTGCACGCCGACGTGAAAAGCACCCTCAAGGTGCGCGTGGAAAGCACCACGCCAACGGCGGCTCCGGTGGAAGCGCCCATCGAGGAAAAGCCCCATTCCGAAAAGCGCGGCAAACGCCAGGAAGACGAAAGAGGCGTGACAACCGAACCCAAGCCCAAGGCGGTCAAAACTGAAAAAGCCGCAAAAGCGCCCAAAGCCGAAAAGAAGGCCAAAGCCGAGTAAGCAAAAAATCTTTATTTGCGACAAGCCGCCCGGTGATCCCGGACGGTTTTTTATTTCCCGCCGTCCGACTAGCCGTTGCCGGCGGCGATAAAAGCACAAGGCACTGCGAAATGACAATTTCGGAAATGCGAACCGCCCGCGGTCATGCCGGCCCAAGCTCAATGCTGCTTGGCACGTTTGCTGCTTTTGGAAACGACGTTATGCGTCATGCGCCAAAAAATCGCAGTCGGTTGTTTTATTTGATCACCAATCTTCACGTGACCAATGAAATAAAACTTGCGCGTTGGGATTGCTGCGGCGTTGTCGTTTCCAGCGCGCTCGTTGGGTTGCTGGCCGAAATTGCCCGGTTGCTGTTGGCTGTTGACTGAAGGCCCTGAAGATTTTCCTTTTATTCCGCGGCCATGTTCGGGGTCAGGCTCAAGCTGAAATCCCCGACCGCCACTTCAAACGGCTTGCCCGCCCGTGTGACCACCTGCGTGACGGAGAGATCGTGGATTTTGCCCGAAACCGTTTTGGATTCAACTGCCACGGTGATTTGCACATTCTGGCGGTCAATCATTTTGGGGGTGAAAACGCAATCTTTGCCCGCCCCAAGTTTCACGCTGGTTTCAAAATGATTGGTCAACGTCACTGTGCCTAGGTCGCGGGAAATGATGTTGACTTCCGTTTTGCCGCCGCCAGCGTTGGCGGCAGCGTTGGCGGAAATGCCGGGCGATAAAGTTTTCTGCTGTGACACGCTTGCGTTTTTGTGGCAGCCGGTCAAAAGCAATCCGGCCAGCAGCGCGGCAAAGGCGGCGGAATATTTTATTTTCACGCCGAATTTGAAGCAAATGTCAGGCCGCTGTGAGATTCGGCAAATCCAGAGTTTGCACCGCCGGTTGTGTCCCAAAAGTGAACCATCCGTCCCAAATCCAGCCTCAATCGGCGTGGTCGAAAATCAGGAGGTTCCGGCCGTCCTTGAGCGCGAGCCGTTGGCCGTCACTCGTGCCGCTCATGAATTTGTCCTCGCCGTTCAAAGAAACATGCAGGATGTAATTCGTTCCGTCCCGGCTCCAGTCGCCCTTCCAGTTTTCCGGTTGAAACGCCGGCTGATCCGGTTGCGTTTGCGCCTGAAACTTGGGCAGGTTCTTGATGAAGAGCTGGTGGTCCCCGGTCAGCAGCAGTCGGGTCCGCGCATAAGCCTGGGTCCACAAAACTTGGAGGCCGCGCATCTCGTTCACCGGGATCTTCGGCCGGTCCTGCCGCAGCCAGGCGAGAGTCACGCCGGGATTGAATTCCCAATTGCCCAGGATTTTTTCGCCGCCATATTTCGCCGACTTTCCGGTGACAAGATAAGTCGAAAGATCATCCAGGTTCGTGCTCAAAATATTCCATAGCTGTTTTGAAAGCTCCTTGTTTGCCAGCAACTCTTGCACTGACGGCGCGTCCAAAATTTCTCCGATCGAAGTGCCGGCCACCGGCGCCTTCGTCAGCGTCGGATCCGTCACGAGCGGTTGCAGGTCGTCGCGTTCCCAGACCGAGGTCAGCCCGGGATAATTCGCCAGCCGCGCGCCCAATTGCGGGTTCTGCATCAGCAAGCCGGACAAATCCGCCAACTGATAAAACCTCGGCGGCGGCGAACCGACGGCGCTCGCCGTTTCGGCAAAGCCCGTGGATTGCATATCTTCTCCCATGGTGTTGACCAGCCGGATCAGCAACGGCTGGCTGCCCCTGGCCGACACTTGGGTCGTGCAGTAAGCCAGGTTGAAAATAAAAAAACTGGCGAGGACGAAATACGCCGCGCCGTTCATCAGGCCGAGGCAGATGCCCAGCCGCGCCACGAGCCGCTCCCACAGCGCCAGCCGCAAATCGCCGGCTTTGTATTTGTAAAAATGCTCCACGCGCTGATGCACCTTGTGCGCGACAATCCGCAACGGAATAGACGCCACGATGAAACCGACCACCGGGGCCAGCGCCCAGGCTGTGATCGGATTGCTTGCGCCCAAATGCGGCAGAAGCGGATGAAACAATCTGCCAAGCGGCACCGCCAGCAGCGCCGCGAAGATGATGCCGACAAACGCGAACGCCGCCCGGATCGCGCCCTGCCGCCAGCCGGCCAGTGAAGCCGACACCATTAAAAGAATCGCCAAAATCCAGATGGTCATGCCGCCATTAAAAATCATCCCCCAAAAAATGCACGACGAAAATGACACGGTCCCGGTTGCAAAGCCGGGAACAACCGTTAAGTTGGCCGCGTGCAAATCTCCGTCATCGTGCCAGCGTTTAACGAAGAAAAACTTTTGGGCGCATCGCTGGCCGGGATCCAGGCCGCCGCCGCCGCCTTCACGCGGCTTGGCTGGGAATTTGAACTGGTCGTCTGCGACAACAATTCCACCGACCGCACCGCCGACATCGCCCGTGCCGCCGGGGCCAAGGTCGTGTTCGAGCCGGTCAACCAGATTGCCCGCGCGCGAAACGCCGGCGCGGCGGCGGCCACCGGCGACTGGCTGATCTTTGTGGACGCCGATTCGCATCCCAGCGCGGAACTGTTCGCGGACGTGGCGGAACAAATTTCTTCCGGCAAATGCCTGGCCGGCGGCGCAACTGTCCGGTTCGACGAACAAAAGTTTTCCCTCGGCATCGTCACCGGGTTGTGGAACTGGACGAGCCGGCTGATGAAGTGGATGGCCGGCGCATTTATTTTTGTCGAGGCCGCGGCGTTCCGGCAGATGGGCGGTTTCAGCAACGAGCTGTTTGCCTCGGAGGAAATTGACCTGAGCCAGCGGCTGAAGAAGCTTGCGCGCGGGACGGGCAGGGGATTGGTCATCCTGCACCGGCATCCCATCAAAACCTCCGCGCGCAAGGTGCGGCTCTACACGCTGCGCGAAATGGCAGGAATGGTTGCGCGGGCCGTTTTCAGCCCGCGCCGGACGCTGACCAGCCGCGAGGCGACCTATTATTGGTATGACGGACGGCGGTAATGCCGCCAAGTCAGAAGCCAGGCGGTCGTTCGCAAGTCGAAGACGGGCGCCAAAGTTTCAAATGCGGCGAAAGCTAAACCAATTTCTTTAACCGCGCATCGGCTGCAAGCCGTTTGACCAATTCCTTGATTTTCTGCGCCTGCGATTTATGCGCGAGCAAAACCGCGTCGTCCGTCTGCACCAGAATTGAATCGCGCAGACCGACCACCGCGATGGGTGTGCGGCGGCCCTTGGAACGCGCGTCGTAAATGATGTTCCGCGCCGCGTTCACGTGGATGAAGTCCGCCACCGCCGCGTTGCCTTCGGCGTCCTGCTTGACGTGCCGCGCCAGCGCCGGCCATGCGCCGAGGTCGTCCCACTCGAACGCGCCGTCGGCCACGATGACATTCTGCGCCTTTTCCATCAGCGCGTAGTCAATCGAGACTTTTTTGATGTCCGGATATTCCTTCGCCAGCACCTTGGCGAGCTTGGCGGGCTGGCCCGCAACCTTGAACCACCGCTGGCAGGCCGCGAACATTTCCGGCTGGTGCGCCTGCAAACCGTTCGTGACCGTGACAAAACTCCAGACAAACATCCCGGCGTTCCAGCGATACTGGCCGCTGTTGACGTATTCCAGCGCCTTCTCGAAATCCGGTTTTTCCACGAAGCGCTCGGCCTTGAAAAACGTGGTCTTGGTTTTCTTCGCGCCCGGCGGCGTAGGCAATTCCGTTCCCGTTTGGATGTAGCCGTAGCCCGTCGCCGGCTCGGTCGGCTTGATGCCGATGGTCACAATCGCCTGTCCCTGCGCGGCCACGTCAAACGCATCGCTCAAAACCTGCTGGAATTTTTTGGCGTCGGGAATGACGTGGTCCGCCGGAAGCACGGCCATCACGCTGGTCGTGGAACGCGCGCCGACGAGCGCCGCGCCAAGCGTGACGGCGGCGCAAGTGTCGCGGCCAATCGGCTCGGCAACCAAATTGGCCTTCGGAATTTTCGGCAATTGTTTTTTGACTTCCGGCAATTGCGCTTCGTTGGTGATGACAAAAATATTTTTGGCCGGAACAATCGGCAGAACGCGCTCGACAGCTTCCTGCAAAAACGATTTTTTGCCAAGCAGTGCGAGCAATTGCTTGGGCATTTTCTCGCGGCTCAACGGCCAGAAACGCTCGCCGCGCCCGCCGGCCATGATGATGACGAAACGGTCCTTGATGTCGGTTTTGGTTTTCATGATTTATATTTAGCCACAGATTTTCACAGATGAAACACAGATAAAAACTTTCCCACGCCGGATGAAAATCTGTGTGTCATCTGTGAACATCTGTGGCTCAAATGGTCTTCACCGCGTCGGCCAGTGATTTTACAAACGCGCCGACTTCGGCGACGAGTTCCGGCGATTGGCCATGTTCGGCGATCTGGTTCACCACGGCGCTGCCGACGACGCAGCCGTCGGCTTCCGACGCGACGGCCTTCGCCTGTTCAGGATTCGAGATGCCGAAGCCGACGGCGATAGGCAGACTCGTGTGCGCCCGGATTTTGGCGACCTGCGACGCGAGGTTCGACGCGACCTTGCTTTGCATCCCGGTCACGCCTTCGCGCGAGATGTAATAAATAAATCCGCTGCCGCGCCGGACGATGAGTTCCATGCGGTCTTCCGGCGTGGTCGGTGCGACGAGATAAATGTGGCACAGGCCGTTTTTCTTCATCAACGTCTCGTAGTTGTCGGATTCCTCCGGCGGCAAATCGAGCACGAGCAAGCCATCCACGCCCGCGTTCGCGGCGTCGGCGATGAATTTTTCCAGGCCGACCTTGTGGATGAGGTTGAAATAAATGTAGAGAACAATGGGAACATGCGAGCTTTTGCGGATGTCGGCAATCGTCGCCAGGAGTTTCGGCGGCGTGGTGCCGGATTCCAAGCCGCGCTGCGCGGCAAGTTGGTTCACCAGGCCGTCGGCGAGCGGATCGCTGAACGGCACGCCCAGTTCCAGAATGTCCACGCCGGCCTGGTCAAACGCCAGGGCGAGGTCGCGCGTGGCGGCAAGATTCGGGTCGCCCGCGCCGATATAAACGACGAAAGCTTTTTTGCCGGCGGATTTGAGTTGCGCAAATTTCGCTGCGATACGGTTCATGTGCGGCAGAGTTTCGGGTTTCAAGTTTGAAGTTTCAAGCGGCAAGTTAAATGGAGCCGAACCGCAAACCGGCTGGCGAAAAATTCTTTGCACTGGATAAAAAGCTGCAAATCAAAGCCATCAATTCAGTGTCTAAAAAAAATCACTAGCTTCAAAACCATTGTGAAATCAGGCGAAAAAGCATTTTGACCGGAGGCATTTTCTGATTGGCACTGGCGTTGCTAAAGGCAGGGAGTGCCAATCACAGCCGAAAGTCGGCTGGATTCTATGCCCAGCCCGTGGGTGCGGGTGGAAACTGAACTGCGCGAGTAGCGCATGATTGGCTCGGAGCGCAGTTCAAACACAAACAAACCATGAAAAAAATTGAAGCGATCATCAAACCGTTCAAACTCGAAGAGGTCAAGGACGCCTTGAGCGAAATCGGCATCGAAGGCATGACCGTCAGCGAGGTCAAGGGCTTCGGCCGCCAAAAAGGCCACACCGAAATCTATCGCGGCAGCGAATACACCGTGGATTTCCTGCCCAAGATCAAACTCGAAATCGTCATCGCGGACGGCCAGAAGGACGCCGCCGTGGGCGCGATCATCAAGGCCGCCAAGACCGGCAAGATCGGCGACGGCAAGGTCTTCGTCTCCAACGATCGAAGATGCCATCCGCATCCGCACCGAGGAAAAAGGCGACTCGGCCGTTTAACCAACAAACAAAACCTCACTCGATACTAAAATGAAAAAATATCTACTGACACTCGGTTTGATTGCCGTCGACCGCGCTCGGAGCGTTTCGACGCTGCGCGCGGATGACACGAATGCCGACGGCCACGAACGCGATGGCTGCCGGCGACCAACGCCGCCGCAGCAGCGCCGGCCGCCCCGCCGCTGACCAATGCGCCATCCATGGAACAACGCCTCGAATCCGTCGAAGCGTATTTCCAAAACGGCGATCCGACCGCGACCTACAAGGACACGAACGGCAACTGGACGGTGAATTTCGGCTTGGGGCCGTCCATCATTAACACCAACCTGGCCAACAGCACCGGTGCGAATGTGTCCTATCCCGGCGCCGGCCATAACGCCTGGCTGCTGACCAGCACGGCGCTGGTGTTGTTCATGACGCTGCCCGGCCTCGCGCTGTTCTACGGCGGCATGGTGCGCAAGAAAAACGTCCTGTCCGTGCTCGCGCAATGCTTCCTGATCACCGGCCTTGGTGACCATCCTCTGGGTGTTCGTCGGCTACGGCATGATCTTCGGCGGCACCGGCGCGGCGGCCAAGGAAGACTGTGATTTCCGGCTGGGTCGGCAGTCCGATGATTTGCTGGATGTTGAACAACGTCACTTCGGCGCCCAACCCCAATTATTCCTACTGGGTTTCGGAAAACGTGGTGGCGATGTTCCAATTGATGTTCGCCATCATCACCCCGGCGCTCATCATCGGTTCCATCGCGGAACGCATGAAGTTCAAGGCCATCTTCGTGTTCATGACCTTGTGGATGCTGATCGTTTATTTCACCCAGGGCCATGCGGTCTGGGGCATCAACGGCGCGATGAACGGCGTTTGGAACGCCGGAGCCAAGATTCACGCCATGGACTTCGCCGGCGGCACGGTGGTGCATATGACCTCCGGTTATTCGGCGCTGGTGCTCTGCTTGATCCTCGGCAAGCGCAAAGGCTTCGGCAAAGAAAACTTCGCGCCGCACAGCTTGGTGCTGACCTTCATCGGCACCGGCATGCTGTGGGTCGGCTGGTATGGTTTCAACTCCGGCAGCGCCGTGGCGGGTGACGTCATCGCCGCCAACGCCTTCACCACCACGACCATTGCCACGGCGATTGCGTCCTTCGTCTGGCCGATGTGGGAGTGGATTGTCAAAGGCAAGCCGAGCGTGCTCGGTTTCTGCTCCGGCGCGGTGGCCGGCCTGGTTGTGATCACGCCCGCTTGCGGTTACGTCACGCCCCAAGGCTCGATCTGGATCGGCATTGCCGCCGGCACCATCTGCTGGTTCATGTGCTACAAGGTCAAGGCCTGGTTCGGTTATGACGACGCGCTGGACACCTTCGGCGTTCACGCCATCGGCGGAACGACCGGTGCCATCATGACCGGCATGTTGGCCCGCAACGCGGCGAATCCGAACTTCGGCACCAACATGAGCAAATATGTCACCGACACCTGCTTCCAGCCGCTGGTCATGGGAACAGGTCAAGGCCGTGATCATCACGATCATCTTGAGCGTGGTCGGCACGGTCGTCATCGCCTACATCACCAAGTTGCTGGTGGGCCTGCGCCCGACGGAAGAAGTCGAAATCACCGGCCTCGACGAATCCGAACACGGCGAAGTGGGCTACCACGATTTGACTTAATACAGTCTGAAGTTAACACACGGCGGGCGATGCAAGTCGCCCGCCGGTTTTGCTTTGCCGAATGACTCAACTCGATTTACGGAGTGTCCCCACACTCCCAAAAATCAGTGATACTCCTGCACCGTTTTCACGTCGTAACCGGATTTCTTGATCGCGGCAATGCCGCGCGCGGCGGCTTGGGCGCTGGAAATCGTCGTCATGATGGGCGTGCCGGTGTAGACGGCGGTGGTGCGGATTTTGATTTCGTCGGCGCGCGGCGTGGCGCCGGAGGGCGTGTTGATGACGAGTTGTAGCTCCTTGTTTTTGAGCAGGTCAATCGCGTTGGGCCGGCCTTCGTTCAGTTTGTGAATGCGTTCCACTTTCAGCCCGGCTTTTTCCAAAGTCGTCGCGGTCCCGCCGGTGGCGACTAGCTCAAAACCAAGTTCGGCAAATTGTTTGGCGACTTCGGCGATCTTCTTTTTATGAATGTCACTGACGCTGATGAAAATTTTTCCACTCAGCGGCAGCGGCGAGCCGGCCGCCATCTGCGACTTGGCGTAGGCGATGCCGCGGTCGGCGTCCAGCCCCATCACTTCGCCGGTGGAACGCATTTCGGGCGAGAGCAAAATGTCCTGGCCGTGGAAGCGGTTGAACGGGAAAACGGATTCCTTCACCGCCCAATACTTCGGCCAGATTTCCTTGGTGAAACCGAGTTCCTTCAGCGTTTTGCCGGCCATGATTTTGGCGGCGAATTTCGCCAGCGGCAGGCCGATGGCCTTGCTCACAAACGGCACCGTGCGCGAGGCGCGCGGGTTCACTTCGAGCACATAGACCATGTCGCCCTTGACGGCGTATTGGACGTTCATCAGGCCGATGACTTTCAACTCGCGCGCCATGGCGTGCGTGTAGTCGCGGATTTTGTCCATCACCTTTTTGGACAACGTGTGCGGCGGCAGCACCATGGCGGCGTCGCCGGAATGCACGCCGGCGAATTCGATGTGCTCCAGCATCCCGCCGATGACGATCGTGCCGTCGTCCGGGTTTTTGAAATGGCCGACGTCCGTGATGCAATCCACATCCACTTCCGTCGCGTCTTCGAGGAATTTGTCCACGAGCACCGGCCGTTCCGGCGAGGCCTCCACGGCGAACTTCATGTAATGCGACAGCTCGCTGTCCGAATAAACAATCTGCATCGCGCGTCCGCCAAGCACGAAGCTCGGACGCACCAGCACCGGATAGCCCAGTTTCTTCGATGCTTCGAGCGCCTCCTCGGCGTTCGTCGCCAGGCCGTTCGGCGGCTGCGGGATGTCCAGCTTGTTCAGCATCGCCGCGAAAAGTTTTCTATCCTCGGCAATCTCGATGCTCTGCGGCGAGGTGCCGATGACGTTGACGCCGTTTTTCTGGAGGCCGAGCGCAAGGTTCAGCGGCGTCTGGCCGCCGAATTGCGCGATGGCGCCCCAGCATTTTTCGCGCTCATAAATATGCAGCACGTCCTCCAGCGTGAGCGGCTCGAAAAACAGCTTGTCGCTGGTGTCGTAATCCGTGGAAACCGTTTCGGGATTCGAGTTCACCATGATGGTTTCAAATCCGTCCTCCTTGAGCGCGAAGGCGGCGTGGACGCAGCAATAATCAAATTCAATCCCCTGGCCGATGCGGTTGGGGCCGCCGCCGAGGATCATAACTTTTTTCTTCGGGGAATCGGGTTTGACCTCGTCATCGCCGCGATCGTAGGTGGAATAATAATAGGGCGTGTAAGCCTCGAACTCGGCGGCGCAGGTGTCCACGAGGCGGTAGCTCGGAATGAGGCCGAGTTTCTTGCGTTCGGCGCGGACGGCGTCCTCGGTGGAGCCGGTCAAATGGGCGATTTGCCGGTCGGAAAATCCGAGCGATTTGGCTTGGGCGAGTTTTTCAGGGTCGAGATGCGGCATGGTCAAAGTGGGCATATTAAGCCGAAAAACCGGGTGGGTGTCCAGAAAGGATGAGCCAGAGCGGAAACGCTACGGGCATCAGACAGAAGCGGCTTTGCAGCCCGTCCTGCTGTTAGGCCACTCAATCATACAATCCTCGCCTTTCGCGCCGTAAACCAACGAACCAATCCATAGCACAAATGCACTCCAGCCCCAATCATTGCAAAGATCAAAATCCAATCCAAAAGGCTATCTGCGGTTTGCTGAATATCAACGGGAAACCTTTGAATCGAAATGTGGCCAAAATAATAAAGAAGCAAACACACGCTAGAAAAATAGCTAATTCCCTGTGAACTGCTTCTCGTTTGATTTGGTGTTGGTGTTTTCATAGCGTTGTAGTGGCTTAACAAATAATGGACGGCTGCTTTTGCAGCCTGTCACTGTCCACGCCTTTGAGCCTGCGCCTGACGCCCGAAGTTGTCGAGCCAAAGTTTTTTACCGCCGAGCCGCAAAGCCACAGAGGGAAAAATTCTCCGCGTCTCTGCGGTTCATTTGGGGTCGCCCGCGGCAAAAATTTTCCCGACTTGCCGCTGCGTGGAAAATATTCTATTTAAAAGCGCATGTGCAGACTTGCGCGCGGCTGGTGCTGGCTGGTGCTGTTGCTCCCGCTGACTGTCTCGGCGCAGATTGACCCGGTCAAACGCGACCTGATTCAATTTGGCTACAACCAGCCGGCGGAAGGCCGCGAGCAACTGGCCCTCTACGCGTATTATTACCGCAACCAGCCGGATTTTCTGCGCACAAATCTCACGCTGCGCCTGGCGCTCGCGCCGACTTATCTCGATTCCGAACTGGGCATCGGCCAGGCGCTCGGCGCCAACACCGATGTGGGCCTGGGCGTGGCCGGGGGCGGTTTTGCCGACAACTATAACGAGATCCGCGGCGGCAAATGGATTCAGGGTGAATCGTTCGACGGCCACGGCGCGGAGCTTTCCGCGAGCGTCTATCACCTGTTCAATCCGGCGCAGGAAATCCCGCTGAACCTCATTGTGCGCGGCGCGGCGCATTATTCGTTTTATGAAACGGACGACACGGCGGCCAATTTCAAACTGCCCGAGGACGGCATGACTTTCAACATCCGCACCGGCCTTCGCTGGGGCGGCATCGAGCCGACGTTGTTTCCGGCGCTGGCGATGGAAATGTCCGTGTGGTATCAAGGCGAGTTCCGCACCGCCTCCGGCGCGTATGGTTTCAACGGTGACCGCAATTTGGAACCGGAGTCGCATCTGTTTTGGGCCACGGCGTCGCTGTCCTACACGCTGCCCGAAAGCCGGCAGAATTTTTTTGCGCGGATCATCGCCGGAACCAGCGTGGATGCGGATCGTTTCAGCGCCTATCGGCTCGGCGGTTTTCTGCCGTTGGTGGCGGAATATCCGCTCTCGCTGCCCGGCTATTTTTTTCAGGAATTGAGCGCCCGCCAGTTTGCGTTGATCAACGTGAACTACATTCTGCCCATCGCGCCCAACCAGCGCTGGAATCTGGAATTCAACGGGGCCACGGCCGGCATTGATTATCTTTCCGGCACCAAGCAGCCCGGCAACTGGGTCACCGGCCTCGGCGCCGGCATTTTGTATCGCGCGCCCTCCGACCGTTTTAAATGTATCGTCGCCTACGCCTACGGCATTGACGCCATCCGCACCAGCGGACGGGGCGCCAACAGCGTCAGCATCCTGTTTCAGTTTGACCTGGGAAAAGCGCGCAGTCCCAGTTTCAACGTCGGGCAGCCCGAACGCTGGAGCGGTTGGAACTGGATGATGGGCCGCTGAAATCGTTTGCTGTCCGCCGCACGCCGGATTTGACCGCGCGGCAAATTTTTCGCAAAATCAAATCATGGCAAGCAGCTTTGGACAACTCTTTCGCCTTGCGACGTGGGGCGAATCGCATGGCGGAGGCGTGGGCGTGGTGGTGGACGGTTGTCCGCCGCGCCTGAAACTTTCCGAGGCTGACATTCAGCCGGACCTGGATCGCCGCCGGCCCGGCCAGTCCAAAATTGTCAGCCCGCGCAAGGAATCCGACACCGTGCAAATCATGTCCGGCATTTCGAGCGATGGCCAGACGCTCGGCACGCCGATTTGTCTCTGGGTCAAAAACGAGGACGCGCGCTCCGAGGCTTACACCGAGATGAAGGACAAGTTCCGCCCGTCGCACGCGGACTACACCTACTTCGCCAAATACGGCGTCCGCGCGTGGCAGGGCGGGGGACGTGCCAGCGCCCGCGAGACGATTGGCCGCGTGGCCGCCGGCGCGATTGCCAAAAAAATTCTGCGCGAACAATTCGGCGTCGAAGTGCTCGCCTATGTCAAGCAGGTGCAAAAAATCATCGGCGAAGTTGATCCCGAAAAAGTGAAGTTCAAGGACATCGAAGCCAACATCGTCCGTTGCCCAGATGCAAAGGCGGCGGAGAAAATGATCCGGCTCATCGAACAAATGCGCGCCGAAGGCAACACCGTCGGCGGCATCGTCGAGGGCATTGCGCGCGGCGTGCCCGCCGGCTGGGGCGAGCCGGTGTTTGATAAACTGGAAGCGGACCTGGCCAAGGCGATGTTAAGTTTGCCCGCGTGCAAAGGTTTCGAGAGCGGCGACGGTTTCAGCGGCATTTTGCTGACCGGCCTGGAGCACAACGATCCGATCCGCGCGAAGAGCGGCAAAGTGTTCACGACCGCGAACCGTTCCGGCGGCATCCAGGGCGGCATCTCGAACGGCGAAACGATTTTTTTCCGCGCCGCGTTCAAGCCCGTGGCCACCGTCATGCAACCGCAGGACACGGTGGATGAATCTTTTCACAACACCACGCTCAAAGGCCGGGGCCGCCACGACCCGTGCGTGCTGCCGCGCGCCATCCCGATGGTCGAGGCGATGACCGCGCTCGTCCTCGTGGATCACGCGCTCCGGCAACGCGCGCAATGCGGATAATTCCCCCAAATTTCACCGCGTCAGTTCCTGCCACAGAAACGCGCTCATGCGCTGGCCTTTTTCAAAGCAGTCCAGATGAAATTTCTCGTTCGGTGAATGGGCGTTGTCATCCGGCAAACCCAGGCCGAGCAGCAGCGAATCCGCGCCGAGGATTTTTTTGAACTCGTTCACAATCGGAATCGAGCCGCCTTCGCGCATCAAAATCGGTTTGCAGCCAAACGCCTTTTCCAGCGCCCGCAACGCGGCCTGTGCCTGCGGGCCGGTCGGCGAAACAAAATACGCTTCCGCGCCGTGGCCGGCTTCGATTTCCATGCGAACTGTCGGCGGACAAATCTTTTTGAGATGCGCGAGCACGGTTTTGCGGACGTGTGCGGGATTTTGATTGGGCACGAGGCGGCAGGTGATTTTGGCCCGCGCCCACGACGGAATGATCGTCTTGCTGCCTTCGCCCTGATAGCCGCTGGTGAGGCCGTTGATTTCAAAGGTTGGCCGCGCGCTGCGCTGTTCGCTGGCGGTGAAGCCGCGTTCGCCGAACAGTCTTTTCACGCCGGTGATCTTTTGCAGGCTGGCGTCGGTGATGGGCAGGCGGGCATATTCTTTCCGTTCATAAGCGGTGAGCGGGGCGACATCGTCGTAAAATCCGGGAATGGTGACGCGTCCGTTTTTGTCGCGGAGCTGCGCGAGCAACTGGCTCAAGGCCATCGCCGGATTGTCCACCGCCCCGCCAAAAACGCCGGAGTGCAGATCGCACGCCGGCCCGTGCAGCGTGATTTCAAAGGCAATGATACCGCGCAGCGAATAGCCGAGCGCGGGATATTTGGGGCTGGGCATGCCGGTGTCGGAAATGACCACGGCTTCGCAGGCCAGTTCGCGGCGGTTGGCTTTGAGAAAACCGGAAAGGCTTTTGCTGCCGACTTCCTCCTCACCTTCGATGACAAACGTCAGATCGCAGGGCAGGGGAGTGCCGGTTTTCAAATAAGCCTCGACTGCTTTGATGTGCGCAAAGTTCTGGCCCTTGTTGTCCGTGCTGCCGCGCGCGTAAATAATTTTGCCGTCAATACGCGGCTCGAAGGGCGGCGATTGCCAGAGGTCCAGCGGCTCCGGCGGCTGCACGTCATAATGGCCATAGACCAGGAAATGCGGCTGGCGGGAATTTTTCGCGCGCGGTGTTTTGGCGACCACGATGGGATGGCCGTCCGTGGCGCGCAGTTTTGTCTCCAAGCCGATGGCGCGGCAATGCGCGACGAGCCACTCGGCGCAGGCGTGCAGATCTTTTTTGTGCCGCGGCTGGGCCGAGACGCTGGGAAAGCGCAGGTAGTCGCAGAACTCCTCCAGAAAACGCGGCTGGTGGTGTTTCAGGTAATCGAAAACCAATTGCATGGCGTTAGCTAAACGCTGTGCCGCGCATTTGCCAAGCAAAACGATGAACTTTTTACGGCCCGGTTCAAAGCTTTCGCCTTGTCCGGTTTATTTTGCCAGCAGCTTTTTCAAACTTTGCAGCTCCGCCAGCCGCGCCTTGCCGGCCTGGGGATAATCCATTTTCAATTTTTTCAAGGCATCGGCGACGACCTGGGAAATGATGAGGCGGGCGTTCAGCTTGTCATCGGCGGGAACCACATACCACGGCGCGTGTTCGGTGCTGGTCGCGGTCAGGCACGCTTCGTAGGCGGACTGATACTCCTTCCAGAAACCGCGTTCCACCAGATCGAACTTGCTGAACTTCCAGTTGCGCGCCAGGTCTTCCACGCGCCGGAGAAAACGTTTGCGCTGCTCGTCTTTCGACAGGTGCAGGAAAAATTTGACGATGCGCGTGCCGTTTCGGTGAAGATGTTTTTCCAGGTCGTTGATCGAGCGATAGCGCTTGTCCCAGAAATTTTTTTCGCCCACCTGTTCCGACGGAATGGACTGGCCGCGCAGAATTTCCGGATGCACTTTCACGATGAGCACCTCCTCGTAATACGAGCGGTTGAAGATGCCGATGCGCCCGCGCTCCGGCAGGCAAACCGTCGTGCGCCAGAGAAAATCGTGCGCCAATTCGGTCGCGCTCGGATGCTTGAAACTGAAAACCTGGCAGCCCTGCGGATTGACGCCGGACATGACGTGCTTGATCGCGCCATCCTTGCCCGCCGCGTCCATCGCCTGAAAAATCAGCAGCAGCGCATAACGGTTGTGCGCGTAAAGCAAACCCTGGCGCTTGCTCAACTCCCGGATGTGCGCGGCGAGCAGTTCCTTGTAATGCTTGTCCGATTTGTAAAACGGCTTGACCTTGGTCGGCAGTTTTTTGAGGCTCACCTTCTCGCCTTCGCGGATGCGAAACGCTTGCGTGGAGATTTTCATGACGGGAATCTAGGCCAACTTCATCGGTAATTGAAAGCAGAATCCTTTGGATCGGGTTAGGATACTGCGCGATTTTGATGGCGTTGCGACGGGTTTCCCGACAGATTTTCCGTCAACCATGAAAACATTCTTATTTGCATTGTGTTTCTCCCTCACTTTGGCGGCGTTTGCCGACGGCGTGGTTGCGCCGGGCGCGAAACTGGAAAAACTTTCCGGCGGCTTTGCTTTCACCGAAGGACCGACGCGCGACCGGGCGGGCAACGTGTTTTTTGTGGACCAGCCGAACAACCGCATCATGGAATGGAGCGCGGATGGCAAGCTGTCCACGTTCATGCAGCCGTCCGGTTACGCGAACGGCATGTGTTTCGACGCCGGGGAAAATCTCATCGCCTGCGCGGATGAGCACAATCAGCTCTGGTCCATCGCGCCGGACAAAACCGTGACCGTGCTGGTGACCAATTATCAAGGCAAATACCTGAACGGCCCGAACGATGTGTGGGTTGCGCCCAACGGCGGCATGTTCATCACCGATCCGTTTTACAAGCGCACCTGGTGGGATCACACCACGATGGCGCTGACCAACGAGGAGGTTTTTTATCTTTCGCCCGACCGGAAGATTTTGACGCGGGTGACGGACGATTTGAAAAAACCCAACGGCATCACCGGCACGCCGGACGGAAAAAAACTTTTCGTGTCCGACATCGGCGCGGGACAAACATGGCGCTACGACATCGGGCCGGATGGCGCGTTGACGAACAAAACTTTGTTCTGCGCGCTCGGTTCGGACGGCATGACGATGGACGCGGAGGGGAATCTTTATCTCACCGGCCGCGGCGTGACGGTGTTTGACAAGACCGGCAAACAGATTGACCACATTGCCGTGCAGGAACCGTGGACGGCGAATGTCTGTTTCAGCGGCAAGGATCATCAGACTCTTTTCATCACCGCGAGCGCGTCACTTTATTCCATCCAGTTGCGAGTCCCCGGCGCGAATCCTGCCAAATAGCGGGAAGAGCGGTGAATAGCTTGTGAACAAGTTTTTCGGGAATTTCTTTCAAGCCAAGTGTATCGTCACCGATGAAAAGAAGGAAATGAATTACACTGATAACGGATTGGCGGATTTTACCGGGGAAATCCTGGTAACGCTTGACAGCGAAACGGTGGTTCTCCCCGCCGGACATAATTCGCTCAAGGCCATCCGCTCGCACTTGGAATCGCTGGCGCTGGCCGGACAGCGCGTGCTGGCGGTCTTCTCGGTGGACGGCTGTTCGTTGAATCTTTCCCTGCCGCTGATTGACCAACACGCGTTCTGCCGGGTTGACGCCCAAACCATTCCCCTGGATGAACTGCCGCTGTTGCTGCTCACCACCGCCGGCCAGCAGGTTGCCCGCGCCCGCGCGTCGGTCGAGGCCGCGCTGACGCTGGTGCTCATCAACAGCCATTCCACGGCGCGCGAACTGTGGTGGAACATCGCCTGCCAGCTCAAGGAACCGGTCCTCACGTTGAGCCTCCTGCCGGAAAATCTCTGCCAGCTCTGTTGCGGCACTTCCTTTCACAAGCTGCGCCGCTGGCAGTTGGAACAAATCGCGTTCATCGTGCGCAAAGTGGATGCGGCCTGCGATTCCTTGGACAATATCCAGCTTTCCGACGCGCTCGAAAAACAGGTGTTGCCCTGGCTGGAACAACTCGACGAACACATTCAGCTCTGGCGCGACACAACCCTGGCCGGCCTGCGGCTGGGAATCAAGGACAGTTCGTTGTAAATTTTTCTTTCCCAATGCGGCGGCTCCACGCCAACGCTTTTTGTTTTCAAATTGTAATTAACGCGCCATAATCCGTCTGTGATGCGCACGATAAAATCGGAAATCAGGCACGGTGACTGCCTTGAAGTGTTGAAGGACTATGCTGACGACACTTTCGATTTGATCGTCACTTCGCCACCTTACGCCGACCGGCGCAAAAATACTTACGGCGGAACACCTCCAGACAAATACGTGGAATGGTTCCTGCCTCGCAGTGCACAATTTCTGCGGGTTTTGAAGCCGACCGGAACTTTCGTCTTGAATATCAAAGAAAAAGCCGAAAATGGCGAACGTCATATATTCGTCTTGGAATTAATTTTGGCATTGCGCAAACAAGGCTGGCTTTGGACGGAAGAATTTATCTGGCATAAAAAGAATTGCTACCCCGGCAAATGGCCGAATCGTTTTCGTGATGCATGGGAACGCTGTTTGCAATTCAACAAGACGCGGCACTTCAAAATGAATCAAGCCGCCGTTATGGTTCCGATGGGCAATTGGCGCGAGGCACGGCTGAAATCTCTCGGCAGAAATGATGTTGTCCGTTTTGATTCACAAGTCGGAAGCGGCTTTGGAAAAAACATCGCCAATTGGATCGGTCGGGATAAAGCGTATCCGACAAATGTGCTGCACTTAGCGACGGAATGCGGAAACAAAAACCACAGCGCAGCCTTTCCGCAAGAGCTGCCCGAATGGTTCATTAAACTTTTCACAGACGAAGGTGATTTAATTCTCGACCCGTTTGTTGGTTCCGGCACGACCTGCAAGGCGGCACATGATTTGAGACGCAATTCTGTGGGAGTTGACGTCGTTCGACAATACTGTGAAATTGCGAACGCGGAAATTCTGCCGGCGGACTATCAACTTTTAGAAAAAGGCCCTCAATATGGGAAAAATAACGGAAGACGAAATAAGAGCTTACATTGAGCAGAAAATTCCGGCTTTTCATAAACGTCGCGTGGAAAGCTTGGCGAATCTAAAGCTTAAAAAGATGCTCCGTCAAAAGAACCCGTATTTGTTTAAAGCTAAAAATGTCACGACTGCGGGTGATCTGGTAAAAGGTGTTCTTGACGCACACCTTTCCTCACAAGAAGAAGGAATTTTTGGCGGCTTTTTAGAAGGATTGGCAATTTTTATCTGCTCAAAAGTTTATGGTGGACACAAGTCCGCCGCTGAAGGAATTGATCTCGAAGTAACAAAAGATGGGATCATTTATATTGTCACTGTTAAATCTGGACCAAAATGGGGAAACAGCAGCCAAATTGCACGAATGGTTGATAATTTCAAAAAAGCGAAGCGTATTCTCGGAACCAACACGACAGGCCAAAAAGTTGTGGCAATAAATGGATGTTGTTATGGGCGAAACAAAAAGCAGGACAAAGGAGATTATCTGAAAATTTGCGGTCAAAGCTTTTGGACATTCATTTCCGGCATGGAAAATCTCTACACAGGAATTATCGAACCTCTTGGACACACAGCAAAAGAAAGAAACGAAGAATTCAGCGAAGAACATGGAAAATGCGTTAATTCATTTACCAAACAATTCATTGACGAGTTTTGCAAGCCTGACGGGACAATTCTTTGGGAAAAAATCGTTCGATTGAATTCGTCAGCCGACGGTAAATATTGAATCTTGTTATGTCTGATTTCACCCGCGCCGACGGCCGCGCCGCCAACCAATTGCGTCCGCTGCGTTTTCAAAACCACATCGCGCCGCACGCCGCCGGCTCCACGCTCATCGAATGGGGCAACACCCGCGTCATCTGCGGCGTGACCATTGAGGAAACCGTCCCGCGCTGGATGAAGGAGCAAAAAGTCGCGGGCGGCTGGATCACCGCCGAATACTCGATGCTCCCCTACTCCACTTTGACGCGCAAACCGCGCGACATTTCCAAGGGCAAGCTCGACGGGCGCTCGTCGGAAATCCAGCGGCTCATCGGCCGCTCCATCCGCGCGGCGATTGACCTGGAAAAAATCGGCGCACGCACCATCTGCGTGGATTGCGATGTGTTGCAGGCCGACGGCGGCACGCGCACCGCCGCCATCACCGGCGCGTTCGTCGCGCTGTCGCTCGCGGTGAAAAAATTGATGGCCGAGAAAAAGATTGCCGAGAATCCCGATTCTGGCCGGCGTCGCGGCGGTCAGCGTCGGCATGGTCAACGGCACGGCGCTGCTGGATTTGTGCTACACCGAGGACGTGGCCGCGGCCGTGGACATGAATTTGGTGATGAACGCCGCCGGCGAATTCATCGAATTGCAAGGCACCGGCGAGGAAGCCACGTTCACCGACGCGCAGCTCGCCGAACTGCTCGCGCTCGGCAAGGCCGGCATCCGCGAACTGCTCGCCGCGCAGCAAAACGCCATCGCCCAAGGCTGATTCATGGCTGCCAAAAATCCGGCGCAAAATTTTCACCAAGCCGCCCGCCACGCGGCTGCTGCTCATCCGCCACGGCGAAGTCGAGGCGCGTTACCAGGGCATTTTCGGCGGGCGCATTGACATGAACCTTTCGCCGCGCGGCAAGCGGCAGGCGAAAATCCTGGCCGATTATCTGCGCGGCAAAACCATTGACGCCATTTACGCCAGCCCGATGAAGCGCGTCCAGCAGACGCTCGCGCCGACGCTCAAAAACACCGGCCTCGAACAGACGGTTTTTCCCGGCCTGCGCGAAATTGATTTCGGCGACTGGACGGGGCTGAACTGGGATAACGTTCGCGACAAATTTAATTTTGCCGTCCACGAATGGCTCGACCAGATTGAAAAACCCGGTTCGCCCAACGGCGAAAGCGGCAAAACTTTTCGCGCCCGCGTGGAGCCGTGCCTGCGCGAAATCGTCGAAAAACATCGCGGGCAGAACGTCGCCATTTTCTGCCACGGCGGCGTCATCCGCATGTTGCTGGCCATCTTGCTTGACGTGCCGCTGCCGAAGACGAATGCGTTCGAGGTGGAATACGCCAGCATCACGCAGGTGGCGCTGCACCCGCACATGGCGGAAATCGAATTGCTGAATTTTACGCCGTGGCGCGACCTGGTCGGATGATTTAATCCCTCTTTCTCATGCTCATCGTCATCCTCAATTTGGTTGAGAATGAGGATGAGGATGAACCAAAAATGAAAAAGCAAAAACCACTCTGGCGGATTTCCGTGGCGACTTCGCCGGAAGCCGAGGACGCCGTCGGCGAACTGCTGGCGTCCGCTTTTGGCCAGGCGGCCGCGTGTTATTATGATCTGGAAAAACAGACAAGCCTGGTCAGCGTTTTTATTGAACAGGGAAAATTTTCACCGGTTGGCGCACGACGGGAAATTGCTGCCGGACTGAAACGCATTGCCGGTTTCGGTTTGAACATTGGCGCGGGCAAAATTGAAATTGCAAAGGTGAAACGCGAGGACTGGGCGGAATCGTGGAAGCGGCATTTTCATCCGATGGAAATTGGGAAAACTTTGCTGGTCAAGCCGAGCTGGAGCAAAAAACGCCCGGCTAAAAACCAGGCCGTGGTCATCCTCGATCCCGGCTTGAGCTTCGGCACCGGCCAGCATCCGACGACATCGTTTTGCCTGAACGAAATTGCGCGCTGTCGCAAAATCGGGACACGACACAATCATTTTTGGACATTGGCACCGGCTCGGGCATTTTGGCAATTGCCGCGGCCAAGCTGGGCTACCAGCCGGTTCACGCTTTTGATTTTGACCCGGAATCCGTCCGCGTGGCAAAGGAAAACCTGCGAAAAAACCGCGTGGCCGACCGAGTGAAACTGTCGCGCGGCGACGTGACGAAAATGCCGATGGAACCGGCAGCGGCAATTTGATCTGGTCTGCGCAAATTTGATTTCCAATTTGCTCATTGCCGAGCGGCGGCGGATTGTGAACCGGTTGAAACCCGGCGGCACTTTGGTTTTGGCGGGAATTTTGGCGGCGGAATTTGCTGAAGTGGAGCAGGCGTTCGCCGATTTGAAGTTGAAACTGCCGTTCCAGCCGGGTGGAAAACGAATGGTGTTCTGGCGCTTTTTGTTTTGGCTGAAAAAATTTGAACAGCTTGCGCGGAGGTGCGGTCAGAGTTATTGAAGATTCCAAGTAGTTTTTGGAATCAAGTCGGTTGGCATCTTTTACGCTGTCAATACTGACGAAAGGAAAATGCTATGATGAAAACACTCGAAGTGATGGGCGAAGCAATTCGCAATCCGAAGCATCCGTTCCGCAAAACCCAACATCATTCCAAAAAATCCCTCAAAAACCGCCATGAACGGCGCAAAATCAGGGAGTTTCTGCAACTCGGCGACTGGATGGCCGAGGAAATGGCTTGAACTGACGGCGGCGATAGTATCGCCGCCTTTTTTTTTCGGCTGCCAGTGCCGCGCAAAACAACCGGGCAACCGTCAAAGTTTTACCCATATAAGTCTGAACCTGCAACCAAGTGACAGCTTCAGTCCGCTGGCGACGCTTGATTGATCCAACAAATCGGAAAGGCGCCAGTGCGAGCTTCCGATCGTTTGAAAAGAAAGCCGTCCAGCCGAATGGCGGGCGGCAAGAAACTTACTTCATCAACAACATCTGGCGCGCGCGCTTGATGGCGGTGGTCATGCGGCGCTGGTAATGCGCGGGCAGGCCGGTGTATTTGCGCGGCAGGATGCGGCCCTGGTCGGTCACGAACGTGCGGAGCAGGGTGACGTTTTTGTAGTCAAGCGCGTCGAGCGTGAAGTCAATTTTCGGCTTCGGGCGCGGCGTGCGGTTCTCGCGGCGTGCCGCGCTTGTCGGATTTCTTGTCGGTATTGGTCTTGCGTGGCATAATTACTTGATCTCCTTATGCAACGTGTGGCGGCGGAGGGCGGGATTGTATTTTTTGACTTCCAGCTTTTCCGTCTGCAACTTCTTGTTGCGGGTGGTGGTGTAGCGCGACGGCGATTTGCCGGCTTTGCGCGCCTCGGTGCATTCAATGGTGATGACTTCTCGCGGCATAAATTATTCCTTTTCCTTCGGCTTGTTTTCTTCGCCCTCTTCGCCCTCTTCGGCCTCGCCTTCGACGGTGGTGCCGACAGAATCAATCGTGCCCAATTGGCCGAGCCGGCGCGATTTCAACGCGCCCTCGCGTTCCAGTTGCGCCTGCGCCTCAACCGTGAAACGCGTCCACGGAATCGCCTCCAAGCGCGCGCGCGGAATCGCCTTGCCCGTCAGTTCGCAGATGCCGTAGGTTTTCCGCTCGATGCGCTTGAGCGCCTCCTCGATTTCATAAACCGCGTCCTGGTCGGACGACAGCAGGCTCAAGGCGAAATCGCGGTCAAAATTGTCCGTGCCCGAATCGGCCATGTGCAGGCTGTAGCCGGCCATTTCCTGCGCGGAATCCTTGGCGAGGCCGTTCATCTGCTTGGTGAGCTGCTCGCGCAGTTCCAGCAGGTGCAGGCAGAATTTCTGCCACTCCGGCTTGACCTTTTTCAGGTCCGGTCCGGCATTCGCCTTGGCAACGGGACGACCGAGAATCGCCGCCGACGTGGCGACGGCGTTTGACTTGCCGCGCGGGGCGGCTTTCTTAATTTCTTTTTTCTTCGCGATCACAACCAAAAATTGGTTCCGGCCAGGAAACCAAATCCGGCCATGCTTGCTTCATTCAAAGGGGCGGGAATGTAGCAAAGCCGGCAAAATAATCCACTAAAATTTTTTATTTTTTCCGGTCCCGCTTTGCCTCAAAAAAATTATTCCCGAGGAGCGATGGGCGGATCGGCGGCAAGGCAAAGTTAAATTGTCCAGGATTTGAATTGATATTTTGCATGAAAACCTTCAAATCAGAAGGAGCACAAGACAAGATTCAGTCGCCCTTAAAAATTCAGCGCCCTCAAAACCGCAAGGCGACAAACGAAATGAAAAAACTTTTGAACCTCGCGATGCTGTTTTCGGCCGCCTTGCTGGTCGCCGCCGAGCCGCAGCCGAATGTTTATTCCGTCCTGGACTTTGGCGCCAAAGGCGATGGCAAAACGGACGACACGGTTGCCTTTCAAAAAGCCTTGGACACAGCCAGGGAGGCTGGTGGTGGCGTGGTCTATGCGCCCCGCGGCAATTATTTTTTTAACGGCCATCTCGATGTGCCGGATGCCGTGACTTTGAAAGGAGTTTGGGAATCCGTCCCGTCCCATAATGGCCTGCGCGATCCGGGCGGCGCCAAACCGACCGACAACGGCACCACGTTTTTGGTCACGGAAAATCAGGGAAACGAAGATGGGCCGGCGTTCATTACTTTGCACAACGACAGCACGCTGAAAGGCGTTGTCATTTATTACCCGGCACAAGATCCAGATGCGGCACCCAAGCCGTATCCCTGGGCGGTCGCCATGCGCGGAAAAAACCCGGCCGTCCTCGGTGTTGAATTGCTAAATCCTTACAATGGCATTGATGCTTCCCGCAACGAACGGCACCTGATCCGGGATGTGCAGGGGCAACCCCTGCGACGCGGTATTTTTGTTGACGCCATTTATGACATTGGCCGCATTGAGGATGTTCACTTCAACCCGTGGTGGAGCCTCAAGCCGCAATTGTTTCGCTGGCAGCAGGAGCATGGCGAAGCCTTTATTTTTGGCCGCAGTGATTGGGAATATGTTTTTAACACATTCTGTTTTGGTTACAATCTTGGTTACAAATTCACCAAGACCAAGACCGGCATGTGCAACGGCAACTTTCTGGGCATTGGCGCCGATGATTGTTACACCGCTGTGATGGTCGAAGATTCGGCGGTATTTGGCCTGCTGATTTCCAATGGTGAATTCACTTCTTTCCATGGGCCAGACCCTACCATGGTGCGGGTTGAGCCGGAGAACTCCGGCAGCGTGCGCTTTGTGAACTGCGCCTTTTGGGGGCCGTGCAATCAGATTGCAAAAGTCGCGGGATCCGGCACGGTGGGTTTCAGTGATTGCACTTTTGTGCAATGGGATCGGAATAAGGAAAACCGGTGCGCAATCCAGGCCAGCGGCGGATCACTGCTGGTGCGGGGCTGCGAATTTCAAGAAGACAAGCCGCAGATTGATTTGGGCGAGAAGGTTCGCCGCGCGGTGATTTCCGGAAACATCATTACCGGAAAATTGCGCGTCGTGAATCAAGGGAAACTCAATTTAAAGCTTGATGATAATGCAAGTGACGAACAGAAACCTTGATTCTCGGCAATACGTTCGTGACAGTTGATCCGAGATCCGGTAAAAGTCCGAATACCGACTCACATGAAAAACCTGCTCCCAATCTTTCTTGCCATCATTCTGGCCGGAACATCAAACGCGGGTCAACCATTGCCCCGCAGCACTCCCGAAGCCCAGGGCGTTTCCTCCGCCGCGACGCTGGAGTTCGTGAATGCGCTCGATCAGATTGACGGCATGCATGGTGTGGTCGTGGTGCGCCACGGCCAGGTGATTGCCGAAGGCTGGTGGGTGCCTTACGATGCCCAGCACCAACATGTGCTTTATTCCTTGAGCAAGAGTTTTACCTCGACCGCCGTGGGCTTGGCGATTGCGGAAGGCAAGTTGAGTCTCAACGATACGGTGTTCAAATTTTTTCCCGAAGACGCGCCGGCCAATCCGAGCGACAACCTCAAGGCCATGCGGGTGCGCGATCTGCTGATGATGTCCACCGGGCATCAGGACGAGCCGCCCACCGCCCCGGATGAAATCTCGCCAAAATCCTTTCTCGCGCAGCCCGTGCCGCATCTGCCGGGCACCCACTTCAAATACAACACCGCCGCCTCGTTCATGCTGTCGGCGATTGTCCAGAAAGTCACCGGCCAGACCGTGCTGGATTATCTTCGTCCGCGCCTGTTCGTGCCGCTTGGCATCGAGCAGCCGGTTTGGGACACGAATTTTCAAGGCATTTCGCTCGGCGGTTACGGCCTGCGTGTGCGCACGGAGGACATTGCGAAGTTCGGCCAGCTCTATTTGCAACACGGCAGTTGGCAGGGCCAACAACTGCTACCGGCCTCGTGGGTGGCGATGGCCACGGCACGCCAAACTTCCAACGGCAGCAACCCGGACAGCGATTGGAACCAGGGTTACGGCTTCCAATTCTGGCGCTGCCGGCACAATGCCTTTCGCGGTGACGGCGCGTTCGGCCAGTATTGCGTTGTCATGCCGGACCAGGACACGGTGGTGGCGATCAACAGCGGAGTCAGAGACATGCAGGCCGTTCTCAACGCAATTTGGGACAAGCTGCTTCCAGCCCTGCAACCGGACGCTTTGCCGGCCAATCCCGATGCCACCGCACAACTGAAAGACAAACTGGCTCACCTCGAAGTCAGCCCCGCCCAAGGCGCTGCGATGTCTTCCGAAGCCGGCAAAGCGCTGAACCACAAATTCGTGTTTCCCGCCAACGAACAAAAACTCGCAAGCCTCGCGCTTGTTTCTTCCGATGGCGGCAAAACGCTGACGCTCACGATCCGGATGGAGGACGGCAAGGAAATTGCGCTCCCGTGCGGCTACCGCGAATGGAAAAAAACACGGGCGCCGCTTTTGGCGGGCAGGCTGGCGGAGTTTCCGGATGAGCCGATTGCGGGCACCTTCGCGTGGCCGGGAGACGACACCTGCGCCATCAAGTTCTGCGCCTTCGAGACACCTTATCACAGAATGCTCACGCTCAAGTTCAATGGCGACCAGGTGACGCTGGATTCAGAAGCCAACGTCTCTTTCGGCCAGACCAAACGGCCGCAGTTGATTGGCCGGACCGAATAAACCAGAGTTCGCAAATGAAAACCGCCGGCGGACTTTGCGCTTTGAACTCGCGCCGTGGCCGAATATAAATGGCGCGTGCCACAACCGGTTCCACCCGCCATCAACGCCGCCACGCGCCTGTGCGCGGTGTTGGGCTCGCCCATCGCGCATTCCGCCTCGCCGGCGATGCACAATGCCGCGTTCGCCGCGCTCGGCCTGAACTGGCGCTATCTCGCGTTCGAGGTGGACCCGAAAAATCTCCGCGCCGCTATCGCCGGCGCACGGGCGATGAATTTTGCCGGCCTGAATCTCACCGTGCCGCATAAACTGCTCGCGGTGGACATGGTGGATGCGCTGGATGCTTCCGCAAAAAAATGGGGCGCGGTCAACACGATTAAATTCCAGTCCGAAGGCGCAGTTGGTTTCAACACCGACGCGGATGCGATTGTCGCGTCGTTGCGCGAAGATTTGAAAATGGAATTGCGCGGCGCGAAAGTTCTGCTGCTCGGCGCCGGCGGCGCCGGGACGCACGGCGGCATTGAAACTGGCGTCGGAAAATGTTGCCGAACTTTTTCTCGTCAACCGCACGCAAAGCAAGGCCGAGGAAATCGCTGCCGAAATCAAAAAACAATTTCCGTCCGTGAAAGTTTCCGCCGGCTTTCCGAAAATCGAAGATGGATTTGGTTTTGAACGCCACGTCGCTCGGCTTGAAAGCGGACGACGCCTCGCCGCTGGATGCGCGGCAATTTTCACTGAACCAAACGCGCGCGGTTTATGACATGATTTATCGTCCGGCGGAAACCCGGTTGCTCGCCGCCGCCAATGCCGCCGGCTGCCAGACCGCCAACGGCCTCGGCATGTTGCTGCATCAGGGCGCGAAGGCGTTTGAAATCTGGACGGGCCAGCCCGCGCCGTTGGACGTGATGCGCCGCGCGTTGGAACAAAATGTTTATGGGCAAAAATAGTCCAAAGTCCAAGGCCCAAAGTCCAAGGCCCGGCCGGTCGCGCGCTTTGGGACGTTGGACATTGGGCTTTGGACTTCGGACTTGATCTTCATGCTTCACACCATTTTCAATCCATCCTACTGGGAAGCCGTGCCGTTCCATTTCTGGTCGCTCGTGTTTTTCGCGTTCGGCTGCATCGTCGGCAGTTTTTTGAACGTGTGCATTTACCGGATGCCGCTGGAGTTGAGCGTGGTCTCGCCGCCGTCGCACTGTCCGCATTGCAAATACTCGATTCCATTCTACCTGAACATTCCGCTGCTGACCTGGCTCTCGCTGCGCGGTCGCTGCAAAAATTGCGGCGCGCCGATTTCGCCGCGCTACTTCATCGTGGAACTGCTGACGGGCCTGACTTTTTTGAGTTGCTGGCTGTTTTTCGGCGCGCAGTCGCCCGCGCTGGCGTTGGTGTATGCCATTTTTCTCGCCGGCCTCATCGTGGCGACGTTCATTGACTTCGAGCATTTCATCATCCCCGACGAAATCACGCTGGGCGGCGCGGTGGCCGGGTTTGTCATTTCATTTTTGCTGCCGGCATTGCACCAGGTTCATACCAACGGGCAGGGGATGGTGCAAAGCGTGATCGGCATCGCCGCCGGCGCGGGCATCGTCTATGCCGTGCTGCGGCTGGGAAAACTGATGTTTGGCCGGCAGAAAATAAAACTGCCGCTGGACACCACCATCGTTTTTTCCGAAACGGCGTTGTGCCTGCCGGACAAGGAGATTCCCTACGAAGAACTTTTTTATCGCAAGTCGGACACGATCGTGCTTCAGGCGCGGACGCTCGAACTGGTGGATCGCGGCTACGCGAACGCGACCGTGCGCCTCTCGCCGTCGTCGCTGCGGATTGACGACGAGGAAATCAATCCCGACGACGTGGCGCACTCGGAAGCCGTCTGCTCGGAAATCACCCTGCCGCGCGAGGCGATGGGGCTGGGCGACGTGAAATTCATGGCGGCCATCGGCGCGTTCATCGGCTGGCAGGGCGTGGTGTTTTCGCTGATGGTCAGTTCGTTCATCGGCGCGGCGGTCGGCGTGGCGCTGATTCTGGCCCGCAAGCGCGAATGGTCGTCGCGGATGCCTTACGGCCCATACATCGCGCTGGCGGCGGCCTTCTGGATTTTCGGCGGCGCGAAAATTTTTCACGCCCTGTTCGCGATGTGAATCAGAACATAAATGTTCAAAGCGAAAAATGAAACTGCCCAATGCCAAAACGCCCTCACGCCCGGCATGTGGCCGTGGCCGCTTAATTGCCGCATTGCTTGGCGCTTGCAAACCGGCGATGGCAAACTTAAATTCCAACCATGAGTAAAATGGAAATTCTGGCGGAATTGCCAAAGCTCGAACTGGCGGATCGCCGCGAAATCCTTGACCGCCTTTGTGAAATGGAAGAACACGACCTGCTCACCGGCGGCGCGATGGACGACGAAAAAGCCCTGCTCGACCGCGAACTGGAGGAATACCGGCAGAACCCCGAAGCCGGTTCGAGTTGGAATGAAGTGGAAGCCCGCATCCGCAAACCGTCCCGGTCGTGAACTGGCGCGTCATCATTCGGCCCAAGGCGGAGGCGGATTTGCAGGAGGCGCGGACTTGGTATGAATCCCAGCGCGCAGGCTTGGGCGATGAATTGCTGGACGAGGTTCGCCGGGCGGTGGGCTTGCTGGCAGCCGACCCCGAACGCCGGCCATTTTATTACCGCGATTTTCGCCGGATGCTCACGCGCCGTTTTCCCTACAAACTTTTCTATCGCGTCGAAGGCGACCGCGTTATCGTCTTTCGCATCTTGCACGCGAAACGGAAACATCAGTGGCAGCTTTGGAATGAACCGATCCGTTTAAAATAATTTCAACGCAGAGACGCAAAGGCGCGGAATCTTTGACACGAATTGACGCGAATTTTCAAGCCCGTCAAGGCTGGCATAATTGTAGAATATTGGCATTGGAAGATTCCATCTGCGTGGCCGTCCGTCACCGTTCCCGCCTCGTCCATCGCGGTTCCCGAATGCTCCGTCAAGCTTCCCAGATCGCCGATGATGGCTCCCGCATCGGCGGACAGTTTTCCCGCACGCCTGCCAGCCAACTGACACCGCTCGCGTCAAGGCTGGACTTGGCGTGACTGCGCCTTATCATTCCGCACCGACATGAACGAACCGGCCAACATCCCTGTTTTTATCCTCTGCGGCGGCCTTGGCACGCGCATCAAGGAAGAAACCGAATTTCGCCCGAAACCGATGGTGCCCATCGGCGAACATCCGATTCTCTGGCACGTCATGCAGACTTACGCGCGGCATGGCTTTCGCCGTTTCGTGCTTTGCCTCGGCTTCAAGGCCGAGGTCGTGAAGGATTATTTCAGCAACTTTCACCTGCACAACGCCGACTGCACCATCCAGCTCAAGACCAACGAAGTGACCGTCCACGAACACCGGCACAAGCTCGACTGGGAAGTCACGCTCGCCTACACTGGCGAAAAAAACCAGACCGGCAGCCGCGTGGCACAGGCCGCGCGCAAGTATCTCGGCAAGGCCAAACATTTTGCCGTGACTTATGGCGACGGCCTGACCGATGCCGATCTCGCGGAGGAATTCCGCCATCATCTCGCCGGCAAAAAACTCGGCACCGTCCTCGGCGTCAACCCGCCCTCGCGCTTCGGCGAAATCAAGGTGGACGGCCACCGCGTCGTGGAATTCGCCGAGAAACCCGACCTCGAAGGCCACTGGATCAACGGCGGTTTCTTTTTCTTCCAGCGCGATTTTCTGAAACGGCTGTCCGAGGCTGAAAGCTGCGTGCTGGAGCGCGAGCCGCTGGTGAAACTGGCGCACGACGGCCAGTTGAACATCCACAAACATCAGGGATTCTGGGGCTGCATGGACACGCAACGCGACCGCGATTATCTCACGCAGTTGGTCGAGTCCGGCAACCCGCCCTGGCTGAAATGACTTTCTGCTTTCAAAATTGAAACCGCGAATTTAACCGATGTTTTTGGGGTTTTATCAAGACAAGCGCGTCCTCGTCACCGGCCACACCGGTTTCAAAGGCGGCTGGCTTTCGCTCTGGCTGAAAAGTCTTGGCGCGCACGTCCACGGCATCAGCCTGCCGCCGCCAACTCATCCGAACTTTCACGAAGTCATCCAGGCGCAAGCTTTCGCCAGCGAAACGGAATGTGACATCCGCGACCTGGAATCACTGACTGCCGCCGTAAAAAAAATCCGGCCGGAAATTATTTTTCACCTCGCGGCCCAGCCGATTGTCCGCCGCAGTTACACCGAGCCACTCGAAACGTTCAACGTCAATGCAGTCGGCACGGCCCATTTGCTCGAAAGCGTCCGCCGCACGGAACGGCCGTGCCCGGTCATCGTCATCACCAGCGACAAGTGCTACGAAAACCGCGAGCAGGATTACGCCTACACCGAAACCGATCCGCTCGGCGGCCATGATGTTTATTCCATGAGCAAGGCGGCCGCCGAACTGGTCGCGCAATCGTGGAACAAGGCTTTTTTTGTTCCGAATCCGAAACTCGGCCCGGTGGTGACCGTGCGCGCCGGCAATGTCATCGGCGGCGGCGATTACGCGCAGGATCGGATTGTGCCCGACTGCATCCGCGCGCTCTGCGAACGGCGTTCCATTTTGGTCCGCAATCCGGCGGCGGTGCGCCCGTGGCAGCACGTCCTCGAATGCTTGAGCGGTTATCTCTGGCTCGGAGCGCGGCTCGCGCGCGAAGGGAAAAATTCGCCGGTCGCCAGCGCCTTTAATTTCGGCCCCGATGCCGCCGCGCAACAGCCCGTTCGCAAACTCGTCGAAGCTGTTTTGCGCGACTGGCCGGGTGAATGGAAAGACACTTCCGATCCACGCCAGCCGCACGAAGCGAAGCTGCTGACGCTGGCCATCAACAAGGCTGCGGCATTGCTCGACTGGCATCCGGTCTGGAATTTTTCCGAAACGGTGGCGCACACCGTGAACTGGTATCGCGCCCGCCACGATTTCAAAAACGCCGACATGCTGCACTTCAGTCAGTCGCAAATTGAAAATTATGTTGAGGCCGCGCGGCAAAAAAAAATAGCCTGGACCCAGTAGCATGAATTTTTCATTCCAATGCCGCTCTTGCGGCGGCTCGCACGGCGCGCTTGTTCTCGACCTCGGCCTTCAGCCGTTGGCGAACAATCTGCTTCGCCCGGAAGACCTGACGAAGCCCGAACCGAAATTTCCGCTGCGCGTGGCGGTTTGCCAGTCCTGCTGGCTGCTGCAAATCCTCGAACTGGTGCCGCCAGTGCAATTGTTTTCCGAGTATCTCTATTTTTCGTCGTTCTCGGACGCGCTCCTGCGCCACGCCCGCGCGGCGGTGGAAAAACACATCGCCGAATTCGGTCTGAACACGCAGAGCCACGTCGTCGAAATCGCCAGCAACGACGGCTATCTGCTGCAAAATTTCGTGGCCGCTAAAATCCCCTGCCTCGGCATTGAGCCGGCGGCCAACATCGCCAAAGTCGCGCGGGAAAAAGGCATTGAAACGCTCGTGGAATTTTTCGGCCAGGCGCTCGCGCAAAAGCTGGCCGCTGACAAGAGGCCGGCGGATTTGATTTTGGGCAACAATGTTTTTGCCCACGCGCCGGACACGAACGATTTTGTGGCCGGTCTCAAGACGCTGCTCAAGCCGCAGGGCCGGATCGTGCTGGAATTTCCCTACGGCGTGGATTTGATCGAGCATTCGGAGTTCGACACGATTTATCACGAGCATGTTTTTTATTTCACGCTCACCGCGCTGCAACCGCTGTTCGCGCGGCACGGTCTGGAGATTTTCCGCGTCGAACACCTGGCCATTCACGGCGGGTCGCTGCGCCTGTTCGCCGGCCACGCGGGCGTGCATGGCGTCGAGACATCAGTAAATCAACTGCTCGCCGGAGAAAAAGCCAAGGGCCTGGGCTCGCTTGCGTATTATGAAAATTTCGCCGCGCAGGTTCTGGAAATCAAGCGCTCGCTGCGCGAACAGCTCGCCCAACTCAAGCAGCAGGGCAAAAGTATCGCGGCCTATGGCGCGTCCGCCAAAGGCAGCACGCTGCTGAATTTTTTTGAACTCGGCCAGGAGACGCTGGATTTCGTGGCCGACCGCAGCACCTACAAACAGGGCCGGTTGACGCCCGGCACGCATCTTCCGATTGTGCCGCCGGAAACGCTTTTGGAAAAGTGGCCGGATTTCACGCTGCTGTTGACGTGGAATTTCGCCGAGGAAATTTTGGCGCAGCAAAACGCCTATCGCGAGGCGGGCGGCAAATTCATCATTCCCATCCCGCAGGTGAAGCTAATTTAGCCACAGATGGACACAGATCAAACACAGATGAAGGCGGCAAAAGATTTTTCGCTTCAGCCTGTCACTGAACAAATCATCGGGGCTGCGTTTGAAGTTCACAATGTGCTTGGCTATGGGTTCCTGGGAAAAGTGTATCAACGTTCGATGCAGGTTGAACTGCAATTGCGCGGTGTTAAAGTTGAACTCGAACCGTTGATCAAAGTTCAGTTCAAAGGCGTGATCGTCGGTGATTACGCAGCTGATTTGCGTGTCGCCGACAAAATTATTGTCGAGCTGAAAACTGATGTTGTTTATCAAAACCTTCACGAAGCACAGCTTTTGAATGAGCTTCGCGGTGCCGGCATCAGGCTGGGCTATTTAATCAACTTTGGCCGGGAACGAGTGGAATATAAACGGATGGTTTTTTGAAAAATCTGTGTTTCATCTGTGTTAATCTGTGGCTAAAAAATGAAATTTTCACCGACAACCTTGCCGGGCGTATGGCTCATCGCGCTGGAATTGCGCGAGGATGAGCGCGGTTTTCTGGCGAGGACGTTCTGCGAAAAGGAATTCGCCGCGCTGGGACTGAACACGCGCTGGCCGCAATGCAACCTCACGTTCACCCGAAAATGCGGCATGATTCGCGGAATGCATTTTCAGGCGGAACCCAAGCCGGAAATCAAGCTCATCCGCTGCGCCGCCGGAAAGATTTTTGACGTGCTGGTGGACGTGCGCCGCGATTCCCCCACGTTCGGAAAATGGGAAGGTTTTGAGTTGTCCGCCGAAAACCGCCGGCAGCTTTATGTGCCCGGCGGTTTCGCCCACGGCTTCCAATGTCTCACCGACAACTGCGAGGTGTTTTACCAAATGTCGGAATTTTATTTTCCCGAACTCGCGCGCGGCCTGCGTTGGAACGACCCGATGGTTGGCATCGTGTGGCCCTTGACCGCCGCCCGCTTGAACGACCGCGACCGGCAACTGCCGTTGTTAGCCGAGGTCTGAAAAATCGGAATCTGGCTTTTCTTTCTCATCCTCATGTGAGAATTTTCGGATCGCTCTTACAAGCAATTCCGATAATTTGCAATACAAGTATTCAATTTGCTTGACAGTAGCATAACGAATGATTTAGACTTGGCGCTTGAGATCCGATTCACCGGAATAAATAAAATCTTGGGAAAAATCATTATGAAAAGGTCATTAAACTACCTGCGTAATCTTGTTACCGTCGCTGTTTTAATGTCAACTGGGTCTCAAATTTGGGGGTCACAGATTCTTTTTTCGGACAATTTCAATGGTCCGCAATTGAATCCTTTGTGGGTGACAAACTTGCCCAACGTGCCAAACGCTCAAGGTTCACCGGCGGAGACATATTTGGGCGCTCCCAACTACCAATTTGCTCAATTAGGAACTACTCCCGTTTTGCGCATGAAAACATACCTTCCAGATTTGAAAAGAGTCGGCTGGAGTCTTAACACGAGCTTTTCCGCGCCGGATTTTCGATATGAAGTGCGATTCAACACAGTAACTCAATCCACCAGCACCAGCATTGATGGTTTCATTGAGGTTTGGGTTCTCAACTCCACCAATTTTAACAAATACGATCTCGTATCGCTTTTCGGTGGCTACTACGGCACGCACATATTTTTCGATGCGGTCAGTTCCGTGACGGGAAACAACACTCAACAAGACTCTGCTGGCACCGGCAAAATCACAAACAACACCTATTATCGGCTGGTGTTGCAAGGTGGAACCAACCAAAACATCCGCGCGAGTCTATACGATGACTCGGGCAATGAACTTTACGGCTACGATTTGGGACACACTACCCAAGCCTATCCGGCAGGTTTCACCATCGGAATTTCGCAGGCCATTGGTTCGCCTGGGGCCGTCTCGCCTACAGACGTAGCCATCGCTTCGGCCATGGTCACCACCACAAACATCTTTTTGATCCATGGTGCGGCGGGCATTGCGACCAATAACTCTGGTTTTGTTACCGGTGTTAAAATCACCGACAACGGCTACGGCTACACGAATACACCGTTGGTTCGGTTCATTGGCGGCGGCGGCACCGGGGCCGCAGGTTTTGCGGTGGTCAGCAACGGCGTGGTGGTTGACATCACTGTCACCAATGCCGGTGTTGGCTATACCAATGCCCCGTCAGTGGTCATTGACCCGCCATATATTTACCAACCAATTCTGGGGATCGCGCCCATGTCGTTCCTGGCCTTTTCCAATCTGACCGTGGGCGGCAGCTACCAATTACAAAAGTCGCAGGCGTGGTATTGGACGAACCAGCCGGTGAATTTTACGGCCACGAACAGTCTCTACTCGCAAATGGTCGCGGGGGTGGCCGACGGCGGAGATTATCGGCTGGCGCTCAATCCGGTGCCGGCGCAGGCATTCGCCACGCCACAGGTGGTTAATGGCTTTGTCGTCGGCGAAACGGTCACCAGCGGCGGTTCGGGCTACGTCACCGACCCGGCGGTCACCATCGTTGGCGGCGGCGGCACCAATGCCACGGCGGTTGCCCAAATTTCTGGCGGGGTGGTCACGAAAGTCAGCCCCGTCAATCCGGGCGCCGGTTACACCAATACGCCCACGGTTCGGATCGCCGCGCCACCGGCGGCGGCCGTGTTTCCGACGGTGTGGCCGGTGATGCGGGTGGATTCCGCCAGTCTGGTTCCCTATGCCAACAATTATCAGATCCAGTTCAAGCCGGACTTGGGCAGTGCCTGGGTGAATTGGGATGGCGGGTTATTTATCCCGACGGACACGACCAATTCGCAATACCTTTTCATCACCAATGGCATCGGCTTTTTCCGGTTGCAATATGGGCCGTGAGCGGCGCGGGCATTGGCTGCAAAAAAATTCAAGAAAGGTTTGCGGTCGAATCAAACCAGCCAAAACCGCCGTGCGCGCGCAAATCGTGAAAGACTTTAAAGGGAAGAAATGAGCGTTCAACAGTGGAAATTTTTGATTTGGCTGCTGATCGCAATTCTATTTATCGTCAGTCTTTTGATCAGGGCGCACTATTGGGGGTTATTGGGGCGCTCGTTTTCAAATTAGGGGACTGCCCGTTTTCGATCCGGCTTGGCTGCCTCGCGGCTTTGCGTTAAAAATGCCGCCGTGCAAGCGCGCTTCCTTCTCGGCCCCGCCGGCAGCGGCAAGACGTTTCGATGTCTCGCCGAAGTGCGTGCCGCACTGGCCGACCATTCCGCCGGTGAGCCGCTCATTTTCCTCGCGCCCAAGCAGGCCACGTTCCAGATCGAACGCCAGTTGCTCGCCGACGGCGAGGTTTCCGGATTCACGCGGTTGAACATTTTTTCCTTCGACCGCCTGGCCAAATTCATTCTGGAAAAACTGAACCTCGCGCCGCCGAAATTGTTGTCCGCCGAAGGCCGGCTCATGGTGCTGCGCGCCTTGCTGCAGCGGCACGCGGGGGAATTGAAATTGTTTCGCGGCAGCGCCCGCCGCACCGGTTTCGCGCAGGAACTCGGCGCGCTGCTCGCCGAATTGCAGCAACACCGGTTCACGCCCGCCAAACTCCGCGAACTCGCCGCGGATGAAAAACTGCGCCGCGATCTCAGCGACAAACTCCTTGACCTCGCGTTGCTCGCGGAAAAATACGCCGGCTGGCTGCGCGAGCATGAAATGCAGGACGCAAACCATCTGCTCGATTTTGCGACCGAAGCAATGCGCGGAACGGCCTTCAACCTTCAACCTTCAACCTTCAACCTTGCCGCCCTCTGGCTCGACGGTTTTGCCGAAATGACGCCGCAGGAACTGGCCCTGCTCGCCGCCGTTGTGCCGCGCTGCGAACGCGCCACGCTCGCTTTCTGCCTTGAAACGGAGCCGACACCGGAAGCGTCGTGGCTTTCGATCTGGTCGGCGATCGGCAAAACTTTTCAAACCTGCCGCGCGCAAATTTCCAATCTGCCCGGCTGCGAAGTTCTAACGGAAATACTCCGGCGCGAACCGGGCAAAAACCGGTTTGCAAATAATTCTGAATTCGCGCGGCTCGAAAATAACTGGGCGCAGCCGCCGGATATGCATTTGGAAACCTTCAACCATCAGCCATCAACCATCAACCTTTCCATCACCGCCTGCGCCAATCCCGAGGCCGAGGCGGTTTTTGCGGTGCGGGAAATTTTGAAATTCGTCCGCGCCCATTGCGGCCGCCGGTTCCGCGATTGCGCGGTGCTCGTGCGTCAGTTGGACGAGTATCACCGGCCGCTCGCGCGCGTTTTCCGGCGCTACGGCATCCCGTTTTTTCTGGATCGTCGCGAGCGTGTCGCGCACCACCCGCTCGCCGAACTCACCCGCAACGCGCTCCGCACCGTCGCCTTGGACTGGCAGAACGACGACTGGTTTGCCGCGCTCAAGGCCGGATTTTCGCCCATCGCCGAAACGGAAATTGACCGGCTGGAAAACGCCGCGCTGGAATTCGGCTGGCACGGCAAAAAATGGCGCGAGCCGCTGCCGGATGAAAAGTTTGAACGTCTGCGCGAAATCATTTTCCCGCCCTTTGAAAATTTTCAAGCCCGGCTGGCCCAAACCGATTTTCACCCCACCGGCTCGCAACTTGCCGACGCCCTGCGCGATTTGTGGAGCGGCTTGAACGTCGAACAAATCTTGGAACGCTGGTCGCTGGATGGCGAGAAATCGGCAATCGGCAATCGGCAATCGGCAATTCACCAGACCGTTTTTGAGCAGATGAATTCCTGGCTCGACAATCTCGCGCTGGCGTTCCCACGCGAGGCGATGCCGCTGCGCGACTGGCTGCCGGTGCTCGAAGCCGGGCTGGCGAATCTGACCGTCGGCGTGATTCCGCCGGCGCTGGACGAGGTGCTGATCGGCGCGGTTGACCGGGCGCGCAATCCCGATTTGAAATTCACGCTGGTTTTGGGCTTGAATGAATCGGTTTTCCCGGCCGCACCCGCCGCGCCGGTGATTTTGACCAGCGCCGACCGCGACGAATTGGAACGGCAAAACATCGCTTTCGGCGCGAACCGGTTCGACCAGATTTCGCGCGAGCGATACCTCGGCTACATCGCCTGCACGCGAGCGAATGAAAAACTGGCGCTGGCGTTTTCGCGCCAAAGCGCCGACGGTCGGACGCTGAATCCCTCGCCATTCGTCGCCCGGTTGCAACGGATTTTCCCGGCGCTTGCGGCGGAAGATTTTCCCGCCGATTTGGACTGGCGCGAAGCCGAACACGCGAATGAACTCGTTGCGCCGCTGGTGCAGAACCCGAATGCCTTGGCGGCGGCGGCCACAGAAGAAAATTGGCGCGACCTGCTTCAATTTCCCGCGCTCAAATCGCTCGCGGAAAATCTGGGCACGCTGCGCGAGCCGGACGGGAAGGAAAACCTTTCGCAACCGCTCGCGGAAAAACTTTACGGCCCGGTGTTGAAATCGTCCGTCAGCCGGCTGGAGGAATTCGCGCAGTGCCCGTTCCGGTTCTTGGTCCGCTCCGGCCTGCGGGCAAACGAGCGCAAAGTTTTTGAGCTGGACGCGCGCGAACGCGGTAATTTCCAGCACGTCGTGCTGAAGCTTTTTCACGAGCAATTGTCGGCGGAAGGCCGGCGGTGGCGCGAGCTTGAACCTTCGGAAGCCCGCCGGCGCATCGCCGCAATCGCGGCGGCGGAGATGGAACATTTTCGCGGCGGATTGTTGCGGGACGCGGCGGAAACCATTTTTGCCGCGCGTTCGCTGGCGGCGGCATTGCAGGATTTTGTCGAAGTGATCGTCGGCTGGATGCGCGGGCAATATGAATTTGATCCGGCGGCGGCGGAACTCGGTTTCGGCGGCCAGGACGACCGCGCGCCGGCGTGGGAAATTGACCTGGACAACGGCAACAAGCTGGCGCTGCAAGGCCGGATTGACCGCGTGGATTTGTGGCGGTCCTTGCGGACGGCCACCGGCGAAGCATTGGCGGTCGTGACCGATTACAAATCAGGTGACAAGAAGCTGGATTCACTGCTGGTGCAAAACGGAATTCAATTGCAATTGCTCGCGTATCTCGGCGCGTTGCGGCATTGGAAAAATCCGCGCGAATTTTTTGGCGCGGAAAAAATCATTCCCGCCGGCGCGTTTTATGTGAATCTGCGCGGCGAGTTCAAAGGCGGCGGCTCGCGCGCGGAAGTTTTGGGCGACACGGAAGCGAAAAAAATGGCGTATCGCCACAACGGGCGTTTTGACGCGACCGAGTTGAGAAAATTCGACCGTCGGCCCGACGCGACCAACGGCGACCAGTTCAATTTTCGTTTGAACAAAGGTGGTGAACTGCCGTCCAATTCTGCGGAAGCAATTTCGAGCGAGGAATTCACCGGCCTGCTCGACCAGGTGGAGGGGCAATTGCGGCAGATCGGTGGAAAGGTTTTTTCCGGCGTGGCGGCAGTGGATCCGTATCGCAAGGGCGGCACGACGGCGTGCGACTATTGCGATTACCGCGCGGCGTGCCGGATTGATCCGTGGACGCACCAGTGGCGCGGGTTGCGGACAGAGAAATCATCCTCGTAAATTAATTTGAGGATGAGGTTGACGAGGAGAACTAGAATGAAATTATGAACATCAAAAACTTTTTGCATCTGGCGGGTCTTGCCTTATTTTTGGCGGCAACGGGCTGCACTGCCGGGCCGACGAACAGTCCGGCGGCGATGAACAATTCAACCAACACCACCATGAAATTCCCGTTTCAACTCACCGAGGCCGAATGGCGCCAGCGCCTCACGCCCGAACAATACCACGTCCTGCGCGAGGCCGGCACCGAGCGCGCTTTCACCGGCAAATACTGGAACACAAAAGAGCCGGGCGTGTATCGCTGCGCCGCGTGCGGCGCGGTGTTGTTCACGTCCAAGGATAAATTTGATTCCGGCTGCGGCTGGCCGAGCTTTTCCGATCTCGCGGCGAAGGGCACGGTGGTCGAGCGCGAGGACGACAGCCTTGGGATGCACCGCACGGAGGTTTTGTGCGCGAATTGCGGCAGCCACCTCGGTCACGTTTTTGACGACGGCCCCGCGCCGACCGGTTTGCGCTACTGCATCAATTCCGCCTCGATTGATTTTGGCACGGACACGAACCTGCCGGCGTGGAAGACGGGAGAAAAGAAATAGAATTGCTGGCAGGACAGGGCTGCCGCTCTGACCACATATCGGGCGGCGCGGCAGCGCCGCCCTACCTTTTTGCATAGGCTGCCGCGCGGAAAAGTCGCAGGCGGCCATAATCAATTTTGCCGCCGAGTGATTCAAACACGGGACCGAGCGCGCCAAAGCCGTTGCGGTTGAAGGCGGCGGCAACTTCCGCCAGTTCCGCGACGGTGAAAAATTCCTGCAAATCCAACGGTTCGCCGCGTTCGAGGCTTTCGGCGAGATGGCCGTAAATCGTGCCGGTGGTCACGCCGCGTTCGCGGGCGATTTGTCCGGCTGTGTGGCCGGAGCGAAAACGGCGCAGCGTTTCGCGCGCGGAATCGCCCAAGCTGCCGCGCGAGGGCGGCGGCACGGCGGGCGCGGTGAAGGAATCGTCGGCAAAAATCTGGCGCGCGTTGGTCTGCAAATATGCCGCGATTTCGCCGAGAAAAATGCCGCCGAACTCACGCAGTTTTTTTTCCCCGACGCCGCTGATGCGGGCGAATTCACTTTCGCTGGCGGGATAATTCCGCGCCATCTGCCGCAGCGACACGTCGGAAAAGATGATGTAGGCCGGCACGTCGCGCTCGTCGGCGAGCTGCTTGCGCAGTTCGCGCAAGCGGTCGAACAGCGCTTCGTCGCACGAGATTTCGCCGACGTGATGGACTTTGGTTTCCGGCGCGACGGCGGGTTTGGTGAGCGTGATTTTTTTCCGCTGCTTGAGCGCCGCCAGTCCGTCGTTTGTCAATTCCAGCACGCTGAATTTCTCCGCGGTCTGCCGAAGAAAACCGAGTCGCACCAATTCGCGCCCAATCGCAGCCCATTCCGGCCGGCTGTGTTCCCGGCCGATGCCGAAGGTGGAAAGTTGCGCGTGATTCCACTTGCGGATTTTTTCCGTGTCCGCGCCGGTGAGAACTTCGACAACATGGTTCAGTCCGACGCCAAATCCGTTTTTCTCGCGGATGCGATAGACGCAAGAAAGAAATTTCTGCGCGGCCAGCGTGCCATCAAACGTGGCGCGCGGCGAAAGGCAGTTGTCGCACGCGCCGCAATTAATTTCGGATTTCGGATTTTTGATTTCGGATTGTTCAGACGAAGGGGCGAATTCCTCCCCAAAATACGCGAGCAGTTCCTTCCGCCGGCAGCCGGCGCACTCGGCGTAGTGAACCATTTGCTGCAATTGCGCGCGGGCGATTTGCTGTTCGTGCGGATCAGGTTTTTCGTCAATGAACTGCGTCTGCTTCACCACGTCGCCGGCGCTGAAGAGCAGCACACATTCGCCCGGCAGACCGTCGCGTCCCGCGCGTCCCGTTTCCTGATAATAGCCTTCGATGTTTTTCGGCAAGTCATAATGGACGACGAAGCGGACATTCGGCTTGTTGATGCCCATGCCGAAAGCGATGGTCGCGCAGATCACGCGCACATCGTCGCGCAGAAAAAGTTCCTGATGTTCGCTGCGCTCCTTTGGCGTGAGGCCGGCGTGATACGGCCGCGCCTTCACGCCGTCCTCGGTCAGATTGGCGGCGACGCGCTCGGCGGATTTGCGCGACTGGCAATAGACGATGCCGCTTTCTTTGGGCCGCGCGCGGAGAAAATGCAGCAACTGGTCATAAGGCTTGTTTTTCGGGATGACCCGGTAGGTCAGGTTCGGTCGGTTGAAGCTGGCGACGTAAAATTTCGGCTCGCGCAGTTTCAAGTGCGTGACAATGTCCTCGCGCACGCGGCCAGGTGGCCGTGGCGGTGAGCGCCATGAACGGCACGCTCGGGAAAAGTTTTCGCAGGTCGGAAAGCTGGCGGTATTCCGGGCGGAAATCATGGCCCCATTCGCTGATGCAATGCGCCTCGTCCACGGCGATGAGCCGGACGTTCCAGCGCTGCAAATCTTCGAGAAAACCGGAAAGCATCAGCCGCTCCGGCGCGGCGTAGAGCAGGCGAAACTCGCCATTGATGCAAACCGCGCAGACGTTTCCGCGATTCATCGGCGGCGAGCGAGGAATTCAAAAACGTCGCGGGAATGCCGCTGGCCTGCAACGCATCCACCTGGTCTTTCATCAGCGCGATCAGCGGCGAGACGACCACGGTCAGGCCGTCACGCGCGAGCGCGGGAAGCTGGAAGCACAACGATTTGCCGCCGCCGGTTGGCAGCAGCGCGAAGACATCCTTGCCCGCGAGCGAATCGCGGATGATTTCTTTCTGCAACGGGCGGAACGAGGTGAAGCCGAAGTATTGTTTGAGCAGCGGGAGCAGTTCTGGCGCGGCGGATTGCACTGCCGCCAAATTAAAACAGAGCCGTTGGAGTTCAAGCTTTTGCTTGATTCATTCGCGGATGGCGCTCACGAAACGGGGAAATAATTTGACAGACGGATAAAATGGTCGGAGCGACAGGATTCGAACCTGCGACGTCTTGCTCCCAAAGCAAGTGCTCTAGCCAGGCTGAGCTACGCTCCGAATCTTTACTTTCTGGCATTGCGCAAGGGACGGCAAGCAAAATTTGAGTTGTGCCGGGCTAGGAAATCACTCACGGTAATTTTCAGGTGATAATCCTATTTCGGCTTCAACTGCGGGAACAAAATCACGTCTCGGATGCTTTCCTGGCCGAGCAGCATCATGCACAAACGGTCAATGCCCATGCCGATGCCGCCGGCGGGCGGCATGCCGTGTTCGAGCGCGGCCGCAAAACGTGCTGCCAGCATCCTGCTGGCAGAACAAACAACATCCCAGCCGCATGAATGATATGAGGGTTTCAGCATCATGTGGAAATCAGTTGAATGGATCTTCCGGCAGGATGCCGGAAGCACGTTTTGCTGCTCGCCGCCGGCCTGATGCTCCAGCGTGGCGCGCTGCGCGATGGGATCGTTCTGCTCGGTGTAGCCGGGGGAAATTTCCTGGCCGTTGATGCAGCACTCGAAAACCTCGACGGTCGTCGGGTCGTCGGGCGAAAGTTTGGCGAGCGGCACGAGTTCCTTGGGCAGATGCTTGACGAACGTGTCAGATTCGCAGCTTCGCTTTCACACGGAATTCGCCTTGACTGTCTAAGAATATTTATATCTGCTGATTATTGTGACTTTAGAAGAATCCATTCGGCAAAAGCAAAAGTTTAGAAAATCGGTAAATGAATTTCTATCAATCGCGGCGGCCTTGACAGATCAAGAGTTGGAAATAGCGCTCGCACGAATAGCAGACTGGATGAATTCGATGTCAGACGAACAGATTCGAATCAAATGGCAATTTCGAGAAAAAGTGCTCAAATCTTATTACGATATGCGCTTGGCCGGGAAGAAACGATTGAATCGCCTCAAACGCTTCGGAGGAGAGTGGTATAATGCCTTAACAATCAAGCGAAAGTCGGAAACCGACGAAGAATATTTTCTTCGTCGGTTACTTCATTACCCTATATTCTTTCCGGTGGCCGAAGACGGGCTGCCCCAATCCCTGGCTCGCTATTTTACCGAAGCAGGACTTTGAAATCAGCAATGCCCTCGGTTCAATGTTTCATTTTGGTTTCAATTGTGGAAACAAAATCACGTCTCGAATGCTTTCTTGTCCCAACAACATCATGCAAAGGCGGTCAATTCCAATACCGATGCCACCAGCCGGAGGCATTCCGTGTTCGAGGGCGACCAAAAAATCTTCATCCAATTTTTGTTGCTCGCCGCCGGCTTGATGTTCAAGCGTGGTGCGCTGGGCAATCGGGTCGTTCTGCTCGGTGTAGCCGGGTGAAATTTCCTGGCCGTTGATGCAGCACTCAAAAACTTCAACCGTTGTCGGATCGTCGGGTGAGAGCTTCGCGAGCGGCACAAGCTCCTTGGGCAAATGCGTTACAAATGTCGGGTTGATAAGCGTCGGCTCGATGAATTTTGAAAACACTGCGTTCGTGACTTCAAAATCTTCATCCAAGAGCATAACGTTCCGGAATTTTGAGTTTGTCATTGGCAATTTGCCGCCGCTCTTGTGCGGATAGTTGAAACCAATCAATTATTTGGTCGTTAGTTTTCGCTCGAACTTTTTCCCGGACTAAATCTTTATATTTGTATTTTTTCCAAGGCGGAGCTAAATCAACTATCCGTGGCGTTGAGAGTGATTCCAGTTCTTCCAAGCTTTCGCGAATTATTCCTTTAACAAAGCTATGCAAATGCCGCATAATAGTTGGCGACGAATTCACAAATGCTTTGCTGGCTTCATTTTCAAAGAAATTTCTTACCAGTTGTTCCAACACTGCTTTTGCGTGCATCGCAATTTCGAAATACGGCTTACTGCCGATTTGACCGAGGCAGTTTCTAATTTCTTCGCAAGCACTTTGAATCCACTCTGACCATGATCTTCTGATTGTATCATAGGGTATCCCGTTAAGTTCCATTTCCTTTACGCTGTTAAGAAAAGAAGAAAGCTGCGTTACAAGCTGTGAAACGCGTGGCTGTTCAATTCTCAAAGGATCGGTTTCGTTTTTACGAACGGTTTTCGCAATGTGAACAATCATTTCTTCGACGATTCCCATCATCGTCGCGTAATCGCCGAACGCGCAGTAGGCTTCGAGCATCGTGAATTCGGGATTGTGCCGGCGCGAGAGACCTTCGTTGCGGAAGTTTTTCCCGATCTCAAACAACTTGTCAATGCCGCCGACGAGCAGCCGCTTGTGGTAAAGCTCCAGCGCAATGCGCAGATAAAATTCGCAGCCGAGCGCGTTGTGCTTGGTGATGAACGGCGCCGCCGCCGCGCCGCCGGGAATCGCCTGCATCACCGGCGTCTCGACTTCGACATAGTTGCGGTCGTGGAAAAAATTGCGGATTTCGTGGACGATGGCGCTGCGCTTTAGCATCACGTCCTTCACGTCGGGATTTGCGATCAAATCGAGATAGCGCTGGCGGTAGCGGATTTCGGTGTCTTCGAGTCCGTGCCATTTGGCGGGCGGCGGGCGCAGGGCTTTGGCGAGAATCACAAACGCCGGTGGAGGTGGTGGCGACGCCCCGTCGCCGGAGGGCTGCGAGGGTGCAGCCTCCACATCACCGATTTTGATGCTCGGTTCGCCGGTCTTGGTAAAAAACAAAGTGCCTTTGATGCCGACAAAATCCGCGAGATCGAGATGCGTGAAAATTTTGAACTGCTCGTCGCCGAGCATATTCTTCTGCGCGTAACATTGGATGCGTCCGCTCTGGTCGCGCACGTCAATGAACATGCTCTTGCCCATGTCGCGATGCGCGGTGATGCGGCCGGCGACAAAAACCGTGGCGTGTTCAGGCAGCGCGTCGGGATCGTTTGGGTTGGCTTTCCATTTCAAAAAGCGTTCGCGGACATCGTTGCACTTTTGCGGTTCGCGCACCTGGCCGGACGGATCGAGGTCGGAGAATTTGTTTTTGAACGGGAAAATGCCTTTGGCCTCAAGCGATTTGAGGTTGGCTTTGCGCTGTTCGATGAGCGAATTGGTGTCTTCCATAAAAACTGGCGGCGGGCATTAAACCACGAAATCAGGGGCAAAACCAAGCAGCAAAACGGGCTGGCATCGTCTACAGGATTTACCGGTGGATACTCACCGCATCCCGCATCCATGTCAGCCCACTAGATTCTACACCCTTCCGGCCAAAGCGCAAGGGATGGAATGAAAATTTCAAATTAATCGGTCGGCGGCGCAAACGAAACTTGCCTTGGGCGCGGTTCCACTTAGGATTTGCAGCAATCGGCCGACGAAAATATTTGCCATGATCCGGTCATTTGCATTCACGACGCAGGGCAGGCTGCACACGAAGGACATCGAGTTGTTCCTGATGCCGACGCTGCTGGCGGACACAAATCTTTTCCTGTGGGTGGACCTCGAAAAACCCACCGCGTTTGAGAACAAGGAAGTGCTGGAGCAGATTTTTCACTTTCATCCGCTGTCCATCGAGGACTGCGTCCAGCCGAGTCCGTCGCCGAAGGTCGAAGAATATTCACCGAAAGAAGACGACCGGTTCACGCCGTATTTGTTCATGGTCATTCATGCGGTGGATTTCGACCGGAAGAGACGGGTGTTTTGCGACGAGCGAACTGGATTTTTTTCTCGGCAAAAATTTTCTCGTGACGTTCCACGAACTGCCGTTGCGCAGCGTCTCGACGGTGGTGGAGCGCGCGATCAACGGCACGATGGGCATCGCGCGCGCGCCCGACCGCGTGGCGCATTCGCTGCTCGACACGCTGGTGGACAATTACAAGCCGGCGCTCGACGAACTCGGTCTGGAGATCGCGGAACTGGAACAGCTCGCGCTGCAAAAACCAAACAAAGACACGCTCAACAAAATTTTGCAGATCAAAAAGGAAGTGTTGCACCTGCGCCAGATCATCGGCCCGCAACGAGAAGTGCTCGGCCGGTTCGCGCAAGGCGAATTCAAGCTGGTGCGCCCGACAGCTCGTGCCGTATTTCCGCGACGTTTATGACGCGCTGTTTCACATCGGCGAACTGGCGCAGAGCTACACGGATTCGCTCACAGGCATTTTGCAGGTGTATCTCAACATGTCTTCCAACCAGACGGGCGAAGTGGTGAAACTGCTCACGCTGATCACCGTCATCACCACGCCGTTGATGATGATCGGCACCTGGTATGGCATGAATTTCAAAGACATGCCGGAACTGGATTACAAGCACGCGTATCCCATCGCCGGGATCTGCATGATCCTGTCCACGCTGGCGACGTATTGGTATTTCAAAAAGAAGAAGTGGTTTTGAGTAATGCATGATGCGTGAAATTTTGCGAATCACTACAGGTGAAACCAGTTGTATTCGTTCGGGAAGATTTTCCAGTCAATCGTGATTTCCGACGCCAGCATGAACGCGAGCAGCGCGCACAGCACGAAAAATTTCGTGTTGTTCTGAAAACTTTTCATCAGCCGGTCGAGACCGCAGGCGAACAACAGCATGAAGGGAATCAGCATTCCCAACATCAGCCGGCCGGAAACGAAAAAGGGATGGGCGCGCGAAGGATAAAAGCAGTTTTGGAAATCGTATTTCACGGACAGCAACGCGAAAAACGCAAATGCCGCCGCAAGACATGCGAAACTGAACCCGACGGCGGCGCGTTGCGGCGTGGTGAATGGCGACGGGCGACGCAGCATCGCCGCCAGCGTAAAAGCGAAGGTGCCGAGCGTCAGCACCACATAAACCGAATCCACGGCCGGAATCGCCAGCGGCTGGCGCTGCCACAACAATTCACCCTGCCAGAACGTCGAAAGGTTTCCTTTCAGAAAATACCAAAAGCCTGACGCCGTGAAAATCGGGTGATGAAACCATTCGGCGAACGGCTTGTGCGTCCAGCCGAGAGACTGGATTTTCAGCACGGAGCCGGTGAAGTCGCCAAAGTTGATTTTGCACCAGACCATCCACGCCGCCATCGGCAAGCCGGCGCACAGACCCAAAATCCCCAGCGCGGCAGCCGCCGGCCGTAATTTTCCATGTTGAGCCAGCCGGACAATTCGCCAGCCGATAAAAATTCCGGCGACGGCGAGCAGCGGCAGATTGCTGATCTTGGTGAGAAAAGTCGCGGCCAGCGCGAGGCCGGTCGCGGCGGCGAGGCGGACGGAAGGGATGTCCGTCTCCCAAAAACACAGCAACAGCACAAACGCGGTTCCGAAAGTGAGCGGCGAAAAAATGTCGTTGTTGATGGCATAAAACGTCGTTTGCGGCATGAAGGCGATGAGCGCGGGCACGGCGAGGCGGATGAAACTATTTTCCGGAAAAATTTTCCGCGCCGCAAACCAGCCGAGCCAGACCAGCGCCACCAGCACCAGGATGTTGAAAAACCGCGCCAGATAAAGCAGCGGGCCGTCCACGAAACCGAGGTGTTCCCACAGCCGCCACCAGAGGCCGGCAGCGGCGTAGTAAAGCGGCGGCTGCGAATCCTCGTCGTTTTTCACCGTGTTCCGCCAAATGGCAAGCCGGCCATTGAGTTTGGGCTGAACTTCGGACAGGGGCAGTTTCCACGGCGGCGTGGCAAAGTGGCCGCCGGGCTGGGATTCCGGCGTCCAAAGATATTCCGTCGTGCCAAAAAGGACGATGTAAGGCAGCGCGCTTTCGCACGGCGGCCCCAACGAGCGCGGGATGTCACCATGCGAGTAGCGCACGACGAGATCAAGATGAAATTGCTCGTCCACCACGCTGAAGAACGGAAACGCGGCGGAAAAAACGAACACATGAACGGCGGCCAGCAAGCACAGTGAAAAAATAATTATGCGTTCGCGGCGTTGGGAGGGCTGGACGGTTTCGTTCACAATTTTAAAAGCTAAAACGGCGGCGCAGAAAGTTCAAAGCCATTCCCACCGCGCAAACATGGCTGCCTGCCCGCACGTCTGGCTGGTTTCGGAAAGCAGATTCCAAACGGTCGCCTGCGTGATGCGGAAGCGGCGGCCCGTTTTGGAAATGCGGATTCCGGAATAATCGTCAATGTAACCGTGCTGCGTGACGGTGGCAAGCAGGCGTGCGCGTTCCGCGCGGTTCGGCGCCTCGGCGGTCAGGCGTGACGGCGTGCGCGTCAGCTCGGCCCACGGCATTTCCCAGAGCGCGAGCGCGGCGGCGTTGCCGTAATTCAAAACCGGATCGGCTTCCGTGCCATGCGAAACCAAGACGAACGGCGCTTCAAAAACATTTTTCGCCAGACCGGGCGGATTGAACAATCCCGGCAGCAACGCGCGACCGGTCCAATAATTCAAACTGCGCGCGATGAGCTGGGTCTGCGCGATGACCGATGGTTTTTGCCAGATGGATTCCATGTCAAATCACAAAGCCAGCGCGATGTCGAACTGCGCGACGCCAATGAACGTGGACGATGAACATGGCCGAGAAATAGGCCAAACCCGGCCAAAGCTCAAGTCCGGTTGCGGCTTTTTGCGGACTGGCGGAGAAAATTAATTGGTGTAGTCTGCGGGCAGAAAATTCAAAACCTATGGCTGGCAAAATCCAAATTCCCGACGAATTGAAACACGATCTGCCCCAAACCAAGTGGGGCAAAACACTCGCCGCGACGCCCATCGTGATGACCGTCATCGCCACGATGCTGGCCGGTCTCGCGTCCAGCGAGATGACCAAGGCGCAATACGACCGCTCGCTGGCCGCGCAGCTCCAGTCCAAAGCCGGCGACCAGTGGAGTTATTACCAGGCCAAAAAACTGCGCGGGGCTGTCGCCCGCAATTCATTGGATCTGCTCGCCGCGACGGGAGAAATTCAGCCGCTCGATCCGTCCGTGCTCGCCGGGGCCGATGCCGCCACCGTTGCGGCATTCACAAAAAACGAGCTGCCCGCCGCCGCGCCCGCGAAATTTGACGACGTGGTGAAAGCCGCGCTGGACGCCGTGGAAAATTCCGGGCCGGAAACCGGAAATCACCGCCGCGTTGGCAAAAATCAATCCGGCCACGCTGGCGGCGGCGCTGACTGCGGCCCGGGAAGCCGCCCTAGCGTTTGACAACGCCACCAAGTCCATCAATAAAACCTCGGACAAGCTCGACGAAACTTTGATGGCCGGGGATAAAAATATTTTCCGCGGTTTTTCCGCCGCGCGGCTGCGCTACACGGCGGCGCGTTACGACGCCGAGTCGCGGCTGAATCAGGCCGTCGCTGGCATTTACGAGCTACAGGTGCGGCAGAATAATTTCACCGCCGAGCGGCACCACCGGCGCAGCGGGAAATTCTTCTACGGGATGCTTGCGGCGCAGATGGCGGTGATCATTTCCACCTTCTCAATGGCCGCGCGCAAGAAAAGTTTTCTCTGGTCCATCGCCGCCGCTGCCGGCGCGGCCGCCGTGTCGTTCTCGCTCTACGTTTATCTTTACGTCTAGACAGTTGCGCCGGAGGAAATTTATTTCACCGGCAGCGTGATGCGCATGGTGGTGCCGCGGTCGGGGCGCGACAAAATCCGGATTTGTCCGTGGTGGGTTTCGATGATGCGCCCGACAATGGCGAGGCCGATGCCGGTGCCTTTGGCCTTGGTCGTCGCCAGCACGGTCTTGAACGCGCGCTGCTGTTGCTCCTGACTCATGCCGGCGCCGGTGTCTTTGAAGGCCACCGCAACCTGCGCCGTCGAGAGCACCGTGGTTTTGATGGTGAGCGAACCGCCGTCTGGCATCGCTTCCGCGGCATTCAAAATCAAATTCAAAAACGCCTGTTCCAGTTGCGGCGCGTCGCCGAGCACGAGCGGCAAATCGGGCTGCAAATCGCGCACCAGCCTGACGCCCTGGTTCGCCAGCTTGTGCCGCACCAGGAGGCTTAATTCGTCCACCAAGCTGTTCAAATTCACCGGCGCGAATTTCGGTTCCGTCGTGCGCGCAAAATCCAGAATCTGCTCCACGATCTTGTTCAGGTGCTCGATTTTGGCCTCGATGATTTTCACGTCTTTCGAGCGCGGATCGTTCGCTTCAAATGTCAGGTTCAGCGAGTGATACAGCAGTTTCATCACCGTGAGCGGATTGCGGATCTCGTGGGCCACCTCCGCCGCGAGCAGGCCGAGCGCGGACAGTTTTTCGTTCTGGCGCAACTGTTCCTCCACGTCCACGATGCGTTCGTAAAGCCGCGCTTTTTCAATCGCAATCGCCGACAATTCCGCCAGCGCGCCCAGGATTTTTATTTCCTCGTTGGAAAAATTGTAGGGTCGCGCGGTATAAACACTCAACGCGCCGATGGTCTGGCCGGAAAAAATCAGCGGCACGCTCAACAACGACACCAGGCCTTCGCGCCGCGCAAGCTCCACATTTTGGTAGCGCGAATCGGCCTGCACGTTGGCGACCTGCAGCGGTTTTTTCCGGCGCACCACCACGCCGATCAAACTTTCCTCGACCGCCAGCCGGGGTTTTTTGATGTAGGCATCCCCCGCGCCGTGGCTCGCGCGCAAGTCCAGCCACTTGCCCGACTCGTCCAGCAGCATGAGGGAACACATCCGCGCCCGCATCAGTTCGCACGCTTGCCTGGTGATGGCGCGCAACGCCTCGTCCAGATTCAAAGTGGAATTGATCGTGCGGCTGACGCTGGCCAGCGACTCAAACAGCATGACTTTCAACCGCAGTTGCTCGTAAAGCCAGGTGTTGTGAATCACCTTCGCGGCCTGGATCGCCAGTTCCTGTAGCAGTTCCTCGTCGTCGGCGGAAAATGCGTCGGCGCGCTCGGAATCCACGTTGATCACGCCGCGCACCTCGCCCTGGACTTCCAGCGGCACGGCGAGTTCCGAATGCACGCCGCGCCGCACGCTGACATAGCGTTTGTCCTGGGCCACGTCGCCGACGCGCGCCGTTTTGCCATGCCGCGCAACCCAGCCGGTGATACCTTCGCCGACGCGCAATTTCAATTTCCGCGCCGCCGAGGAGAGATTTTGAGCGGCGAGGATTTCAAGAACGTTCGTGGCCGGATTGACCAACACGAGCGAGCCGGACGAGGCCCGCATCACGCGCACGGCCTCGCTCACGATGAGCTGCAACGCCTCCTGCGAATCGAGCGTGGAGTGGATGACGTTGCTGACCTGATACAACAGGCTCATCCGCTCCGGCGACAATTTGGATATGGGCAGTTCCTCGCTCACGGAATCAATTTTGCATTTTCAATTTAAAATTTTCAGCCGGCAACCGACGGCATGGGTGACAATAGAACTCAAAATTGAAAAATTAAAAACCAAAAACTCATTTTGTGCGCAGCGTCAAAACGATGCCGACCCCGGCGAAAATGAAATTCGGCAGCCAGGCGGCGAGCCAGCCGGGCAGATGGCCGTTCATGCCGAGCGCGAGGCTGGCCGATTGCAAAATGAAATAAGCGAAACAGATGAAAATGCTGCCGGCCACGCCAAAGAAAAGATTCCGCCGGCCCGACTGCGCGCCGAACGGAATCGCCATCAGCACCACGACCAGACACGTCCACGGCGCGGCGAGGCGCTTGTGAAATTCGGCCCGCAACGCGCTCGCTTTGTCCGCTGCGATTCCGGAATCCTTGCGCGAAAATTCCCACAGCTCGGTCAGCGGGATGTTTTCGTTATGCAAATCGCGCCAATCCTGTGTGTCGCTGAACTTGAGCAGGAGCAAAATCCTTTCCGGCGTCTCGTCAAATTCCGGCATGGCGAGGACATTGGTCGAGGCCGTCGGCACCGGTTCGCCGGGCGGGCCGGACTGCCTGAATGTGAGATGCGCGTCGTAAAAAGTCCAGACGCCGTTGGTGTAGACCGCGCTGCCGGCCACCAGGCCGTGCCACGAGCCGTCCGGCAGCGTCCAGGTCACGGTCGGATTCAGCATCCGGGTGCTGACCGCGTCGTATTCGCCAAACTGCCAGACCCGGTGCGCGCGGAGGTTGTAAAATCCCTTGGTGAACCGCGTTTTACTTTGGGGGCTGGCCTCGCTTTTGACGTGGCGGCTCAAAATTTCATTCGCCCAGCGGTCGCACTGCGGCACGGCGATTTCATTCAGGGCAAAATAAATTCCCGTCGCCAACAGCCCAACGACGAAATACGGCGCGCACAACCGCCACAGGCCGACGCCGGCGGCGCGCAGCGCGGTGATTTCATTATGCCGCGCATGTTGCGTGAGCGCGTAGAGCAGCGCCAGCAGCAGGAGGATGGGCAGCACCAGGACAAAAAATTCCGGCAGGCTGGCGGCGCAGTATTCCGCCGTGTCGAACAGATTCAGTTTTTTGTCCTGAATCGTCTCGAGTTGCTTGAAGAAAAAAAACGAAATCCAGAAAACAAGAAACCCGCCGAGGCTGTAAGCCAGCGGCGTGAGCAATTCGCGGAAGAGGTATCGGTCGTGCAACCGCATGGCGCAGGTTAAACGGCGCGCGGCGGTTCGCCAACCGAATTGACGCTGGACAATGATGTTCATGTTTTGAGGTTGTCTCAGGTCATCTCACAAAGGGCGGATGAAATAGCGCGGTTGGCGCCAACTATCAGATAGAAACAGTTTCTATTTGAGTATTGCAAACACTTTGCGTTTATGAATAAATGTCCGTCCATGAAATCGTCAACCATTATCAAAAGACCGTTCCCGCTTTTCGCGCCGTTGGTTGCCTTGTGTCTGATGGTCTCTTTAGTGCCGGGTTGCGGAAAAAAAGAAACCGCCCAGTCAAATACAACGAACGCGCCAGCAATTAACATTGTCGCCGCCGAAAATTTTTACGGCGGCGTGGCGCGGCAGATCGCCGGAAATTCAGCCAACGTCACCAGCATTTTCAGCAATCCGAATCAAGACCCGCACGATTTCACCACCGATGCTGCGACGGCGAAGGCCGTGGCGAACGCGGACATCGTGATTTACAGTGGGATTGGTTACGACGATTGGATGGACAAGCTTCTTGGCGTTCAAGGCAAGTCCGGTCGAATCGTCGTTCGCGTGGCCGATTTGATCGGAGCAAAAACCGGTGGCAATCCTCACATCTGGTATGATCCGCGCACGATGCCCGCGCTGGCCGCGAAGCTTGCGGAAATTTTGAAGCAGCCGGAAAATCTCGCCGCCTTTCAAAAAGAAATGGAGGCGGTCACGTCGAAAATTGCCGAAATCAAGGCCGCTCACAGTGGCACGGTCGTCACGGCCACGGAGCCGGTGTTTGGCTACATGGCGGACACGCTGGGTTTCAAAATGGAAAATTACGGTTTCCAGCTTGCTGTGATGAACGACACCGAGCCGAGTTTTCAACAGACCTCTGATTTCGAGAAAAGCCTCGCGGACAAATCCATGAAAATTCTTTTTTACAACAGCCAGGTTACAGACCCGACGACCCAACGGATGCGGGAAATTGCCCAAAAGGACGGCGTGGGCATCGTCGGCGTCACGGAGACGCAGCCGCCCGACGCCAAAGATTATGCGGACTGGATGCTCAAGGAATTGAATGCCGTCGAGACAACTTTGGGAGCGAGCCATTGACACCGATCATTTCCATAAAAAACGCCGGTATGCGACTTGGCGGGCGCGACATCCTGCGGGATGTCAGCGCGGAAATTTGTCCCGGCGAATTCATCGGCGTATTTGGCTCGAACGGCGCGGGCAAATCCACTTTGATGCGTTGCCTGCTTGGACTTATTCCATTCTGCGCGGGAGAAATTTCCGTTTTTGGCGAACCGCCGGGACGGGCGAATCGCTTGATCGGCTATATGCCGCAAGCGCGGACTCATCTTGAAAACACGGCCTTGAGCGCCCGCTCTTTGGTCGCGGCCGTGGAAGGTGGAAATCGCTGGGGATTTCCGTGGAGCACGCCGGCTTCGCGTGCGGAAGTCGAACGAGTCATCAAATTGGCCGGTGCGGAAGAATATGCGCACCGTCCATTCTCCGTGCTGTCAGGCGGGGAAAAACAGCGCATCATGCTGGCACAGGCTTTAATCGGCAAACCGCGTTTGCTCATTCTCGACGAGCCGCTCATCAGTCTTGATCCGAAAAACCAAGCGCGGATGATCGAATGCGTCGCGGAAATCAAGGCCACAACCGGCACCACCATTCTTTTTGTCGCACACGACATCAATCCACTGATTCGGGTGATGGATCGCGTCATTTACGTCGCTGGCGGCGGCGCGGTCATCGGCGCGGCGGATGAAGTCATTTCCAGTGAAAAGTTGAGCAAACTTTACGGCACAACCATCCACGTTTTTCGCGCCGAGGGCAGAATCTTCATCGTGGCCGACGAGGGCAACGTTACGGAAGCCGGGGATCACGATCACGACCATGATTATGCTTGAACAAATCGCCAATTATTTGTCCTACGATTTTGTGCGCCATGCGCTCCTCGCCGGCTCGCTGGCGGCGATTCTGGGCGGCGCGGTTGGCTACTTCGTGGTGATGCGCCGCGTCAGTTTTGCCGCCCATGCGTTGGGACATATCGGGTTCACCGGCGCGGCGGGCGCCGCGCTGTTTGGGCTGACGCCGCTCGAAGGAATGCTGGTCATCTCGACGCTGGCGGGCGCAATGATGGGTGCATCGGGAAACCGGCTCAATCGCAGCGATGTGGCCATTGGCATCACGCTGTCCGTCTGCTTGGGATTGGGCGTATTATTTCTTGCGCTTTACCAGGGATTTTCCGGCCAGGCTTCCGCCATCCTTTTCGGCAACATCTTCGGCGTCTCGCGGCATCAAATTGTTCAGACGATCATTCTTTCGGCAATCAGTTTGGGAACGTTGCTGACGCTTTCGCGAAAACTTCTCTTCGCCAGCGTGCAACCGGATTTGGCCGAGGCGCGTGGCGTCTCGTTGTCTGCCTTGTCCATCGCTTTCATGGTGATTCTGGCAATCTCTGTCACGCTGGCCAGCCAGGTGGTCGGCATCCTGCTGGTGTTCACACTCATCATCGGCCCGGCGGGCATTGCGGCAAGATTTTGCCGGAATTTCTGGACGGGACTGGCGGCATCGGTTGTCATCGGACTGTTTGCCGTTTGGACTGGCATCCTGTTTGCCTGCGCCACAAGCTGGCCTCCGACCTTTTGGATTACGACGATTATTTTTGGTCTCTATCTGATTGCCGAAACAATCTGCCGATTCATTTTTAGGATATGAATGGCAAATAACCAAATTCAACTCCATAATTCATCAACGCCTCTCATTATGAAGAAATTCCTATTTCCCATTCTTCCACTCTTGGTTGCCATAGCCTGCCAAGCTCAGTTGAGCTATCCCGCGACAAAAACGGTCGAGGCCAAAGACACCTATTTTGGGAAGACCTACGATGATCCTTATCGCTGGCTGGAGAATCTCAAGGACAAGGACGTTGAAAGCTGGTTCAAGGCCCAGGCGGAATTGACGGACGGCCTGCTCGCAAAAATTCCGGGGCGCGATGCTCTGGTGCAGGAATGGCTGGCGCTGGACAAGCTCAAGCCGGCGGCCTATTCAGACATCAGCTATGAACACGGTCGCGTCTTTTATAAGAAGACTCTGGGCGGCGAAAATGTGGGCAAGCTGTATTTCCGTGAAGGATGGAATGGCGCGGAGAAACTTTTGTTTGATCCCACCTCCTACAAAACCGGCGTGGTGACAACCATTCAAAGCATCTTGCCATCATGGGATGGCAAGCATGTCGTCGTCGGGCTTTCTTCGGGCGGCGCGGAATGGTCAGAACTCCGGGTTTTGGACGTGGGACAAAAAACTCTCCTGCCTGACAGCATCTATCCTTCCGAAGGCCCACTTGGATGGTTGAAGAACAACCAGTCTTTTTTCTACGATGCCGGCAAGGTTGCGGACATCAAAAGCCTTGAAATCGAATTGAACCGCAAAACCAGAATCCACAAGCTCGGCACGGATACCGCCACGGACCGAGACATCTTCAGCGACGAAAGCAACCCTGAACTGGGGATCACGGCCAAAGAATTTCCAAGCGCCTCGATTGATGAATCCTATCCGGACTACATCACCGGCTCTCTGCAAACCGTGCAAAATGAACTGCGGGTTTTCTACGCGCCGGTCTCCGAGTTGAAAAACCAGAAAATCAAGTGGGCTGTTCTTTGCAAACCCTCGGATAATCTGGTGCGGGGAATGGCGTTCAACGGGGATTACGTTTACGCCGTGACGCATACGGACGCGCCGAAATACAAAGTCATCCGGACCAGCGTAAAACATCCTGATTGGAATCACGCTGAAACAATCATTCCCGAACAGGCTGACTCCGTCCAATCCATCACCAAAAGCCGGCACTATCTGCTTGTCGTCTATTCCGACGGAGTGGTCGGACGGCTCGTGAAATACGATCTGGCTTCCGGCAAGACCTCGGAAGTCAAATTGCCCATGTCGGGAACTGTGGGGGTCAGTTGTCCAGACTGGAAAACCGACAATTGCCTGGTCAACATCACCGGTTGGATCGCACCGCTGACGATCTATGATTACGATGCGCGGAAGGACACTTTTGCGAAGAGCATTTTCAACACGGATGTCAAGTATCCCGGCTTCGAGAATCTGGTTTCCGAAGAAGTCCAAGTGCCCGGGCACGACGGCGTCATGATTCCGCTCTCCCTCATTTATCAGAAAGGAATGCCGTTGGATGGATCGAACTGTTGCATCCTGACCGGTTATGGCGCATACGGGATCAGTCTCGACCCCTACTTCAGCATTCGCTATTGTTCGCTGGCTGCCCGCGGGGTGGTGGTTGGCATTGCTCATGTCCGGGGTGGCAGCGAAAAGGGCGAGGCTTGGTATCGGGCCGGTTTCAAAACTACCAAGCCTAACACTTGGAAGGATTTCATCTCTTGCGCGGAGTATCTGATAAACAAGAGATATACCAGTCCGCAAAAACTCGCCGGCACCGGCACCAGCGCGGGCGGAATCCTTATCAGCCGCGCCATCACCGAACGTCCGGATCTGTTTGCGGCTGCGGTCTGCAATGTCGGGTGCGCGAATGCCATGCGGCTGGAATTTTCGCCAAATGGCCCGGTCAACACGCCGGAATTTGGCACCGTGAAAGACCCGGTTGAGTGTCAGGCCTTGTATGAAATGGACGGAGTTGCGCATGTGAAGAAGGGCGTGAAGTATCCGGCGGTCATGGGCGTGGGCGGTTGGAACGACCCCCGTGTGGAACCTTGGCAACCGGGCAAGTTCGTGGCCGCTTTGCAAGCGGCAACCACCTCCGGAAAACCCGTCCTGATGAAGGTGAACTATGACAACGGCCATTTCACGGAGGAGAAAATCGTCACATTCAAGAACTTTGCGGGCCAGTTTGCATTTCTATTATGGCAGACCGGCCACAAAGATTTTCAACCTGTGAAGTAGGCACGCAATGAAGCCGGAAACTCACACGCCGCCGGCCTTTGTATCAGGCACGGCCTTGAACGAACGCATCGCCGAAGAAGCCGGCGTTCGCATTTTTATTTGACCAGCTTGGAATGCAATAGAATCATTAACGAAACCTGAAAGCTGTTTTTATGTTAAAAGCATCCGTATTCTTGCTTTACTGCCTGGGCGTATTAACCGGTGTGGCTGGTCTGATTGCTGGAGGCATTCCATTGGCAACCTACGTTCTGGCTCGCTGGCGCAACCCCTCCGTTGATTATGAGTTGAATTTCGACTTCATTTCCAAGGCTTTGAATGTTTTCATGCTTTCAATCATCTTATTGATTTTTGTCCATACCAGCCATGTGATCTACTGTAGATTCCGTCGCAACTCAAAAAAACCAGTGTCGTCTGGCGGGCGGAAGCCCGATTCATTGCTGCCAGCAAACTCGATTTCGCAGCCAGCCGGGACTCCAAACGAACAACCGGCTGAAGAAACGCCTGACCAGAAGCTGGTGCGGTTGGTGAATGTGAAGAAAAAATAATCGGTTCAGTTTCGCGTGGGAATATACATGGGAATATACATTTTCCGCCGTTTGACAGTGTTGGAACTCAAAGCGTTCTTGTTCGTTTCCGGCCACAAATTCGCGGCCTGTTCAAAATTCAATTTCGCGTCGGGAGAAATTTTCAGACAGCCAGTCTGGCGAAACTGCTTGCCTCCGCGTTTTAGTAAGGCATAATATTTGTCCGATTCGAGCCGATAGGGGTTCTCTGCAACCTTGTGAATGACTGGTTGCTCGGCTCGCTACGATGTGTTTTTGCTCGTCACAGGTTGGGTTGGTAGCTCAGTTGGTAGAGCAGTGCCCTTTTAAGGCATTGGTCCGGGGTTCGAGTCCCCGCCAACCCACCACTTCTCCACTCGGAGATTTTTCAATGAAAGCTGTTCAAATAACCGTGCCCTGCGGGATGACTGCGTCCTTCGGGACAATGACGATGCCGTCGCGGATGAAATAACGCTCGTGGTCCACGTTTTCCGGCTTGCCGACGGGGGAAATGGTCACGTTGTTTCCGATGCGCGCGTTTTTATCAATGATGGCGTTTTCAATCTTGCAATGCGCGCCGATGCCGACACGCGGCTGGCCTTCGCGTTCATGGCGTTCCACGGATTCCTGCGATTCGTAATAGTCGCTGCCGAGAATCACCACGCGGTTCAACTCCGTGCCGTCGCCGATGATGGTGCGCAGGCCGACGATGCTGTTGCTGATGCGGGCGCGGTTGATGATGCAGCCGTCGGAAATGACGGCGTGATCAATCTGCGCGCCGTTGATCTTGGAGCCGGGCAGGTAGCGCGGACGCGAAAAAATCGGCGCGCTCATGTCGAAGAAATTGAAACGCGGCAGCTCGGTGACAAGATCAAGGTTTGCCTCGAAAAAATTACGGATGGTGCCGATGTCCTCCCAGTAGCCTTGATAAACGTAGGAGAACACTTTATGCGTGTTGATGGCGTGCGGAATGATGTGCTTGCCAAAATCGGACAACGGATTGTCCAGCAGTCCGGTGATGACTTTGCGGTTGAAAACATAGATGCCCATCGAGGCCAGAAACAAGTCGGGACCGGCGGCGATGCCAACCTTGGCGCGGATGGCCTGCGGCAGCTTGAATGGCTCCAGCAGCGCGGGATCCTTCGGTTTCTCAAGGAACTTGGTGACGCGGCCCGTCTCATCAATCTGCATGATGCCCAGCGCGGGCGTTTCGGCCGCCTTCACCGCCAGCGTGGCGACGGTGATGTCCGCGCCGGTTTCGCGATGCTGTTCGATCACTTCCTGCAAATCCATCCGATACAACTGGTCGCCGCTCAGGATCAGCAGATAGTCAAAATCGTGGTTCATGAAGTGGACCAGGTTTTTGCGCACCGCGTCCGCCGTGCCTTCATACCACGACGTGTTGTTGAACGTCTGCTGCGCCGCCAGAATCTCCACGAACCCGGCGGAAAACTGGTCAAACTTGTAGGTCCGCGAGATGTGGCTGTGCAACGACGTGGAATTGAACTGCGTCAAAATGTAGATGCGGCGGAAGCGCGAGTTGATGCAGTTGGAAATCGGGATGTCCACAATGCGGTATTTGCCGGCGAGCGGCACCGCCGGCTTGGCCCGGTCCTTGGTGAGCGGAAACAGGCGTGACCCCTGGCCGCCACCGAGAATGACACAGAGAACCTTGCTAAGGTTGAGAGATTGGCGCCCCGTTTGTGACATAGAATAAATCTTTGTTAAATTTGCGGCAAATTTTAACGCCGATGTCCGCCGCGAAGCAAGCCGCAGTTTGCGCGGCAAAAACATTCCCGGCGCACCAACGCGGGGTGCAACGACTGACTTCCTGATCGGTCATTGGCCTTCGCGTTGTGCCACGAGCGCTCTCGGCAGCATGAAAATGAGGAAAATTCCCGCCAGCGTCACAACCACGTTGAGCCAGATCAGGCTGTTCATGCCTTTGCACAAGGAATGTTCGTAAAGCATCGGTCCCGTCTTGGTGCCGATGGCCAGCCCGATGTTCCAAACGCTGATGAGCAGCGCGTAACCGAGCGCCTCGCTGCCTTTGGGCGTGCAGCGCACGGCCAGATCGAACAGCGGCAGATAGGCGAGATATTGCAAAAACGTCCCGACGCTTTCGATGGCCACCGCGCGCGGCATGTCGGACGTGTAATACAAATACGGCAGCGCGGACAAACAGGTCAGGATGATCACGCCATACAACGACACGCGCAGCGGGACTTTGCTGCACCACCACGCATAAACGCCCGAACTCAACAGCGCCGCGCCGTAACCGGCCAGCCCCAACCAGCCGAGCGCCGCGTCACTGTAATGCAACGTCTCGGTTTGGTATTGATAAAAGCAGGTGCTGCGAAACGTCGGCACGGCTTGAATGAAAAAAAGCAGCAGCACGGGCAGCAGCATTTGCCGGCGCAGCACATTTTTGATCTGCGTCCAGATGGAAAGAACGACGTGTTTCAGTTGACCGAAAAACGAACGTCCGTGTTCCGGCGCCGGCGGCAGCGGCGGCTCGCGCAACAGCAGCCACGCCGCAAAAAACATGCACAGCAACGGCAGCATCGCCGCGGCGCTGGTCCAAATGAGCGCGGACGCCGCGAGCAAGCCGCCCAGCAATGTTCCGCCGGCCGCGCCAAGATTTTGCCCGAACACACGCAACGAACTCAATCGCCCGCTGGCGCTGAATCGTTGCCCGGCTTCCACCAGCAATCCGCCGGACGTGGTGCTGCCAAAAACAATCGCTGCATTCATGCCGATGGCCAGCGCCAGCAAAAGATGGTAGTTGCCCGGCGCCAGTCCCATTGCCAGCCACAGCGCGGAGGCGGTGAGCGCGCTCAACAGCAAATAGGCGCGCCGCCGCGATCCGAACAGCGGCAAACCGTCCACCAAAAGTCCCGCAATCACTTTGAAACTCCACGGCAGAATGCACAGCGAAAAAAACGTCGCCGCCTGGTCGCTGTCCAAGCCCATGCCTTTCAGCAAATGATTAAACGGCAGATAGGCCAGCGTTTGCGTCTGCACAAACGTCGTGGCAAACACTCCCGTCGCCATCACCGTCGCCACCGGCCACAACCGCTGGTCTGGCGGTGGATTCTTTTTTTCCATGTCCATCGCATCGGGCATATCAAATCAAAGTGACGTTCATGCTCTGCGATGGTTTCGGTTTTTCAATGCTTGTTTTTCAGTTTCAGGCGGCGGTTCAAGGGCTCAAATTTTGTTTTACAGCCGCAAACGCGTCCAAGGCCATTTCCAAATCCTGCCGTGAGTGCGCGGCGGAAATTTGCGTGCGAATGCGAGCCATGCCCTGCGGCACGACGGGATAGGAAAAACCAATGACATAAACGCCGTGCTGCAACATCGCATCGGCAAACTTTGTCGCCAGCGCGGCGTCGCCGAGCATCACCGGACAAATCGGGTGCGTGCCGGGCAGAATATTGAAACCAAGCTGTGACATGCCTTCGCGGAAAAATTGGGTGTTTGCCTCCAGCTTGTCGCGCAGTTCCGTCGAACGGCTTAGCAGTTCCAAAACTTTTAGCGACGCGCCGGCGATGGCCGGAGCCAGGGTATTGGAAAACAGATACGGCCGCGAACGTTGCCGGAGAAATTCGATGATTTCCTTCCGGCCGCTCGTGTAGCCGCCGCTCGCGCCGCCCAGCGCCTTGCCGAGCGTGCCGGTGAGGATGTCCACGCGGCCCATGACGCGATGGTATTCGTGCGTGCCGCGTCCGGTCTGGCCCATGAAGCCGACGGCGTGCGAATCGTCCACCATCACCAGCGCGCTGTATTTTTCGGCAAGATCGCAGATGGCGGCCAGGTTGGCGATGTAGCCGTCCATCGAAAACACGCCGTCCGTCGCGATCATTTTAAAGCGCGCGTTTTTGGCGTCGTTCAATTTGGCTTCGAGATCGGCCATGTCATTGTTTTTGTAGCGATGCCGTTGCGCCTTGCAAAGCCGGATGCCGTCAATGATGCTCGCGTGATTCAGTTCGTCGGAAATGATCGCGTCCGGTTCGCCGAGCAGCGTCTCGAACAAACCGCCGTTCGCATCGAAGCACGATGAATAAAGAATCGTGTCCTCTGTGCCGAGGAACTCGCTGATTTTTTGCTCAAGCTGTTTGTGAACGCCCTGGGTGCCGCAAATGAAGCGCACGCTCGCGCAGCCGTAGCCCCATTCGTCAATCGCGGCCTTGGCGGCGGCGGCGACGGCTGGATGCTGCGCGAGGCCGAGATAATTATTGGCGCAGAAGTTCAGCACCGGCTGGCCGTCGGCCACGCGGATGGTCGTGCCTTGCGGCGTGATGATGACGCGCTCGTTTTTGTAAGTGCCCGCGGCGCGGATGCCGGCAAGTTCTTGTTCAAGATTCGCTTGAAATGAGCCAAACATAATTTCGTGGGGATGATTTATTCCGGCAGCGGCGGCAGCACCAAGTCCGACGGCGCTTTGCCCGTGGACGGGCGGGTGAACTTCTCGCCAAATTTTGTGAAACCGGGAAGAAAACCGCCGGTCGAGAGGAAAAACTGTCCCTTCTCAACGCCCATGAAGCGGTCAAAGCGATCCGTTTTTCCCGTCGGATCGCAGCTAAAACTGGCTGTGGTCACTTCGTGCCACTGGCCGTCGGCGGTGCGCAACCATTGGTTGCCGTAAAGCGCCTTGCGGTTGAGCTGTCCGTTGTCGCCGCCAAAATTTTCGACGAAGCTGTAAAGTCCGTGCAGATACGCGCCATCCTTCGGCGCTTTCCAACTGGAAATCAGCATCCACTTTTTTTGTTCCGGACGAAACCAGTAGCCGGAATAAATCGTGTGCGTCGCGTCGGCGACTTTCGCGGTCACGAGGAATCGCTGTTTCTCGCCGGTCTTCCAGTCATAAACCAGATGGCTGTGGCCGCCGGTGCCTTCGTTGCCGAAGTCGCCGCTGAAAACATTTTCGCCCTTGGCCACCAGCATCACGCGATCTTCCTGACCGACCTTGCCCCGGCTCACGGCCTCATTGCCGCTGTCCCATACGCTGAAAATAATGCGGCGCTCGGTCGGGCTGTTGACCTGCATTCCGAAATAACCGCGTTGCCAGCCGCAGGCCTCGAAGTAAGTCCACAGCGGCGTCTCCACACCGGTCACTTCGCAATAAAATGCGTCCACATTGGTGAAACCCAGCGTCGGATAGGCGAGATGCACCGAGGCGGCGTTGCGGCGCGGTTTGAGATTAAAATGCGCGTCCTTGGCCGCCGTGCCGTCCAATTGCAATGCCTCAATATCGCCGGCGGACTGGCTGGCGGCATTAAGCGATTCGAGCGCGAACTTTTGATTGCCCGTTGTTGCGATGTCAAATGAGCCGAACGATGCAGTGACTGGATTGTCGCCCGTGCCTTTGGCCACGACCTCGCGGGAGGTTCCCGCAACGGTCAGGCGTAATTTGGTTTCCGTGCCGGCGGGCAGTCGCAAGGCCACCGAACATTCAAGCTGGCCAGGAGTTTTTATTTCGCCGAACCAAAGGACTTTTTGCGCGGGATTTTTCCAGCCGACGATTCCACGGAGTTCCGAAACTTCGGCCTCGCCGGTGTCGGGTTCAAAATAGGCCGTGAAAGCCGGCACGCGCAGTTCAGCCCGCGCTGACACGGTGATGGCAACGGCGGCCAGCGCCAGAAGCCATGAACTAATTTTCACTTGTCCCTCCAATTCAAAATCACCTTGCCGGACTGGCCGCTTAACATGGCTTGAAAACCTTTTTCAAATTCGGTGTAGTGAAACCGGTGCGTGATGACGGGCCGGATGTCCAGCCCGCTTTCCAGCATCACGGTCATCTTATACCACGTCTCATACATTTCGCGGCCATAAATTCCCTTGATCGTGAGCATGTTGAAAACCACCTTGTTCCAGTCAATCGCCATCGGCTCGGACGGGATGCCGAGCAGCGCGATTTTCCCGCCGTGCGCCATGTTGTCAATCATGTCGCGAAACGCCGCCGCGTTGCCGGACATTTCAAGTCCGATGTCGAAACCTTCCTTCATGCCGAGCTGTTTTTGCATGTCCGGCAATTTTCCCCGGGTCACATTCAGCGCCACATCCGCGCCCATTTTTTTGGCGAGAGCGAGCCGGTAATCGTTCACGTCGGTGACGACGACATACCGCGCGCCGGCGTGTCTGGCGATGCCCGCGGCCATCACGCCAATCGGCCCCGCGCCGGTGATCAACACGTCCTCGCCCAGCAAATCAAACGAGAGCGCCGTGTGAACCGCGTTGCCGAACGGATCAAAAATGCTGGCCACGTCGCGGTCAATGCCGGGCTGATGATGCCACACATTCGTCATCGGCACGGAAATGTATTCCGCAAATGCGCCGGTGCGGTTGACGCCGATGCCCTGCGTGTCTTTGCAAAGATGCCGGCGTCCCGCAAGACAGTTGCGGCAACGGCCGCAGACCACATGGCCCTCGGCGCTGACGACATCGCCGGGATGAAAATCGGCGACGTTCGAGCCGGCCTCGACGACATCGCCGACGAACTCATGGCCGACGACCATAGGCACAGGAATGGTTTTCTGCGCCCAGGTATCCCACTTGTAAATGTGCAGGTCCGTGCCGCAGATGCCTGTGCGGTCCACGCGGATGAGCACGTCGTTGATGCCGGTTTTGGGTTCCGGCACATCCTGTAGCCAGAGGCCGGGCTTGGATTCTTTTTTGACCAGTGCTTTCATAATCAATTTCGTCGCAATGAATTTTTCAGTCGCGATGTCGGGTGATTATTTATATCAGGTGTATGCGCCGCTGACATCCTCCAAATTCGGCGAGCTGATTAAAATCCGGTCCCGCCGTCAACTCGCAACCTTAAACGTCGCGTCTTGATTGGATAGGGGTGATGCGCCGCCATTACTTACACTAATCTCATTTCCGGCGGGCAACAATATTTCCGTTTGATGCACCCTTGACAAAGACGACCGTAGCGTCCGGCTTTCCAGAGCGGTTCGCTTTCGGGCAGACAGAAACGTAATGCAGTGACGATGAGCCTGGACGAATCCCTCGCCCCTCGCCCCGCCAAGTCAGGACACTGCCAAAATCGCGTCTTGTTTTTCCCGCCGGGAAGAAGCAAATTGCCGGTGCAGTTCTTGACCGCATCATGCAGCCCGGCACCAAAAAACTCCTGCGCTTCCTGCAAAGCTGGATCATCAACACCGTCGCGGTGTTGGTGGCGGTGGAGGTTTTAAGCAACCACATCCATTGCGAACGGAACACCGACCTAGTGCTTGCCTCGTTGCTGCTGGGGATTCTCAACGCTTTTGTCCGCCCGATCCTCATGCTTATCGCATTGCCGTTGCTGATTTTCACCCTCGGACTGTTCACCTTGGTCATCAACGCGCTCTTGCTTTACTTCGTCGGCTTTCTGCTCAGGCCGAATTTTTATGTGGACACTTTCGGTTACGCATTCCTCGGTGCGCTGATCATCAGCATCATTTCCGTCGCCCTGAATGTTCTGACCGGCAACGCGCGCGTCTCGGTGCAGCGCCGCAAACCGCCGGAACCGCCGAAAAATTCCGGCGGCGGCAACGGCCCCGTGATTGATGTGTGAACTGACGATTTGCGATTTGCAATTTACGAGCCGACTCCGAATTCAAGACTGTCGCGTAAATCGTATATCTTAAATCGCAAATGGGAGCCGCTCATGGTTTCAATTGATACGCCGCCCGCAACGTCGGAATGCCCTGCGCATTAAAATCCCGCTCGAAGTCCGTCAAAATATCCGCCAGTTCGTCCGGCGTTCCGCAGCTTGCAAATTCCTTCGCCGCGCCAAAAACTTCGTTCATCTGCTGAAAATAATCCGCGTCGTCCGTCCGTAAAAATACCTGGCCGCCGGGCGCGAGCGCGGCACGGGCAAGCGTGGGGAAATGGTCATTGATGAGCCGGTGCCGCCGGTGCTTTTTCTTCGGCCAGGGATCAGGAAAATAGACGTGCAGCGCCCGGGCTGAATTGGCCGGCAATAAATATTGCAGAAAATATGCCGACTCGATGCGGACGCCGCGCACATTTCGCAGGCCCGCGCGCCGGCCTTTGCGATCCAGTTTTTGTAGACGACCCAGCAGCCGTTCAACGCCGATGAAATTTTTCGCGGGCTGCCGCCGCGCGTATTCAATCAAAAACGAAGCGTCGCCGCAGCCCAGCTCCACTTCCAGCGCTTGCGGGTTTTGGAACAGCGCGGCCAAGTCCAGCGGTTTGACGATGGAGCGGAGTTGAAACAGAAGGTTTTCCACAATAATTTCGCGAAAGCGTAGTCAACCGCGCCAGCCAGCGGCAAGGCGATTTCCGGCGCGGATACGCCGTTGATATTGGCCGCGCTACTCACTTTTTTCCAGCCGCGTCCATTCTCGTTTCCACCCAGCGCGCGAAAAGCCACAGCAAATCCGACAGCCGGTTCAGGAAAATCAAAATTTCCGCGTTCCGCAATTCACCCGCCGTTTGCAAATCGAACACGCGCCGTTCCGCCCGGCGGCAGATGGACCGCGCCAAATCCAGCGCCGCGGAATGGTGCGTCGCGCCCGGCGTCGCCCAACCTTTGAAGCTGATCTTCTGCGCTTCGATTTCCTGCACGAGCGCGTCGAGCTTCGCGGTCAGCGCCGGCTGCACCAGCGCGTGGCCATCCTTCACATAACGCGGCAAGTCTTCGGTCAGCACGCCGACCTCGCCCATCACATCCACCAAACTTTTTTGCAGCCAGAACAAATTTTCGCTCACGAACTTTTCCGTCGCCGTCGCGCGCGCGAGGCCCAGCGCGGAATTCAATTCGTCCAGGGTGCCGCACGCCTCGACGCGCGGATGGTTTTTGGGCACGCGCCGGCCATAGATCAGTCCCGTCGTTCCGGCGTCGCCCGTTTTGGTGGCAATGCTCATTTTAAAGTTTAATTTTAATCCGGCTCATCAGCCTAAACCAAAAACCGATTCAGTTCACTTGGCGTTTTTCGTATGGGAATCCTTGTGCGTCGTCGCCGGTCCGGCTTTTGGCGGCGTTGGCGGCGCGGTCAGTTTTTGATAATTCAAAATCCCCTTCACAATCGCCGCGGCCATTTGCCGGCGATACAAATCGCTGAAAATCTTCCGGCCCTCGACGGGATGCGACATGTAGCCGCCCTCGATCAGAATCGCCGGCATCTGCGCGGTGCGCAGCACTTCAAACCGCGCACGGCGCACGTCCCGGTCGGTCGCGCCGAGATTTTTCACGAGCGACTTCTGGATTTGATACGCAAGCAGCAGGCTTTTGTCCTCGACGCGGTTGGCGGCACACGCGCCGTGGCCGGCACTTTCGCCTTCCGAATCATTCGAGGACGCCGCACCGACGGGCGTGATGCAATAAGTTTCCGGTCCCCGCACGGTCGCGGGATCGCCGGGAAAAGAATTGAAATGCAGGCTTACGAACAAATCCGCGCCCCGGCGGTTGGCAAGGTCCGGCCGCGCAGGCAGTTCGGGATAAACGTCCTTGTCGCGTGTGAGGATGACGTTGAAACCGGCCGACTGCAACTGCCGCCGCAGTTCCAGCGCGAGCGCCAGCGTGTAAGTTTTTTCGTAGTGCGGGAAAAAACGGCCGACGCGGTTGCCGGTGTCCTTCCCGCCGTGGCCGGGGTCGAGGCAGATGGTCGTGATTTTTTTCGACAACGGATTTTGCGGGAAGACCAGCGGACGGATGGTTTTGTCCAGGTCCAATTGCGAGATCAATGCGCCCTTTGCCACCGCGTATGACAGCCGGACATTCACGCCGTTGATTTGCGCCTCGGCGGAATCGGGTTCAAAGACCAGCCGCGAGGTTCTGTTGGTGAGGATGATTTCCGCGCCCCGGTTGACCGTGTAGCCGCCGAAACCGTTCGCTCGCGCCCAGCCGGCGAGGGGGACGTAAGTTAGGCCGTTGATGGATTCCGCGTATCCGCGAATAGGGCCGGCCAGCAGGCACAACGCAGACAACAGCGGAAAATAAAATTGCATCGCCGCGCAAATTGCCCGCGCGCGGCGACGGATTCAATTCAAATCCGCCGCCGCCGGGAAAACGCGCCTCAAATAAAAAAGAATCAGAGCCTTCTGGCGCTGGTTGCCACGTTAAAAGTTTGATTTCCCGCGCGAATGGTTTTTAATGCATATCAATTTTTGAAATGAACATTCACGAATATCAGGCCAAACAATTGCTCGCCCAATACGGCGTCGCCGTGCCGCCGGAAATTCCAGCGAAATCACTTTCCGAAGTGCGCCCGGCGGCGGATAAAATTGTCGCCAGCGGTAGCACGAAAGTGGTCGTCAAATCGCAAATCCACGCCGGCGGACGCGGCAAAGGAACTTTCAAGAGCGGATTTCAGGGCGGCGTGAAAGTCGCCGGTTCGGTGGATGAAGCGGTTTCGTTCGCCGAAAAAATGCTCGGACAAATTCTGGTCACGAAACAGACCGGCGCGGATGGACGCAAAGTGCAAACGCTGCTGCTCGCCGCTGGCGCGAAGATAAAAAAGGAATTTTATCTCGCCGTATTGCTGAACCGCGAAACGTCGTGTCCGCTCATCATGGCCAGCACCGAAGGCGGCATGGACATCGAGGAGGTCGCCGCGAAGCATCCCGAAAAGATTTTCAAGGAAACCGTTGATCCGGCGGTTGGCATCATGCCCTTTCAAGCGCGCAAAATTTCCGCCGCACTCGGACTCAAGGGTGATTTATTCAACGCTGGCGTGAAGCTTATCACCGGCGTCTACAACACCTGGTGGGAATGTGACGCAGCAATGGTGGAATTAAATCCTTTGGCCGTCGTAGAACTTGCCGACGGAAAAGAAACTGTTGTCGCGCTTGATGCAAAAATTTCGCTCGATGACAATGCGCTTTACCGCCACAAAGACATTTTGGAGATGCGCGACTTGAACGAAGAGGCGCCGCTGGAAATCGAGGCGAGCAAGTTCAACCTGAATTACATCAAGCTCGACGGCAGCATCGCGTGCCTCGTCAACGGTGCCGGCCTGGCGATGGCGACGATGGACATCATCCAGCATTTCGGCGGCAGCCCGGCAAACTTCCTCGACGTCGGCGGCGGTGCGAGCAAGGAACAGGTCACGGCGGCGTTCAAAATCATTTTAAGCGATCCGAACGTGAAGGGAATTTTCGTGAACATTTTCGGCGGCATCATGGATTGCAACGTCATCGCCACCGGCATCGTCGCGGCGGTGAAGGAAACGCACTTGAACATTCCGCTCGTCGTGCGGCTGGAAGGCAACAACGTCGCCGCCGGCAAAAAAACGCTGGCCGAATCCGGCGTGGCCATCATCACCGGCGATTCGATGGCCGACGCCGCGCAGAAAGTGGTCAAAGCCGTTGGCAAATAATCCAAGTAACTCAACGAATTTCTCCAATGCCCATTCTCGTCAAACCCAATACCAAAGTCCTCGTCCAAGGCATCACCGGCAGCTTCGGCGCGCGGCATGCCCAGCTCTCGCTCGAATACGGCTCGCAAATTGTCGCCGGCGTCACGCCCGGCAAAGGTGGCCAGTTTTTCGAGCACGACGGCTGGGACGTGCCGATCTTTGACACCGTGGCCGAGGCCGTGAAGCAAACCGGCGCGACGGCCAGCGCGGTGTTCGTGCCGCCGCCCTTCGCCGCCGATGCGATTCTCGAAGGCGCGGATGCCGGACTTGAACTCGTCGTCGCCATCACCGAAGGCATTCCGGTGCGCGACATGATCCGCGTGAAACGCTCGCTCGCCGGCAACACCAAGACGCGACTCATCGGCCCGAATTGTCCCGGCATCGTCACGCCCGGCGAAGGAAAAGATTCGCACGGCGGCTGCCGCATCGGCATCGCGCCCGGTTACATTCACAAAAAAGGCAACATCGGCGTCGTCTCGCGCAGCGGCACGTTGACTTATGAGGCGGTGTGGCAACTCACGTCGCGCGGCGTCGGCCAAAGCACCTGCGTCGGCATCGGCGGCGACCCAGTCAACGGCACGTCGCACCTCGATGTCATCAAACTTTTCAACGCTGACCCGGAGACGACCGGCATCATCATGATCGGCGAAATCGGCGGCAGCGCGGAAGAAGAAGCCGCCGAATGGATCAAGGCCAATTGCAAAAAGCCCGTCGCCGGATTCATCGCCGGCGCGACCGCCCCGCCCGGACGCCGCATGGGCCACGCGGGCGCGATTGTCAGCGGCGGCAAAGGCACTGCCGAGGCGAAAATCTCCGCGTTCAAGGCCGCCGGCATCGGCGTCGCCGTCACGCCCAGCGAAATGGCGGACACGCTTCTCAAAATGATGTAAAGAAAATTGCGAATTATGAATTGCGAATTGGCGAATCATTCGCCATTCTAAATTCGTCATTCGCAATTTACGATGGGCATTGTTGATTTCATCCTGAACCTTGCCGGACTGCTGCTCTGGCTGAACTGGCGTTCCACCGTTTTGATCCGCTCGTGAAACGGATGCCCGCGACGTTGATGGGCACGCTGCGGCCGGCCACGCCCAAAAAACTCCGTCGCTGGCATCTGCTGGCCTTCATTGCCGCGCTGCTGCTGCTGCGGGCGGTGATTTATTGGTGGATCGGCTCGCAATCGAACTGGTCGGGAAAATTGAATCTTGGCGTGGTCGTTTTATGGTTTTCCAGCGGTTTGCACTGGACCGGATTCTGGCACATGATCCTCTTTTCATTTTTCAGCTTCGGCTTGGCGCTGGGAATTTTTTATGTCTGTCTGCTGCCGCTTTCGTTGCTGGCCGGCCCGCAACCGATTCACGGGCTGGTGAAGATTCCGCTGGGCCGCGTGGACGGCTGGCCGCGCTGGGCGAAGATTATTTTGCCGTTCTTCGTCACGGCCGTTTTGTGGTGGCTCGCAAGCTGGCTGCTGGGCCGGCTGCAGATTCTGCCGCCGGCTTCAATGGCTGGCCGCTTTCAACAATCGCTGGTCATCGGGGCGGGCAGTTATCTGCTGTGGAAATTCCCGCTCGGCGCGCATCCTGCTGTTGCATCTGCTGAACAGCTACATTTATTTCGGCACCCATCCGTTTTGGAAATATGTCGAGGCGACGGCACAGACCATTTTGCAGCCGTTAAAAAAAATTCCGCTGCGGCTCGGCAAGGTGGATTTTGCGCCGGTGCTGGCGCTGGCGCTGTTGTTTTTCGCGGCGGAACTGGCGGGACGCGGGTTGAATCTCCTTTATGCCCGCCTGCCGTTTTAAGGTTAAATCGTGAAGGTGTCCGTCCTTGCCGGACCATTTGCCGCAGCTTTGGCTTTCGGCAGTTTGATGGTGACGGTGGAGCCAATGTCAGGCTTGCTGTCAATGGTCAGTTCGCCGCCGTGCAATTCCACGAGTTTCTTGGCGATGGCCAGGCCGAGGCCGAAACCCTGTTCGTCCTGCATTTTCCGTTCAAACTGCATGTAGGCGCCCATGCGGCTGATTTGCTCGGTGGAAAATCCGCGGCCATCGTCCTGCACGGAAAATTCCACCTCGCTTGCCGTCGTCGCCAGACGGACGCGCATCGGGGAGCCGGCCTCGGAAAATTTCAGCGCGTTCTGCACCAGTTCGACGGCGATTTTTTTGAAATAGTCCTCGGCCATCGGCAGCGGCGCATCGGCCAGGTCGAAGCTAAGATCGTTTAAACGCGGCCGGCTTTTTCCGCCTGTGACAGGGCGGCGGCGCGGGCGATTTCCGCCGGCCGGCTGGTTTTGGCGGCGCGCAGGCGGCTGATGCTTTGCGGGTCGGAGGCGACGATTTCCAACTGGGCGTAAATCAGAAAGTTTTCAATCAGCCGTTCGAGGCGCTGGCCGGACTGGCAGATTTCCTGGCTCATCTCGGCGATGGTTTTGGGATCCAGCGAATCCGCCGATTCGGCGAGCATTTCGGCGTTGGAAATGATGCCGTTGAGCGGCGTGCGCATTTCGTGCGGCAGCATCAGGGAAATCTGGCTGCGCAACAATGGAAAGTTTTTTTTCCGCCTCCTCGCGCACGGTTTGCGCCTTGCGCAGACGCGCGTTCACGGTGGCGTAAAGTTCATCCACCTTGAACGGCTTGGGCAGGTAATCGTCCGCGCCGAGTTCCATGCCATGCCGCATGCCGGCGGCGTCGGCCAGGCCGGTCATCAGAATGAACGGGATGGCGGCGGTGGTGGCGTCCTCGCGCAATTTGGCCAGCGTGGCGTAGCCCGCGCCGGCCTTGTCCATGTTGACATCGCAGAGGATCAGGTCGGGCAGTTGTTCGCGCGCCTGGGTCGAGGCCGTCGGCGCTGTCCGTCGCCTCAATGACTTCAAAGCCTTGCTGCTCCAGCGCCAGCCGGATCATTTCGCGCAGCCAAGATCTCGTCGTCAATGACCAGAATTTTGCTCATCAAAATTTAAAGTGTCTTAGAAAGCAACTTTCGTTCCGCCAATGCTTTTCGCTCGGCGGCCAGAAATGACAGACAAACAATCAAATTATTTGCGCTCTTCCAATGGAACGTAATGCGACAATGTCGGGCCGGTGTAAATCTGGCGCGGCCGGTAGATGCGGCTCTTCGGTTCCTCCATGATTTCCTTGTAATTCGCGATCCAGCCGGGCATGCGTCCAATCGCGAAAATCACCGTGAACATCTCCACCGGGATGCCGATGGCGCGCATGATGATGCCGCTGTAAAAATCCACGTTCGGATAAAGTTTCCGTTCCACGAAGTAGGAATCTTTCAACGCCGCCTCTTCCAGCTTTTTCGCGATGTCCAGCAACGGGTCAGTGATGTGCAATTTGGACAGGACATCGTCGCAGGCTTTCTTGATGATTTTGGCGCGCGGATCATGGTTTTTATAGACGCGGTGGCCAAAGCCCATGAGTTTCTTGCCGCTGTTCTTGTCTTTCGCCGCCGTGATGAACTTCGAGCCGTCGTCGCCGGAGCGTGTGAATGTCCGCCAGCATTTCCAGCACCGCCTGGTTCGCGCCGCCATGCAGCGGACCCCACAACGCGCACACGCCCGCCGCGCAACTGGCAAACAGATTCGCCTGGGACGAGGCCACCATGCGCACGGTCGAGGTGGAACAATTCTGCTCGTGATCCGCATGCAGCAGGAAAATCAAATCCAGCGCCTTGACCACTTCCGGTTTCAGTTCAAAATCTTCATACGGCAGCGAGAACATCATGTGCAGGAAGTTCGCCGTGTATTTGTAATGTTGTTTCGGATAGATCAGCGGCAGCCCCTTGGACTTGCGATACGAATACGCCGCGATCGTGCGCACCTGCGAAATCAATTTCGCCACATACACGTCGAATTGTTTGCTCTTGCCCCATTTCCAATTCATCAAACCCTCGTCAAAGCAACTCGCCGCGTTGATCATCGCCGACAGAATCGCCATCGGGTGCGCGCCTGTCGGGAAACCCCTCGAAATGAAACTTCATGTCCTCATGCAAATACTGATGGTCCGTCAGCATGTCCGAAAACGCCTTCAACTGCGGTCGCGTCGGCAGCGCGCCGTAGATGATGAGGATACGCCGTCTCGATGAAATTGGATTTCTCCGCCATCTCCTCGATGGGGATGCCGCGATAGCGCAGGATGCCTTGGTCGCCGTCAATGAACGTGATGTTGCTGACGCACGAGCCGGTGTTGCCGTAGCCATCGTCAATCGTGATGTAGCCCGTGTTCGCGCGCAAGGACGACACGTCCACCGCCTTTTCATTCTCGCTGCCCGTCAGTGTCGGCAGCGTGTAGACTTTTCCGTCCAGTTCAAGTTTGGCTTGGTTGCTCATATATCCTTTAGCGTGATTAAAACCAACTCCGCAGAAATTTGCCGCCATCGGCGGGCAATGGCAAGCCGCGAAAACGTTTTTTCAATAAAAAAACCACCGGCCTGAACCAGCACACGGGCGCACGGAAATGCGGCCGGTTTAATTTCCCGTCTTCAATTCCACCACATCATGCGGCGCCGCTTCGCGCTGGCCGGCGGGGCTGACGCGGATGTAGCGCGCCCTTTCACGGAGTTCCTCGAGATTTTTCGCGCCGAGATAGCCCATGCCGCTCTGGATGCCGCCGATGAGCTGTGCCAGCACGCGGTCCACCGAGCCGACGGATTCTTTCAGCGCCTCGATACCTTCGGCGGCGAGCTTGCGGGCGGAGTCGGACTTTTCATGGCCGTAACGCGCCGCGCTGCCGGCTTTCATCGCCGCGAGGCTGCCCATGCCGCGATATTGCTTGTAAATTTTCCCGCCAATCTCCATCACTTCGCCGGGCGCCTCGGTGCAGCCGGCGAATATGCCGCCGCAAATGACCGCTTGCGCGAGCGTCAACGCCTTCACGATGTCGCCGGACTTCGTAATGCCGCCGTCGGCGAGAATCGAAACCTTTTTCTTCGCCGCCGCGCGCGAGCAAACGTAAAGCGCCGTCATTTGCGGAATGCCCACGCCGGCCACGATGCGCGTGGTGCAAATCGAACCAGGGCCTTGGCCGACTTTGATGGCGTTCGCGCCGCAGTCAGCGAGATATTCCACGCCCGCCGCGCTGGTGACGTTGCCGGCGATGAGGGGCAGCTTCGGAAACGCGTCGCGCAAAACGCGCACCGTGTCCCCCACGCCTTTGCTGTGGCCGTGCGCGGTTGAAACCGCCACGACATCCACCCCGCGTTCGACGAGCGCGCCGACGTGGTTCAAAATGCGTTCCCGGTCCAGATCGCCAAACGCGTTCCGCGTGGCTGAAACCGCCGCGCCGCAAATCAAACGAAACTGCGCGTCGCGCGCGGGCTTGAACTGCGCCTTGCGTTCCTGCGTGATGCGCTCCACATCGCTCATCGTGATGAGGCCGTGCAAATGGTCGTCATCGTCCACTACGAGCAGCTTGTGGATGCCGAGATGTTCAGTGAAAAATTTATCCGCGCGGGCGATGGGATCTTTGCCGAGTTCTTTTTTGGTGATCGTGTGGACCTGTTTGCGCGGCGTGAGCGCCTCAATAACTTTTTTCGCGGCGTAACGCGGCTTGACGACGTGGCCGGAAAGCAGCCCCACAAGTTTGCCTTTGGCATCCACGACGGGAAAGGTGCTAAAACCGAATTTTTTCTGCTCAATCAATTCCAGCACGTCGCCGATGAGCTGGTCGGGCGCGACTTTGATCGGGTCTTGAATCAGTCCTTGGACGTGATATTTGACGCGGCTCACCTGTGAGAGCTGTTCACGTTCCGGCATGTTGTAATGGATGAGTCCCAGCGCGCCATTGAGCGCCATCGCAATGGCCATGCGCGATTCGGTGACCGTGTCCATGTCGGCGGAAATCGCCGGAATGTTCAGGTGCAATCCGTCCGCGAGCGTCGTGTCGAGGTGGGTGTTGCGCGGGAGGATTTCCGAATACAACGTGGCCAGCGTGATGTCGTCATACGTCAGGCCGACTTTGTTGTTCGCGGCGAAAAAGGCATCCGCCGGCTGGTAGAAAATTTCGTCAGGGTTGGAAATGCGCGTCGCTGCCATGTCAGAAAATGCCTGTGCCGCGCCGGCTTTGGCAAGAAAAATTGGCGGGATTTGGTGTTTTGGATTGGAGCAAGTCGCGGCGGTCTTTCACCCGCAATTTTAAAGGACAAACGGCACGAGCGCTTTCACCTGGTTTTGATACGCGGGATAGTCGTCGGGAAAATGCCGCAGCAGAAGGCGTTCTTCCTGCGAGAGCTTGATCCAAAATCCGATGGCCGTGATGGGAATGCTCAACCAGCAATGCAACTGGCCGATTTCAACGGCCGTGCCGAGGCTCATAATCAGCAGTCCCGTGTAAATGGGATGCCGCACAAATTGATACGGCCCGGTGCGAATCAACTCGTGGCTTTGTTTGAACGTGACGTCGCTGCTCCAATTTCCTGCGAGCGTGCGACGCGCCCAAAGCGTGAAGAACAGTCCGTAGACACAAATTAAAACCCCAACGAGCTGCGCCAGTTCCGTGCGCGGGATCACCACGAAATCCATCGGCGGCGGGAAGCGCGGATACGCCAGCATCCACCAGCCCAGGGCCACGGGCACCCGGTGCGCCAACGCGGACGACAAGCTTTGCTTTTCCGCGACCGGCTTGACCCGCCACGCGCTGGCCAGCCAGTAAATGAGAAACATTATCCAGCAGCCAAGGATGATCGAATCTGCCACTTTTGTCATGATGAACTGGCTTCAGGCATATCGTGTTTAATCCGATAGATCAAGCTTGGTGATGGCTGCGGATATGAATTGAAATTCCCGCAGATGGCAGCCGCACAGTGGGAACGGCGATTTCTCGGTTCGCAGACATTTTCTGCTCGCGGATTTTTCCCCGTTCGCGTATTTAATCGGCCATTAGGAATGGCTTTTCCCATGATTGTTTTTCTCAACGGAAAATTTTTGCCGGAAGCCGACGCGGTCGTGCCCTTGAACGACCGCGGTTTTCTGCTGGGCGACGGCTTGTTTGAAACGGTGCGCGTGGCGCAGGGCCGTCCGTTCCGCCTGGCGCAGCATCTGGAACGGCTCGCGCGCGGCGCGGATTTTTTGAAAATCAAACTGCCGTTCCCGCCGAAGGAAATTCAGAAATTTGCCGGGGAACTGATCGGGAAAAATGATTTGGCCGAGGCGGTTCTGCGGGTGACGCTGACGCGCGGCGCCGGCGCGCGCGGCTATTCGACCAAGGCGCGCGGACAGCCAACGCTGGCGATGACGCTGCATCCGTTGCCGCCGCAAAACGGCGACGAGCCGTTGCAGTGGAGCCTGATTACTTCGTCATTCCGCATTCCGGCGGGCGACGCGCTGTCGTCGTTCAAGTCCACGAGCAAAATCCTGAACGTGCTGGCGCGGGCCGAGGCGGAGGAAAAAGGCGCGGATGAGGCGCTGCTGCTTGAACACCAACGGCGAAGTGGCGGAGACGGCGGGCGGAAATATTTTTTGGGTTTATCAGGACAAGATTTGCACCGTGCCGACGGGGCGCGGCGTGCTGCCGGGCATCACGCGGGCGGTGGTGCTGGAAATCTGCCAGTCGCTCGGTCTGGAAACGAACAAGCGCGTCATCAAGCCGGAAATGCTGCGCAACGCGGAGGGCATTTTCGTGACGCAAAGCGCGCTGGGCATCATCCCCGTGGCGGCGTTCGACGGCCTGCCGGTCGCGCCGTCGCCGCTGGTGGATCAAATCGCCAGCGCCTACAACGAAATGCTGGCGCGTGAATAAAATTAACAGTTTGCATTAGCAAGCATCAAATCGTCTTCGCCCGCTTGATATTGGGCATCGGCGGGGCGTATGGTGAATTAGTCAACCACGAGGTGATTTATGATGAATGCAAGTCTGGACCGTTGTTTCTCCTTCATCAACAGCCATACGCGCCGCGCCAGTCGTCGCTGGCGGAGCCGCGCGTCCGGCGCGCCGTCACCATTTCCCGGCAGGCCGGCTGCGGGGCGGTGATCATCGCGGAGAAACTGGCGCAATATCTGGAGCAGCATTCGCCGCAGGTCGGCGCCGCCGTGGACGGTGTTTGACCGCGAACTGATGGACAAGGTGCTGGCCGACCACAATCTGCCAAAGTATCTCGCCCAATTTTTGCCGGAGGATCGCGCGTCGCAGATTGAGGACACGCTGGCCGATATTTTTGGCGTGCATCCGCCGACGCAGACGGTCGTGCAGCAGACCGCCGAGACGCTGTTGCAATTGGCGGAACTGGGCAACGCCATTCTCATCGGCCGCGCGGGCAACATTGTCACGGCAAAACTGCCCAACGTCCTGCACGTCCGCCTGGTCGCGCCGCTGGAAGACCGCATTGAACGCATCTGCCGCGATGACCACAAGACGCCCGCCGAGGCGCGGCGGTTTTGCCTGGAAGAGGAGCAGGCGCGGGCCCGTTATGTGAAAACCTATTTCCACGCCGACATCAACGACGCGCTGCTTTATCATCTCATCATCAACACCAGCCGCGTCGGCTGCGAAAATGCCGCGCGGCTCATCGGCGACGCGGTGCTGCGGCTGGGCAAGTGAATTCAACTTGGGTTGGCGCGTTTGACTGTGGCTAAATGGCCGCGTGCCGATTCTGGAAAAAGCTTCATCCAAACGCCGGAGCCGGGCCGGCGATTTTCTGGCGGTGCTTGCTGCTGCTGGCATCTTGGCTGGGATGGGCTGGCTGTGGTGGCATCAGAAACACACGTCAAACTTCCGAAGCACTCGGCGGCACAATGGTCGACAAACCGCCGCCGCATCCGTCGAAGCTTCCATCGCTGGTCTCGTGGACAGAAACGGAGCCACCGGTGGAAGAATCAAACCCGGTTCGCCGTCATTTTGTCGAACGACTCCGCATGCGCCATCCGCGGCCCGGAATTTCCCCGGCCCGTGCAGAGTCTGCTGGAAGCGCAAGTCGCGCTGGCGCGGCGGGCGATTTCGCCGGGTTCGATTGACGGCGCCATTGGCTCGCAAACGCGCGCGGCCATCGCGGCGTTTCAGCGTTCGCAAAAGCTGTTTGAAAGCGGCAGCGCTCGACACCAACACGCGGCCGCGGCTCACGCTCGACGCGCCGTTGCTGGCCGGATTACGTCGTGACGACGAACGATCTTGCGCGGCTTCAGCCGCTGGGCAAAACGTGGCTGGCCAAGTCGCAGCAGTCCGCGCTGGATTACGAAACCATTTTGGAACTGGTCGCGGAAAAGGCGCATTCGCATCCGTCGCTGATTGAACAACTGAATCCCGAAGTGAACTGGACGAATGTCGTCGCCGGAACCGTTTTGAAAATTCCCGACGTGGATTATCCGGAACCGGACGACAAGGCGGCGTTTGTCATCATTCATTTGTCCGAAAAATTTCTGGAGGCGTTCGATGCGCAGACACAATTTGCTGGCGCATTTCCCGTGCAGCATCGCGGCGCAAGTCGAGAAACGTCCGGTTGGCGAACTGCATGTCGCCGTGGTCGCGCCCAATCCGAATTACACGTTTGAACCCGGAGATTTTTCCCGAATCGCCGGAAGTGCAGGCCATCGGCCACAAATTGATTTTGCCGCCCGGCCCGAACAATCCGGTCGGCGTGGCGTGGATCGGCCTGGACAAGCCGGGTTACGGCATGCACGGCACGCCCAGCCCGGAGCAGGTCGGCCGCACGGAATCGCACGGCTGTTTCCGGCTGGCGAACTGGGACGCGGAATATCTGGTGAAACTGGTTTGGATCGGAATGCCGGTGGAAGTGGTGCCGTGAATTATTTTGGTAGAGCAAAGCTGCGGCTTTCCCGAGAATCGCGACAGTGCCGCCTGCGCATGATTCCGAATTTTGCCGGAAATTATCATTGCCCGGCGGCGCGGTTCGGTGAAACTGTCAGTGAACTTAACGAAAGGAAAATTATGATTGCTGGAATTATATTGGCTGACTGGTTCTTGGGCTGGCCTGGTTGCTGATCGTCTCGTCGGTTGTCGTGTGGCGCATGCGTGTGTCTGGCATTTACAACAAGCTCGTCACGATGCGCAACCGCTACAAAAACGCCTACGCGCAAATTGACGTGCAGCTCAAGCGCCGCTACGACCTGATTCCGAATCTCGTCGAGACGGCCAAGGGCTACATGGCGCACGAGCGCGGCACGCTCGAAGCCGTGACCGCGGCGCGCAACATCGCCTACGCCGCGTCCAAAGCCGCCGCCGCGAATCCCGGCGACGCCGCCGCGATGAAAAATCTGACGGCGGCCGAAACCGGCCTCGGCGGCACGTTGAGCCGCTTGATGATGGTGAGCGAACAGTATCCCGACCTGAAGGCGAACCAGAACATGATGCAGCTCACCGAGGAGTTGACCTCGACGGAAAACAAAATCTCCTTCGCGCGCCAGGCCTACAACGATTCCGTGATGACCTACAACACCGACCGCGAAGTGTTTCCGAGCAACCTCATCGCCAACACGTTCAACTTCGCGCCGGCGGAATTGTTCGTCGTGGACAAGCCGGAACAGAAGGACGCGCCGAAGGTTTCATTTTCGTGATTCGTTGAATTGTCGAATCGTTAGATCGGTGAAATACGATTCAACGATTCCAACTTTGAACGATTCGAACGAACAATGGATTTTTTCGCGCAACAGGATCACGCCCGCCGCAAGACCAAGTGGCTGGTGTTTTATTTCGCGCTCGCGGTCATCTCCATGATCGTGATGATTTACGGCGTGGCGTTGTTCGCTTCTGGTTATGTCGCGCTAAAACAGCACCATCATTATTACGACGGCGCGCAACCGTCCTTCGCGATTTGGAATCCGCGAACTGTTCGTCGGCGTGGCGCTCGGCACGCTGGCGGTCATTTTTCTTGGCAGCGCCTACAAAACGATGGCGCTTGTCCGCCGGCGGCAGCGCGGTGGCCGAATCGCTCGACGGCCGGCTGATTGCTTCAAACACCAATGATCCCGACGAGCGCAAGCTGCTCAACGTCGTCGAGGAAATGTCCATCGCGTCCGGCGTGCCGATGCCCAAGGTCTATGTGCTGGACAACGAGGACGGCATCAACGCCTTCGCCGCCGGCCACACGCCCAGCGACGCCGCCGTCGCCGTCACGCGCAATTGCATGACCAAGCTGTCGCGCGACGAACTGCAAGGCGTCATCGGCCACGAATTCAGCCACATCCTGAACGGCGACATGCGGCTGAACATCCGGCTCATCGGCATTTTGTTCGGAATTTTTTGCATCGCCACGATTGGCCGCATTCTGCTTTATACGCGCAGCAGCAACAGCCGCGACAAAAATCCGCTGCCCATCATCGGCCTTTTGCTTTTGGTCATCGGTTCGCTGGGCGTTTTTTTTGGGCGTCTGATTCAGGCCGCCGTCAGCCGCCAGCGCGAATTTCTGGCCGACGCCTCGTCCGTGCAGTTCACGCGCAATCCCGCCGGGCTTTCCGGCGCGCTCCAGAAAATCGGCGGCTACGGTTCGCTCATGGAATCGCCGCACGCCTCCGACGCGAGCCATTTGTTTTTCGCCAGCGGCCTGACCGATTCGTTTTTTGGCGCGATGGCCACGCATCCGCCGCTGGACGCGCGCATCAGGGCGATTGATCCGAACTGGGACGGGAAATTTCATCGGCTGCCGGATGACACAGCGGAAAATCTGCACCTTTCGCGCAACGCCGCCGCCGCCGCGTCCAGTCGCCGTTTCCGCCGCAGCAGAACATTTTTGGCACGGTGGTCGGCGGCGCGATTCTCGCTTCGGAGGACGAACCGCCGCCGGTCATCAAGCCGCAGTTCCGTGCTGCCGAATCTCGGCAATCCCACGCCGCTGCATTTGAAATACGCGGAAGCAGCTGCGCGATGCGCTGCCGGAAAATCTGAAGGCCGCCGCGCGCGAACCGCTCGACGCCACGGCGTTGATTTATGCGCTGCTGTTGAGCCGGGACGATTCCCAGCGCGCCACGCAGATTGCCGGCCTGGCCGGTCGCGCGTCGCAGTCCGTTGCCGAAAAAGCCGCCGCGCTGTATCCCGGACGTTGCCCAAACCGCCGCCCACGCGCGGCTGCCGCTGGTCAATCTCGCGCTGCCCGCGCTTGCGCCAGATGGACGCCGGCCAGTTCAGCCAGTTTTCGCAGACGCTGCAATGGCTCATCGACAGCGACGGCAAGGTGGAACTGTTTGAATTTGTCGTGCAAAAAATCGTGCTGCGGCATCTGGATTCGCAGTTCAACGGAGCGCGCAAACCGGCGGTCCAGTTTTACACGCTCAAGCCGCTGGTGCCGGACTGCGCCGTGGTTTTGTCCGCGCTGGCCAACGTCGGCAGCAGCGATCGCGGCGAAATTGAAAAAGCCTTTGACACCGGCGCGCCGTATCTGCGCGCGCCGGACGATGCGCCGCTGGCATTGCTGCCGCCGGAGCAATGCGGCGTGAACAAATTGACGCCGCGCTGAACCGGCTGGCGCTGGCCGTGCCGATCATCAAAAAGAATCTGCTCGAAGCCTGCGCCCACGTCGTCGGCGCGGACGGCGTGATTCTGGAAAGCGAGGCCGAACTGCTCCGCGCCATCGCCGACACGCTGGACTGCCCGATGCCGCCGCTGGGAGTATGAACGTTGACGAGATTCCATGGCCTATGGATTGTGCTTCTCGGTTGGAATTGGCATTTTGATTTTTGGAATCGTTGTTCGGAGAAAACTGCAAGGCATCTGAATCTTGGCCCAAAACTTCTGGAATGATTCGTCAAGTCAACAATAGAGCCAACATTGGCTAGAATGGGCGGCGAATCGTACGATCTTTACATTGTAAGACCCGAAAGTCATTTATCGAATATCAGGTAGCAGGCCAAAAATATACATCTTCGCAACTGGCGTTGGTTGCGGTTAGCACAGCCAATGAGGAGTTAGCGCGAGCGAAGGCAGACCCGTTCAAAGCAGGCCGAGAAGTTGAAGTGTATTACAATCCTCGGAAACATGATTTTGCTACATTACAGGCGGGCGACCCAACAGGTGGTAAATTACCATTCGGGATAGGTATTGTTGGATCGCTGGTGGCGACTGTCGGAATTATTTGGCTTGCGGCAGTCCACAAATAAAACTGTTCACGCCCGCAATTCCGCCTGCAACTGCGTCTTCAAGCGCGTTCACCACTTTTTCGTGCGCCGCATTCACGTCCGCATCGGTCAGCGTCTTGTCCGCCGCGCGATACGTGAACGCATACGCCAGGCTTTTTTGGCCGTCGGGAATTCCCTTGCCGCGGAACACATCGAACAACTCGACGCTTTCCAGATTCGCGGCTTTGGCCTGCTTCACGGTTTGCAGCACGGCCTCGTGCGTCGTGGCTTCCGGCACCAGCATCGCCACGTCGCGGCGGCTGGACGGAAATTGCGGCAGCGCCTTGAACGACTTCGCCGGATTGCGTTTGGCGAGGAGCAAATCCAGATTGAACTCCGCGAGAAACACCGCGTCGCGCAAATCATATTTCTTCGCGAGCGCCGGCAGCAACTGGCCGAGTTCGCCGAGCGGCAGTTTTCCGCCGAGCGTCACGGCGGCGGATTCCAGGAACAGCGCCGTGCTTTCCGCGCGCTTGCCGAACGCGATGCCGCGCAAGCCAAACTGCTCCAGAAATTCCTCGACGAGGCCTTTCAAATCGTAGGCGTCGAACTTCGCGTCGCGCTCGTCGCCGCTCCAGAAGGGCAGGGCGCGCTGGCCGGTGATGGCGATGGCCACGCGGCGTTCTTCCTTCGTCTGCGCCGTTCTGCGTTGCGTGAACACGCGGCCGATTTCGAACAGCGCCACGTCGTAATTTTTCCGCGAGACATTGTGCCGCAGCGAATGAATCAAGCCCGGCAGCAAACTCGGCCGCAACACGTCCATGTCGGTACTCAACGGATTGGCCAGCGCGACCAATTCTTCATTCTCCATTCGACATTCTTCATTCGCAATCAGCGTTTGCCCCTGCGCCTCGTTCAAGCCGAGGCCGGTCAGGATGCGGCGCGCTTCGCCGATCTGGTCATAGACCGAATCAAATGCGTTCGCGCCAAGCGCCCCGCGCGGCGGCGTGCTCGGAATTTTTTCCACGCCGTAAAGCCGGCCGACTTCCTCGATCAAATCCACTTCGCGCTTCAAATCCACGCGCCAGGACGGGATGGTGAACGTGCATTCGCCGGGCTCCTGCCGCGCGATTCGCAGGCCCATGCGCGTCAGAAACGCGATTTGTTCCGCGTGCGAAATGCCGATGCCGAGCAGGTCTTTGCATTTGGAAAAATGCAGCGTGATTTGTTTTTGCTCCAACCGGCTTGGGATAAACGTCCACGACGCCTTCGGCCAACTGGCCGCCGGCGGTTTCCAAAATCAATTGCGCCGCGCGCTGGCTCGCCCAGTCGCAGATGCCCACGTCCGCGCCGCGCTCGAAGCGGTAGCTGGATTCGCTGCGCAGGCCGAGCAGTTTGCTGGTGCGGCGGATGTTCACCGGCGCGAAATAGGCGCTCTCGATGAGCACGTCCACGGTCGAGTTGTTGATTTCCGTGTTCGCGCCGCCCATGACGCCGGCGAGCGCAATGCCTTTTTGCTCGTCGGCAATGAGCAGCATTTCATTCGTCAGCGTGCGTTCCTGATTGTCGAGCGTCTTGAATTTTTCGCCGGCGGCGGCGCGGCGGACGACAATGGTCGGTTTGCCGTTCGCGTCCTTGGCGATGAGATGATAATCGAACGCGTGCAGCGGCTGGCCGGTTTCGAGCATGACATAATTCGTCACGTCCACGACGTTGCTGATGCTGCGGATGCCGACTTTTTCCAGCGTCTCGCGCAACCACGCCGGGCTTGGCCCGACCTTCACGCCCTTGATGACGCGCGCGGTGTAGCGCGGGCAAAGCTCGGCGTCTTCGATGCGCACCGCAACCAAACTTTCCGTTCTGACTTCTGACTTCTGACTTCTGACTTCTGGAATCTGCAGCGCATTCCCCGTCACCGCCGCGATTTCGCGGGCGATGCCGATGACGCTGTTCAAGTCCGGCCGGTTCGGCGTGACTTCGAGATCATAAACCACGTCGCTGCCGCTGCGGCCGAGATATTCGGCGAACGGCTGGCCAACCTTGGCGTCCTCGCGCAAGATGAGCAGGCCGTCTTCCTTTTTGTGGCCGATGGCTTCGGGTTCGATGCCGAGTTCCTCGTGCGAACACATCATGCCGTGCGATTCCACGCCGCGAATTTTGCCGACCTTGATGGTGAACGGCTCTTTGTCGCCGGGCTTTCAACGGCAGCGACGCGCCGGGCAGGATGAGCGGCACCTTGTCGCCGGCCTTGAAATTCTGCGCGCCGCAGACGATCTGGCGTTCGCCCGCGCCGTCGTTGACGCGGCAGAGCGAAAGCTTGTCGGCGTTGGGATGTTTGTCGCGCGTGACGACCTGCGCCACGACGATGCCGTCGAACGCGGCGGAAATTTTCTGCACGCCCTCGACTTCGAGGCCGAGCATGGTGAGCCGCTCGGTCAATTCCTCGGGCGACCAGTTGAAATCAACGTATTGTTTGAGCCAGTTCAGGGTGACTTTCATTTCGGAAAATTAAATATTCAGCGAACCAATTTTCGTCCACAGAGATTTTTTCAATCAATTCTGTCGCAACTCCAAGTTTTAATTCCTTTAACTTGTCAGCCAACAAATCGCCGTCAATTAAGTCAATCGGCGGTGCGCCATCACGAACAGCTTCTTTAATTGCGTCGCGCGAAAATGTTCCAGTGGTGATGAACAAACCTTTGTCGGCACGGCCAACCATCGCGCCGCGAAAATCGCGAATTTCGTTTGAAGGAATAACGCCTTGCCATTTCTTGCACTGAAAAACCACATGGAAATTTATGAAGCCGTGAATTCGAGCGATGCCCTTGCCGTCAATGCCACCGTCACCGCTACGGCCAGTGACTTCAACTTGGATGAAACCGGATTCGCGGAGCAAGCGTTGGATGAGCCGCTCGAAAGCGTCAGCAGAAAGTTTTTTTGTCAGCACGTTGTGAAGCTCGCCGCGCCATGACTGAACCTCTTCCGGTTCTTCTGCATCTTGCGCGTTCGCGTCTTGAGATGGTTTGGGCAAGCGCAATTCTCGGTCTTTGCGAACTGCGTCTCGAACAAATCGTTGAACTTCTTTTGGCTCTACTTGGGCGACAGACTCTGCCTTTTTAGTCAGTGCCCAGATTCCACGACTGGAGATTTCCAAAAGCCCGAATTTTTTAAGATAGGTTCGCGCCCAAGCCAATTGGTATTGAACTTCCGTCTGATTGGTAGATTCCGGGTCATGCAAAACACCAAGCACATCGTCTGGCATTTTAAGAGCTTCAATGACCTTTTCGTAAATTTCATCAATTGACCCTGACCCACCCAATTCGCGAAGAGCGCTGATAACAGGATTCATCAGTTGATCGTAGCGCGGAATTTTGTTCATAACAATTTTGCCAGTGGAAGAATTACATCAAAATGTCCGTCTCTGTGTTCCAGCTCAACTTCGTGATATGCAGCACAGGCGGCAACCAAAACATCGGCAGCCGGAACTGTTTTGCCTTTGTCGCGACAGCGCGCGGCCAGCCGGTGCGCCAGTTCCCAGACTTCAACAGTGGTTTCAAGACGCGGCGCAGCGGCTGACAATTCCGCCAGCTTGCATTTCTCTTCCTGTCCGCGTGCGCCGTTCCAAAGCTCAAGCATCACCATGTCGCACCACGCGGCTTCATCTGCCAGAACGAGCGCTTCCACGTTTTCGGCGACATCGCTGTTCCCGGCACGCAGGTATTCCACCCAAGCGGATGTATCCACCAGCTTCATGCGGTCTTGGCCCACTTGGCGTCTTCGCGCATCACCTTGAGGTCTTCCTGGGTCATGAAGTCAACGAACGTCCCGCGCAGCCGGGAATTTAATTCGCGGAGACGCTGGAGGCGGTTGAATTTTTCCAGTGCGGTGATGACCGCGTCGCGTTTGGTCTTGGCGCAAGTGCGTTTAATGGTTTCTCGCATCAACTTATCAGGAATATCAATTGTCGTTTTCATGCTTCCAAAATACTTCGATTTAGAATCCTGTCAATTGTGTTTCGGAATCCTAAAACTGTTTCAAGAACCGCACGTCGTTTTCGTAGAAGAGGCGGATGTCGTTGATGCCGTAGCGGAGCATCGCGATGCGTTCGATGCCGAAGCCGAACGCCCAGCCGGTCCACACTTCGGGATCGTAGCCGACAGTTTCAAAAACCTGCGGATGCACCATGCCGCAGCCGGCGATTTCCAGCCAGTCCTTGCCCATCTTTTTGACGAGCGCGTTGGTGAAATCAATCTCGTAGCTCGGCTCGGTGTAGCTGAAATAATGCGGCCGGAAACGGATCTTCACATCGCTGCCCATGAGTTCTTTGAAAACAAATTCCACCGTGCCTTTGAGATCGCCGACGGTGACGTTTTTGTCCACGTAAAGCCCTTCGATTTGGTGGAAGGTGGGATTGTGCGTGGCGTCGGCGTTGTCGCGGCGATACACGCGGCCCGGCACGATGATGCGCACCGGCGGCGGCTGTTTTTCCATGACGCGGATTTGGACGGACGACGTGTGTGTGCGTAACAGAAGTTGAGAGCCGGAAGCTTTTGCCAAATAAAACGTGTCCTGCGAATCGCGCGCGGGATGGTCGGCGGGCGTGTTGAGCGCGTCGAAGCAATGATACTCGTCCTCGATCTCCGGCCCGTCGGCGACGGCAAAACCAATCTTGCGGAACGCGCGGACGATGTCATCGGTGACTTGCGTGAGCGGATGCAGTTTGCCGAGCGCGCGGCGGCGTCCGGGTAGCGTGAAATCGGTCGGCTCTTTCGGCAGCGCGGCTTTCAGTTCCAGTTCTTCGCGGCGCAAGGAGAGCACGGCTTCGAGTTCGACTTTGGCGGCGTTGATGAGTTTGCCGGCGGCGGGTTTTTCTTCCTTCGAGAGCGTGCCGAGTTGTTTCATCAGCGCGGTGAACTTGCCGTTCGGCCCGATCCACACGCCTTTGGTTTGTTCCAGCGCGGCGAGGTCGGGCGCATTTTGCAATTCCGATAATGCCGTTTGTTTCAGTGGCTCGATTTCGTTCAAGAAGGACATAACTTTGCAAGTGTTGAGAATTTTATTTTGAATGCAGAAGATTCGGAATCACATTGTGAATCTGCATCACGCATACCGCCAGAATTGCCAGGACAATCGCTATAACAAACAACCAATTTCTTTTGGCATTCATTTTTGATTTGTTTCGTCAGCCCCAATGTTGAGACAGAATTAACAAAATTTACAGAATTCTTTTTTGCGCAAAAAAAACGAGCGAACCTTTTCAGGCCGCCCGTTTTTTTGAATTCGATTTGGATTGTTCTTATGTCTTTGCCAGAGTCGCGCCAGGCTTGTTTTTCAGCGCGCTTTTGGCAACGTTCACGATTTCGAGAAACGCGGCGGGGTCGGTCGCGGCGAGGTCGGCGATGACCTTGCGGTCGAGTTCGCACTTGGCGGCTTTGAGGCCTTCGATGAAGCGGCTGTAGGTGATGCCGGCGGCGCGGGCGGCGGCGTTGATGCGAATCTGCCAGAGATAGCGGTAATTGCGCTTCTTGGTGCGGCGGTCGCGGTAGGCATATAGACGGCCGTGGTCAACGGCGTCGGACGCGTAGCGGTAAAGTTTGGAGCGCTTGAGGCGGAAGCCTTTGGCGGCTGTCAGCATTCTTCCACGACGTTTGCGGGAAGCGGGGGAGTTGGTAACACGCATCTTAGTTGGGAGTTGAAAGTTGATGAGTTGATGTTAAAAATCAGCCGGTGGCTGAACGGCAGGTTCTGCGTGATGCGATAGGCATCGGTCGGATCCACCACAGCGACTTTGCCGAGGCGGCGGAGGCGCTTGGCGTTTTTGGTTTGGGCCAGATGGCGGCGGCCCGCGTGGGAGCGCAGGACCTTGCCGGTGGCGGTGATTTTGAACCGCTTGGCCACGGATTTTTTGGTTTTGATGCCTTTTGGACGTCGCATAAATTTAATTCAATAGCAAAAGAGCGCGGAATATAAACATTCACGCCCGATGTGGCAAGCGGGAAATTTTTCCAAACCGGTTGACTACGGCATGTTGGTGCTGAGGCTCGATGGCAGGGCGTTCACGGGCTTGCTGAAGTCAATCGGCGCGCCGGCGTTTAAGTTGGGCGAGCACGGCGTCGGTGATGTCGGCGGCGGCATCGGCGTAGATCACCACTTCGCTGTTGGCGGAATTGAGCACGAGAGTGTAGCCGCCGGCTTTGGCCTTGTCGGCGACGGCCTTCTGGATTTCGGTGACGAGATTGCCGCTCATGCGCTGGCTCTGGTCGGCGAGCTGGGCTTCGGCCTGGCGCTGGAATTGTTCGAGGGCGGCCTTGGAACCGTTGATTTCCTTGGCCTTGTCGGCGGCGGCCTGTTTGCGCTTGTCGCGTTCGTCGGCGGAAATGGCTTGATCATTGGCTTGATCCAGCAACTGCTTGTAATCGGTCTGGGCTTTGTCCAGACCGTCGGCCATGTCCTTGATTTCCTTGCGCAATTCCGCCTTGCGGCTTTCCAGCGCGGTGGTTGCCTGCTTGGTTTTCCAGTAGTTGTTAAAAATTTTCTTCATGTCCACGGTGGCCATCTTGGTCTGCGCCGAGGCGGAAAAGGCGGTGGCGGCCAGCAGGACAACCGTCAAAAGAGTCAGTCGTAAATTTTTCATGGGCGAAAAAGAAAGCATATTTTCCCACGGAAGCGAGCACAAAATGCCGGGCTAAAACTTTTGCAGCCGGAAAAACCGGGCCGGGTTGGTTGGATTCATCTGATACATGAAAATGCCGCCATTGGTGGACACCAGAGAATTGGTCACCGTTGTCCAGCCGTTCGTCGCCACCAAATTGGTGGTGGTTTCCAGGCTGAAAAAGGCGGGCGACTCTTCGCCAAGCGGCTGCCACGACACCAGAACATTGGTGGCGGAAGAAGTCAGTGTCAGCAGCGGGGCGGGGTTGGCCGGGAGAATTTTGGCCAGAAACGCGTCGCTCGTGCCGGCACTTTTCGAGGTGCTATTGAGCGCCGGCTGAAACGCATTGACGGACGGAAAATCAACCGAGAACGTCTGTCCCGCAAGATAGGCATTGCCCGCGCCGTCCACGGCGATGGCGTTGCCGGAATCATTCAGCGCGCCGCCGAGATACGACGAGTAAAGCAGGCCGGACCAATCGGCCTTGAACGCGATGACAAAAACATCGCTGCCACCGGAATTGGTGGCGCGCAAAGAACCGGCCAGGCTGGCGGGCGTCACGGGAAAACTCGTGGACGTGGCGGTGCCGACGACGAAAATGTTGCCTGCCGCGTCCAACGCCACGCCGTTGGCCACATCCACGCCGTAGCCGCCAAAAGTCAGCGAATGGCCGAGGCCGGTGTTGGTCCCGTTCCAAGTGATCTGCGCCAGAAACGAATTCGTGGCCAGGACATAACCCGTGTAGTTGGTTTGGATGAACGAGACAAAGTTGGTGCCAAAGCCGGCCAGAAGATTGGTGGTGAAGGGGAAATTGGTTGAAACGGTTGTGCCAACGACGCAGGCGTTGCCGGCGCCGTCCACGGCAATGCCGGAGGCATAATCGCTGTTCGTTCCGCCGAGAAAGGTGGAATACACCAGCCCGGCAAAGTTTGGCTGGAACTTGCTGACAAAAGCGTCAAAGGCCGGAGTGGCGTTGGTCGCGCCGTTGAGGAGCGTGAAACCGGCCAGCGCGTTGGTCGTCGGAAAGTTGGTGGAAGCCGTCGAGCCGGCGACATAGATGAAACCGTTTGCATCAATCGCGATGCCGGTGGCCTGGTCAAAATTGTGGCCGCCGAGGTAGGAGGAATAAACCAAGCTGGCGCCGTTGGTGGAGATTTCGGCAATGAACGCATTGCGGTTGTAATAAATTGAGTTGGTGCAGAGCAGATTGGTCTGCATCGCGCCGGGGGTCACGGGAAAATTGGTGGAGCAAGTGAAACCGGCTACATAAGCATTGTGGCCCGCGTCAACCGCGATGGCATTGCCGCGATCCGACAAATAACCGCTCAAGTAGGTGGAATAGACCAGCTTTGAGCCGTTGGTGTTTAACTCGGCTACGAACGCCAGTCCGTAGTAACCCGGAAGCAGGCCCGGCTGGTAGCCATACAACGCATTGTTGGTCGGGAAATCTGACGAGCGGGTTGCTCCCGTAACATAAGCGTTGCCCGAATCATCCACCGCGAGACCGTAAGCCACATCGTCAGAGCCGCCGCCCAGATAGGTGAAATACAAGTTGGTTTTTCCCGTGCTGTCGAATTTAGCCACAAAAGCATCGCCGGTGATTGTTCCGCCGTGGGAATTGGTTTGAAACGCGCCGGCGGAAGCATTGGTCCAAATGGTGGAAAGAGTTTCGCCGGCGACATAAATGAAACCGTTACCGTCCACGGCGATGGCGTTGGCGATGTCGCTGCCGTTGCCGCCAAAGTAGGTGGAAAAACTCAAAACCGGGTCAATCACCAAGGGCAGGTGGTGGTCGTAACTGCCGAGGGCAAACGTCACTGTGTGCGCGTCGAGCAACTGGTAGCCGCCGCTGATTTCGTGACGCGTCGCGCCGACGTTTTGATAAACCACCGGCTGGTGCTGAATGATTTCGCCGCCGCTCAGGCGGACGACGAGTTCGCCCTGGGGATTCACGGAAATTTTCTCCGCGCCATCGAAACGGAGAGCGATCATTTTGGGGTCAATGCCCGGCGCGAGGTCGAAATCGTATTCAAGCTGCCGCCCGTTGCCGTAGTAGACGGCATTGACGCCGGGATAAAGATTTTCAACGCGCACCTTGGCGAAGGTGGGCACGCTGGATCGCCATTGCGCGGGATTGTTGCCAAGGAAGGCGTTGACCTTGCCGGGAAATTCCGAGTCGCCGGAAATGTGTGCCGCTGGACTGGCGCCCAAAAATTGCATCCGGGCGGTGGCCGTTTCGCCGGTGGACTTACGCAAAACAAATTGTGCGCTCGTCGCCGACATCAAAAATTCCGAATCATGTCCGTGTGCGACGAACGTTGCGGCGGCATCGCCTTGACTGGGATTGGCCTCAAACCAGAGCGGCAGATTGCCGGCGTTCAAAACCGTTTGTGCCGGCAAGCGCGCGGCAGCCAGCCCGACGGACAGTGCGGCCCCGATGAAAATTTTCATTAAAGGATTCATTTTAAAAGGGACGTTCCCAGCCTACGTTGAATTGGAATTGTCCGCTGTCGCTGTTGTAATTATCGTGGCTGATGGGAATGCCGTAATCCAGCCGCAACGGGCCGAGATGCGGAATGTTCAGCCTGATGCCAAGTCCCCAGTTGTCGCTGTAGCTGGTGGAGAAGGAATACGAGCCTGAATCCACCGCGCCGATGTCGTAGAACAAGGCAAAGCGCAAGCCCACGCCCCCGTCTTTTTCAAAGATGGGAACGCTGTATTCCACCGAGCCAATCCAGTAAGTGTCGCCGCCGATGGGTTCTGTTGGCAGATTCTGGGCGGTGACGTCGGTGTTTGCCTCGCGCGGCGCGATGTTGCGGTATTTGAAACCGCGCAACGAATACATGCCGCCAAGATAATAACGGTCGTAGAATGGCACGTCGCCGCCTTCGAGACTGTCGGCCACACCGCCGCGTCCGCCGATTTCGATGACGTGGCCTTTGAAAAATCCGGGGAAGATACCAGGAAGTGGTCAGTTCGACTTTGTAGAAAGTCGTGTCTCCGGTGGAAATTTCGCCGGAAAGTTCAGTGCGCTGGCCGTGATTGGGCAGTTGCGTGCTGTTACGCGTGTCATAAGCCAGCGAGGCACCGACGCGCTGGTAAAAATGGTCGCCCTTTTGTTCAAGAATCGCGTGCGGCACATTCCGCGCGTCGTTGGGATTGGGAACTATGTCCGGCAGCCGGTCATGCCAGCCGTCTTGCAACGAAATGCCCACGTCTTCCACAGTGTAATGGACGCTGCCGATCAGGAAGTCGCTGCCCAGCGCGCGGGTGAGGCTGATTTTGGCGCCGGTGCGGGTCTCGTTGAAAATATTATTCGGGCTTTCAAAATCCAGCTCGTGCCGGTAAAGATCCACGCCCAGCGAAAGTTTGCGGTTGAGAAACCACGGTTCGATGAACGAGAGTTCGTAGTCCTGCCGCTGGGTGCCGAGCTGCACGCGCAGGCGGATTTTCTGGCCGGCTCCGGTGAAATACGGCGGTTTGAACAGGTCAAAATTCGACTGGGAAATTTCCGCGTAGCCGACCAGCGAATCCACGGAACTGAAGCCGGCACCGACAGTGAAGTTGCCGGTGTTTTTTTCCTCGACGTTGATGATGAGATTTTTCTGGCCGGGCGTCGGCGGGTCAATCGGTTCGGGGCGAATGTCCACCTTGTCGAAGTATTCCAAACCTTCCAGCCGCTGCTTGCTGATTTTGACGCGCACCATGTCCAGCACTTCGCCGGGCGAAATCGCCAGTTCGCGGCGGATGACTTTGTCCTTGGTCTTGAGGTTGCCGTGGATTTCAATTTTTTGGACGTAGGATTTCTGGCTGTCCTCGATCTCAAAATTCAAATCCATCGTGCCGGTCTCGACGTTGGGCACGCGGACGACCCGCAGCGCCTCGCCCTGGGAAATGTCCACATAGCCCTTGCTGCCGTAAAAATCCTCGATGAGATCAGTGTCCTTGCTCATTCCGTCGGGCGTGAAAGTATCCCCGGTGTCCATCGGCAACCCATGCGCGCCAAGCTTGCCTTTGGCGTGCTCGAATTCATGCACGCCGCGCAGGCCGCTCGTGATTTCTGCGTCGGAAAAAATTTTGCTGCCGGAAATTTTCACGTCGCCGACCTTGTATTGGCGGCCTTCGTTCACGAAGATTTTCACGACCATTGAGTTCGTGGTCGGGCGCTCGAGCTTGACGTCCTTGATTTCAAAGTCCAGATAGCCGTGGTCGCGGTAAAAATCCGCCAGCCGGTCGCGGTCGCCGTCAAACTCATCCTGCTGAAAATACCCGCTGCCCGTCAGCCAGGAAAACGACCAGCGCCGTCTGGTTTTAAGCTCCGACCGCAAGGTTTTCTGCTTGAAATCCGTCGCGCCGAGGAACTCCACATCCTTGATTTTCACTTTCGGGCTTTCTTCGATGTGAAAAGTGACGGTGCCCTGGCCGGTCAGTTCCTCGATGTTCAGGACGTATTTCACCACCGTGTCGGAGAGGCCGCTTTTTTCATACAGCTTCTTTATCTCCTGCACGTCCGTGAAAATTTTCTGCTCGTCCAGCGCCTCGCCGACCTTGAAGGTGACTTTCTTTTTCAGCTTGGAATCGCTTAATTTATGGTTGCCTTCAAATTTGATCGCCATGATGCGCGGTCGCGCCTGCACCTTGTAGGTCAGAATGACGCCGCCGTCGTCCGCCGGATCCACCGACACGGCGGATGTTGTAGAACTGACCCGTGCCGTAAAGCAAATGCACGTCGTCCTCGGTGAGGCCCGGCTGGTAAATCGCGCCCGGTTTAAGCCGGATGTTGGAGCGGATGAACTCTTCGCTGACGGACGCGGGGCCGACAAACTTGATGTCCACGCGGTCAATTTTCGGTCCCGATGCTCTGCGCCCACGCGGCGGTGGCGCAGCCCAGGACCATGGAGACACCCAGAGGTTTGATGATTGATTTCATTATTTACCGGCCCGCAGGCACGTCTTCGTCGCTAAATTTCGCCGCGCTTTCAAAACGCGTGTATGGTTTCAAGAATGTCAGGTTCACGTCCCCGGTCGGCCCATTGCGCTGCTTGGCGATCAGGAAATTCACCGGAATGCCGTCGCTTTCTTCCTGCGCGGCCCCGTCGTCGTCATCGCCCGCATTGGGCTTGTAAAGCAGACCGACCAAGTCCGCGTCCTGTTCAATGGAACCCGATTCGCGCAAGTCGCTCAACCGCGGCTTCCGGCTCTTGTCTTTTTCCAACTCGCGGTTCAACTGGCTCAACACGATGATCGGCACATTCAATTCCTTCGCCAGCGCCTTGATGCCGCTGGAAATGTCGGCAATTTCCTGCTGCCGGTTCTCTTGCGCTCGCCGCGCAGTAGAATTGAGAAGCTGCAAATAGTCAACGACAAACAGCTTGATGCCGTGCTGCTGGTGCATCCGCCGCGCCCGCGCCCGCAACTGCAAAATCGAAAGCCCCGCCGTGTCGTCAATCAGCAGCTTCGCGCCCGCCAGCCGGCCCGACGCCGTCATCAGTTTCGGAAAATCCGCCTCGCTCATAAATCCGTCGCGGATGCTGCGCATGTTGACGCGCGCCAGCGAACACAACATGCGCAAAATCAGCGACGTCGCGCTCATTTCCAAACTGAACACGCCCACCGGCAGGCCGAGTTCCAGCGCGACGTGCTCCGCGATGTTCATGGCCAAAGAAGTTTTACCCATGCTGGGCCGCGCCGCGACGATAATCATTTCGCCGCCGTGCAAGCCGTCCGTCATCTTGTCCAGATCGGGAAAACCCGTGGCGATGCCGCTCAACTCGCCCTTGCGGTTGAAGAAATGCTCGATCGTTACCAGCGCCTCGTTGACAAGCTTGTTGACCGCTTTCACCTCGTTCTGCTCGCGTGATTCGTTGACGTGCAGAATGTCCTTTTCCACCTCGTCCAAAAGCTCCTCCACATCGCCCTCAAAATCGTAAATGCGCCCGACGACGCCGGTGCAGGTCTGAATCAGTTTCCGCAGCAGATATTTTTCCCGGAGGATGTCGAGGTAGTAGGACAGGTTCGCCGCGCTCGGCACCGCGTCCTGCAACTGGCTCAAATACGCGATGCCACCGACCTGATCCAAAAGCTGCCGGTCCTTCAAATGCTGCTGCACCGTGATCAAATCCACCGGCAGGCGTGCGTTGAACATTTCCGCCAGCGTTTCGTAAATCGTCTGGTGCCGCAGGTCGTAAAACGCCGACTTTCCGTCGTCCTTGAGTTTTTCGATGCACTCGCCGATGCAGTGGTTCGGGTCCAGCAACGCGCAGCCGAGCACGCCTTGTTCGGCCTCGATGGAATGCGGCGGCAGCCGGTCAATGTTGGTAACGGCTGACGACGAGCGGCGGTCGCCTTTTTGCCGGCGCGACTTCTTCAAGTCAGGCGCGGCCCCGGCGCTGGCGGCTCCCGGCAAAGGATCGGAAACGGAATCAATCATGGCGCAATGAAACTTGTCCGCGCATTTTGCGACAAGCCAAAGTTGTTTTTCTTTTTCACAAAGTTATTCGCCGCTGAAATGGCGACGAAAAACCAGGGGGATTATGCAGATGACAAACTTTTGCGCTTTGGAACCGCGGATTACGCGGATTTTTTCAATGTTAATCCGCGTAATCCGCGTAATCTGCGGATAAAATAAAAGTTCCGGTTTGTGACGTGCAGAATTTATAAAACCAGCGTCATGCCAGCGACCAGATTTAGCTCTGCATTCATCGTAAGTTGAGTTATCCTTGCGAAGCTGGCTACACATTTTACATGACATCCAAACTTTTTTCCGATCTCGGCCTGTCCGCCGAACTGCTGAAGGCCGTTGACAAACTCGGCTTTGAACAGGCTGCTCCGATTCAGGCGGCGGCCATTCCACCGCTGCTGGAAGGCAAGGACATCGTCGGCCAATCGCAGACCGGCTCCGGCAAAACCGCCGCGTTCGGCATTCCCGCCGTGGAAAAAGTGGACGCCAACAAACGCGCCGTCCAAATCCTGATCCTTTGCCCGACGCGCGAACTGGCGATGCAGGTCTCCGAAGAAATCCACAAGCTCGCTTTTTTCAAGCGCGGCATCATCGCGCTGCCGATTTACGGCGGGCAATCCTACGACCGCCAGCTTTTCGGCCTGCGCCAGGGCGCGCAAATCGTCATCGGCACGCCGGGCCGCGTGATGGACCACATGCGGCGCGGCACGCTGCGGCTGGATGCCGTCAAGATGGTCATTCTCGACGAGGCCGACGTGATGCTCAACATGGGTTTCCGCGACGACATCGAGACGATTTTGAAAGACGCGCCGGCGGAGCGGCAGACGGTTTTCTTTTCCGCCACGATGCCGAAACCGATCCGCGACCTCATCGAAAAATATTCGCGCGATCCGCAAAACGTGAAGGTCGAACAAAAGGCGATGACTGTCCCGACTGTCGAGCAGGTTTATTACGAAGTGGACCGCCGTTACAAAATGGAGCTACTCACGCGGCTGATTGACATTTACGATCTCAAACTGGGAATCATTTTTTGCAACACCAAGCGCATGGTGGACGATTTGGTGGATCATCTCGAAGCGCAGGGTTATCAGGCCGACCGGCTGCACGGCGACATGACGCAGAACATGCGCGACCGCGTGATGAACAAATTCCGCAAGTCCGGCTTGGAATTTCTCGTGGCCACGGACGTGGCCGCGCGCGGCATTGACGTGGACGACGTGCAGGTGGTGTTCAACTACGATCTGCCTTATGACCCGGAGGATTACGTCCATCGCATCGGGCGCACCGGGCGCGCGGGCAAGAGCGGCAAGGCGATTTCGCTGGTGCCGGGACGCGAGCTGTTTCAAATCCGCAACATCGAGCGCTTCACCAACGTCCGCATCCAGCGCGGGCGCATCCCGACCGAGCACGAAGTCGAGGCGGCGCGCGAAAATGTGTTTCTCGACAAGCTCCGCTCGCTGCTCACCAGCGGCGAATTTGAGAAACAGGATCATCTCGTCGAACGGCTCACCGAGGAAGGTTTTGCGGCCAACGACATCGTGTCCGCGCTGATTCATCAATTGCAAAGCGGCGAAGCCGCCAAACACGCACCCAAGACGGAAGAATACGACCGTCCGCAACGCGAGGAGCGTCCAAGCCGCGAAGATCGCGGCCCGCGAGATCGCTACGCTGACCGTGGCCCGCAGCGCGAGAACCGCCGGCCAAGTTTTGACCAGCGCCGCGACGAGCGTCCGCGCCGGTTTGAAGACCGGCCGCCGCGCGCCGAATCAAAATTTGCCTCGCCGCAAAAACCCAAAACCGCGCCGTGGAAAGCGGCGCCACCGGCCAAAAACATTGTCCCGCCGCCGGAGGCAAAACCTCCCGTTGAATCAAAACCGGAAGCGGTGAAAACATATTCGGACGCGGAAATTCTGGCCTCGGTAAAAACACCGGAACCGAAGCCGGAATCAAAATTATTTCTCAAGCCCAAGCCTGCGCTTGTTGCGCCGAAACCCAAAGCCAGCCGCGCGACGCCGCCCGATCAAACGCGGCTTTGGGTCAGCATCGGCAAGGAACAGGGCATTGTGCCGATTGATTTCGTGAATTCCGTTGCCGGCGAAACCGGACTGCCCGGCAAAGTCGTCGGCACCGTGGATGTGCGCGAGCGGCATTCATTTGTGGACGTGGCGAGCGAGCACGCCAACGGCATCATCGCCAAGCTGAACCGCGCGGAAATCAAAGGCCACAAGGTCAAAGTGAAAGTGGCGTGATGAGCGGCGAAGCGTCAGCGGAAAACCCGGCTCCGGCAAAAAATGTCGAGCGGCTGTTTCCGTTTGTTCTGAAGACCCGCGCGCTACTGGTTGGCCGCGACACCTTGCGCGCCAACCGGAACAAACTGCACTTTGTCCTTATCACCACGGACATCGCCGAAGCCAGCCGCGAGGAGGTGTTGAAAGATTTCACGCACTATCCGGTCGTGCAGCATTTCACAGCGGCGGAGTTTGAAACTTTTTTTGCCGTGAAGGGCGCGAAAGCTGTCGGCTTCGCCAAGTCCGGTCTCGCGCAATCCATCTACGCCGAACTCAAAGCCTATCGCATCAACCGGCCTTTGCATCCATCGAAGCCGAATGTTTCACCTTCGGTTTGAAGCCGCCTCGCGTTGACAACCTTCCCGTCCTGCGACATTCTGCGGCGATGTCAAAACCTGCATTGGGACGTGGCTTGGGCGCGTTATTGGGCGGCAATCCGCCGCTCACGCAACCGGCGACTTCGCCGTCCATCGCGCCGCCCGTGGCTGTCCCGGCCGCGCCGGACAACCGTGAACGCGTCCAGCGCGTGGCGTTGAACCGCATCCGCCCGTCCGCGCTGCAACCGCGCAAGGAATTTGCCGCCGAGGCATTGCAGGAACTGGCCGATTCCATCCGCGAACAAGGCATCGTGCAGCCGCTCATCGTGCGCGAACGCGGCGGTTTTTTTGAACTCATCGCCGGTGAACGCCGCTGGCGCGCGGCGCAACTGTTGAATCTGCCGGAAGTGCCGGTCATCACGCGCGAGGCCGACGACCGCGCGGTGCTGGAACTGGCGCTCATCGAAAATTTGCAGCGCGAAAATTTGAATCCGCTCGAAGAGGCGGTCGGCTACGCGCAGCTTGCGGAACAATTTCAACTCACCCAGGAAGTAAATCGCCGTGAAGGTCGGCAAGAGCCGCGCGGCGGTGGCGAATGCGACGCGCTTGCTGAAACTGCCCGCGTCCGTGCAATCGTTTCTGCGCGACGGCCGCATTTCCGTCGGTCATGCGAAGGTGATTCTTGGTCTGGCGGATGAAGCCAGTCAGCACGCTCGCCGCCGAGCGCATCGTCAAGGAAGGCTTGAACGTGCGGCAGACGGAAGGCCTGGTCGCCAAGCTACAGGCGCGCGGACAAAAAATTTCCGGCGGCACGGCAAAACCGCCGGCCATCGTGCCGATTGATTCCAACATTGCGCGCCTGGAGGAAAAACTGCGCGAGAAGTTTGGAACGAAGGTTCATTTAAAATACGCGCAGGGCAAGGGCGCGCTGGAGATTTCATTTTTCAGCGATGATGAATTGCAGCGGGTGCTGGAAATTCTCAACGTCACGGCAGACTAATTAACCACCAAGGCACCAAGGCACAAAGTTTATGTTTTCTTGGTGAGCTTGGTGGCTTGGTGGTTAAAATAAATTAAATGATTTTAGAAATTGTCAAATACGGCCAGCCGGTGCTCCGCAAAAAAGGCGCAAAGATTGACGGCATCACGCCGGAAATCAAAAAACTCATCGCCGACATGTTCGAGACGATGGAGGAAAATCACGGCGTGGGCCTCGCGGCGCAGCAGGTGGGCGTGGCGAAACAGATCACGGTGATTGATGTGCGCGCGGTGACGGACCGGCCGTCCACGCTGGAACTGGACGGCCAGCCGGCGGATCCGGCGGACATCATGCCGCTGGTGCTCATCAATCCAGAAGTCACACCCGTCGGCGAGCCGGTGACGGGCGGCGAAGGTTGCCTGAGTTTTCCGGAAATTTTCGCGGAGATTTCACGGCCCGGCATGGTGGACGTGACGGGCGCTGGACGCCAAAGGCAAGCCGATTGCGTTCCGCTGCGGCGGCCTGCTGGCGCGCGCGGTGCAACACGAGGCGGATCATTTGAACGGCATTTTGTTCATTGACCGGATGGACAAAAAAACGAAGGCGGAATTGCAGCCTGAACTGGACGACCTGCAGGCAAAGACGAAGGCGGAGCTGGAGAAGAAATAAAATTACATGCCCGTCCGCCGATGATGCGTTGAAAATGTTAGCCAGTCGCGCGTGCCGCGACCGGCACTGGACGCACCAACGCCGACTCGTGTTTTTGCACGGCGGTGTAGAGCGTATCCTTGAGTTTGGCGCGCTTGAATTTCAATTCGTCAATCTGCTGGTCGGTGGCAAATTCAACGTCCTCCTCAATGCGGCAGATTTCGTCGTCGAGGTGGTGGTATTCCTCGAACATGGAGCGGAATTTTCCATCCGCCAGCTTGAGCGAGCGGATGGTTTCGCGGTGTTCGGGAAATTCGGTTACGAAGGGATGATGCAAATCCATTGGAATTCCTCTGGTTGGAAGGTTAACCGTCTTGGCACTGTCTTTGGTTTCGTCATGCCGTGCCTCCAATAAACCGCAGGTCTGTGGATTTGGCCAGAGAAATTTTCAAAAAAGTTTCAAAATCTTTACTGCCGTGTTTCCCAAGATTGCCTGTGCAAACGGATTCTGTTATTGAATCGCCGTGCCCGAACCAAGCCTGCTGCTCCTCATTCCGGCTTACAACGAAGAAGCGCGCATCGAACCGGTGCTGCGCGAATACGCGGAGTTTTTTCGGCGGAATTATTCCGGCGCGTTTCAACTGGTCGTCGTCCTCAACGGCTGCCGTGACAACACGCTCGGCGTGGTGCAACGTGTGGCGAAGGATTTTCCGGCGGTGGGCTGGCTGGATTTTCCCGCGCCCATCGGCAAAGGCGGCGCGCTCATCGAGGGCCTCAAGCTCGCTGGCCACGCCGAGATCATCGGCTATGTGGACGCGGACGGGGCGACGGGACCGGCGGCCGTGCTCCAGTTGCTGCCGTTTCTGAAGGAGGCGGATTGCGTAGTCGGTTCACGTTGGCTGCCGGGCAGCGTGCTGCTGCAGGCGCAGCCGAAATTCCGGCAGGTGATCAGCCGGTGTTTTCATCTCATCGTGGAATTGCTCTTCTGGCTGCACATCAAGGATACGCAATGCCCGTGTAAATTAATGCGGCGGGATGCGGTGGAAAAAATCCATTCCTCGCTGCGCATCGCCGATCTCGCCTTCGACGTGAATTTGCTGGTGGCGATGAAGCAGGCGGGTTTCCGGCTGCGCGAAGTCCCGATTGAATGGACGGACGTTGTTGGTTCCAAAGTCACGTCCTCGCTGTTCCGCCAGTCGTTGACGATGTTTTTATCAGTGGTGCGAGTCCGGCTGATTTATTGGCCGTGGCTTTATCGGCGGCTGCGCCCGCTGCGACCATTGGAAGGCTGGATTTACAAAACATTGCGGCAGCCGCAGCCATTGTCCCGCCCGGCGGCGGAGAAACGAAAATAGCGGATGGAGATGGAAAAATTCTCCAGCCATCTTCTATCTTCCATTCTCCAGCTTCGCTTTTTCCTTCACGCCCCAAGTGAACCACGCGCAGACGCCAAACAGCAGAAAGTTGAAAGCGCCCAGGGTTTGCAACACCACTTCGATCCGGCCCGGAAAATGGTTGAGCATCCACGGCAACGTGAAGCCATAGGCCAACGCCAGCGCCACCATGAACGGCACCACGCCGAACCGCGAGCGCGCCAGCAGGTCGTTCACCATGACGTTCGCCATCGCCAGCGGCACCATGGCGGCGGCATACCACGGGATGAGCGCCGCCGCCCCCAGATAAGTGGACTTATAGACAATCTTGATGACCAGCGGCCCGAACAGCCACAGCCCCAGTCCGCCGCAAATGGACAGCACCGCCGTGCCCAAAACCACCAGACCGAACAGATTGCTTTTTTCCCGCCGCGCGCTGCTTTGCACGATTTTCGGAAACATCACTGTTGCCAGCGGCATCACCAGCCACAGCAGTCCGCGGGACAATGTTCCCGCCGCCACATACGGCCCCATGTCGTCATCGCTGAAATAGGCTTTCGCAAACATCGTGTCGGAAGTGAACAGAAACTGGCAGGCGCCAAAACCAAAAAGCAAGGGTGTCACCTGCCGCAGCAAACCTTTCGCGTCGAATGAATCCGCGCGCAGCAGCCACAAATCCCGCGTCCGCCAAATGGTGATGATCGCACCCAGCGCGACACCGAAAAGCGCTCCCGCCATCATGCCCGTCGCACCCAGGCTCAACGCCAGCACCAGAATCGCGGCTCCGGCCACCCGCCCGATGCCGGCCAGGATGGAGGACCAGCCCATCCAAAAAAAATCCTGCCGTCCTTGCAACACGCCCGAAAACATCGGCAGCCACAGCGAAACCAGAATCAAGCACAAGGTCACCCACAACCCCATCGCATCCGGCAAGTGCCAGCCGGCGACGATTTGTTTTTGGAACACAAAAACCACCGCCGCGCCCAGCAGCCAGACCAGCAACGTCCAGAGCCACGCCAGCCGGATCATTCCCGCCAGTTGCCGTTCCCGCCCCATCGCCAGCGCCAGAGCCGCCTGTTGCGTAAAAATCATTTGCAGCGGCATCGTCGGCAGACATCCCACCACCATCAGCAGCGTCCCGAACGCCGCGTATTGCGACTTGGGAACCGAGTCCGACTTGGCCAGAAAATGCACGCCAAATGTCAGCGCCCCGCCCGCAATGGCGGCAAACATCAGCCAGCCGCTCTGGCGGAAAAACGCCGCGTGCGGCTTGTGGTCAATTGTCGGAATGGTCCCGGTTGTTTCAGCGCTCATGAATTTCAATTTTTCGTCCGCGGATTAAATCATTTCAGACCGCGAAACGCACGAACTACCCGAAACGAATTTCCGGGGATTGACCAAAATCAAGCCAGCGAATTGAGGAATCTGACCAGCAAATCCTTTCCGCGTTCAAGCTGCGCCAGCGAAATCCATTCGTCCGCCGTGTGCGCCTGCGCGATGTCACCCGGCCCGAAGACAATACTCGGAATGCCGCCCGCCGCCAGCACCGCCGCGTCGCAAAAATAATCCACTCCCGCAGCCCGCTTCTGGCCAATACTGCGGAAAAATTGTTGAACCAGCGGCAGCTTAGGATTCGTTTCCAACGGCAGCGCCGGCGCAAGCTTGACGCTGGAAATTTTCGCGGAAAGTTTTTTTGCCTGCAACCGCGCGGCGATTTCGCGGCGGACGCCGGCCTCGGTTTCGCCGGGCAACGTCCGGCGGTCAATGGCGATGGTGCAGCGATCCGGCACGATGTTCGGCTGCGTGCCGCCGGAAATTTGTCCCACGTTGACCGTGCCCGCGCCGAGCAGTTTGTGTTTCCGCCGCCGCAATTGCGCCGCATAATCCGTTTCCAAAAACTCGACGATCCGCGCCATCGCGTGAACGGCATTTTTGCCGAGGTGCGGCGTCGCGCCGTGCGCCGCCTGGCCGCGCGTCTCGACTTGCAGCCACAGACTGCCTTTGTGCGCGGTGACCACCTGCAATTTGGTCGGCTCGCCGACGATCGCCAAATCCGCCTTGAACCCGCTGGCCGCCAGCGCGCGCGAACCAGCCTGCGCGTGCTCCTCGTCCATCAATCCGGCGAAAACAATTTCCGTTTCCTGCAGACGTGATTTGGCCTCCGCCAGTTCGCACAGCGCCATGAGCATGGCGGCGACGGAACCTTTGGTGTCGCACGCGCCGCGTCCGTGCAACCGGCCATTTTTTCGGCGCGGAAAGAATTGAGAATCGTCCGCGCCAACCGTGTCCAAGTGGGGCGCGAGCAAAATGGTGTGTTTGATTTTATTTCGCGGCAGCAGGCGCGCGATGACGTTGAAACGCGGGTGGCCGTCTGCAAATTCAATTTCCAGCCCGGCCTTTGCCGCCGTGGCCGCTAAAAATTCCGCGACGCGCTTTTCTCCCGCGTGCGGGTGGCGCGGCGGCAGAAAGGCGGGATTCACGCTGGGCAGCGCGATAAGTTCCGCGAGCAGTTTTTCCGTGCGCGTCATGCGGCGGGAGTTTAGTGGCCAGTGGTGCGGATGTCGAGAATGAGAGGACTTAGTTAGTTTCCTAATCATAATCCTCATCGTAATCTTAATCCGCCGAAGACAACGGTTACGATTAAGAACAAGAATACGATTAGGACACTTCCCAGGCTCAATGCCTGGACAGTTCGATCACGGTTCAATGCGTGGCACCTAAACTATGCCGGTGTTTCCACAGTTCCCGCGGCTTGAAAATCCCGGCGGGAGTGATGATGCCGGTGACAAGCTCCGCCGGGGTGACGTCAAATCCAGGATTGCGCGCGCCGCTGGTGGGATTCGCCACGCGGACATAGGCTCGCCGTAATTTTGAATTGGAGGCGCGGGACGGGCGATTGTCCATCACTCCCCAGGCGCCGAGGACTTCGTGTTCGTCGCGTTCTTCAATCGGGATGTCAGAACCGCGTTTCAAATTCCAGTCAATCGTCGAGAGCGGTATCGCAACATAAAAGGGAATTTTATGCCGGGCCGCCAAAACGGCTTTGGTGTAAGTGCCGATTTTATTGGCGACCTCGCCGGTGCGGCCAAGCGTGCGGTCGCTGCCGACGATGACCAGGTCAATTTCGCCGCGCTGCATCAAATGGCCGGCGGCATTGTCGGCGATGATCTGGTGCGAAATTTTTTGTTGCGCGAGTTCCCACGCCGTGAGGGTTGCGCCTTGCGAACGCGGGCGGGTTTCGTCGCAAAAAACGTGAAACCGTTTGCCCTGCCTTTGCGCGGCATACAACGGTGCGGTGGCGGTGCCGATGTCCACAAACGCCAGCCAGCCGGCGTTGCAATGGGTGAGAATCTTCATGCCGTCGCGGATCAGCTTCGCACCGTGCCTGCCGATTGCTTCGCAGTGGCGAACATCTTCGTTGGCAAATTCCTCGGCGGCGGCGAGCGCGAGCGATTGTTTTTCCGGCACGGTTTGGCCGCGCGTCATTTCACGCCGCACGCCGTTCATGGCGTTCACGGGATCAACGGCAGTGGGCCGCGCCGCCGCGAGCGTTTGATAAACGGCGGCGACGTGTGCGGAAAACTTTTTTAGATCGCCGCCGCGAAAAGCGCGGGCGCCCTGCGCCAGGCCGTAGGCCGCCGCCGCGCCAATCGCGCCGGCTCCGCGCACGGTCATGTTTTGGATGGCGAACGCGGTTTCACGGAAATTCCGCGTGCCGACGATTTTGAATTCATGGGGCAGCAGGCGTTGATCAATGAGCTGGACGGAGTTTTTCTCCGCGTCAAAGCTGACGGTGCGAAAGGGCTGCGCGCGTCCGCGGAGGTTGACGTTCATGGAACGTAAGAATCAGCGCGACTTGGATTTCAACTGGCGGATCTTCGCCTTGACCTCGTCGAAGACCGGCTGGGCGCGGAGTTTTTTCAAGTCGGGATCTTTGGCGAGCCAGCCAAAATCCCGGTAGCCGAGTTGCAGGGCGGTTTCGAGCGCGGCGGTGGCGCGGTCGAATTCTTCGGCCAGCGAATAGCTGCACGCGAGATTGTAGAAGACCAGGGGATTCCGCGGCTCGAGCCGCGCGAGGCGTTCGTCCACCTTCAAGCCCTCGGTGATGCGGCCGCGCTGGGTGTAGTGGTCGCCGAGAATTTGCAGCGCGTCCACATAATCGGGATCGCGGCGGACCAGTCCCTCGATGAATTCAATCTTGGTGTCGAGGTCACGCTGTTCGGCGCGGTTCAACTTTTTTTGAGCGATGTTTTTTGCCGGCATACGACAGCGGGATTTTTTCCGACCCGGCCGTGCCAAGTCAAGCAAGCGGGCGCAAAAAATTTGATTGGAATTTTTGAGGAGGTTGTATATCAGTAACGCATTCAGTTGAGGCATCATGAAATGTTTTGTCACTGGCGCATCGGGTTTCATCGGTTCCAATCTCGTCCGGGAATTGCTCGCGCGCGGCCATCGCGTCAAGGCGCTGTTGCGTCCGGGTGCCGCCGAGCGCGGTCTGCTGGGCCAGCAATTCGAGCGCGTCACGGGCGACCTCCTGGATCGCCGGCTGCTGGAACGCGAAATGGCCGGCTGTGACTGGTGTTTTCATGTGGCCGCCGCCTACCAGCTTTGGATGCGCGATTATGCGCCGATGTATGCCGCCAATGTGGAAGGCACGCGCAATGTTCTGGAAGCTGCGGGCGTGGCCGGTTGCCGGAAGATCATTTATACCAGCACGGTCGGCTGCATCGGCCTGCCTGAGGAAGTGGACGGCAAAGTCATTCCGGCCAACGAATCGGCAGTCATATCCGACGGCCAGTTGATGGGCGATTACAAGCGTTCAAAATTTCAGGCGGAAACGGTGGCAATGGATCTGTTTCACAAAAACGGTTTGCCCGTGATTATCGTCAATCCGTCCGCGCCCGTCGGCCCCGGCGACGTGAAACCGACGCCGACCGGGCAGATCATCGTGGATTTTTTGAACCGCCGGCTGCCGGCGTTTCTCGACACCGGCTTGAACTGGGTGCATGTCCGCGACGTGGCCGTCGGGCATATTTTGGCGGCGGAAAAAGGAAGCTTGGCAACCGCTAATTTTAGGCAACCAGCAAGGCAACTGGACGATGCAACAAACACTCGCCATGCTGGAAAAAATCACCGGCCTGCCCGCTCCGCAAAATCAAGATGCCTTACTGGCTGGCCATGCGTGTCGCGGAAGTTGAGCGAAGGCATCGCTTTCTTCACCGGCAAAGCGCCGCAGGCCACGCTCGCCGGCGTGCGCATGGCCCGGCACAAAATGTGGTTCGACTCCGGGCAAGGCCATCCGCGAACTCGGCCTGCCCCAGACTCCGCCCGAACAAGCCTTCGCCGATGCCGTCGGCTGGTTCCGCGCCAACGGGTATGCGAAGAACAGGTAAATTCAAAACAAGGACTGCCGCGCGCAGGTGACTCCGGCGTGCCGCTTTGTTATTCAGGAAAAAACCTATGCCGTGTTAGGTGGTTCCACCAATTGCGCCGGCAGTGGAAAGTTGGTTTAATTCTCATGTCGGCAGGTGTGCCGACTTTCCTATGTTTGGTTGATGGTATGCCGGCGGTATGGCGGCCAGTCTGTTTTGGGACAGGCTGGCCGCTTTTATTTGACGTGGCAGTTTCCGCCACGATGCCTGCCGGCAATAGTTTTGGTGCCGGTGGTCGGACTCGAACCGACACGACGTTTTACGGTCCCAGGATTTTAAGTCCTGTGCGTCTGCCATTTCGCCACACCGGCGTGACGCCACTTTCGCAAAAGTCCCGGACGGGCGCAAGCAGCCGATTCGGGCCGCCCATTTGAAAATAAAAAACTGCCGCTGAATTCAGCGGCAGTTTTATCGAACCGAACCACAACGGAACGGTTGGTGAAAACAAATTTCACACCTCAATCACGGTGATTTCCGGGCGGCAATTGAAACGGAAGTTGTTATCGCCAATGTAGCCGATGCCGGCATTGACGTAGAGCGGACCGGCTGGGGTCGAGAACCGTCCGAGATCATATTCACCCACGCGCGACGGCAGCACGACCGGCCCGTAAAATGGAATCCGCACCTGGCCGCCATGCGAATGGCCGGCAAGAATCAGATCAAACTTCTGGCCGCCGAGTTGTTTCACCTGCGCCGGATAGTGCATGAGCAATAGATTTTTGGCCGTCGGATGCAGCGATTGTGTTTCGTTGCCGCGATTGCAGGTGATGCCAATGAGGTTGATCCGGCCATCGGCCACGATGCGATGTTCGTCCAGCATCCACGCGCCGCCGGTCGCGGCAAAACATTTTTGCACGGGCGTGAAGGAGATGCCGCTCAAATAATCATGATTGCCGGGCACCCCGTAGAGCGGTGCCTTGAGGCGGGATAACATTTCGAGGGTCTCCGGCAGGAATTTGGGGTCCTCGACGAGGTCGCCGGTGAAGCATATGAAATCGGGCGCGAGTGCATTGATTTTGTCCATCACCGATTGCAAATAGCGGCGGTCACCCTTATGGTGCAAATCCGAGAAGTGAACCAGCCGGTGCGAGGCCGGTCCCGGTCCAAAACGCTGCCGCCGGACGACCACTTCGGTCGGTTCGATGTATTTGGCATCCCCCAACACGGCGAATGGCGTCGCAAGCAGGGTGGCCAGAATGAACTGTCGGCGGTTGATCATTTTCAGTTTCATTGGTTGAACAGACAACATCCAAATTTTGACTCGCAAACCCGCCGGTTAGTTCAATTTTAGAATGGTGTCAGATGAACCTGCGACATTTGACGGGGCGTTACCGCCACATACCTGCAGAAAAGTTCAAGGCCGCGCCAACAGTGGAGATTCAGTGGTCACGACGAGCGTTTTTTCCAGCTCGGTGCGCACGGCGGTTTCCGCTTCGCTGGCGTTGCTTACACCGGTGACGGCGATTTCGATTGAGCGCTGTCCGGAATTGCGTAGTCCGGCCAGCACGGGCGCCAGTTTGTTACCCCAAAGCGACAGATATGTGGCTCCCGATCCCGGCGCGTTGAGTCGGTCATTCCACAGGCAATAAAAGACGTAAAACGGTTGCGGTGCATCCATCACCTCAAACACGGTGAACGGCAGTCGCAGGCCGTCAGTGTCAAACCACTCGCAGTTTGAAATATTGGTCAGGGTGTGGCCCGCCCCGGTCATGCAGAAATTGGGCGAATGTCCGAGTTGAACGCGGGTGCCCGGGTTCCATTTGATGAAAATGAACTGCCATTGCCGGCCGTCTTCCTGCCAGCTTGCGCGCTGGTTTTCATCACATTTGAGTATTTGCAGCGCGTCGGCTTCGAGCGGTTGTTCCTTGAAGGTGGGATTGTTGACCGGCCAATGGACAGTCCATTGTTTCGCCGGCGGCAGGTGCGCTTCATGCGCGCGATACCAACTTTCGACACCAACTTCGGTCAGCACAATCCACGCGGCCAGGGTGAACAGAGGCCAGGCGGTGGGAGCAAGGCGATTTGCAGGTTGAAGGTTGAAGGTTGAAGGTTGGGTGGGACGTGGAGAGAATTCGGATTCAGGACGGCGATGTGCGATGGGGCGGCGCAGGGAAACGGCAAATGCCCAGAGTCCGCAAAAACATGCCAGCAGAATGGTCACACCCGCCGGGTCGTGCCAGTGGGCGATGGCGGCAATGCCTTTGCTGGCGGCCACCCAGGTGAGCAGGGACATGCGAACGAGGTTGAACAGGAACGACATCGCAAACCCGCCCAGACAGAGGACAACGCGGCGGACGCCGGAGAGCCGATACAGTTCGCCGAGAAAGAGCGAAATCATCAGCGTGGCTTGAAACGAGCGGATGCCGCTGCACGCCTCGCTGATGCCCACCTCACCCGTGGCCACCTCAATGACATTGCCATGGGGCAGGGCCGGAATGCCCAACCAGCCGACCATCTCGGTCGTGACGCGGGTGTCCACGCGGGTCAGCCCTTGAATCAATGGCCCCTCGATGACGGACGGCCATGGGACAGCCACCAGAAAAAAGCCGATGGGAAAAATGAGGGAGCGGAATGAAACATTGAAGCGTTGAAGTGTTGAACCGTTGAAATGAAGGAACCACAGGGTTAGTCCAATGACGACCAGCGCCAGCCCCCAGCTAACGAGCGACCATTCGGGATTTGCCGCCTGCACCAGCCGGATCGGGGCATAGAGAAAGGCGCATCCAAATAAAAGCAGAAATTGAAAATTTGAAATTGAAAATAATGCCCGCCAGCCTTCGCCCTCAAGTCTCTGCCTTCCGGTTTCTTGTTTCTGGCTTCCCGTTTCTGATTTTTGCAGCCGCTCCCAGGCCAGATACAAACAAAGAAACGGCACGGCCCAGCCGTAGCTGTATTGCGGATCGTTCGCCCATGCGGCCCGCAAATGGTTAATGAGCACGAACCAGAGGAAGCCAAAAACGACCGCGGGCAGGAGCCAAGAAGCCCGGCTCGTGGTCGTGGCGGGCGGGGCGTTTTGTAAAACGGTCATCTGGTTGATTCTCAATTCCGCAATCAAACTGAGAAACCTTTAAACCACGATGTTATCTCCCGGTTCTTGGTTCCTTGGGTCTTCATGAAAAAACTTCGCGAAGCGTAAGGAGGTTGCGAGTTGAATCGCTTCGCTTACAGGCCGGCATGATTCAATGTCCAACCCTCGCCGCTCGTCAGCGGCTTTCAGGATTTGACTTCCGCCGGGCTGCGCTTGGCTTCCTTGGCTTCCTTGGCTTTCTTACTGCCATAATGACCATACTTGCCATATCCGTATCCTTGATAGTAGGAATAATAGTAGCCGTTGATGAGGCGGTTGGGCAGCCTGTTCAAGACCAGTCCACCGAGGGGCGCAGTGGCGTTTTTGAGCAGTTGGATGCTGCGGGCCACGGCCTTGCGCGACGTTTTGCAGCTTTGCACCACCAGCACCACGGTCTGCACCTTGTCGGCCAGCAGCAGTGTGTCGCTCACCGGCAGAAGCGGCGCGGTGTCAATAATCACGCGGTCGTAATTTGCCAGACCTTCCTTGATCAACTGGGCGAAATCCGACTGCGTGATCAGTTCCGCCGGATTGGGCACGGCAGTTCCGGCAGGGATCCAGCACAATTTGGGAATCTCTTTGTTTGGCTGCCACAGTTCTTCAAACTTGTTGCGGCCCAGAAAATAATCCGAGACGCCGGGCAGGCGACCGGTTTCCCCGGTAAAAAATTTCTCCACCATCGGCCGCCGCAAATCCAGATCTATCAGCAAGGTGCGCAGTCCTTGTTGCGCCAGGCTCGCGGCATAATTGGCGGAGGTGAAAGTCTTGCCCTCGCCCGGCAGCGAACTGGTGAACAAATAAGTTCGCCGGTCGCTTTCCTTGCCCAGCATGGAGAGCGTGGCGCGCAAAGAGCGAAAGTTTTCCACCCCGGAGTCGTTGGCGCCATTAGTCGCCACCAGTGCGTGCCCCTTGAAATCCCGCAATTGGGGAATGGCGCCCAAAACCGGATACTCCACGGTATGCTCGACTTCATCCACGGTGCGGAAGGAGGAATCAAGGGAATAGATCAAAAAGCTGATGCCCAGCCCCAAACCGAGGCCGCCGAAAATTGCGAGCATGAACAGGAGCATGACTTTGGGCGAAGACGGTTTTTCGGGCACCAAAGCCGGCTGAATGACCCGGATGCGTTCCGGCATGATTTGCGCGGCCACCGCCGTTTCGCCGAGGCGGGCGATCACGGAATCAAACAGGGCCTGGTCCGACTTCACTTCGCGGGTGAGCACATTGAAACGAACCGCGCTGTCGCTCAACTCCATGGCGTTGGTTTCCGTGTTGTGCAGTTGCATTGCCAGTCCCTGTAGGGCGGTCTGGGCGTTTTCATAAGCAATGCGCAGGCTTTCCTGGATGCGGGCGCGCACCTTGAGCGTGGTGACGGCCAGTTGCTCCTTGAGGCCGGCCAGCGAGGACTCGGCCAGGATATATTTGGGATGCTTGGCGCGATACCGCTGGCGGATGACCGCAAATTCATTTTCAAGCTGCGACACGGAAGTGGCAATTTTCATCACGTCCGGATCCGTGGCCACCTGCGGATACGCCAGCAAGTCTTCCACATTGGTGCTCATATTGAGCGAGTCTTGATAGGCTCCCTGGGCTTGAATCACATCGGCCTTGCTTTTCGTGAACAGCAAATTCAAATTTTGCAACTGCGGCGTGACAATGTCCTGGCTCTGTTCCAAAGAAATCGCGCCCACTTGTTTGCGATAATCCTGCAACGCTTGGTCGGAGGCCTCCAGCTTTTTCTTCAGGCGGTCGGCCTCCTGCTGGAGAAAGGTGTTGGCGCCGCTGTTGACGGTTTGCTGCACCAGCGCGTCCTGCGCCAGATAATTTTCCACCAGCCCGTTGGCCAGCCGCGCGGCCAGCCTGGGGTTGACGCTGTTGACGGTGACGTCAATCAGGCGCGTGTTGCGGCGCAGCGTGCTTTTGACGTGTTTGGAAAACCGTTTGAGGATTTCCTCCCGGGTCAGCGTCTGGGTGCCATTGGTCACCACGATCCCCTCGGGCGGCAGCAGATTGTTTGCATCCAGCACTTTTTCCAGCAAGGCGCTGTTGCATAATTTCTGCGCCACGGTGTTCAAAATTTCCAGGCTCCGCATGTCTTCGGACACCACCTGCTCGACCTTGACCACCTTGGCGTCTTCTTGTTCCACCTGCACGGTGGTGGTCGCATCATAGACGCGCGGCGCGAATTTTACATAAACCGCCACCGCCACCACGGCCAGCACGAGGCAGGAGACAATCAGCCACGCCTTTTCCAGCATCAGCCGGATCAGGCCATGCAGGTCGGAAGAGCGGCCCGGAACGGAAACATCCATGGACGACGGGGGCAGATCAAACGGATCGGGATTTGGCATAAAAATGACTAAAAGGTTCTTTCACCCACCGTGATGACGTCATTGGGCAGCACTTGAAAGGTTTTTTTCTTCAGGTCCTGCGCGAGCTGGTCGGCATCCAGGTGGTAAATTTGGGTGGTCCCCTTTTCGATGCGGCGGACGCTCACTTTGGACGGCGCGCCCAGGCGGGTATAGCCACCGGCCATTGCGATGGCCTGCAGCAGGTTCACCGGCTCATTTTGCGGAAAATCAAAATTGCCGGGCCGCTGCACCTGGCCCAGCACGGCGAAATGACGCTCGGCGAATTTTTCCACGATCAGATTGACCTGCGGATTGACCAGATAATCCTTGTCATAAAGCTGCTGAATCTTGGCCGTGGCCTGCGGGAGGGTCATGCCGCCGACTTTCACTTCGCCCACCAGCGGCAGCATCACCGTGCCGTTCACATCAACGGTCGTCTCGGTTTTTAATTCATCTTCCTGATAGACCGTCATGGCGATTATATCATTGGGACTCAAAACCCAGATGGAGCTGTCCGTCTGGCCGCCGGCGGCGACCGGTCTGGGAGTTGCGGAGTGATTGGTCCCCGAAACCGATGCCGCAACCTCCTGGCCGGAGGTGCCAACACAGCCGGCAAAAGCGCAAATGGCGGTCAAAACCAGTGACCGGCCGCTGCGGGTCGAACAAAAATATGAAAACATAATCAAACAGTAAAAAAACGTTTTTACATTGTGAGGGCGGGGTAAAATTTGACAAGAAAAAATTTGTCGGCTGCTCAAAAAATAGCATTTTTTTGGAATAATGCCTTTTCAGCATTTCGGCTTTTAGTTTTAGTCTTTGGTAATTCACTCAGAGCTTCCATCCGTCGGCTGTTACCCCCGCAATCGCAAAGCGCGACCAACTTATCCGACTCGTGATTCCCGTCGCGTCAGGCAGCTCAATACCGCGCACAGCACCAAGAACAAGGTCAGGACGGAATGAACCTGAAGTGGAAAATCGAAGGCCGCGTGAATTAGGCAGCCGCCGAGGGCCACCCAGAGCAGCATGACAAAATTCTTATTCCCATAAATGCCGGCGCCCCAGAACCAGTGGGTCAGCACCAGCAACAACGTCAGGAAGATGGGCGCCACGCCCACCCGCCCGAAAGTGATCAGTGTTTCCAGCCAGTCGTTGTGCATTTGAGCCAGCCAATCCTCATCGCCCATCCCGCCACGACGATACAGTTGATACATGGTCTCAAACGTTCCCGGACCGGTGCCGAACCGCGCATTGTCCTGCGCCATGTAACGGCCCGCCACATACAGTCCTTCACGACCTTCATAACCTTGGTGCAGCATCTCCATTCGGGGCGCCAATGTTTGCCAGCCTAACAACGCGCCCCCCCCGACCACCCCGGCCAGCCCCAGCAGCAATCCGGCTTTGGTTTGCCATGATTTCCGCCATTGGGCTTGCAACAAAATGCCGCCGGCCATGATCAGACTGCCCACCAACACGATAGCTCCGCCCCGACTGGAGGATACGAGCGGGCAGATGGCCATGATCATCGCGCACGGCAACAGCACGGCCAGCCGGTTTTGGCGGGCTGATCTGGCCGCCGCCCGAAGCCGGCGCAGGGAACTTACGCCGGCCCACCAAAAACCCAGCACCGCCGGCCAGAGCAGGTTGAAATACTGAGCCGCGTTGGAACGGTAGGCATACGGACCGAACTGAAAATCCGCTGTTTTACCGATATGCGGTTCAACCAGCCAGAGCAGCCGGTTGCCGCCTTCCACGCGCTGCATCAGCCCTTGAATCGCCAGCACCGTTCCGTTGGCCGTCAACACCCAGAACAAGCGGCGCAGGCGGATCGGCAATCCAGTGGAACCAGACACTCTAGACGACCGTCTGCTTTCATCTGGCCTCTGATTTCCGGCCTCTGACTTCTGGCCCGTGGTCTGTAGTTCTTGTTCTTGCGGCGAAAGTGTCAGCAGCCAGTCACGCAACGCCCAGAACAAGCCCGCCAGAGCCAGATATTTCCAAAACGCCGCCCAACTGCTGTCCTGATCGTAACTGTGCGGCAGCCAGGAAATGGCCGGACGATACAGAAAATTCCATTGATCCGGCTGATAAATCGCGCGGGCGTTCCACGCGCTGACCAGGCACCAGAGCAAAATGCAAATCGTCCCGGCGGCCAGCAGCCGGGTGAATCTCCGTTCACGAAGATCACAAGGCGCAAGGCGCGAGAGACTGGGCGCAGGTTCGCTTGGCGCTTGGCGCTTGGCGCTGCGCAGTGCGACCTTGACCAGCCAGAGCAGTCCCAGCGCCAGGCCGACACCGTTCATGGTATGGATGGACCAAGTTTGGGTGGTGCCAAAGGCCCATGGACCAAAAACGACGGCGAAGTAAATCAGCCCTTCAGTGAGCCAATCGGCCAAGCAACAAAAGCGGAAGCGCAGGGACATCAGGGGACAGAGAACGGAGATTGGAGACCGAAGCCAGAACGTCGGCAAAAGTCAGGAAGGCAATTTCTCACGGATATAGCGTCCCGTCGAAGCAATAAGATTGGGCAACGTTCCGGAGGGCGCATCTTGACACTGTCCTTGGTAGGGACGGCGCGCTGCGCTGTCCGCGCCCGCAAAGCGGGCGCAACGAGCGCGACAAACATTATGGGTCAACGATTCCGGCGGCTTTACCGCCGGGGACGCCGCAGCGCGGCGTCCCTACCAAGCACCCGCCCAGCACCATGAACGGCGTCGCGCGATCAATACGCATTTTTTTGCCGCAGGAAGGTCAGGACCAAAATGCGGAGATCCAGGCCAAGGCTCCAGTTTTCCACATACCAGATGTCGCACCGGATGCGCTCCTCCAGGCTGGTGTTGCCGCGCCAGCCAAGCACCTGCGCCCAGCCGCTCATCCCCGGCAGACAGGAATGGCGCGCATGATAATGCGGGATTCTGTGCTTGAACTCGTCAATCAATTCCGGCCGCTCCGGTCGCGGACCAACCAGGCTCATGTCGCCTTTTAAAACGTTCCAAAACTGCGGCACCTCGTCAATATTCCACCGGCGCATGAATGCGCCTACCGCCAGCCGGCGCGGATCATTTTCCCTGGCCCATTGCGCGCCGTCAGTTTCGGCATCCGTCCTCATGCTGCGAATCTTTATAATCTCGAAGTTCTGTCCGTTTTTGCCCATTCGCACTTGCCGATAGAAAATCGGTCCGGGCGATTCCCGCCGGACCAGCGCGCCAAAAATGACGATCAGCGGCATGGACAACACCAACCCCACCGTCGCGCCCGCCAAGTCAATGCTCCGCTTGATCAGGCGGTTGAAAAAACGGTCCAGCGGCAGTTCGCCCAGGCCCAGCACCGGGACACCGCTGATGGTTTCCAGCCGCAAGCCGGTGGCCATGATTTGAAAGTAGGAGGGGATGACCTTGAACTGCGCGAATTCCATTTCACACCGGTTCGCCATCCCGATGATCTCGCCAATGTTCAGGTAAAGGTCGGCCAGGATGACGATGTCCGTGCAGCGCCGTTCCAGCAGGGTGGTCAGATGCTGGTAATCGCCCAGCACCTGGATGCCCGGCGGCGGCGGCAGATGCAGCCTGCCTTCCGGCGAAGGAAGACAGCCGATTATTTCATAAGGATGTCTGCGGTCATCGTGGATTTCCCGGGCCAGTTGTTCGGCTTCCTTCCCCCAGCCCACGAACAGCACCCGCTGCCGGAATTGGGCCGAGAAAAAATCCAGGTGCGACACCCGGAACAAAAGGAACCGCCAGAACAGCATGGTCGCCAGCACGCAGCCGAAAGACAACACCGTGAACAAGCGGGAAATCGGCGGATCAAACTTGAGGATCAGGCTGATTGCCAGATATGCAAACAGCCAGAACACCGTGCCCTGAAGAATGGTTTTCGCCGTGCGAAAAAAGCGCAAGAACCGGTGTTTGGTGTAAAGCCGCAGATAACCGAACGTGGCCAGCAGAAACCCCGTGCCCATGACCAGCAAATAAAAGTAAGCATAAAATCCCGGCAGCGGCAGCAGCTTCTTGACATCATCGGGAAACGGGAACCAGCCGGAATCGAACCGCAGCCAGTAACCCAAACTTAAGGCGGCGAAAATTACCATCAAATCGCCCATGAAGGCCAGCGCCAGAATAAATTCCGCGCTGGGCCGCCAGCCGGTCGGTTTGGCCGCCACTGGAAACGTCCAAGCCCGTTTATCGGCGGGATTCAAGGTCGTCGTTTCGGTATTCATCGCGGGACGGAAGGTAACGCCGAGGCGTCAAACTGCCAAGCAATCTCTCATCGGAGGGAGGGCGGAGTATCTTGACACTGTTCTTAATTGGTAGGACGCCGCGCTGCGGCGTCCCCGGCGGTAAAGCCGCCGGAATCGTTGACCCATAACGTTTGTCGCACTCGTTGCATCCGCTTACGGGCGCGACGGCGCAGCGCGCCGTCCCTGCCAAGGACAGTGTCAAGATGCACCCGTCCGTGGCTTACCGCTTCGTTTGGAGATTCTTCAGCAATTCCTTGAATCCGCCCAAAAAATTGCCAAGCTGCTGGTGTAGCGCTTCCGCCAGCGGCTCGCGATAAACGTGAACCGCCAGGTTGCGTTGCAAAAGAATTTCCCGCCACAATACTTCATCGGAAATCCAGCCCAATTGAAAGGCCCGCTCAAATGCTTGTCGCGGACTGTTGACCTCAAGACCTTCTTCCAGCGCGAATTTCTGAACGGACTTCCAGGCAACTTCAAAGGCCAGTTCAAACCGCAAAATGGCGGAATCGCGCGTCAAATCGGATGGGGGTGCCGACAGCGCTTCTTCCAGTTTGAAAACGACCTTTTCCAAATCACGCAACAAGGCATCCGTTCGATTCATTTAAAGGAACAAAATGTTTTTTTCGGCAACGGCCCGAAATTCCGGTTCCAATTGATCGAAATCCACCAACTCAATCGGGCGGATGGTGGGCAATGCCGGAATGCGTTCGGCCAGCAGTTGCCGGACTTGATGATCCGCCGGCGGCGCGGAAAATCCGAGATCCAAATCCGAAGCCGGCCGGGCATCCCCCCGTGCAAACGACCCAAAGACGAACAGCTTTCCCCCGCCGGCGCGGGTCTCTTGTGCCAGGGAATGCAGCGAAGCTTTTACCCGTGACGGCAAGTCTTCAAATCTCATGTGAACAATTTAACCAATCAGGCGCGGGGCGCAAGGGGCAATGCACGGCGGAGGGCAGAGTCGGATTGCAGACTACAGATGACGGGCATGGACAACTTTAAGAGAAATCTTCCGGTGCTTTCCCCGCCCAATCTTGCAACGAACTGCGGAAATCATAACGGAACTTGAATCCCAAATCGAGAAGCCGCTGCGGAACGATATGCGTGGACATTGCGGCCTTGCGCACGCGCGCAGGATGAATGGCACTGCGCCCGCCGGTCACAATTTGCACCATGCGCGCCGCCGCTGCCAAAAGGGGCAAAGGCGCGGTGAAGGTCGGAATTTTTTTATCCAAATGCTCTTGAACGATCTTAACCAGTGTGCCCAGTTCCTCAGTTTCCCGCTCCACATAATTATAAGTCAACCGGCTTTCGGGACGCGACATGGTGAACTCAAAACTGTCGAGCAGCCCTTCGATGTAGGCATAACTTTTACGGAGCGATTGGCCGCCGGGAAAAACAAAATATCCTTTTTTGACCGCTTGGATCATGCGCAAAATGTTGCCCGGATCGCCGGGACCATACACTACGCCGGGCCGGCAGATAATCAGACGCCGGTCAGTATCCGCAGCCCGCCAGCCTTCGTGAACCAGTTCTGCGCAGAGCTTGCTGATGCCGTAAGCCGTGGTGGGATAAAAAGGCGACGCCTCGGTAGTCGCGCCATTTGTTGGCCCATAGACGGCAATGCTGCTGGTGAACAAAATGTTTTTGCACCCAACCACGTCGGCATAAGCGCAAACATTCCGCGCTCCCGGCAGGTTCGTGTCGAAATACTCCCGCCGCTCGTGCCCCGGCTCGCGATGAACGGCCGCGAAATTGAAAATCCATTCTGGCCGAAGATTCGGCAGTTGGGGTTCAATCGGTTTGCGGACATCGCACGGAATAAATTCAATACTCTCCGGCAATGAGTAGGGACATCGCGCTGCGATGTCCGGACGCCGCAGCGCGGCGTCCCTACCGGGCAAAGATGAGGGCGCGGCGCGACCGTCCCTATCTTCAATTGGTGGCTTCAAATCTGCAAGGATGATTCGGTCAAAAGCTTTTTTCTCCGCCAGCCGCAGTCCCCAGCGCCAGCCCACATAGCCACCACCGCCAACAATGACGCAGGAATTCATCAAACACTAAATGCTGAAAAATTGAAATTCTGAAAGCTGAAATCAATCGCCACGCTGGCGTAGTTTCGAGACGATGCTGGTAAAGATGGCGAGCAACTCGTCTGTTTCACGCCATAATAAATCGATATTATCACCTCGGATGCCGCAGTCGTCGCGAAGCAATTCGATCCAAAGTTGGGATTCATCCGCTTCTTGGAGAAGTCCATCCAGTTTCGAGCAAAACTCCGAGTCTGATCTCGCTCGTGATGCTTCACGGGCGTGTGCCGCCACTGACGTTCCCGACCGCAAGAGTTGTTTTCCTAATACGCGCACTTCTTCCCGCGCCTTCGGCAACTCGACATATAGGCGAATGACAGCCGATGCGCAGTTCTTGGTCCGCTGTCTCAATTCTGCGCTTAATCTCATATTTCAGCGTGTCAGCATTTCAGTTTTCGGCGTTTGTTCGAACTCTGCACTTCAGCTTTTCCCCGGACTCCCTGCCACCCGTCTCAATTCGTTCGTGAAGTGTGATAAAATTTTGGCGGACTCAAACTGTTCGACATATTTCCGTCCCGCCGCGCCGTATTGCGCAAGTTGGGAGCGATCCGCCGCCAATCGGCCCAAGGTGTGCGCCAATTGCCGGGCGTCTCCGGGTTGGACGCATTCCCCAAACTCACCAACCTTGATGGCGCGATTCAATTCGCTCGCATCATCCGCTACTCCAACGACGGGCCGCGCGTAAGCCAGCGTCGCCAGCAGCTTGCTCGGAAAAAATGCGGCCCCCGAACCGGCTTGTTGGGTGATCAGACAGACATCAGCATCCACCAGCAGTTCAGGGTATTGCTCCTTCGGTTGCAGCGGCAAAAGGGCAAGGTTGGAAAGGTTTTTGGCTTGAATCGCGGCCTCGATTTGAGGACGCGCCGCGCCGTCGCCACAGATGACGATTTTGACTGGCAGGGGTGATTTCTGCAATTCACGTGCCGCTTCCACTAAGATGGCCAAACCTTGTTTGATGCCCAGATTACCTGAATACACCGCCAGAAAATCCTCCGGTTTAAACCCATGACGGGCACGAAACGCGCCGGCGGCAGGAAATTCCGACCAAGCCGGCATTGCCACCGGGTTGGGAAAATAAATCTGGCGCTCCTTTTCAACGCCTTTGCGCGCAAAGGCGTTCAACATCCCCTGACTGATACCGGAAACACCCGCCGCCTTCCGATACGCCACCGCTTCCAACCAATAGAGCAAACGGGTGAACGTGCTGGGTTTCAACATACCCAAGGCCATCGCCGCGTCCGGTTGGAGGTCTTGGACATGGAAAACAAACGGCGCGCGGCGAAACCGGGTGAGCAGCCACGCCGCTAGGCCCAGCAAAAGCGGGGGCGAAACCGCAACATAGACATCAGGCGTCGGCAATGTTAGCAGGCGAAAGAATGAAGTTCCGACAAATGTCGCTTCATGGAAGATGCGTTTCAGCGACGAAACCTTGGCCGGCACATAATGCCAGCAGCGATAGACTTTCACGCCGTTGACGGTGTCCGCGCGAAATAACTGGCCGCGATCCGCCTCCGCCTTTTTCCAAGCCGGATAATAAGCAAACGTCGTGACCATGCTGACACTGTCTTCAGTGGCCGAGTCATCGCGCTGCCGCTTACCTGAAATTGTGGGAGGGTCGTCGCGCTGCGATTCATATTTAATGGTAGGGTCATTGCGCTGCGATGACCGGACGGCGCAGCGCGCCATCCCTACCGTTTGAAGATGCTCGCACAGGGTTTGATTGTAAGGCGCAATCCCGGTTAATTCCGGCGCGTAGTTGATTCCCCAGACAAGGACCTTCATAAGCCAAAGCTGAAATATGGAAAGCTGAAAGCTGAAATTAAGAAATCAAACCGAGTGGAAAAAATCAAATAGCAGGAGGCGGAGGGGCGCCAACTCCCGGCTCAAATACTTGAAACGGGTGGCCGGCGTAATCGTGAAGGATACGGACGGCTGACTATTGACCACGATTCACTTTAATTCCTGGCCGGTCGGCAGTTGGCCGGGTTGCAAAAATGTCTTGATCCATTCGCCTTCACCGCAAACGGTCATGCCGGGAAATTGCTTGAACCATTTCCCTTCCGGCACTTCCGGGTCGGTGCGCAGCCAATTGGACAACAATCCAAGTTGGGCGGCGGAAATGTTTCTGACATCAACGCGGTCGAGCAAATGGTCCAGGAGACGCGGCGGCAGATTCTGTCGGCGAATCCGCGGCATGTTGTTCGCCGTAAAATCCGCGATGGATTTCTTCCCGCAATCGTTTTTTTTCGGCGGGATCGTTGGAATCAGCCATTTGCTGGGCCAGTTCGGACAACTCCTCGCCGGACAACTGACGTTCGCGCGCCAGTTCAAAAGCAAATTGGAGCACGCGGGATTGCTCTGCACGCGGCAATTGTTTGATTTCTTCAATGACAACGGTGGCAGTCATAATTTAATTGTCGCCGCAAATTTGACTTCGGCAAGAAGGAAATTCAGCGTTGCGTGTGGAATCCGCCTGAATCAAGGTAAGGCATCATTTTCAATGGTAGGAACGCTTATCCGGTTGGCTGACAAACTGGGTAGGGACATCGCGCTGCGATGTCCCGTTGCCGAGCGCAGCGTCAGGCGACGATCCAGCGCCGCAACCCGGCGCGGACGGCGCAGGCCGGACGCTACACCCATTTCAACATTTCAGCTTTTGTTTTTAATGAACAAATAATCCGCTTGAATCAATTTTCCATCCACAACCGTTTCATTGTCGCGTGACTGAAGCTTGAAACCATGCTGCTCCAAAAAAGTGGCGACGTCGCGATAGAGTGCCTGGCCAACATATAACTCGGTCTCCGAACATTCGACATAGACAAACGCGCAATGTTTTAGGGTTTCAACCGCGCCCTTCAAAACGGACAACTCAAAACCCTGCACATCAATTTTCAGCAAAATCCGCGAATACTTTTCCCATTCAACTTTAAAATCATCCAGTCTTTTCACCGGAACTTTCAATGTCCCGATCTCGTCCGTGTTCTGGAACAGTTTTTTCTGCGTCTCGCCGATGGGCAATAACGATGAACTGTCGGCGCTCCGGCTTAAATGGATTTCCGCTTCACCGGCGTTTTCACCAAGGGCAGTTTGATGAAGTTGAACATTTTTTCCGGAAAGCGCTTTGCGGAAAATTTCCGCCTCGGTCGGAATTGGCTCGAAGGCAATAATCGGTATCGCGGGTTTGACAACCTGGCTGATTAGTGAGAACTGCCCACGGTTTCCGCCGACGTCCAGGATGCAATCGCAATCAACTTTGGATAATACTGCCCGATGTTCGATTGAAGGCGCAACTCCAAGTCGCAATGCCTGCCAACATTGCGGATGACTTAATGAGAACCAGGCTTTTCCGATTCGCATTTGAATGATATTTGACATACATCATCTCAAGACCGCAGCCCGCTTAAAATAGTTGTTTGCTTAAATTCTTTCAACCAGGTTAGATTGCTTTCACTTAATTCATTATTTGAAATTTTAACACGTCTTCGTGTTTTACGCAGCAATATGAACAGTGCAGGAAACTTAATTGCAATTGTGAACAATAGATCTGCCGCTGGCAACATTACATACTTGTTCAAATATGCCTGCCGTTTCGTTATCAATTTAAGTTTAACGAAATCAGACATATAGTGCATATACGCCCGCCTGACGCCTTTTAAGTATAAAATCCAGTTGCGATAGCCGATTGCGTCACCATCTGTATAATGGCATTCATTATAGACCATTACCGGCGCATCCGTGATTTGTCCCTTCCCATACCGTGCAAGCCATAGCAGGAGCAGAATATCCTCACCAGACCGCAGTTGCCGGTTATATCCGATTTTAGAAAATATGTCTTTTCGAACCAGTAATGAGGGGTGAATCGGCACTGGAGGAATTCCAGCCACGCCCCGGACTTTCCAGTGGCTAACTATGCACTTAACCGACAGGTCGCTTTTTAAATAATAAGCCGGGCCAGACACATGATCTGTGTCGTTTTGTATTTGTGAAATCTGCAGTTCCAAACGATTTGGGAAATATATGTCATCTACATCCCAAACTGCAATGTAGCTCCCCGTGGCCGCGTGAAGGGCAGTATTTCTGGCTTCGCCCCGCCCCTTGTTTTCTCTCAAAGAGATAATCTTCACGCGCTTGTCAGTGATTTCATTCAGAATATCCATTGTGCCGTCAGTAGAGCCGTCGTTCACAACAATCCATTCCCATTTTGTGTAAGTCTGTTGCATTACACAAGCAATGGCCCGCCTCATGTAGGCTTCACCGTTGAAAACGGGTGTCATTATGCTTATCAAAGGACGATCCATGTCTATGTCACGGTTAAAGCGGCAGAGGTCAAGAATTTTGCCGTTGGCGGACTAATGCGAAACATTGCGTAGGCGGGCAAGACATGATTTTATCAGCCATACATAATCCAAAGTATGGCAATGGAGCTAAAACCGCATTTAAAATGATTGATGCAATTCGCGCCCAGATGCAAGGGCCTTTCTGCCGCCGGCGCGCAATTGGCATCATCAGGCGGTAAAGACGGTCGCAACATTGAATGCTTATAATTTCAAGATTTTCATCCTCCAACATTTGCCGGAATGAGTGTTCTGTAAAGCAATGGAAATGATTGAGATCATCCCCGGGCTTTTCATTAATTGGAACCACGATGCAGGCGACGCCATGCGGGCGAAGCAATTTCATCAGTGAAAGCAGCACCGGCCGTGGTTCGTGAATATGTTCCAATACATGAGATGAAATCACTACATCAAATGCCCCAAGCCACTCTATTGGATAATTTTCGCCGGGAGCTAAAGTCCGAAAATCTGCAGTCTGCCGCCGTCTTTGTGCAATCGCTTGCGCCTGTAGCACTGTTGTTGGAGATAACTCCACTCCTGCCAACCGACATGAGGGACGGAATGCAAATAGCATCGCTCCGAGTCCAAAACCCATGTCAAAAACTGCCAATCCATCGCGATTTAACAAATCGTGCCTATCCATCAGGTGTCGAAAACGCCGCAGCTTGGTTTGAGTGCTGTATGTCCAATAGCGCCGCCAACGTGATGACCAGAAAGAATCATATTCCTGCCGATTGCGTTGATAATCAGCACCGTGGTTGAATTCCAACATAATCTAAAATCTCATTTGTTTCCAAAGTCGGTTAATTGGTATTTCGAGAAAGCATTGACGCACTGCTTTGCCATCCGATTCTCCAGATTCGTCCGATATAGACGTTTGCATTAAGCAGGCGAAATCGCCACCGCGAGTATAGGTCATAAAATTTACCATCCGATTTGGATACTAAACGGTTGTTGATGATTTCAGTTTCTCGATTCACTGCCTCACGATTGCTGGAACTTTGCCCTTTGAGGAGGCGAAACGCTCCGACTTCTAAAGGATAATAGCGGAAACCAAAACCGGCACAAAGGGCACGGGCAAAGAAATCAAAATCTGAGGCCTCACGGAATTGTGCATTAAACCCACCAAGTGAATCCACTATCTTGCGGCTTATTAAAGTTCCTTGTTGAATAAATGGATTGATTGATTGGCGCATGAGTGAGCGAAAATAGCGGGGGGTTTTTTCCACTGGCATTCGGCTTAACCGCCGTCCCGATTCGTCAATATACCAAGTGTAGCCATACGCGATCATTGCTTCGTCTTGCGCGGCAATATGACGACGGCATAGTTCGGGAAACCCATCTAATAGCAGATCATCGTCGTTGATATATGTGAACCAATCCCACGGTCCAGCGGCAGCAATACCATTATTTATTGCCCCATAAATGCCGCCTTCCCTCCCTTGATCAGCAACCACAAGAACACGTGGAAAACGTTGTTTCAATTCCAATACTTTTGAGAATGGGCACGAAAGAACATGCTGCGCGCCAGGGGCATTGCGTTGAACTGAACTGACCGCTTCCGACAGCAACGTCTGCGTGCCCAAAGTTGGCGTAACGATGAGAATTTTAAATGAATTTGTCACGTGATAGCTCCTTTTGCATTAAGTATCCATTATGATTTTGATTTTTTTCCACAACAATGATCAAATTGCTGGACACCGGAGGTCCAAGTTCGTAATCGTTATTTATTATACGTTTATGCGCTGATTTCCTTCTTCCCGTTTGAGCCGTCTGACAAATCAGAAATTCCCGCCCTTTTCATTAATTTCTTTGCGATGGTCTTCTCACTGGCCAAACAATAGCAACAGGTCAAATAGCTGAAAGCGATCAGCGCCGAATTTGGTGGTTCGGTGATGGCGACAAAAAACATTGCCAGAAATACGCTCAAAAAAACAATACCGACGGGCTGTGTCAAAATATTTGTCTTTCGGATCGCTCTTAATACAGAATAGAAAATAAATCCGTATAGAACAAGCATTGAAGCCATTCCGAGCCAGCCATGCGTCAGGCCAAAATCCAGGAATAGGTTATGCGCCCATGGTAATTCGGATGCTAGTTTCCCATTCCCTCCACCAAGAGGATTGTTCCAAAGCACTTTAGCCGAATCCATCCAGATATAAAACCGGCCATCATCCATTATTTGTTGCAATCGCTCCGCTACTGGATTGGACAAATTGCTGATAAGCAAACTTTTGGAAAAAACTGCTCCTGATACAATACAAACCAGCAAGATTAAAATAACCCGCGCCCTTTTGATTTTCCCCTTAAAATATAATAACGGACCAATGCAGGCAAACGACAGCGCAGCGGCCAAAAGCGTTGTGCGAGTCGCCACCGATAGATTTGCATAAATTGCTCCGATTGATGCAATAACAATGAGTATTTTCTGCGGTTTCCACCCCGGCAATAATAATAATGGAAGGGAGCTCACCGCGAATATGGTCATCGGAATAATTCCGATAACTACATTGATTGGTTTAAAAATGCCCAGAAAAACAAACCCGGAATCAGGATTTACTCGTGTTATTTCGTTTTCGGATAACACAAGGATGTTCTCTATGCCGACTGTTTTGATTAGCCCGTTCGCTGCTATTACCAGAGCCAAGGCAAAAAAAACAAATCCCAGCAGGACTGCTCCCGGTTCTTTCCGGCTCCAATGGGCGAAACAAAATCCCGCAGGTATGCTATAACACATTGTTCCAACCGCCGCCGAAAAGTCAAAAGATTTTACTGCCTCGTCTACTTCAGGAGCGATCCAGCCGGCAATCAAATAGAAACCAGTAATTAACGGAATCGGCCAGGCACGCAACGTTTGACGCATTGAACTGGCTCGAGTCAACTCAATTAGCGCAAATATACTACCAATCGAAAATACTCTAAACGCATTCGGTCCAGCCAGAATAAACCAGCCCAGAGGGAGCAATAGAACGAATGCTTTAATTAATACCAAGCTTTTCATATAAAATTCGCGGCATGACTAAACAGGCTTCGGGTGCAGCTTACAGAAGGATGATCGCGTATGCATATTATCATTCCCTGCCAGGGTGCGGTAAATATCCAGGGTGCGATCTGCACAACTCTTCCAAGAGAACAGAGCAAGACGCTTGCGGCCCCTCGCAATCAGGTCCTGAATTCTGCCCGGCGAATAAACCACGCGAGAAACGGCCGCAGCCATGTCTTCAATTGATTTGGGATCAAAAAATTCAGCGGCATCGCCGATGACTTCCGGCATGGAACTGGTGTTGCTGCAGATCACCGGGCATTGGTGGGACATTGCTTCGAGCGGAGGCAAACCGAATCCTTCATATAACGACGGATAGACAAATGCCGCTGCTTGGTGGTAAAGCCTGCCCAGAAAATGATCATCACCACCCTGCTGTCTAACCTGCTCCGGCCGGAAACCCAGCTCGGCGTGGAGCGCGGCTTCCGCCGGGCTGAATCCTCCTCCGCCAAACGCAACGATATCAAATTCAGTTTTCAACCGTTTGTCGCAGGCAACGGCACGAAGAAATCCCGAATAATTTTTATAACCTGCGCGATTGCCAACATAAAGCAGGTAAGTTTTGGTTGGGGCAGGATCATCCTTAATGGCTTCACAATCGGCGGGAAAGTGATCGAACCCGAGATGAACGACTGATGTTTTTCTTTCATCAGTGGAAAACAAATTTATCAAGTCACGACGCGTATTCTCCGAAATACAGATCACATGATCCGCCCGGGCAACGGCCTCCCGCTTCAATATCAAGTCGCCGGAAGAAGCCCCTGATTTGTCTCCAAACAGTTCGCTAATCATGTCAAACACCGTAATCACTGACGGACAATGCCTGGGCGCAGAGCCCCAACGGGAATAATACGTTTCATGCACCACATTCGGCCGCCAGTGGCTGATGGCCAGTTTTGCAATAAAATGATTCAAAGGAAACATTAACAGGCGATCGCACCTGCGTGGATAGCGCCGCACAGCACGCCCATGCACAACCCCGGGGGGCAGTTCCGCGGCGTAACGATTGCGATGCAGCGGCGCAAAGATTCCAACCTCTTGCTGCATGGCAATAAACTGTTCGGCAATTCGAATGAAATAGCGCGAGACTCCGCCATAGGGCTGCCTGCAAAAGATTTGGTCGTCGAAGGCAATGCGCATTCTAACTAACAAGTTTCGAGATGGATAGATGATCCTGCCATGTCTTCGACTTTAATTTCCACCGTAAAATGTCAAGTAAATTTTTTACTTTTCACAAGCAATCCTTTCCAGACGGTTCTATTAACCGGCAGGTTGCTGATAAGGTGGTGTGCCTTTCGTCTTGCTTAACAAATCTCCAAGAACAGGTATCCTTCTGATCGACCGCTTCAAAGCACTTCGGGCGGTGATATTGTATATGTATTTGAAGTCCAGCATATCGGCTTTATTATTTGGCTCAATAAATTTAGGATGCATCAGGGGAAAACCCAACTCTTTTGGTGCTGACAGAGCCAAATATGATGGCATTGCCGTTGCAGTATGCGTGGCGTCTGGTCCAAAGCCCAGGTTATATGTAAGATTACTGGCTGGCGAAACACTAATCAAACCCAATCTCCAACAAGTGTAAAGCCATTGATAATCCCAAGTCGCGATCTTTCCATTTTGCGTTAAATCATATATATCGCTCCAGTGGCGGACTACCAGGCGATTATCGGGGAACATTTTTGTCAAGCCACCCTGATCGCGCCATTCCGGCCATGAGTTCATTGCCACGTCGTAGTGCCGCCAGGCCCGGCGCCAACTGGCCCAACCCCAAATATGGACGTTGCGTGAAAAGAAATAGCTTTCGGCTGGTTTGAATCTGTTTGAAATAAGATTGCAGCCGCTGATCACGCCAATATTTTCATTCCCACGATATTTTTCCAGCAGTTCCTCACAATATGGGAAAAAACTCGGCAGCGGTAAAACATCATCCTCAATGATTATCCCTTCTTCCTCATTGGCGAAGAACCAGTCAATCGCCCCTGATACGCCCAGCTTGCAGCCAAGATTAACAGCGCGGAAAAGCGTTTTCACCTCACATGGCCAATCAACTGCCGTGGCGATCCGCCTTACCTCGGCACAGCGTTTATCTTCTCCTTCATGGCCGGATCGTGGGCCATCGGCTGCCACATAGAGTCGCGGGGGTTGCGCTGCCCGGATGGCTTCGAACACTTTCCGGGTGGTGTCGGGACGGTTGAACACCAGAAATAGGACTGCACTTCTCATGTTCTTTTAGACAATTCTTTGAGAGAACGAATTTGTAGTTCGGGTTCGCTGTCCATCGCGTGTCCTTCTATCTCGCTGTTTACCCAGCAAACTGGGGCAAGGCCAATCGACAAATAATAAAATTCAAGATTTTGCACAGAAAAGCAAATCCATTTCGGTCAATTGTTCAACGAAATCATAATATGGAAAAAGCACCGCTTCCACCGCCGCTCGATAGCGTGCTTCAACGCAAATATAAGTAGGACGATGGCGATTAAAATCGAGGCCACAAAGCACTTGTTCCTCAAATCCCTCCACATCAAGCGATAGAAAATCAATATTATTAAACCTACATTCATCTATCAAAGAACTTAGACAACGTCCGGGAACTTTTACAGAATAGGTTCCTGCTTTAGAATCATGCTGTCGAGCTTGTCGAATATGTTCTGCCTCTGCCTGAGGACTGCTCATTGCGCCTCTTACCACGGACATCAAGTTGCCATAAGTAAGTTCTACTTTCTGCCCTTCCTGTCCAAATGGAACCAACGCACAATTAAAAACTTGGCATTGGGGACGTCGGCGACGAGCTTTCTCATAAAGACTAGGAATTGCCTCCACCAACAAACCGTTCCAATTTTTGAATTTTTCCAAGTAGTATGTATTGCTCTGCGTGAATCCATCATTGGCCCCTGCCTCAATAAATATGCCGTTGCTCTTGGTCAAGTAACGACCAAGCTTTTCATCTAAATTGTTAAGTGCCGGACGTGAATAACGCCCATCGCCAAACGTCTCAAAGACTGTTCGCCGCAGGTTGCCCAAAGTCTGTCGAAGTTTCATGATTATGTCACGCGTTCAAAGGCACGCCAGGGGGTAACTAATGCCAGTAATTGTTCCTGACCGGTTTTACGCGTCGTTGCAAGAAGGAAGGAACTGCCCAGTGCAGCGACGGCATAGGCCAATATAGCCGCCCATGCCGCCCCCAAAGGGCCAAATCGTGGAATCATCAGCAAATTCATGCCGACATTGACTATCAACCCGTAAAACGTAAAGATGATGAAACACTTGGTTTGTCTTTCATTGAGCAGACACTGTGACCGGGCAACCCCGAGAAATACAAATGGCAACGTCCAGGCATACACCGCCATAATTGGGACAGCCTCTTGAAATTTATGGCCGTATAACAGCCGGACTATCCACGGAGATCCAATACTTAATGGCAGGCACACAGCAATGGAAATCAACACATTAAGCCGGTAAAACCTTAATCTTGCCGCCCGATCCACCGCCGGACCTTGATCACGGTGTCGAAGCAATGACGGCAGTAATGATGAAGCGAGAACTATAGGAACAAAATTCACCACTTCCGGTATCCGGATCGCCGCAGAATATACCCCCAAAGCGGTGTCATTTAGCAAACCGGCCAGCATCAGTTGGGATATTTTCATATAAAGAATTACCATCAATCCGGATAATGCGAGCGGCCAACATTCACCCAGTAATTGCCATCCCCTTTCCAAGTTGATGGTCAATCGTCCCAATCCCGTCTTCCCCCAGCGCACAAAAGCAAACGTCAACAATCCGCTGGCCATCCATTCAACGGCGCTGACTCCAACAAAGGCCACCAAGCCGGCACCATGTAAAATCATAATTACCTTCAGAGCATTTATGACTAAAAACAGCACCAGTCTTGGCAAAACCAGCCGCCACATCTGAATGCGCGATTGATACCACAATTCTCCACTATCCAGGGCTTGAACAACGGCTCCCACACCCAGTAGTGCCACCAAGCCCCAAACCAAAAGCTGATCCGAGCGGATCGTGCATACCAAACCCAAGACTATCAGGCTGCCGAAAAGGCTTGTTAAAAGTCGAAAACCGATGGTCGTTCCAATCAACATCCCCGCCTGTTCGGGACGCTTGATAATATCGCGCACCACCAGGGCATCCATGCCCAGCGAGGATACGCCTGCGACAATCGCAATCCAAGCCGAGGCGTATGCAAACAAACCAAATTGGGTTGCCCCCAAATAGCGAATGACCCAGCTTCCGATCACCAATGAGCCGACCAGCCGCAACCCCCGATCCGCCACCAGCCATGCGAAATTATGTGCGCCACTGTGTGAAGCAACCCGCGCGCCGATGCCAGCCATCACTCGAACAAATTTGGTCATTTGCTTTACACTGCTCTACATTTACATTCAACAAACAGAACTCGCGCCGTCTGCAAGTTGACGCTGCTGCCGCCGTTTCAATATCCTTGAGATGAAAGAGCCTGGATCAGTTCACCGTCGGAACGATCAGAATTGACAGCAGGAAAACCATCAACCCAATCATGGCCAGCAGCTTTATGCCGCAAATCCATGCCTGGCGAATGGCCGCCAGATCGTCCGCACCATAAAGTTCAGCCACCCGGTTCTGAAGACCGTTGCCCAATCCCAAATCGGCGAATCCGAGCATCAACATCACCCCGGTAATGGTCATCCAAAATCCAAATGCCTCCGTTCCGAGATAATGCAAGGCCAAAGGAACTTGAACCAGCATGCAACCCGAAGCCAGCACCCGTCCAATGACAGAGCTGAATGCCGACCTCCGTATAAGATGTTCCCGCTTATGGGCGTGTTTGGCGTCCCCACTTAAGAGTTGCGCATCTTTGACACGCAACCCCAAAATATGAACCGTTTTTTCTAACAATCCCATAATGCTGAAAAGACTCTCGTCCGGGCAAACAGATCAGGAATTGCTTGATAATTGGCGGATGTGGCGCCAGACATACACAGGCAGCCCCAACTTGTTTTTAACCCGAAATCGCTTCAACTTCTCTTCAAGCGAGGTCACACTCCCAAGCTGGATCATAAACTGCTGTTTGGCACGCCGGTAAATCGCCATGTCTATTTTGTTCAACGCGACAATTTGTTCCAAATGACGTTGTTCAAATTGCAGCAATTTGTTGGTGTTTTTTTTGTTTCTTGAAACATAGAATGGCGTCCGCCAGTGGAAAGTTGAACTGAAGAGAAGCAAGCTTTCATCAAAATACTCTTGCAAGCCCACAAGCTGTATTTTATGGAGCAGATTATCCACTGCCAGATACTCTGCTTCCGCATCCGACATGCCTTCCAACGCCGACGTCCAACAGCTTCCGCGTCCGGCCAAAATTTTAGCCTGTAGATTGGATAATTCAACATCTCCACTTTCCAGAAACTTGTCCAGGCTAAAGGATTCCGGGGGAAAATCCCGGATTAGATGCGAACTTTTTCCTTCCGAAACGTGCTGGCAAAAGGATTTCACGCGACTGATTGGTTCTCTAAGGAATGTAATCGTGACCGCCTCATCCGCCGGTTTAATGCCGGTCACGATGGGTGCGTGGCCAAGAAACAACGCCACTTTGTTCTGGTCTTCTTCGGAAAGCGCTTCAAATCTCTTTATGTCCGAAGCTGTATTCCCAGTGAAGGCGAAAGTTCTTTGGCTGCCATACTGACGAATGAGAACTCCGGTAAATGTTGAGCCAGCCGTTTTAGGTATATGTAAAAACCTTAAGGGGCTCACTGGATGGGGCATGGAGGTGTCGGTTCCTAGTTTCATGCTATTTCACGCGCGGCAAGGGTCAGAGGGCGGACATGCTAAAAAGCTGAGATTTTGAAAGCGGAAAGCGGAAAGCTCTTTCCAGGCTTGAAACATGAGGCTTGAGACCTGAATGCTGAACCATTCTGAAATACTGAAATCACCAATCAAAAAATGAAATTCTGAAAGCAGAGAACAGAAATTTCAAAAACATACGGATCATTCGCCCACTTGGGATAATACGAATTTTTCCACCGCGCCATCCACAAAAAAACCGGCCGCTTGACGCAGCCGCAGTATTTCGTCCCGCACGTTCGGAATCCAGCCGGCGAGTTTGGCGTGGATCAGTTCGCCAAGCACCCCGGCCACCACCAACCCGCAGTGCCGGGCGGCTTCGCGTCCACGTTTTTCATCCATCAGCAGCACATCGGCTTGGAGGTGGCACGCGAGCGCGATGGCGGCGGTCTCGCCCGGATCGAGCGGAAACGGCAGGAGCGGGCAGGTCAGGTTGGTGGCCGGTTTCACCATGAGCCATCGGTCGGCAATGGCCGTTTGGATGCCCTTTCTCGCAGCCAGATGGGTCAAAGCCGCCAGTTCATCGGCCACGGCGGCAGGTATGTAAACCACACCGTATCGTCGTTGGAGAAATTCCAATCGGCCAATCACCGCGAGGTTGCACACGGGCGAGGTGTTACTGACAACGAGCATGGGCCAAATCTTCCTGCGCCTCGGTGAGGCCGTATTGCCGGGCGATGCCGCGTTCGGCCAGAGCCACGCCAAAGGCGTAGTGGTCCAAATGGGCCAGGCGGGCGCCCATGCCCAAGGTCAGCCAGCCGGAAGCGTAGAAACGACAGGCCAGTTCTATCTGCATCAACCGCTCGCGTTCGCCCGGTCCGAACGGCAGGGTGGCCAGGGCTTGCTCATCCAAATCAAGAATAATGCTCATAAAATTCAACTTTCCACTGGTATCCTACCACGAATCACGCGGCCGGCAAAGGCCTGGCCAGTTCAGCCCGTCGCTGCCGTCCAGAATCACTTGGTGAGGTTTGGCCGGGCGCGTCGCCGCCTAGCTGCTGCACAATAAAATCGTTCCTTCTGGGTTCACGGTGACTTGATCAGGTGCGACATGATCACCGCCGGATACGGCTCCGTCCAGTCGTAAAGGGGTCTTGGTTGCATGCAATCGGCCCGGCGGCGAAGCGATCAAAATCCAAACCACTACGAGACAACGGACAGCGGACATTTCTACAAACCTAAAATTTAAAACCGGAGACCGGAGGGCGGACGTCAAAAATCCAGCAACGATGACGTTTAAGACCAAAGTGTGCTTATCTTGGCTGACAAAATCGTGGGGATGGTAGGGATGGCGCGCTGCGCCGTCCGCGCCGGGTTGCGGCGCTGGAACGTCGCCTGACGCTGCGTTCGGCGACGGGACATCGCAACGCGATGTCCCTACCAATCACGCAGCCAACGCGCATGCAATCGGCAAAAATCAACACGGTTGTTGCCGTGCGGCGACAGAGGGTTGCGGCCGCACAACAGGCCGGGGCCGCGGCAAAACGGATCGTTGTCATCGGGCACAAGTTCGTTGCAGAGGCACAATGGACTGTTGCGGAGCCGCAACGATTCATCGCGGTGGCACAACGGAACGTTGCGAACGGGCAACGCTTCGTTGCGACGGCACAATGGTTCGTTGCATGTTTATCCGGCCGGTTGCTTGACAAAATCGGGAGGACGGTAGGGATGGCGCGCTGCGCCGTCCGCGCCGGGTTGCGGCGCTGGAACGTCGCCTGACGCTGCGCTCGGCGACGGGACATCGCAGCGCGATGTCCCTGCCACCCATTCCAGCGGTTCCCGCAGCCATCTCCACCAACCATTTTTTGTCAAAGCACTGACAATAAATGGCACTCATACAATTGGACTATTTATTAAAACAAATTGTTGCAATATTTGAGTGACGATCTTAAATTCTTTACAAGAACCCACAGCTAATTGTGGGAGATCATGTTCTTTGATACCAGCAGAGGTAGGTTTGCGTTTTGCACGGGCCTTTCTACGGGACACGGAGTTTTTGAATCTCCCAGCCTCGAGGGCGAACGATTTCCCGAAGACCATGAATGGTTTTTGGTGAAAAGAAAGGAGGTGTTAAACATGTCTAAACACAATCCAAAGCGGATTGCAGAGAAACTGAATGCAGTAATTAATGCCTGGCAGACACTTCGTGCCACGAAGACGTTTGCCAGCATGACGCTGGATCAGTTCAAGCAAAAGGTGCAACCGTCGCAAACGGCGCGCGACCAGTTGACTACGTTGAAAACGCAGGCGACTGATTCGCGCGTCCAGCGCATCCAGTCGGATGACTCGACGCTGGCGTCGCTGCAACTGTTGGTCAACGCGGTGAAGGGCGACCCGGACGAAGGGGAAGATGGTCCGCTCTATGCCGCGATGGGCTATGTGCCCAAGAGCCTGAAACGGAGCGGATTGACCCGCAAGGGTCAATCCACTCCGGTTGTTCAAGGCGCGGCGGCCAATGGCGCTGCCGCGACAACTGCGGTGAAATAGACCGCCGCAGTGTTGTATGGTAACAAGAGCCGGATCCTGACACGATCCGGCTCCCTTTATTTCCGGGCGATGCCCGGGAAAGGGGCGCGAGACTGACAATGCGAAAGAACGGTTTGGCCGCGCGGAATTGCGGCGGTGTGATTTGGATGTAAGAGTATGGCTCACCTTCCGGGAATGTTCAAGCAAAATCGGTGGTATCATCCTAATCTTCATCCGTAATCTTAATCGGCTTCCAGCAACGATGACGATTTAAGACTAAAGTGTGCTTATCTTGGCTGACAAAATCGTGGGAATGGTAGGGATGGCGCGCTACGCCGTCCGCGCCGGGTTGCGGCGCTGGAACGTCGCCTGACGCTGCGCTCGGCGCTGGAACGTCGCCGCGCGATGTCCCTGCCAATCACACGGGGCATTGCACGTATGACTACCGCAAAATTGGGCGAAAAACAACTGCGGCGGGCGGCAAAAAGGCTGAAAGCTGACCCCGGGATGCTTGTCACGACGAGGATGATTTGATTCCGTGAGAATTTTCAGGCCGGCTCTTGGTCAACTTTCCGTTCGGAGTCCAACTCCGCTTCAACCATCCGGTCAATCAACTCGTGAATCTGAATTTTGGGTTTCCAGCCTAATGTCCTATCGGCTTTATCCGCGTGTCCAAAACTGATGTCAATGTCGGACGGCCGTCTCAAGCCCTGATTCTGCACCACATGCTCGCGCCAGTTCAATCCCAGGCTGGCAAACACCTGACTGACATAGTCCTCCAGGGAAGTGCTGACGCCAGAGGCAATCACATAATCGTCCGGGCGGTCCTGCTGCAGCATGAGCCACATCGCATTCACGTATTCGGGCGCCCAGCCCCAATCCCGTTTAATATCAATCCGCCCCAATTCCAATTTTTCCGCCGAACCTTTTTTAATCCTGACTGCGGCGGAGACGATTTTTTTGGTGACGAAACGCGGGGGACGAAGCGGCGATTCGTGATTGAACAATATGCCGGTGCAACAATAAAGATTGTAGGCCTCCCGATAGTTGGCCACAGAATAATGGGCGGCGGCCTTGGCGGTCGCATAAGGGCTTCTGGGGCGAAATGGTGTCTCTTCCTTGGCCCCGCCGGGAGTATTGCCAAAGGCTTCGCTGGAGCCGGCATTGTAAAAACGGCCGTCCAATTTTAGAATTCTCATACATTCCAAAATGTTCAGAGTGCCGCCGGAAATGCTTTCAAAGGTTTCCACCGGCATTGAAAAGGACAGGCCAACGGAGCTTTGACCGGCGAGATTGTAGAGTTCATGCGGCCGCACTTTCTCAATGACGGATAAAACGCTTCTGAAATCGGACAATACCACCGAGTAAAGCGCAACCTTGTTTTTTATCCCCAAAAGTCGCAGGTTGCCAAAATTTGATGCTTCGTGGTCGCGAGAAGTCCCATGAATCTCGTAGCCCTTGTCCAGCAGCATTTTGGCCAGATAAGCACCGTCCTGCCCTGAAATGCCAAAAATTAAAGCCTTTTTCATTCAGGATTTATTCGCTGTAACATTTGAGATGCGGGCGACAGGCATGGAGCAAGAACGGACAACCGTTTTCAAATAGCTGACCCATCCGGTCAAAAACTGAAATGTTTGGAGACAGAAAGTTGAAATTCAGCCCAATTTTACGCCTGCTTCCCATTTCTGCTTTTTTAAATAGCTTACTTTGACTTTCCCATCCCAATGGTCCGATAAAACAAAAGCTGAAATTTTGAAAGCTGAAATAAATTTCCCAATTTCTGCTTTTTGTTTAGTTGCTTACCTTGACCTTTCCTTCTTGATGCGCTTTCAGCAGCGCAATGTCCGCATCCACCATTAACTTGGCCAGTTCCGTAAATTTGGTTTTGGGTTCCCAGCCAAGCTGCTTCTTCGCCTTGGCATAGTCGCCAATCAACAGGTCCACTTCCGCCGGACGGTAATAGCGCGGGTCAATTTCAACGTATTGTTTCCAGTCCAATCCGGCGTGCCCAAAAGTCACGTCCAGAAATTCGCGGATGGAATGGGTTTCGTTGGTGGCAATCACATAGTCGTCCGGCTGGTCCTGCTGCAACATCAGCCACATGGCTTCCACAAATTCCCTGGCGTAACCCCAATCGCGCTTGGCGTCCAGATTGCCCAGATAGAGTTTATTCTGCAAGCCGGCTTTGATCTGGGCCACGGCGCGCGTGATTTTGCGGGTGACAAAGGTTTCGCCCCGGCGCGGGGATTCGTGATTGAACAAAATGCCGTTGCTGGCGTGCAGGCCGTAGGATTCGCGGTAGTTGACGGTGAGCCAGAAGGCGAACACCTTGGCGCAACCGTAGGGACTGCGGGGATAGAATGGTGTGGTTTCGGTCTGCGGCACTTCCCGCACCATGCCATACATCTCGCTGGAAGAGGCCTGGTAGTAGCGGGGTTTCAATCCCGTTTCACGAATGGCTTCCAACAGGCGGATGGCTCCCGTGCCGGTAACGTCGGCGGTGTATTCCGGGCAGTCGAAGCTAACGCGGACGTGGCTTTGCGCGGCCAGATTGTAAATCTCGTTCGGCTCGATTTTTCCCAGCAGTCGCGCGAGGGCGCTGGCGTCGGCCAGGTCGCCGTAATGCAGGAAGAGCCGGTTCTTACTCTGGTGCGGATCGGCGTAAATGGGGTCAAGGCGACCCGTATTGAACGTGCTGGCTCGTCGGATGAGGCCGTGGACTTCGTAACCTTTCGAGAGGAGCAGTTCGGCCAGATAGGAACCGTCTTGGCCGGTAATGCCGGTGATGAGGGCGCGTTTCATAAAAACAAAGAGAGGTCGGAGATCAGAGGTCAACGGTCAGAGGTCAGAAAGGGCGACGGGTTCTTGATCATGCTGCCGAGCATTTTGCCGACTTCTTGACAAAGGGAAGTCAGTTCGAAGTGCTGCTCGACGGTGACGTAGCCGCAGTCTTTGGCAAAATCCAATGAGGAGTCGGTTTCACTATTCTCTCCATCGCAGTCAGTCAACTTTGAGATAAAGTGCGCTTCGTATCGTCGTTTGGCCCAGGCTTCGCGGAGATTCAAACAAATCGAACGTGAAGATCGGCGAATTTGACTTGTCAGCGCGTATTTTTCTTCCACAGGAAAATCTTTGCTCAAAGAGAAAACCTTCATCGCGATTTCGTAGCCTTTCTGGTATACTTTCAAGTCTTTCGCTGAATTGATTTGCATGTCTTTGAATTCCCCTGATCTCTTCTGATCTCTGATCTCTGATCTCTGACTTCTGACCTTCGCTTTCTGCTTTCCGAATTTCAGCTTTTCGGCGACCGCAGAAAGTTTTGGTAGGCCAAATGTATGCCTTCTTCCAAGCCGACGCGCGGCTTCCAGCCCAAGGCAAACAGCCGGGAACTGTCCATGAGCTTGCGCGGCGTGCCATCGGGCTTTGCTGTGTCCCAAACGATGTGGCCGTTAAAACCGACAATGCGTCCAATCGTTTCGGACAATTCCTTAATGGTGATTTCGGAACCAGAGCCAACATTGATAAATTGCTCCTCACTGTAGTTCTGCATCAGGAAGACACAGGCATCCGCCAGATCGTCGGCGTAAAGAAATTCCCGGAACGGCGCGCCGGTGCCCCAGCAAACCACTTCAGGTGCGCCGGCAACCTTGGCCTCGTGAAATTTCCGGATCAGGGCGGGCAAGACGTGGGACGACTGCAAATCATAGTTGTCGTTCGGGCCGTAGAGATTGGTGGGCATGGCGGCGATGAAATCAGAGCCATATTGGCGACGATACGCCTGGCAAAGCTTGATGCCGGCAATTTTCGCGATGGCATACCATTGGTTGGTTTCTTCAAGCGGGCCGCTCAACAGGTGCTCCTCTTTCATTGGTTGCGGCGCAAACTTGGGATAAATGCAGGAGCTTCCGAGGAACAACAATTTTTTCACCTGGGCCAGATGAGCGCCGTGAATCAGGTTGTTCTGAATTTGCAGATTCTCATAAAGAAATTGCGCGGGCTGGCTGGCATTGGCAAGAATGCCGCCGACTTTGGCCGCCGCGTCGAACACGTAGTCCGGTTTTTCCGCCGCGTAAAAAGCGTTGACGGCGGCGGGATCCAGCAGGTCCAGTTCCGACCGGGTCCGGCCAATCAGATTGGTGAAGCCCTGCCGTTGCAAGCCCCGCCAGATGGCGCTGCCGGCCATGCCGCGATGGCCGGCCACAAAGATTTTGGAACTGGCATTCATTGAAAGAACCTGATTTTTAAAAGTTCAATGGGATTATGTCGTTCACAAACAATCGCGACAATCGCCCAACCAATGCATGCCGAAAATTATAATTCCCGCAACCGGTGGCGTCTGGATTTCTTCGCGGATCGTTTCCGCTTCACGCGAGTCAAGTCTCATGGCGGCAATCTTCCAATAAAAACTGCTTCCGTCAAATCAACCAACGATTCAAAAGCGGCGTCCGGTTTCAGTAGCTCAAAGTCAGGTTCACGCCGATCTTATTGTCGTTGATATCGCCGCTGGCAGACCTCTGGATGCTGATCAGGTCATAGTAAACCTGGCCGGTCAGGTGCCGGACGATTTTCGCCTGGAGGCCGACGTGGGCGGTGTAGTAATCGTCGGAGTAATTGGCCCGGGCGCTGGTGATGGCCTTATAGTCAATGACAAAATAGCCCACGCTGACATTGGCGGTGAACCGGTCGGTGATCCCCTGCGAGACGCCCAAGTTTATGCCGGTGCTGGTATAATTGTAGCCGTTGAAAATTTGGGCGTTTTGCTGTCCGTATCCGCTCAAGCTTATGGTGGTGCGTTCCGTCGGCCGGTAGGAGCCGCTGACGGTGAACACAGGGTTGAAAGAGTCGGATTCGCCATTTTCATACTGGCGCACTTCACCGCCGGCGGAGGCGTCGAAAACCAGTTTTTCGGTGAAAATATAGCGGACCCGCGCCCGCAATTGCTCGTAGGTTTGGTCCTGATGGCTGATCGCCACCGCGTCGTAGCCGGCCAGCACGCCCACGCTGACGGGCATGGACTCGGTGAGGTCATAATTGAACCAGTTTTCCGTGTTGTATTCCGTGTAACCGATCAGTCCCGCATGATCGTAGCTTACGCCGATGCGCCTAAGATCGCTTTCCACGGAGGTTTTGTCGCCGAACTGATAAGCCGCAGAGAGCGTGGTGGGAATCGTTTCGGTGGAGGCAAACTGGTTTGCCTCAATGATCGTCGCCTGCTGCAATTGATAATCTTGCCGGAAGCCGAGGATCAGTTTGTTCATCGGCCACAACAGATTGACGGTGGCAAACTCGTCAACGGCGTTGTAGGTGGTGTATTGGTCGTAAAACTTGAAACGCGGCGCGTAGTCCAGCGTGAATATTTTCCCCGTCCAGTTATCCGGCGGCTGGACGATGAGGTTGCCGGGGGTGATGTTGAGGGGATCATATCCCAGATCCCGATAGGCGATCAGGGCGGCATCGTCGCCGGCAACCGCCTGCAATCCCGGCTGCACGGACCAGATCAGATCGGATTCCTGGTGTGACGAAGTGAACAACAGGTTGTCGTCGGAGACCACGCCCACAGTGGCGCGGGGATGCAGATTCAGCGGACCGAGAGTCAGCGACAGCGGCGGAATATTCATCGGGCTGCCAGCGGCGGCATTGTCCGACGAACTGGTGGCGGCTGTCGTTTGCGCCAAGGCCGGCGAGTCAGCCCGGAAACAACCGAACGCGGCCACGATGCCGATCCAGTTTCGCCCCGAAATGCGGCGGAGGGCGGAAATAATGTCTCGGCGCATAATTTAATTAGAAGGGAAATGTCAGAAATGTGAACGGATAAACGCTGAAATGTTTTAATTTTCCAGGTTTTTATTTTCCGGTTCCGGCTTTGTTCGCGTCTCTGACCAGTTGCACAGTTCGGTTGAGGAACGCGGGAAAACCGTTCGTGCCATCCTGTTGCGCCGCCTGATCCAAATAAGGTTTCAAATCCGGCAGCGCGTTCGTCAGGCCGTTGAGAATCAAATGACTGGCGTCCGGCCAGCGTTGGAACGCGACCATTGACACATTGGCAAACGAACCCGGCGCGGCCATGCAGGCGGATGCCACCACCTGTTCCACCCGGTCTGGCGCCGCGCACACGGCGGCCCGGCAAAACGCCAGTTCCTCGTCGGGCTGCAGTTGAATGGCGGTGGCGACCACGGTTCCGGTCACTTCGGGATTGCGGCGGCAAATGGCACTGACGACGTAAGGCATGGCTCCTGGCCGGGTCATGGTGGCCACGGCGCGCAAGACCTCGGCGGCGGTGACCTCGCGTTCCAGCACCGGGGCCGCCTGCACCAGATCGGCGGCGGTGGCGGGCATTTCCGGCACCGGCACCCGGCTCAAGGCCAGGAATGGCGTGGCTGCAACCGTTTGGCTGCCCGGGGCCGACACCAGCCAAACCAGAACGGCAAACACGGTGACGGCGGTCAACCCGACCAGCCATTTTAAGTTCATGCCGGAAACAATTTAAACGAGCTCCGCCCTTGGTCGTTTGGCAAGGTCTTTTGCAAAACGATTCCGGCTGCAATCCGGTTGGCAACCGCTGCCGGTTCACCAACATTTGTGTTTCTGCACCAAGGCATGTGCCTTTGGTTTACTTCCCTGACTTTGCGCCACCGGAAAATTCCGATGAACGCGGAAACTCAATCTGTCTGTGATCCATTCCAATCGTGATCTGACTGGCCACAAGCCGCAAGCAGCCCGCCGACCGGCATTCTTCCGGGCGCGGAAAAACGGGCTGAGAGATGACTGGAATCAACCTCCACGGTTTAAAAGCCGCATCCCTCTTGTCCTCGACTTCACGAATTGCCTGTTCACGTGCGAGATATTGCCAGACGTTTTGGTTGGTTCAATAAAAAATGTTTGAAATCAAGAAATGAACCGCCAGCCGTCAAAATCGGTTTGTTTCCCCCAATAATTGTGAGACGGCAAAAAAAACCCGCCGGATTCTGACCGGCGGGTTCCAAAAGACAGTCGGCTTAAAGCGGGATCACGCTTTTCCGTATTGAAGATGCAATTTTCCTTTTGCAGCCGCCAAAGAAAACAAGGCGATGCTCATCAAGAGCAAAGTCGAACTGGAGTCGGGAACGCTAGTCGGACCGTCCACTAAACCGGTCGAAGCTATATTAACGCTTGTGTAACTGATAATTTCTCCATAAACATAACCGGCAGTCAGTGAAATTTGCCCTTGAGCCAGGAATACGCCATCCATATTGGGGTAAGTGCTGCTGCCGCCGCTCGATTGCACGTTTCCAGCCACATTGAAAATCACGTCATCAGGCGTCGCATCGCTGAAGAACAAAGGGCTTGAACTGGAACTCGGTTTAAAATCGCCTGAAATATTGAAGACGTAAACTTCTCCAGCCTGCAACGTATAGGTTCCGCCATTGGGCGACCAATTGCCGGATATGTTGTAGACTCCCGAAGCCACACTGCCTGCGGAAGGAGCAGTGGTAAAGTTGGGCGTCAGCCCATTGTAATATGTCGCGGCAACTTGAGCCAGACTCAACATTGAAGCCGGGGTCGAACTGTTGTTAACAATGCCGCCCGAAGGAGCAGGGTTACCGCCACCGTAAGAAGCGCCGCTGCCCAAATAAACGGTGCCATTCATCGTCGAGGAGCTTGCAATACTGACGTTGCCTTTCACGTCGCCTAGCGCACCAGTGATATACCCGCTGGGATTCGAAAGACTAAAGTTGCCCTGGTCCAACACCGCCCAATTTTGCGGGCCGGCATTGCCAAGTTCAATCCACGGCGCGATTGCCGAAGCTTGAATAATGGAAGTCGAAAAAGTCAACGCCAAAGCGGACAGGAATAATCTGGAAATCATACTTTTCGTTGCCATTTTTTTCATTGAATTATTCCAGCACGTTTAATGCCGAACCATTATGCGTTCATAAAAAATACATAAATAGCTAGTATTCAATTATAAATAGACGATGAGTCGGTCATGGACAAGGCATGAACCCGCAGGAAAATGTAAGACTTTCCGACAAAAATACAGCCTGATTCAGCGGCTCAATTTTGTGCCCGGTCAAACCACCTGAACCACCAGCGCCGTCGTATTGTCGCGCCCGGAATTTTTGACTGAAAGCTCCACCAGCTTTTGCGCCGAACAACCATCGGCGCGCATAAGTTCAACCAGTTGCGGGTCGTCAAGCCCGTCAACCAATCCGTCCGTGCAGAACAGAAAAAGATCGCCGCGTTCACAGGCCACCGCGCCGGCCTGCGGTTCGACGAACTGGTTTTCGCCGCCGAGCGCGCGTTGCAGCACGTTGCGGCGGGGATGCGTGCGCGCCTCGTATTCGCTGATTTTTCCATTTCGGAACAGCCAGCCGACGTGCGTGTCGTCCGCCGTGAGTTGTTTGACAGCGTTTTTTTTCCGGGGCAGATGATAGATCCGGCTGTCGCCGATGTGGCCGAAATACATCCAGCCCGGCGTGAACCAGCCCAGGCTCATGGTGGTCTGCATTCCGTGGCATTCCTCGTAGCAACCGCCCAGATACACCAGCGCGCGGTGGACTTGCGCAAACAGCTCCGCCAGCACGTCGGCAAAACCGGTTTGCAGGCCGCTGGCGGACTGCTTGAAGGCGCGCGGCAGCAGCGTGGCGATTTTTTCGACGGCAATTTCGCTGGCGTATTCGCCGGCTTTCGCGCCGCCCATGCCGTCGCAGACGGCGAAGGCGAAATCTTTTTTCTCCAGTGAAGCTTCACCGAATTTTCCAAGCCGGAAAATCTCCCGCGCGTCAAACTGCAGGCCGAGAAAGGCATCCTCGTTGTTCTTGCGGACTTTGCCGATGTCCGAGCAGCCGGACCATTTCAAGATGGTTGTTTTCTTTTTTTTGGGCAGCGATTTCATTCAGGGGATTCATCCTCATCGTCATCCTCAATTTTGTTTGTGATTTATGAGGATGACGATGACGATGAGGATGATTTGTTTTCCGGAAGAATGGTGGCGAATTCAAAATCAATCAAACAAAAGCGTCCGTCGGCAAAACGGTAGGTGATGTTGCGCGGATCGGCGTCGTCGTGGCGCACGCCGAATTTTTCCAGCTCGGCGAACAGCCGTTTCGCGCGTTCGTCGTCAATGCGCTCCACGCGCGTGCCGCAGTTGGTGGTGACGATGCGCAGATTTTTTCCATCCGCCTCCAGCAGGCGCGGCACGAAATCGCACCCGCGCGCGGCGAGATGGCGCAACACCCGCACCTCGTTGGCGAAACGTCTTTTTGCGTCCCGTCCGTGATACGTCTTGACCACCCGGCCATCAAAACTCAAATGGACGGTGGCGCGGAGCGTGTCTTTGACTTTCAGCATGGGACCAAACCGGCGGCGGCGCGGCTTATTTATGTTTCAACTATTGCCGATTTTCACCGCGATGCAAGGCCGCTTCGCCGTGGAAACCCGCTGCGATTTGCCCAGCGCGGCTAAATTTCCACAGCGGTTTTTCCGTCCGCCATTTTTGTGAAGAATCCGGCTCCGGCAAAACCCCTTGTCTGGCGCGCTAAAAATGATTTTTCCCGGCGGGACCAAGCAAATTGCTTGCGAACTGGCATCCGCCCTGCTAAAAAATTTCACCACAAGGTTCAACCGCAGACGCCGTTGCGTCCGGCCTGAACCGTTTTTACACACAGACAACAACACAAAAACGCACTCACATGGCAAAATACAAATTAGAATACCTCTGGCTGGACGGCTATGAACCCGTCGCCAACATCCGCGGCAAAACCACCATCAAGGAATTTGCAAAATTTCCCAAATTGGAAGAGCTTCCCTGGTGGAACTTTGACGGCAGCTCGACGCGCCAGGCCGAAGGCCGCACCTCGGATTGCATGCTCAAACCCGTCGCCGTCTATCCCGACACCACCAAGCAAAACGGCGCGCTCGTCATGTGCGAAGTATTCATGCCCGACAAGACGACCCCGCATCCGAGCAACGCCCGCGCGACGATTCCCGATGATCCCGGCGCTTGGTTCGGTTTCGAGCAGGAATATTTTCTCTACAAGGACGGCGCACCGCTCGGCTTCCCGCCCGGTGGCGGCTTTCCGCCGCCGCAGGGTGAATACTACACCGCCGTCGGTTACAAGAACGTCGGCTGCATCGCCCGCGAAATCGTGGACACGCACCTCCAGCTCTGCCTCGACGCCGGCATCAACCATGAAGGCATCAATTCCGAAGTGGCCAAGGGCCAGTGGGAATTTCAGATCTTCGGCAAAGGCTCCAAGAACGCCGCCGACCAGATGTGGGTCGCGCGCTATTTGATGATGCGCCTCTGCGAAAAATACGGCGTGGACGTGAACTGGCATTGCAAGCCGCTCGGCAAGGACGTGGACTGGAACGGCTCCGGCATGCACACGAACTTTTCCACCGAACACATGCGCGAAGTGGGCGGCAAGGATTATTTCGACGCCCTCATGGCGGCGTTCGACAAATACAAGAACGAGCACATCGCCGTGTATGGCCCGGACAATCATCTGCGCCTGACTGGCCTGCATGAAACGCAGTCCATTGACAAATTCAACTACGGCGTGGGCAACCGCGGCGCTTCAGTGCGCCTGCCACAGACCTTCATTCCCAGCGGCTACCGCGGCTACCTGGAAGACCGCCGGCCGAATTCGCAGGGCGACCCCTACAAGATCGCGGGCCGCATTCTGCAAACCATCGCCACGGTGCCGACGGGCAAGAAGACGAAAAAATAAATTTACACGCCAGGAGAGACCGGGGAACACAACGGCGCAGGCCAAAATCTGCGCCGTTTTTTTTGCGTCCGTTGCCGGACGCGCTGGCGGACTACACTGACACAACTTCATCCGAACGGATTGCCCAGCGCAGTTTGGCCGGCGCGGAACGCGGATTGGAATGTTGTTCCGCCGGCGTCGGGCGGATGATTTCGTCGGAAATGTTGGAATAAGTTCCGTTCTGGCGGCCAGCCGCAAAAGCCTTTTTCACGCGCCGGTCTTCGCCGGAGTGAAAGTGAGAATCGCCACGCGGCCATTGGGATTCAGACATGCCGGCAGATTTCGCAGAAAAGTTTCGAGCGCGGAAAACTCGTCATTCACCGCGATGCGCAAAGCCTGAAAAACGCGGCGCACGGCCAGATCGGAATCGTCTTTGCCCAAGGTGCGGCAGCGCGGCGCGCACGGCGTCGGCCAGTTGCCGCGTGGACGCAAAACTTTTTCCCGCGAGCGGCAGGGGCGAGCTGCGCCGCGTTCGGTTCGTCGGAAATTGCCATCAAGCCATTCCGAAAGCGCGGCGGCTTGATTTTTTGCAGCACGGCGGAAGCCGGCTGGCCGCGCTGCGGATTCATGCGCATGTCGAGCGGGCCGTCGAGCTTCACGGAAAACCCGCGCGCCGGATCGTCAATCTGCATCGAGGAAACGCCGAGATCGGCGAGAATCAAATCCGCGCCGGCGATTTCATGCGCCGCCAGCACTTGCGGCAGGCCGGCGAAATTGCTGCGGTGCGCGGTGAAAACGGTTTCGTCAAAACCCAGCGCCCGCAGACGCGCTTCCGTTTTCGGCAATTCCACCGGGTCGGCATCCAGGCCGAGCAGTTTTCCGCCGGGCAAAATTTTGGCGAGAATTTCCTGCGCATGGCCGCCGTAGCCAAGCGTGCAGTCCACGGCGATTTCGCCGGGCTGCGGCGCGAGCGACTGCGAGAATTTCCGCGACCATGATCGGCCGGTGCGTGCCCGCCGGCGTTTTGCCGGCCGCGATGACTTTCGCGATGGTTTCGCGGTGTCGCTGGCCGTGTTCCTTGTATTTGTCCTCGAACCGGCGCGGATTTTTTCCGCGGTAACGCACGCGGCGTTTGTGCGGCCCGGTGCGGCGCTGGTAAATTTTCTTCGGACATGGCGCGGGATTCTGCGATTCTTCGCGCGTGAGTTCGAGGCAAATCATCGTGGTCGGCGGCGGCGCGGCGGGTTTTTTCGCGGCCATCGCGGCGGCGGAAGCCGGCGCGGACGTGACCGTGCTGGAAAAAACCGCGCGCTTTCTCGACAAGGTGCGCATCTCCGGCGGCGGCCGCTGCAACGTCACGCACGCGTGTTTCGAGCCGCGCGAATTTGCCGCGCGCTATCCGCGCGGCGGCCGCGCGTTGCTCTCGCCGTTCTCGAAATTTTCCGCGCGCGACACGGTGGCGTGGTTCGCCGCGCGCGGCGTGAAATTGAAAACGGAAAGCGACGGCCGGATGTTTCCCGTCACCGATTCCTCGCAGACCATCGTGGATTGCCTGATGTAGATGCGGCGCAAAAAGCGGGCGTGAAGTTGCGGTTGAATTGCGCGGTGGAATCCGTCGTCAAAAATGCGGACGGAAAATTTGAGCTGACAGTTGGTGGGGCGAGCGTCCGCGCGAGCCGTGAAAAAATTCGCTGCGACAAACTGTTGCTCGCCACCGGCGGTTGCCGCGCGGCGGCGGCGGGACAACTGGCCGTTTCACTCGGCCACACGCTTGAACCGCCCGTGCCGTCGCTGTTCACATTTCAAATCGAATCGCCGTGGCTGCGTTCGCTCGCGGGCGTTTCGGTGGAACGCGGAAGTTTCCATTCCCGCCGCAAAATTGCGCGAGCGCGGGCCGCTGCTGGTGACGCATTGGGGCTTGAGCGGCCCGGCGATTTTGAAAATGTCCGCGTGGGGCGCGCGGGCGCTGCACGATTTGAATTATCAATTTCCGTTGTTCGTGAACTGGCTGCCGGAATTGAACGCGGAAAAAATTGTCCACGAATTTCAGGCGCGGCGCGAATCGGCGGGCGCAAAACTGTTGGTGAACGTGCCGCTGTTTCCGCTGACGGCGCGCTTGTGGGAACAGTTGGTTCTGGCGGCGGGCATCGCGCGCGACACGCGCTGGTCCGCGCTCACGCGTGCGCAATCGCAAGCATTGGCGCGGCAAATCCAGCGCTCGGAATTTTCCGTGACAGGCAAAAGCCTGAACAAGGACGAGTTCGTGACGTGCGGCGGCGTGAAGCTGGGCGAAGTGAATTTTCAAACAATGGAAAGCAGGATTTGTCCCGGACTTTTTTTTGCGGGCGAGCTGCTGGACATTGACGGCATCACCGGCGGCTTCAATTTTCAGGCGGCATGGACGACCGGCTTTGTGGCCGGAAATTCCATGGCGAAATAAAAATCCGCCGCCAGATTTTATTCCGGCGGCGGCGATTTGATTTTCTTCCGCTCAACTTTTCAACAGCCCGGCGAAGTTGCCGCGTTTCTGCCAGAGCAAAAACAGCGCAAGCGCCGCGACAACGGACGCCATCTGCCAGCCTTCATGGTTGAGAAAAATGTGGAAGCACAAAATGTTCACGATGACCGGGCCGAGGAACAAAAGTCCGAGCGCGGTGAAACGTCCGCTCAACACGAGCAGCCCGCCGAGAACTTGCGTGACGGCCACGACGTAAAAATAGTGGCTGACAAATAACGCCTTTGTGAAATCACCCGCGAGATTCGCCGGTGGTGGCGGCATCGGGATGAAGTGGAGAAACGCGTTGGAGCCGAACACGGCGAAGACGAGTCCGAGCAATGTTCGGGCGATGATGGTGGCTGTTTTCATTTTTATTTTGGTTGCGGTTTTAGGAGCGGTTATTTTTTAATTTTACCACAAATTCCGCCACGCGTTTGCCCAGAATTTCGCCGGTCAATTTATCCTGCGCGTTGGGAGTGGCTTCCGGCGCTTCATGTCCTTGCGCCGTCGCGCCGGCAAAACTGCCGAGGCGGTTCACGCCGTTCGGCTGCATCGGCATTTCGCCGAGGCCAATCCAGATCATGCCGTGTTGCATCGCGAGCGTGTGAAAATATTGCAACGTGCTGAACTTGTCGCCGCTCGGGCTGCTGGAAACGGAAAAGCCCGAAGCGATTTTATTTTTCCACGCCGAGGCAAACCACTTGCCGGCGGTCGCATCGGCAAAGGCTTTGAACTGCGCCGCCGGCCCGCCCATGTAAGTGGCGCTGCCGAAAATAATCGCGTCGCTTGCGTCGAGCTGCGCAAAGACGGCGTCGTTTTTGTAACGGCCTTTGACAATGTCGTCGCCGCTGATGGCGATGAGGTTGGTCTTTACGCCGGCGACGGCCGCCGCGCCTTGGTGGACGGCCTCGGCGAGCTTGGTGGTGTGGCCGGAGCCGCAGAAGTAGATGACGGATACAGTTGGCATGATTTTTTTGGTTTTGGTTGATGTTGGTTTAGTTGAGATCGAACAAAAGCACCTGGGACGCTTTCGTTGCGGAAATGTTTAGCGCGTTTTCATCGCTCACGCCCGCGGCGTCGCCGCCTGACAGTTTTGTGCCGTTCAATTCCACTTCGCCCTCGGCGACATGAATCCATGCGTGACGTTCCGGCGCAAGTGTGTAATTCACTTTTTGTCCGGCGTCGAGTTTCGCGAACGACAAATCCGCGTCCTGATGAATCGCAATTGAACCATCGCGTCCGGTTTTGCTGGCGACGAGATTCAATGTTCCCGGCTGGGCCTTGGCGAAATTTTTTTCCGCATAACGCGGCTTGACGCCTTTCACGTCCGGCTGAATCCAGATTTGCAGCAGGCGCAGCGGCTCGGTTTTCGACGGGTTGAATTCGCTGTGCTGCACGCCGGTGCCGGCGGCCATGTATTGAAATTCGCCGGCGCGGATGACGCGGCCATTGCCCATCGAATCCTTGTGCTCGCATCGCGCCGCTCAGGACGTAGCTGATGATTTCCATGTCGCGGTGCGGATGCGTGCCGAAGCCCATGCCTGGCATCACGAGATCGTCGTTGATCACGCGCAGGCTGCGGTAGCCCATCCATTGCGGATCATAATAATCCGCGAAGCTGAAGGTGTGATAGCTGTCCAGCCAGCCGTGTTCGGCGTGGCCCCGTTCGTTTGATCGTCTAATAATTTTCATATGCACACAATGCGCGCGATTCGCGATTTGTGGAAATACCATGTTTCTTGCCTGACAATGCTTTTTAGTTATACTGAAAATCGCATGGAATTACGCCACTTCCGTTATTTTGTCGCCGTCGCCGAGGCGGAAAATGTCTCTCGTGCGGCGCTGAAACTGCACGTTTCGCAGCCGGGCGTGAGCCGGCAAATCCGCGATCTTGAAGATGAAATCGGTTTTCAGCTTTTGGAGCGCAGCGCGAAATCCGTGCGGCTGACGGCGGCGGGGAAAATTTTTCTGACCGAGGCGCGCGAGGTTTTGCAGTGCGTCGAGACGGCGGTGAAAATGGCCCGCGAAGTTGCCAAAGGCGGCGGCGGCGAAATTCACGTCGGCTACGCGCCGTCGCTCACGGTGCAGATTTTGCCGCCGATGCTGCGCGCGTTTCAGGGCGAATTTCCACGCGTGCGCGTCACGCTGCATGATTTGTCTTCCGAAGAAATGCTCACGCAGCTCGGCGCCAGGAAATTGCAGGTCGCGCTCACCGTGCGGCCGCCGACGAAACTGTTGCGCGGACTTTCCTTCCTGGAGATTGTTCGTTATGCGATGGTGGTGGCGGTCGCGCCCGGCCATCCGCTGGCGAAGTTGCGGGCCATCACGCTCCGGCAGGCGGCAACCGAGCCGCTGATCGGCTTGAACCGCAGGGATTATCCCGAATATCACGTCGAGACGGGAAAACTGTTTGCCGCCGCTGGCCTGAAACCGGACTTTGCCGAGGAACATGAAGGCGGCACCAGCATCATCGCCGCCGTGGAAGCCGGACGCGGCATCGCGCTGGTGCCGAGCAGTCTGGCGTGCATCGTTGGGACGAGGGTGAAGTTAATCCCGTTGAAGCCGCCGTTGCCGCCGATTGTTGTGGGGGCCTTGCAGCTCAAGGCGAATGATTCGGAGCTGGTCAAAAAATTTGTCGCGGCGGCGAAGACGGCTTGATTCCAACCGGCACAGCGGGTATTTCAATTTCATGGGCCGGACGTATCACTTTGAATGTCCGTGTTGTCACTACCGCGCGAAAGTTTCGGGCGGTAGTGACAGCGGCGTGCATTGCGAGATTCAGACGATCGTGTGCCGCAACTGCAGGGAATTGTTCGACGTGTTCACGCGGCAATGCCGGCGGGCGGACGCGGTGGATTTGATAAAATTTCCCGGTTTTTACCGGCCGGTAATTCCGCCGGTGATTTTGGGCGACAGCTCGGTGAATCCTCAACGCGCCCGGCCGCGCCCGCTGGTCTGGCGGAAGCTCAAGCCGGTTTGTCCCGTCGAGCCGAAGCATTTTGTCGAACCGTGGCGCGATCCGGGCCGCTGTCCGCGCTGCGGAAATTTTCTGGAGAAGACCGGCCTGCCTTTCCGGTTGTGGGATTGAGGCGGGATCAGCGCCGGACAAACGCCACTTTACATTGCGGCCGCTTTGGGCGAAAACATCGGCAGCCAGCCGCGCAACTCCGGCTGAAAATGGAACCAACCAAAATCATTCTGGCGATCTTTGCCGCGACTTATTTTGGGATTGCCGTAGGGCACATTCCCGGATTGAAGCTCAATCGGACGGGCATTGCGCTGCTGGGCGCGATTGCCATGATGATGTTCGGCGGCATTACCACCGCCGATGCCGTTTCCTATGTCAACTGGCCAACGATCTGTCTGCTCTTTGGATTTTTTGTCATCTCCGCCCAGCTTCGGCTGTCGGGATTTTACGACCAAGTGGCGCTGGGAATTGCCAAACAGCTTGGCAATCCGGCGCGCTTTCTGTTGATGCTCATGCTGGTGACCGCCGGGCTTTCAGCGGTGCTCAATCACGACATCGTGTGTTACGCGTTTGCGCCGATCACCGGCGCCGCATTATTGCGCAAACAAATCAATCCCGTTCCTTTTTTGATTGCCCTGGCTATTTCAAGCAACATCGGCGCGGCAGCGACCTTGATCGGAAATCCGCAAAACATGATGATCGGGCAGGTCGCGCATCTGGATTTTGGACGGTATATTTTTTGGAGCAGCGTGCCGGTTGTTTTTGCCCTGACCTCCGCGTTTGGCATCATCTGGCTGCTGTCGCGGAAAAATCTTCAGGCGTCGTTGTCCAGCCAAAGTGTCATGGCGCAGCAAGCCTATCCTTTCAATCGTTTGCACACGATCAAGGGAATCATCATTCTCATCTTGGTCATCGGCCTGTTCTTCACTTCATTTCCCAAGGAGATAATTGTTCTGGCGGCCGCGGGCGTTCATCTGGCGAGCACCAAATTCCGCACCGAGGATTTGCTGGGACTGGTCGAATGGCCGATTTTGGTGCTGTTCATCGGATTGTTTGTTGTCGCCGGAGCGTTTCAAGCCGCCGGTTACGGCGAACACGCCATCCGCTGGCTGGCGCAGGGCGGATTTAATCTCAATGCTCCGGGCAATTTAACCTTGGTGACGGCGGCGCTCTCCAATTTGGTCGGCAATTCTGCCGCCGTGATGCTGCTGCTCAAGGTGGTCAATCTGGCCGGTCCCGCCACGCCCAAAGTGCTGGCGCTCGCCAATAGTTTTGGAGGCAGCCTGATTATTATTGGCAGCGTGTCCAACATCATTGTGGTCCAGCAGGCGCGCGAGATGGGCATCAAAATATCCTTTTGGGATTTTGCGCGGCTGGGAATTCCCGTGACGTTGGCGGCTCTGGCCGGACTGGTCGCATGGGTCGCGTTGACGGGTTGAATCCGATTGGTTTTGAAAAAAACGGGATGACGCGATTTAAAAATTGAAACAACGAACCTGCTCACGTCGTCGCTACACGAACTTGCCTGGATTCAAAATGCCCTGCGGATCGAGCGCGGCCTTGACCGTGCGGTGCAATTTCTGCGCTTCGGCGGAAACGGCCCGCGGCCACCAGCGTTTTTTGGCGAGGCCGATGCCGTGTTCGCCGGTGATGGCGCCGCCGGAAGCGATCACCCAGCGGAATAATTCATCCAGACATTTTTCGGCGCGGACTTTCGCGCCGGGCAGACTGTAATCCACCATGACGTTGGTGTGGATGTTGCCATCGCCGGCATGGCCGAAACAGGCGACCGGCAGTCCGTGTTTCTTTTGCAACGTCATGGCGAACTTGAAAAAGTCCTCCAATTTCCCGCGCGGCACGACCACGTCCTCGTTTAATTTCGTGAGGCCGGTGTCGCGGAGCGCGTAGGAAAATTCGCGGCGGATCTGCCACACTTTTTCACATTGCTCATGGCCGAATCCGCGCACGACGAACAAAGGTTTTTGCCGCCGCATGATTTTTACCACGGCGGCGATTTCGTGGCGCGTGGATTTTTCCTGCCCGTCCAGTTCCAAAATCAGATGCGCCTTGCAGCCGAGCAGCCGTTTGCTGCCGGTGCGTTTGGCAGCAGCGGCGAGCGTGAACTCATCCGCCAATTCCGCCGCGCACGGCAAAAATCCAGCGGCGAAAATGGCTTGCAGCGCGCGGACGGCGGCGTTCATCGTGCCGAAGCCGACCGCGAGATTCGCGCGAAACGGCGGCAGCGGCAGCAGTTTCAACGTCGCTTCGGTGATTACGCCAAGCAAGCCTTCCGAGCCGACGAAGAGCCGGTGCAGATCAAAGCCGGTTTTGTTTTTGTGCGTGCGGCCACCGAGCCGGACGATGGAACCGTCGGCGAGAACGACTTCGAGGCCGAGAACGTAATCGCGCGTGACGCCGTATTTCAGGCAGCGCGGGCCGCCGGCGTTGGTGGCGATGTTGCCGCCGAGGGAATTGTCGGCGCGGCTCGCGGGGTCGGGCGGATAAAAGCGGCCGAGCTTTTCCACAGCGGCTTGAAAGGCGGCGGTGTTGACGCCAGGCTGGACGACGGCGACGAAATCGGCGGGATTAATTTCCAGGATTTTTTTCATTCGCTCCGTCGAGAGGGCGATGCCGCCCCGCACCGGCACGCAGCCACCGACGTAGCCGTGGCCCGCGCCGCGCGGTGTGACGGGAATTTTGTGCCGGTGCGCGAACCGCAGAATTTTGGAAACCGATTTGGTGGAGCGGGGCAGGGCGACCGCGTCGGGCCGGTGCGTGGCAAACCATTTGTCGCCGGCATATTGGGCGAGCGTGGCGGGTTCGAGAAAAATTTCGCCAGGCAGAAGTTGTTTGAGTTGACGCAACGACATTTAAATTTTAGCGGTATTTTAAGAGCACCGAGGTTTGGCCGGGAAGTCAAAAGAATCGAAATGGGATTTTAATTTTTCGGCGTTTCGATGTTACAATCCAGTTTTGGCCTCGCAAAAATTCAATTTGACTAAAAACCGACTCCATTTATCGTTTATAAAAATGCGAGTGTCGAAACAGACTGATTATGCCTTGCGTGCTTTGTTCACGCTGGTGGAACATTATCAAGGCTCGCCAATTTCCATTCGTGAATTGGCGCGGCGAAACGACGTGCCCAAGCGTTTTTTGGAGCAAATAATGTTAAAATTAAAAGCGCAAGGATGGGTGGATAGCACGGCTGGCGTGCGCGGTGGATATGTGCTGGCAAAAAAGCCTGAAAAGATCACAATGGGCGAAGTTGTGCGCCATTTCGACGGCATTTTAGCACCGATTGATTGTGTTTCGGTTACAGCTTACAAACGCTGTTCGCAGGAACCAGTTTGCCGCTTTCGTCGCGTCTTTTTGGACGCCAGGAATTATGTGGCCGGCGTAATGGATCGGGCAACACTGGCGGATGTGGTGAAGGGTGCTCCGGTGTTAAAACAGGAAATAAACGTGAGTTTTATCGAGGGCGAGGGAATTTAAATTGTTGTTGACAAGCCAAATTGTTTATTTATAATAACTATAAAATGAATCGTCATTACGATTGAATTACCAACGAAGACAAAGCCGTTTTGCACTTTTAATTTTGTTAAATACTTTAAATTTCGCATTTTTTTAGATTGATAAACGACTAACTTAGTCGCTAAACGCCGGAAATCGTTTTGGTCAAATGAGCACCATTCAGATCAAGCCGGATGTGGCCGGCAAAAAAATCGGCTGGCTGGAGATCGTTCAACAACAAGCCAGTTCGCTGTGCCGCCAACCATGGATGAAATAATAACAACACAATAACATGAAACTTAATCGCTGGTTGTTGGGAACAATTATCGGAACGCAATTCGCCTTCGCGGCGCATGCGGCAGAGGATGCGGACATTCAGGCGCTGAAAAAACAAATCGAGGCGCTGGACCAAAAAGTCCGCATTTTGGAACGCGAGCGGGAAATTGATCAAGACAACGCCACCGCCGCAGCAAAGACGCAACCGAAAATCTCCATCGGGGCGGATGGTGTCAGTTTCGGTTCGGCGAACTCGAATTTTGTCGCGCAACTGCATGGGGTCATTCAGTTCGACAGCCGGACGTTTTTCAATGACGGCGGGAACAACGGCAACGACGGATTTCTGCTCCGCCGCGCCCGGCCGATTTTTTCCGGCACACTGTTTCATAATTTTGACTACAACTTCACGCCGGATTTCGGCGGCAGCTCGGTGCAGATTTTTGACGCCTATTTGAATTATCATTGTAGCCCGGAATTCCAGGTGGAGGCGGGCAAATTCAAGGCGCCGGTCGGGCTGGAAGCCTTGGTGACAGATCGAGACTTGTTGTTCAACGAGCGTTCGCTGGCGACCGATCTCGTGCCGAACCGCGATTTGGGCGTGGAATTGCATGGCGATCTTTTTGGCGGCGTGGCCAGTTACGCTGCGGGGGTGTTCAACGGTGCGTCGGATTACAACGGAACCACGGCCAACACAACCTATCAGGACGACAAGTCGTTTGCCGGTCGCGTGTTTTTCCAGCCGTGGAAAAAAACGGACGTGAACGCGCTACGCGGGCTGGGTTTTGGCGTGAGCGGCAGTTATCAAGCCAACCATCCAAACACAAATTCCGCCACCGGCCTGACGCCGGGTTACTCAACCGACGGCCAGCAGAAATTTTTCACCTACAATACGGGTGTCAGCGCCAATGGCGCAGGCTGGCGGATTTCGCCGCAGGCTTATTATTACTACGGTCCACTGGGGTTGCTGGCGGAATATGTGGTTTCCGATCAGCAAGTGGCTTCGGCCGCGAAATCGGCGGATTTGCAAAACACCGCGTGGGAAATTTCCGGCGGATGGTTGCTGACCGGCGAGAGCGCGTCTTACAATACGTTGACGCCACTGCATCCGTTTAATCCGCGTCAAAATCAATGGGGCGCGTGGCAGTTGGTCGCGCGTTACGCCGGACTAAATGCGGACAGCAAGGTGTTTCAGGACGGCTTCGCCAGTTCAACCAAATCAGCGGACTCGGCCACAGCCTGGTCGGTCGGCTTGAACTGGTATCTCAACAAAAACGTCCGGGCCGACTTGAGTTTCTCGCATACGGAATTTGGCGGCTTCACCGGCAAGGCGGTCCCCGGCGTTGTGCCGGCGCAGGCGGAGAATGTGCTATTTTCCCGCGTGCAACTGGCGTTCTGAAAAGCAAAATCGCAACCAAAAAAATTCATGAAAAACGTGTTGAAAATACTGTTCGCCACGTTACTGGTGTTTTCCGCCGGCGCGAAGGAAATCAAACTGCTCAACGTCTCCTACGATCCGACGCGCGAGCTGTATCAGGAATACAACGCCGCGTTCGCCAAATACTGGAAGGCGAAAACCGGCGACGATGTCATCGTCTCGCAATCGCACGGCGGTTCCGGCAAGCAGGCGCAGTCCGTCATCAACGGCCTCGAAGCCGATGTGGTGACGCTGGCTTTGGCTTACGACGTGGACGCGATTTCGCAGCAGGCCAAATTGCTGCCCGCCGACTGGCAGAAGCGTTTGCCCGACAACAGCACGCCCTACACCTCGACCATTGTGTTTCTCGTGCGCAAGGGCAATCCCAAAGGCATCAAGGATTGGGACGACGTCGTAAAAAACGGCGTGAGCGTGGTGGTGCCGAATCCGAAAACCTCTGGCGGCGCGCGCTGGGCTTATCTGGCCGCCTACGCCTACGCGCTGGAAACCAGCCATCACGATGACGCCGCCGCGCGCGACTTCATCAAGCGGCTTTACAAAAACGTGCCGGTGCTGGATTCCGGCGCGCGCGGCGCAACCGTGACCTTCGCCAAGAATGGCATTGGCGACGTGCTGCTGGCGTGGGAAAACGAGGCGCACCTCGCGCTCAAGGAATTCGGCGCGGACAAGTTTGAGATCGTCACGCCGCCGTTGAGCATCCTCGCCGAGCCGCCCGTGGCCGTGGTGGAAAAAAACGCCCAACGTCATCACACGACCGAAGTGGCCGGCGAGTATTTGAAATATCTCTATTCCGATGAAGGCCAGGAAATCGCGGCGAAGAATTTTTACCGGCCGCGCAATGAAGCCGTCGCCGCTAAATACGCCGCCAATTTCAGCCGGTTGAAACTCGTCACGCTGGACGCGGAATTTGGCAGTTGGGCCGTCGCGCAAAAAATACATTTCGCCGACGGCGGAGTTTTCGACCAGATTTATCTCCACTGAATGTTCGCCAAACGACAGCAGCGTGTGCTGCCGGGTTTCAAATTGACGCTCGGCTTCACGCTTTTTTATCTCGGCCTCATCGTGCTCATTCCGCTGGCGGCGGTCTTCTGTAGAACCTCCACGCTGACCTGGCCGCAGTTCTGGCAGACCATCACCATGCCGACGGCGCTGGCGTCGTATCGTCTTACTTTTGGCACATCGTTTCTCGCGGCGTTGTTAAATGCGTTCTTCGGCCTCGTTGTCGCGTGGGTGTTGGTGCGCTACGAATTTTTCGGAAAAAAACTCGTGGACGCGCTGGTGGATTTGCCGTTCGCGCTGCCGACCGCCGTCGCGGGCATCACGCTGGCGACGCTGTATTCGGAACACGGCTGGATCGGCCATCTGTTCGGCCACACGGATGTGGCAGGGCAATTTCAAGGCGTCAGAATTGCCAACACGCAACTCGGCATTTTCATCGCGCTGGCGTTCATCGGTCTGCCGTTCATCGTGCGCACGGTGCAGCCGGTTTTGGAGGACGTGGATCCGGAACTGGAAGAAGCCGCCTCCAGTTTGGGCGCGAACCGCTGGCAAATTTTCTGGCGCGTGATTTTGCCGACGCTCACACCGGCTCTGCTCACGGGTTTCGCGCTGGCGTTCGCCCGCGCGCTGGGCGAATACGGTTCGGTCATCTTCATCGCCGGCAACATCCCGATGAAAACACAGATCACGCCGGTCGTCATCATGCAGGAACTGGATGCGTTTGAATATGGCAAAGCCACGGCCATCGCGGCGGTGATGCTTGTTGTCTCATTTTTGCTGTTGCTCGGCATCAACGTGATTCAGTGGTGGACGAATCGGCACGACGTCTCGAGCTTGCAATAAAATCAAAAACTGCAAATTCTCCATGAAACGCCGCCATCCCACAACCGAACCGCCATTTGCCCGGCGGCTGCTCATCGCCGTGGCGCTGGTGTTTTTGAGTGTTTTCCTGTTCATCCCGCTGGCGTCGGTGTTCGGCGAAGCGTTTGCCAAAGGCATCGATTTTTATCTGAAAACCATTGGCGATCCGATGGCGTTGAAGGCGGTCAAACTCACGTTTATCGTCGCGGCCTTTGCGGTGCCACTGAATTGCATTTTCGGCGTCTGCGCGGCGTGGGCGATTGCCAAGTTCGATTTTCGCGGCAAAAACATTCTGCTCACGCTGATTGATTTGCCGTTTTCGGTTTCACCGGTCATTGCCGGTTTGATTTATGCGCTCGTCTTCGGCATGCAAGGCTGGTTCGGTCCCTGGCTGAACGATCACGGCATAAAAATCATTTTCGCCGTGCCCGGCATCATTCTGGCGACCATTTTCGTCACGTTCCCGTTCGTCGCGCGCGAACTGATTCCGCTGATGCAGGCGCAAGGCCGCGTCGAAGAGGAAGCCGCGCGCGTGCTCGGTGCCAGCGGCTGGCAAATGTTTTGGCGCGTCACGCTGCCAAACATCAAATGGGGACTGCTCTATGGCGTGATTTTGTGCAATGCCCGCGCGATGGGCGAGTTCGGCGCGGTCTCGGTGGTCAGCGGAAAAATCAGCGGCCAGACCAACACCGTGCCGCTGCACATCGAGGCGTTGTATGATGACTATAATTTCACCGGCGCATTCGCCGTGGCGTCGCTGCTGGCACTGCTGGCGCTGGTGACGCTGGTTTTGAAAACCTGGGTCGAACGCAAACAAGCCGCGACGAAACAATTTGAAACGTAGTCCTTTCAATTGTTAAACAGTCGAATCGCGGCTGCCGCCGATTTAAACATTCAACCATTTGACAATTTAACGATTTAACAATTTTACGAATTCGCATGAGTGTCGAAGTTAAAAACGTCATTAAAAAATTCGGCGGCTTCACCGCGCTCGACCACGTGAGCCTCCGGGTCGAATCCGGCGAACTGGTCGCGCTGCTCGGCCCGTCCGGTTCCGGCAAGACGACGTTGCTGCGCACCATCGCCGGTTTGGAATTTCCCGACAATCCCGGCGAGGCGCGGATTTTATTTTACGGCGAGGATGTGACGCAAATTCCCGCCAGCGAACGCAAAGCCGGCTTTGCCTTTCAGCACTACGCGCTGTTCCGGCACATGAGCGTGTTTGAAAACATCGCGTTCGGCCTGCGCGTGCGGCCAAAGCCGACGCGCCCGCCGGAAAAGGAAATTCGCGCCCGCGTGGAAAAACTGCTCCAACTCATCCAGCTTGAACCTCTGGCAAAAAGATTTCCCACGCAGCTTTCCGGCGGCCAGCGCCAGCGCGTCGCGCTTGCCCGCGCGCTCGCCGTCGAGCCGAAAGTGCTGCTGCTCGACGAGCCGTTTGGCGCGCTCGACGCGAAGGTGCGCAAGGAACTGCGCCGCTGGCTCCGCAATTTGCACGAGGAAATCCACATCACCACGCTGTTCGTCACGCACGACCAGGAAGAGGCGCTGGAAGTGGCCGACCGCGTGGCCATTTTGCGCGACGGCAGGATCGAGCAAATCGGCACGCCGGAGGAAATTTACGATCATCCCGCGTCGCCGTTCGTCTATGATTTTCTGGGCAACGTAAATTTGTTCAGCGGCCGCGTGAAGGACGGTTCGGTGGTTATCGGCGACACGGAATTTTCCGCGCCCGAAACCGCCGGCGAAACGAATGCCGACACCATTGCGTTTGTGCGCCCGCACGACGTGCGCATCACGCGTGAGCCAGCCGGGCAAAAAACCTTTGCCGCGCTGATCGTTCGCTGCAACGCCGCCGGGCCGCTGGCGAACCTGGAACTCAAACGCGTCCAGGGCGGCGGCCAGTTCAGCGCGCAACTGACCAAGGAGGAATTTCAACAGTTGCGGCTCCAGCCCGGCGAACAGGTCTTTGTGGAGTTGAAAAATGTGAAAATTTTCTCCGAAGATTATTCAATTTAAACCGGTGCTTCGCCAGCCTGCCCGGTTGATTTGGCGGCGCGGCATCAAAATAAATTCCGCGTTCGGCGGCTGAACTTCAGGCGCGCGCCGCGATTTGCTCAATGGCCCAGCGCGCGTGTTCGGCGATCAACGGTTCGGGATCGTGCGCGGCTTTGGCCAGGGCCGGCAGGGCGGATTCGTCGCCAATGTTTCCCAGCGCCACGCAAACGTTCCGCAGCAGGCCGCGCCGTTTCGACCGCAACAGCGGCGTGCCGGCAAATTTTGTTTTGAAGCCGGCATCATCGAGCTGGAGCAGTTCGATCAAATCAGGCGACTGCAAATCCGCGCGCGAGTGCGGTTTCATCAGGCGGCCTTCGCGCGCGAATTTGTTCCACGGGCAAACCGCGAGACAGTCGTCGCAGCCAAAAATCCGGTTGCCGATGGCCGGGCGCAGTTCGACTGGAATCGCGCCTTTCAATTCAATCGTCAGGTAGGAAATGCACTTGCGCGCGTCCAGTTGAAACGGCGCGGTGATGGCGCCGGTCGGGCAGGCCGCGAGACAGCGCGCGCAGTTGCCGCAACGGTTTTTTTCCGGCGCGTCGGGCGCGAGTTCCAGGGTCGTCAAAATTTCCGCCAGAAAAATCCAGTTGCCCAGCTTGCGGCTGATGACGTTGGTGTGCTTGCCGATGAAGCCGATGCCGGCGCGCTGGGCCAGATCGCGTTCCAGCAACGGCCCGGTGTCCACATACCAGAGCGAGCGCGTGTTCGCGCCGCCAAGCTGGTTGATGAACTGCGTCAGAAATTTCAAGCGCTCGCCCAGCACATCATGATAGTCGGTGAACCTGGCATAGCGGGCGACAAGGCCGAGTTTTGAATTTTTAATTTTTAATTTTGAATTCGAGTTGTCATAGCTCGCCGCCAGCACGATGATGCTTTTTGCGTCCATGAGGATTTTTTTTGGCTCGGCGCGCTTCTCCGCGCTGCGTTCCAGCCAGTTCATTTCGCCGTGATTTTTTTGCGCGAGCCAGCGTTGAAACTGTTCCGCGCTGGCGGGCGGGGCGGCGGTGGTGAAACGGCACTCGTCAAAACCGAGTTCCGCCGCGCAATTGCGGATGGCGGCTTTCATCGCTCCGGTCGGCTGGCGAGTTTGAACTGCAAAACGATCTGCTGCGCCACTTCGCGGGCGGAGCGCGAATCGGTGTTGATCAACACGTCGGCCTGCTGGTAGAACGGCGCGCGGATTTCGAGCAGTTCGCGGATTTTCCGCTGCGGTTCGGGATCGAGGAGCAGGGGACGATGCGACTGGCTCCGGACGCGTTCCCAGATTTTTTCCGGCGCCGCCCAAAGGCAGACCACCAGCGCATGGGTCTTGAGCTGGACGAGATTTTCCGGGTTGATCGGCAAACCGCCGCCGGTGGAAATCACCGTCTTGCTTCGCGCGGCCAGCTCGCCAACCGTCTGCCGTTCCAATGCGCGGAAAACCGCCTCGCCGTCTTTGGCGAAAATGTCGGCAATCGTCCGTCCGGTGCGGGTTTGGATGAGATCGTCCGTGTCGAGAAAATCAAAATGCAGCAGCTCGGCGACCAAGCGGCCAACGGAGGTCTTGCCCGTGCCCATGAATCCGATAAGCGCGAGGTTGACAATTTGACGGTCGTTGTGCATGGCTTGAATTAGCTGAAAACCGGGGCGAACGCACGTTAAAAGGCGTGTTTGGGTTGGCGTGTTTCGCGGTGCCGATTCACTCCCGGTGGCTGAAATCACGGATCATGGCCTTCCACCACGGCGCGAGTTTTTCCTCCGGGCGCAGCCACGCCTGCCGGTGCAGCCAGGCCATCACGCCTTGATCAGCGAGCACGGCCATGCGTTCGGCGGGCTTGAGTTTTTCCGGGCCGCCGGCCAGCAGTTGCTCGCCGAGTTCGCGCACGGTGTCACTACCCGCGCCGATTTTTTTGAAATGCTCGGCATAGACCGGGTTCAACTCTTTTTCGCGCAACAGCGAAACATGGATGGCATTGACATAGGGATCCAGCACGGCGTCGGCCAAGCCGGCGTGAACCCGGAAGCGCGGTGATTGATCGCCGGTCAGATCGTGGATTTTCATCCGCGACCGCAGCGAAACGAGTTCCAGCGGCGGCCGGGTTTCCTCCGGCGTCAAAAACAGGCCGAGGCTTTTCGCCCACGCGCCCAGCGTGCGCCGGCTGGTGAGCACGCTCAGGGGCACGGAAAAAACCAGGCCGGCCAGGACCGGGGTGAACCACCAGAACATGGCGGGATCGAGCTGCCAGATGAACCCGCCCCACGCCACGCCGATGAGCGTGTGCCCCCAGTGACGCCGCATCGCGTAAAACCAGTCCGTGCCGTTGGCGGAACGTTTTTGCGTCGTCCAGCCGACGCTGATGCCGGCGAAATTCGTCAGCACAAACCGCGTGTGCCAGAGCATGAGCAACGGCGCGTGCAGCGTGGAAAAAATCGTTTCACCAATCACGCCAATCGTGGCGTGCGCCAGCCCGCCAAACTGTCCGCGCCGCGGCCAGTCGCGCGCGAGATCAATCAGCGACAGAAATTTCGGCAGCATGATGACGACCATGCAGATGACGAAAATCAACAGTGCCTGTTCCGTGCCGCTCCAGTTTTTCAGATACGGATTGAACGATTCCACGGAGATATTCGAAAGCCCGGTGAGTTTTTGGCAGCAGAAAATCCAGTTGAACGTCAGCATGAACGCCAGCCAAAGCGGGCTGGCCACATAGCCGAAGATGCCGAGGATGAGATGCATCCGGCTCACGCCGCGCAGACCTTTCGCAAACAGCACGAGGCTGTGCTGCAAATTGCCCTGGCACCAGCGGCGCTCGCGCTGGGCGTTGTCCAGGAGCGATTGCGGCGCTTCTTCGTAGCTGCCTTCCAAATCATCGGCGAGCCAGACTTCCCAATTTTCCCGCAACATCAGCGCCGCCTCGACAAAATCGTGGCTCAAAATTTGTCCGCCGAACGGTTTGCGTCCGGGCAGTTGCGGCAAATCGCAGAACTGCATAAACGGCTCGGTGCGGATGATGGCATTGTGGCCCCAGTAATTTCCGAAATCGAGCGCCCAATAATTCAGCCCGGCGATGAACACCGGCGCGTAAAGGCGGTTGGCAAATTGCTGGATGCGGCCGAAGAGCGACTCGGCATTGACGAGCGCCGGCACGGTTTGAATCAGGCCGACGGCCGGATGCGCCTCCATCAATTTCACCAGATCCACGAGCGTTTCGCCGCGCATCACACTGTCGGCGTCGCAACAGACAAAATAGCGGTAGCGCTTGCCCCAGGTGTTCAGGAAATCGCGCACGTTGCCGCTCTTGCGCTCCTCGTTGAACAGCCGACGGCGGTAATAAATTTTTCCCAGCGCATCGAGGTCGCAGACCAGCTCGGACCAGCGGCGCTCTTCCTCGATCCAGCAGTCAGGATTCGTCGAATCGCTCAAGATGTAAAAGTCAAACCGCTCAAGCTGGCCGGCGCGTTGAAGCGATTCATAGGTCGCGCGCAGGCCCTCGATCACACGCACGGAATCCTCGTTGTAAATCGGAAAGATGATGGCTGTGCTGACGCCGTCAATGGTTTGTTCCTTGTAATTTTTCAGCGCGGTGATGCGCCGATTCGTCCCAAAAATGCGAATAAAAAAACCATACACGCCGTGCATGCAGCCCACGGCGGTCAGCAGAAATAGGATAATAAACAGAACCAGCAGCAATGTGCGCGACGCGCTCCAGCCGGTGCGCCAGAGCAGATCGGCAAAAAGCATCGCCACGAAGCCGGTCAGCAGCACCGCCGAAGAATAAAAGAGGAACAGCCGCCAGCTGCGGAACGAGCCATTGGAGTTGGCCGCGCGCGATTCGCCGGCGATGAGGACAGGTTGATGTGACATAATTTGCTCCGCAATTTTATGAATTGCGAAACGACTCGACAATAGTTGTGAAGATCATTTCTTCGCGCCCGGCAAAATTTCCGTGCCGGCGAGCATGACCGGGCCGCGACCGTGCGGATCGTCGTCGGGCCGCAGGCGCTTGATGTAAAAATCCAAATCCTGCCCGATGTTGGTGCCCTCGCAAGTGCCGTTCACGACGCCCTCCGGTGTCACATTTTTTGAAATGCCCGCGAACGCCTTGCGCGCGACTTCCATGTTTGAAGCGTCAATCCAGCCGCGATTCACGGCGCGTGCGATGCCGTAGGCGAACATGGCCGTGCAGCTCGTCTCCTCCCACAATTCCGGCTGGTCCAAAACCTGACGCCACATGCCGTCGGGTGCCTGAACTTTTTTCAGTCCGGCAATCTGGTTCTTCAAAATCTCAATCAGCCTGGGGCGCAGCGGATCATTCTCGTTCATCGCCGAAAGTGTTTCAACGAGCGTGACCATGACCCAGCCGTTGCCGCGTCCCCATTTGAACGGCGCGTGTTTTTTCTCATTCACAAAATAGCCGTGGAACCAAAGCCCGTCGGCGTCCTGTTCCAGCGCAGCCTGGTGAATGATCTGATTCGCCGCGTCATCAATGAATTTCTGGTCATGATTGTAAATTCCCCAGCGCACGAGGAACACGCCGCCCATGTAAAGGTCGTCCGGCCAGAGCGTGCCGCCCATCGCCTTGGGCCGCCAAAGCGTGCCGTCGGGCAGACGGTCTTGTTTGTTCACCACCCAGTCGGCGATGCGTTCGACGACGGCTTTTTCCTGCGGCGTTGTTTGCTCCGGATGGCGGATCATGCTTTCGAGCATTTCATTTCCCATCGCGCCGCAACTGTCAAGGTTGCCGAGATTGACAAATGATTTAATTTTTGAGCCGCGCGCAAAAGTCCTGCCTTCGTTGCCGAACTGACTTTCCAAGCCCGCAAGCCAGCTGTAATAGCGGGCGCAAATCAAATTATGCTCGACGACGAATTTATCCGCGTCTTGATCGCCGGTCACATCGGCGGAACGCTCCAGGCCGTAGAGCATCACGCCTTGCGGGTAACTCCACGCGATGCCTTCCGGCGCCTTGGCGGCCTTTGCCGCTTCAACAGATTTGATGGCGGCATAATCACCGTCAGCGAGCGGATGAATCTGATGCCGGGCGACGCGCAGAACCACCGCGCGTATTTCGCCGTCGCTAAGGCCGGCGTGCTGGTTCGGCTTGAAAACAGCACAGCCGGCGCCAAGCCAGGCGAACAGCGCCAGCGCGAGGAAAATGGTTTTTGAAAATGAATTTATGGCGGACATTTGCATTCTTTTCATGGGAACATAAATTCGATTTGACTTCAACCCGTCGCCGGGTTCCCTCGGTAGTTCCGCATCAGCGCCAGCATCTCGCGCACGGAATTTTCCAGGCCCGCAAAAACCGCGCGGCTCACGAGGCTGTGGCCGATGTTCAGTTCCACCAGATGCGGCACGCGGAATAGCAGCGGCAAATTTTCGCAGTTCAACCCGTGACCGGCATTCACTTTGAGGCCGAGTGAATGCGCCTGCTGCGCGCCGGCAATCAAGCGTTCCAACTCGTTTTGGGTTTTGCACGTTCCGGCTTCCGCCTTTAAAAATTCCTCCGCGAAAGCGCCGGTGTGCAGTTCGATGAACTGGCTGCCGGTGCGCGCGCTGGCGGCAATCTGCTTTTCGTCCGGCGCGATGAACAAGCTGACTTCGATGCCGGCGTCGTTCATTTTTTTGCGCGTCTCGGTCAGCGACTTTTCGGCGGCGACCACGTCCAGTCCGCCTTCGGTCGTCACTTCCAGCCGCCGTTCGGGAACAATGCACACAATGTCCGGTTTCAATTTCAGCGCGATGGCGACGATCTCCGGCGCGTTGGCCATTTCCAAGTTCAACCGTGTTTTGATTTTTTCCCGCAAAGCCCACACGTCGCGGTCCTGGATGTGCCGCCGGTCCTCGCGCAAATGCGCGGTGATGCCGTGCGCGCCCGCCGCTTCGCAGAGCAGGGCGGCGGCGACGGGATCAGGTTCGCCGAATCCGCGCCCGCGATACCGCGCCTCGCGGAGGGTGGCGACATGGTCAATGTTGACGCCAAGCTTGAGCATGGATTTTAGTGGGCGGCACGGAGCAGCAGGCATGCGCGTTTTGCATTTGCTGCTGATGCAACCGTTTTAATCTCGGGGAACGGCGGCGGAAGTTTCAAATCGCAGCCGGGAAAATTCGGCCGCCTCCAGCCAGTTCGCCAGCGCGAACAATTCCACCGCCGTGAAAACACCCGGCGCCTTGCGCGTGAAAGTCAATTCCGCCGGGCCGGACTGCGTGATTTCCGTGTCGGTGTTGCCCAGCGTCGCGCCGGTTCGTTGCAGCCATTTGAACGCGGCGGACTCCGCTTCGAGTTGCTTGTGCGAGGTGACCATGAGGCCGAACTGGCTCAGGTTCAAAAGCTGCGGCATCCGTTCGGCGGTGATTTCCCAGTGATAAAACACGAGGTTTTTGGTGGCGAGCCGCGGAAAACAATTCCGGCGGCAGCGGCTTGCTCTTGGGCGTGTTCGGGAAAGTTTCCCAAAAAAGAAACTGGCCCGCCGGCTCGCGCAGCGCCTTCAGATACGGCGCGATGAACGGCATGCCGGTAAAGCCGATTTCGTTGTTGGTCATTTCCGGCGTGACCGGCATGACAAAATAATCGCGCGCATTCGCCGCGCTGAAAACCGGCGCCAGCCGCGCGTAAGTTTGCGCCACCGCGCCCGCCGCATCGGGAACGGGTATGGCGGCATACGTCTGAAACGGAAACGACGGCAGCGCCCAGACAAAAAGCTGGTTTGGCGCGGGCGTGATCTGGTAAGGCTGCGCCCACGGCTGCGATTGAAGCCACGACGCGAATCCGCGCACGGCGGTAAAACTGTTGAACGGCTGATGCAGCGTGTTCGTCGGCACGCGCCAGGATTCGAGGTTGAGCGCCAGATTTTCCGGGAACAAAAATTTCCCGTTGATGCGGAAATTGGCGTCCGGCGCGGTGACGGTGAATTGCGTTTCCGGCAGGCCGAATTCCTTCAACTTCGGATACCACTGCGCGAGGCGCGGCCAGTTCACATCCAGCTCAAGCCAGCCGGCGCGCGGCAGCGGAAAGGTTTTGCGCCAGGCGGTCGCCGAGTTTCAGCGCGGCGGGATCGGAATCAAAAATCAGCCAGCCGCCGGCGGACTTGAAAGTCGCCGCGGCAAAAAACGGTTTCAGATTTGCCTGCCAAAGCTGGGCGCGCGCAGACATCCAGCTTGATGGCGATGGCCACCTCCGGTTTGCCGCCCGCCGCGCCGCGCGCTTCCAAAAACCATTCTGATTTTTGCAAATCGTCAAACAGCGGACGCAGTTTTTCCGGGCCGCCGGCCACGGTCACCATGAGATTATTTTGCAGCCAGCCAGCCAGCCAGGCGGATAATTTGTCCGCCGTCTGGTTCCGCAAAGCCAGCGCCTCGGCGGAACAAAATTCATTAGTGAACGCGGAGACATTGGTGGCGGCGGAAATTTTTTGCGCGCCGGCAAAATGGATTTGCGCGATCAAATCCGGCTGCGGCAGCGCGGCGGGCGCGGCGGCGGCGAGCAGGAACGGCGCGAAAAGAGCGAACAGTTTGTTCATCGGCCTTTTGTGTGCCAAAAACGGCGCAAATTAGCAATTTCAAACCGCCGTCCCGCCGCTGTCTTGGCTCCGGTTGCATTGCGGGCTTGTCTGGCACAGGGTTCTCGATATTAATTTCGTTATGCAAAACAAAACCTTGCTTGCGTTTCTTGACGACGTTTATGAAGACCTGGAACTCTGGTATCCCAAGTTGAGGCTGGAGGAGGCGGGCTACACGCTGAAATGCGCCGCGCCGGAAATCAAAAACTATGCCGGCAAACACGGTTATCCTGCCGCGTCAGATTTGCTTTTGAAGGACGCGGACAGCCATGATTTTTGCGGACTGCTGGTGCCCGGCGGTTTCATGCCGGACAAATTGCGGCGCGATGCCCGCGTGCTGGCGCTCACGCGCGAATTTTTTGAACAGGGCAAGCTGGTCGCTTTCATCTGTCACGGTGGCTGGATTCCGATTTCCGCCAAAATTTTAAAAGGCAAACGGGTCACCGGTTCGCTTGGAATCAAGGACGACCTGGAAAATGCCGGCGGCATTTGGGTCAACGAACCGGTGGTGGTGGACGGCAACCTGATTTCCAGCCGCACGCCGCGCGACCTCGCGTCGTTTGGCGCGGCGATGGTGAAATTTCTCGAAGCCGGCGGGCGAGACGCCCTTCAATCCGCGTAGTGGACGCTACAGCCGTAAGGTTTGCTCTGCGAAACGGCCACTGGTTTTCCCGTGAGCAATTCATCCACGGCGGCGCGGACGTAATTTTTTGCCGTGCGCGGGTCGCCAAACGGTTCCGGGCGATCATCAATCGCGCCGTCATAAACGAGTGTGCCGTCGGCGGCGACCACAAAACAATGCGGCGTGGTTTTCATGCCGTAGAGATGACCGATCTCGCCGGAGTGGTCGTCCAGCCACGTCGTCGCGGCTATTTTCAGATCGGCAAATTCCTTGCGCGCTTGTTCGGGCGTGCGGTAGCTGAAATTTTTTGTGTTCACGGAATCCACCAGCAGCCAGACGACATTTTTGGCGGCGAGATCGCGCTGCAATTCCTGCATCGCGCCGGTCGCGTATTGATTGTGACAAAACGGGCAGTCGGAATTGTAGGACTCGATGACGACAATTTTGCCTTTGTAATCCGAGAGCTTGACGGTTTTGCCGTTGATGTCCGTGCCGGTGAAATCCGGTGCCGGCTTGCCGATTTCCACGGCAAAGGCGGAGGCGGTCAAGGCCAGCGCGGCGAACAGTGCAAATTGTTTTTTCATAGTTCAATTCAGTTTGGTTGATGACGCTCAAGCTATGAGATGGTGACGAAGTGAATTTGGTTCAAAAAAAACGGACGCTGCCTGCGAGCGGTCGGCTGCGAAATGCGTGATTTTCACGCAAGAAGCGTGAAAATCACGCGTCTGGACTTGGCAGGTCCGGCGAAACAGTGGATTTGCTTGGAAAATCCGCGTGGCACAAGGTATGCTAAATTTTCAGCATCCAAAGTTAAGCATTAAATTTATGAGACTATGAAACTAAAATGTTTCTTTGTCCCGTTCGGCATTGCGGTCTTGATGCACGGCTTGCCTGCTGCGATGGCACAGAACTGGACGCAAACCGGCTTTCCAACCAACTATTATTGCCTAGGCATCGCCATGTCGGCTGACGGATGCAAGTTAGCGGCAGTAAGTTCCGGCGCACATCCAATATACTCGACGGACGCTGGCGCGACTTGGCACACGAATCAATCGTCGCCACATGGCTATGGCTCAATTGCACTATCGGCCGATGGAACAAGAATGTTGGCTTCCATGGAATACTCCAATGGCACGGCAATTTTTGTGTCAACTAATTCCGGCGACATTTGGACAAATGCGGCGACTCCGGTGGCGTCTGACTGGCTTGCAGTAGCTTCTTCCGGTGCGGGCGACCGGCTGGCCGCAGCCGTCTATTACACCACACCGGCACGTCCCGGTGGGTTGATTTATGTTTCCACGAATTTTGGAACAAGCTGGACCAGCGGTGGCTCTCCATCCAACCGGTGGACGGCACTGGCTTGGGCAGCTAACGGAAGCAAGCTCGCAGCCGCCGCATCGAGCAGCCCGATTTATCTTTCTACGAATTTTGGAATGACTTGGGAGGTGACAGCGTCGCCCACGAACAACTGGACTTCGATCGCGGCAAATGCAGACGGAACGCGCTGGATTGCCTCCGGCAGCGGCACTTACATTTCAACCAACGGCGGCAGCAGTTGGCGGTTGGCGAGCGGACTCGCGGGCGCGGTTGCATCCTCCGCAGATGGCACAAAACTTATCATTGCCGGGAGTTCGGTTTTCACTTCAACCAACGGCGGTGTCACTTGGAAACCGAACAGCTTGTTGGGTTCATGGTATTGTGCGGCCTCATCAGCCGACGGTTCGGCGCTGGTGGTGGGCAGCACGTATTCAGGAGTTTGGACGAGCCGCACCATGTATTCCCCGCGATTGGATTTGCAGGTGGCAGACACCAATCTGCTCTTGTCGTGGGTGAAACCTTCAACCAATTTTGTCTTGCAGCAAACCGCGGACTTGAAAACGCCGAATTGGGTGTCGCTGACCAACATGCCGTCCTTAAATCTTTCAAATCTTCAAGAACAAGTCGCACTTCCGACTGCAAACGGTGGCGGATTCTTTCGGCTCATCACGCAATCGCCATGAACCTTACTTTGCTGCCCGGTCAAGGGCATCGAGGACAATGCCCGGCGTCAAAACTTCCGGCAATACAATCGCGGCGGCATCGGAGTTTTTCGGATAAACCAAGACCAGCGGCACGCCGGCGCGATTGTAGCGGTTGAGTTCCGTCGTGATGGCGTCGGGAAAATGGGTGTAATCGCCAAGCAGCGCCACGGCGTTCAGCGACTTGAGCTTTTCGCGGACGGAGGAAACTTCAATGCTCGTTTTTTTGTTCACCTGGCAGGTCAGACACCAGTCCGCCGTGAAATCCACCAGCACCGGCCTGCCCGCCGCGCGCGCAGCCGCGACGGCTTCGGGACTCCAGCGCTGCCAGTCAATGCCGTCCGCCGATTCTTTCAGCGAACCGGTAGCGCTGGTTTCCGGCAGGGCGGCCCGCCAGTCCAGTTCTTTTTCCAGCGCGAACGCGTAACCGCCGATAAGCAAAATCAAAACCACCACGAGCGCGACGCCCCGGCGCGAACGTCCGCGCTGGAAAAATTCGCCGAAAATCCACGCGGCAAACGCCACGACAATGAGAAAAAGGCCGAGCCATAAAACATTTTTGCCGTAGCTGCTGGCGGCGACATTGAACAGCCAGACCACGGTGGCGAGCATTGGAAAACCCATGGCGATCTTGAATTTTTCCATCCACGCGCCGGGCTTGGGCAGAAATTTCAGCCACGCCGGATTCCAGCTCAACAAAATATACGGTGACGCGAGGCCGAGTCCGACGGTAAGAAAAATCAAAACGATGACAGACGCGCTTTGCGCAAACGCAAAACCGAGCGCGGCACCCAAAAATGGCGCGGTGCAGGGCGTCGCCAGAATGGTGGCGAGCACGCCGTTGAAAAACGCGCCCGCCGCGCCGTGCTTCGACGCCAGTTCGCCGGCCGTGTCCAGCGCGCGTCCGCCGAGCGTGACTTCAAACACGCCGAACAGGTTCAGCGCGACCAGCGTGACGAGCGTGGTGAGGCAGACGATGAAAACGGGGCTGCCGAATTGCATTCCCCAGCCGGCGTGATGTCCGGCGGCCTTGACGCCGATGACCACGGCGGCGAGCGCGAGAAACGAGAGCAGCACGCCGAGCGCATAAATCAATCCGAGCTTGCGGACGCGGCGCGGTTCGCTTTTGGCCTCGCTGACGAAGCCCAGGATTTTCAGCGCGATGACCGGCAGCACGCACGGCATGATGTTGAGAATCAGGCCGCCAATAAAGGCGAATAATAACATTTGCCAAAGCGGTTGCGGCGGCAATGCTGAAGACGGATTGGCAGCTAAAGAAATTGTTTCATCGGCGCGGAGTTTTGTCGCTAATCGGAGGAGTTAAGAATATAACCATATCGTTCACGATTACGCTCCACGACAAATACGCCGCTGAATTTTTTTTGGCCAACTGCCGGAAAATTTTTTGACAAATTTTCGGATGAGCAATCCAGTTTTGCGTAGAAAGTTTTTCTGTTGCAGGTTGAACTTCAAATTGGTCGTTAGCGTCTGGAAAAAAATCAACACCTTCTGCAGGTTGCCTATCTTCGGCAGCTTGGGAGCCGGCAATGATTGATTGAAAGCCTGAAATGCGTAATGGTCGAACATCGCCATCTGCTGGTTTTTCCCACCAAACCTCAAATGTAAACAAATTACCAGAACGCGGCATTTTATTTTTCCACTCTTCAATCGTCTCCGCATCAGCGGAATTTTTCGTTTCGCTGCCGATGTTTAATTTTGCCTCGACGTTCTGCGCTCGGCCGGAATGCACGACTCCTTGCATTCGAGCCACGAAACTTTGGCGGTGAGATTCAACGGGCCGGCGGGCAAGATTGGTTTCGAGTTTGAGCGGCACGAGCAAGACGACTTCATTTTCGTAGCCGTAAGTCGTCACTTCGGCGGGCGGCAGTTTTTCCGGCAGCGGCCACTGGATTTCGCCGGCGGAAATTCCGGGCGGCAATTGCCATTCGATTTTTGTGGGCGAGCCGGCTTCGCCGGGATTTTTCCAGTAGGTGTGCCAGCCGGGTTCCATTTTCAAATCCACGCCGGCCCAAATGGTGTCGCCGGGCCTGGCGGTGTCGGCGGACAAAATCAATTTCGCCTGCGTGTGATGCGCGGTGAAGGCATCGCCAAACGAGGGCAGGGGCGTTTGCGCGGACGCGGGGCGCGTCGCACAAAACGCGAGGCAGAGACGGATCAGAAGAATGGCGGCGGTCGGGCGCACAGGGATTAGATGCCACAGCCGGCGAATTATTGGAAATTATTTCTTTTCGTCCGGGACGCAAAAAACGCGCGCGCGACCAGGCGCAATTTGCCATTGCCGCGCGCGGAGGTTCTGGTATGCTCAACCTTCGTTTTAACAAAAGATTTAACAAATTATTTATGTCACAGCATCGCAGTCTCCGCGCGGCGTCCACCTTGGGCGGCAAGCGCAATGTTCTCAAGCGTTTTGAGCGCACCGCCCTGCTCGAGAAGCGCGGCCATCGCAAAGCCGGCGACAAGATCACCGGCTTGCGCAAGACGAAACCCGAAGTGTGATTCCATTTGCGATTTGCGATTTGCGATTGGGCTTTGCCCAGCCACGAATAAATCGCAAACCGGCAATCGAAAATCGTAAATTCCGTGGTTCGACTCCAAAAATTTCTCGCCGATGCCGGGGTGGCTTCCCGCCGGGCCGGCGAGCAAATTATTTTGTCCGGGCGCGTTTCGGTGAACGGCCAGCCGGTTCGCCTGCTCGGAACGAAAGTTGATCCCGACCACGACCAGGTGGCGGTGGATGGAAAATTCGTCCGCGCGAAGAAGTTGATTTACATCGCGCTGAACAAGCCGGCGGGCTGCGTCTGTTCGCGCAAGGATGAGTTGAACCGGCCGACGATTTACGAACTGCTGCCGCGCGAATGGGACACCATTCAGTCGGTCGGCCGGCTGGACTACAACAGCGAGGGATTGATTTTTTTGACGAATGATGGACAATTCGCCTTGCGCCTGACGCATCCGCGCTACGGCATTCGGAAGAAATATCTCGCCACCGTTGAGGGCGAGGTGACGCCGGCGATGCTGCAATTGTTCAAACAGGGGATTTTTCACGAGGGCGAACGGTTGAAGGCGCTCGCGGCGAAAATCGTTTCCGGCACGCGCGCCAAAAGCGTCGTGGAATTGGAACTTGGCGAAGGCAAGAACCGCGAAGTGCGGCGATTGTTTGAATCGCAGGCGCTGACGGTGAAAAAATTGCAGCGGACGCAGATTGGCAAAATTCGGCTGGGCGAATTGAAGCCGGGCAAATGGCGGACGTTGAACGCGGTGGAAATAAAAACTTTGATTTCAGATTTATGAAAACGAACTGCTGGTTGATTTTAGGAACGATGATCGCCACGGCGTGCCGTGGCGCAGGTCAATACCAACACCCTGCCGGAAATACCTCCGCCCGCCATGAGCGCGCCCGCGACGACGCCAGAAACAATGACGACAGCGGAGACGAAGACAAATGCGCCCGTAAAAAAGTCGGCGGGCAAGGCCAAGAAAAAGGGTGTCAAAAGGGCAAAGGCCGCCGTGAAGCCGGCTGTAAAAAATGCAACCGAGGCAATGGTCACGCTCGTTGCCGGCCCGGCGACGGTAACCGCCGACAACGTCAATTTGCGCGGTCAGGCCGGGCTCCAGGGCGAAGTCGTCGGCCACGTGAAAAAGGGCGATCTGGTCACCGTCATTTCCGAAATCAGCCTGGACAAGCCCAAGGCGGGCGAACCCGCGCAGTGGGCGAAAATCGCGCTGCCGTCCGGCACCAAAGTGTGGATTGATTCCAAGTTCGTTGACACGACGAACAAAGTGGTGTCGGTAAAAAAGCTGAATTTGCGCGGCGGACCGGGTGAAAATTACAGTGTCCTCGGCTTGCTGCAAAAAGGCGACACTTTCACCGAAGTGGCCAGCAAAGGGGACTGGACACAAATTGAGACGCCGGCAAGCGCGTTCGCTTTTGTGGCCGCTGGCTTCTTGAAACAGGAAGCGCCGGCCGTCGAAACGAATGTTCCGCCATTCTTGGCCGCCTCCGTGGAACCCGTGCCGCCGACGACCACAACGGTTGTCGAACCGCAGAGTCCTGTTCCGCCGCCGGTCCCGGCAGAGCCAGAAACCAACGCGCCGGCTGTTCCGGTGGCAGCGGATACGACGCCCGCCCCGATGGTTCCGGAAATTGATACGAATCTGCCGCCGCCACCGCCGCGTGTGGTGACGCATGAAGGCACGGTTCGCCATTCTGTCAGTCTGGTGGCGCCGACTTATTACGAACTTTACGATCCGGAGAGCGGCAACGCCATTAATTATCTTTACTCCACGACCACCAATTTGAATCTGAGCCGTTACAATGGACTGCACATCACCGTCACGGGCGAGGAAGGTCTGGATGCCCGCTGGAAAGACACGCCGGTGCTGACCATCCAGAAGATTTACGTTCTCCCCACCAATTCGCCGCCGAATTCCAAGCATTGACAGTTCCCGTGCAAGCCAACGTCATTGATGGCCGCGCGGTCGCTGTGCAAATCCAGTGCGAACTCACGGCCCGCGTCGGGAACTTGAAAACACACGGCGTGGTTCCAGGCCTCGCCTTCGTGCGGGTGGGCGAGGACGCGGCATCCAAAGTTTATGTCGGACGAAAGGAAAAAGCCTGCGCCGGACTCGGCATCGTTTCCGAAACGCACGTTCTGCCCGAAGCGACCCGTGAAGCCGACTTGCTCTCGCTGCTCGCAAAATTAAATGCCGCCGCGCATTTGCACGGCATCCTGGTCCAGGCTCCGCTGCCGAAACAAATCCGTGAGTCCGTGATTTATTCCAGCGTATTGCCGGTGAAAGACGTGGATGGCTTTCATCCCGTCAACGTCGGCAAGCTGATGCTCGGCGATGCGACAGGTTTCCGCCCCTGCACGCCGGCGGGCATCGTGGAATTGCTCGTGCGCTCGGGAGTGAAAACCGAAGGCGCGGAAGTCGTCATTCTTGGTCGCGGCAACATCGTTGGCAAACCGATGGCGGCGATGCTGTGCCAGAAAGGCAGGGCGGCGAATGCAACCGTAACGATCTGCCATTCCGCCACGCGCGACATTCAGGCGCATTGCCGCCGCGCGGACATCATCGTCGCCGCGATGGGCGTCGCGGAATTTTTGAAGGCCGACATGGTCAAGCCCGGCGTGGTGGTCATTGACGTGGGCGTGAACCGTGTGCCCGACGCCAGCTCCAAATCCGGCACGAAGCTCGTCGGCGACGTGGATTTCAAAAATGTCCAGCCCATTGCCGGCAGGATCACGCCGAACCCTGGCGGTGTCGGCCCGATGACCATTGCGATGCTGCTGCAAAACACGATTCGCGCGGCGGAACAAACTGTCGCTTGATTCAAAAAGCGCAAGAGCCGTCGCTAAACAAACGACATGACAGGCGTTTGTCCGTCAAAGTTCAACATAAAACCGATTGACAAATTTAAAACTTTGCATCATTGTATCCGCATCCGTTGATTTGACGGACTCATGACGAGTGGTTGAGGGACTGGCCCGATGACACCACGGCAACCGATTGAATTTAAGTTTCAATGACAGGTGCCAATTCCAGCCCAGGCATCATTAGCCTGGGAAAAATGAGAAGAGCACAACCGTTTTGTCGCCCTTTCTTGTCATGAGAAAGGGTTTTTGTTTGTAGAAATAGCCACAGAGACACAGAGCGCACCGAGGTGAAAATAGAATTGTTTCCTCTGTGTTCTCTGTGACTGAGTGGCAAATAAAAATGAGAATATGACCGACAAACATCATTACATGAAAGCGCTGAAGTGCCGCGAATGCGGGCGCGAATATCCGCTCGAAGCCATGCATGTGTGCGAATTCGATTTCGGCCCGCTCGAAGTCGCCTACGACTACGACAAGATCAAAAAACATCTGACGCGCGGCGAGATCGAATCGCGCCCGAAAAATATGTGGCGCTTCCGCGAATTGCTGCCCGTCGCGCACGAACCGACCGTCGGCAAACAGGTCGGGTTTACACCGCTCATCAAGGCCGACCAGTTGGCGAAACAACTCGGCATCCGCGAATTGTGGGTCAAGAACGACGCCGTGAATTATCCGACGCTTTCGTTTAAAGACCGCGTCGTCAGCGTCGCCTTGAGCCGTTCGAAGGAACTCGGCTTCGACACCGTCGCCTGCGCGTCCACCGGCAATCTCGCGAATTCCGTCGCCGCCCAAGCCGCGAGCGCCGGCCTGAAATCCTACGTTTTTATTCCATCGGATTTGGAGCACGGCAAAATCGTGAACTCCTTGATTTATGGGGCGAACGTCATCGGCATCAAAGGCCATTACGACGAAGTGAACCGCCTTTGCGCCGAGATCGCCGGCAAGTTCGGCTGGGCGTTCGTGAACGTGAACATGCGCCCCTATTACGCCGAAGGCTCCAAGAGCATGGCGTATGAAATCGCCGAGCAACTCGGCTGGCGCGCGCCGCAACATACCGTCATTCCGATGGCGTCCGGCTCGCTGCTGACGAAAATTCACAAGGGCTACCAGGAACTCGTGAAGGTCGGACTCATCACCGACACGCAGCCAATAATTCATGGCGCGCAGGCGACTGGCTGTTCGCCGATTTCCGTCGCGCAAAAGGCCGGCCTCGATTTCTTCAAGCCGGTCAAGCCCGACACCATTGCGAAATCGCTCGCCATCGGCACGCCGGCGGACGGTTTTTACGCGCTCAAGGTGATGCGCGACACCGGCGGCGCGGCCGAAGACGTGACCGACGACGAAATCCGCGACGCGATCAAGCTGCTCGCAGAGACGGAAGGGATTTTTGCCGAGACCGCCGGCGGCGTGACCGTGGGCGTGGCCAAGAAACTCATTGCGTGCGGCAAGATTCCGAAGGATTCTTCCGCCGTCATTTGCGTCACCGGCAACGGATTGAAGACGCTCGACGCCGTCCAACATCATTGCGGCAAGCCGCGCGAAATCAAGCCGAGCCTGCGCGAATTCGAGGCGTTGCTGGCGCATGAAGAAAAAGTGAATGCGTAAAATCCGTCGGCCATGAAATGAATTTTCGATTTTCCAAACACGCGGAAAACGAACTGGTTTTGCGCCGGATTCCGCGTGGGTTTGTGGAGGCAGTTTTGCTCCAGCCACAGCAAATCGTGCCGGAACGTCCGCCAAAAAAAGCGTATCAATCGAAGGTGGATTTTGGCGGCAAAACTTTTCTGCTGCGCGTGATTGTGGACGACACAATAGAACCTGCTATTGTAGTGACATTGTATCGCACAAAGAAAATCAACAAATACTGGAAGCTATGAAAGTAACATACGATTCCGAAGTGGATGTCCTGCACGTCCTGTTTAGCAACGCGCCGATTGAAGAAAGCGACGAGGACAAGCCGGGCGTGATCCTTGATTACGACAAAGATGGCAATGTCGTTGGTGTGGAAATTCTCGACGCGCAAAAGCGTTTGGGTGGAACAGAAAACGTGCGCGAAGTGGAATTGGAAGGCGTGGCGTTGAGCCATTGAACAAACCGCACAAATCAAGCCGAACCTGCGCGAGTTCGAGGCGCTGCTGGCGCAGGAAGAAAAAGTGAGTGCATAATGCTAACAACTCCCACAACAAATTTTGGCGTTGTTCGATTCATGCCTGTTGAGAGTTTTCAAGACCCGGATCGCGGTCTTGATAAAGACTCACGGACAGATCGTATTCTTGAAGATTTGTTGGCGGATGAACCAAGGCCAAAATCCGTTAGTGATTGGCCGTGTATCCATACAGCCATAAAACGTGGCAATTTGTTTGTCATCGAAGCTTCTACTCCGACTTTTTCAGCATTGCTTCGGTTTAATCTTCAGAGCTTTGACGACGGTGATTATCAAATCCATCATTCGCCGCGCGGTGGAATTGACCGAGGACGGATTGAAAAAGTCACGCCTGTAAAAGCAGATGAGTTGGATAGCAGAGTTTCAATGCTTAAACCATTTGCAGAGCGTTTCGCTGTTGTTACAGTTGGAAATGAAAGACCACATTCTCGAATGATGTGGCTCGTTGGTTTGAACAACTATAGAATTACGGATGAAACAGAAATTTAGCCGCAAAGAAAATTGAAATTAAATTTATGCCAAAAAAAGTCCGCATCCCAACGCCGCTCCGCAAGTTGACCAACAACGAGGAGCTGGTCGAAGTCAACGCCGCCACCATCGGCGAGGCGATCGTCGAATTGCAGACGCGCTTCCCCGGCATCCAGGAACGTCTCGTGGATGACAAGGGCGAGGTGCGCCGCTTCGTCAACGTCTATGTCAACGAGGAGGACATCCGCTTCCTCAAAAACCGCGAGACGCCGCTCAAGGACGGCGACGAAATCAGCATCATTCCGGCCATCGCCGGAGGTTGATTCGTTGAAACGTTAAATTGTTAAATTGGTTCGCCAACTTAACAATTCAACCATTTAACTATCTTACAAAATAATTTATGGCCAAAGAAAAAAATCCCGGCGACAAAATCCACCACGCCCACGCAACAGCGGCTTTGGCTGATGTATCCGCCCAAGCTCATCAAGAAGCCGTTCATCTGGGAGGTTGGCCAAAAAGTTCAAGGTCGTCACCAACATCCGCCAGGCCAGCGTGACCGATGAAATCGGCATCGTCTGCCTCGAACTGGACGGCGCGCGGACGAGGTGAAAGCCGCCATCAAATGGCTGGAGAAACAGGGCGTGAACGTGGAGCCGGTGGAAATCGGCGTGATTGCCGGCTAAGGACTTTGTGGGGAAGCAAAAACGGCGCGATGAAACTATCGCGCCGTTTTTATTTTGAAATTGCTAGCCAGCCTAATTTTCTTGTGCCGCCGCTTCACCTTGAGCTGCGTCGTTGCGTGCGCCAGCGCAGCCTGAACGGTGGCGGCTTCCTCGTCGCTCAATTTCTGCGCCAGGCGCGCCTCGGCCTTTTTCTGCGCTTCCTCGGCTGCGGCTTCGTCAATGTCGTCGGCCTTGATGGCCATGTCGGTGAGAATCGGCCACGCGTTCGCCGGTGATCTGCACAAAGCCGTCGCCGACGGCGAGGAAAATATTTTCGCCGTTCTTGCGCGCGATGATTTCGCCCGCGACGAGCTGCGTCATCACCGGCATGTGCTGCGGATAGATGCCCATCTCGCCGTCAATGCCGGTGAGCGTGACCATCTCCACGTCGTCGGAGAAGATTTTCGCCTCCGGCGTGACAATTTCAAGTTTGAGCTGATAGGCCATTAGTTTTGTTGATCCGTTAAATCGTTGGATCGTGAATTGCTGAACCGATTTAACGGTTCAACCATTCAAAGAATCACGCTTCCTTGATTTCGTCAATGCCGCCCTTCATGTAGAAATTCTGCTCGGGCACGTCGTCGTGCTTGCCTTCGAGAATTTCCTTGAACGCGCGCACGGTTTCCGCCACCGGCACCTGCTTGCCTTCGCGGCCGGTGAAGACCTGCGCGACGGTGAACGGCTGGCTCAGGAAGCGCTGGATCTTGCGCGCGCGGAAAACGGTCAGTCTTGTCCTCGGGCGAAAGTTCGTCCATGCCGAGAATCGCGATGATGTCCTGCAAATCCTTGTAGCGCTGCAAAACCTTCTGCACGCCGCGCGCGACGTCGTAATGTTCCTGGCCGACGAATTCCGGCGCGAGCGCGCGGGAACTGGACGCCAGCGGATCCACGGCGGGGAAAATTCCCAGCTCGGCAATCGAGCGTTCCAGCACGATGGTCGCGTCCAAGTGCGCGAACGTCGTGGCCGGCGCGGGGTCGGTCAAGTCGTCGGCGGGCACATAAACGGCTTGGAACGAGGTGATGGAACCTTTCTTGGTCGAAGTGATGCGTTCCTGCAAGTCGCCCATTTCGGCGGCGAGCGTCGGCTGATAACCGACCGCGCTCGGCGTGCGGCCGAGCAAGCGCGGACACTTCGGAACCGGCCTGCGAGAAACGGAAAATGTTGTCCACGAACAGGAGCACGTCCTGGTTTTTTTCGTCGCGGAAATATTCCGTCACGGCGAGCGCGGACAGCGCCACGCGGAGACGCGCGCCGGGCGGTTCGTTCATCTGGCCATACACCAGACCGATTTTCGAGCCTGGCGCGATGATCGGCAGGCCGAATTCATTTTTCTTCGGATGGCCTTTCGCGTCCTTTTCAACCTTGATGACGCCGGCCTCGATCATTTCGTTGTAGAGATCGTTGCCTTCGCGCGTGCGTTCGCCGACGCCCGCGAACATCGAAATGCCGCCGTGCAGCTTGGCGATGTTGTTGATGAGTTCCATGATGACGACGGTCTTGCCGACGCCGGCGCCGCCGAACGCGCCGACCTTGCCGCCCTTGAGAAACGGGCAGATCAAATCAATGACCTTGATGCCGGTCGTCAAAATCTGCGGCGACGTGGACTGATCCACGAGCGCCGGCGCGGCGCGATGAATGGGATTATATTTGTCGGCCTTCACCGGGCCTTGTTCGTCCACGGCGTCGCCGGTGACGTTGAACACGCGGCCCATGACGGCTTCGCCGACGGGCATGGAAATCGGCGCGCCGGTGTCGGTGACTTCATAGCCGCGCTTGAGGCCTTCGGTGGTGCTCATGGCGACGGCGCGCACCCAGTTGTCGCCGAGGTGCTGCTGCACTTCGAGCGTCAGCTTGGTCTTGCCGTGGCCGGGCATTTCGTAGTCGAGGGTCAGCGCGTTGTAAATCGCGGGAAGCTGGCCGGCGGGAAACTCGACGTCCACGACCGGGCCGATGATTTGAACGATTTTGCCTTTGTTCATGTGCTTAAAATTTAAGATTTGAAATTTCCAATTTGAAATTATTTAGCCAACCGCCATCTGCGCGGTGGTGATTTCCAACAGTTCCTTCGTGATGTTCGCCTGGCGCAGCTTGTTGTATTCGAGCGTCAGGTCCTTGATGATTTCCTTCGCGTTGTCCGTGGCGTTTTTCATCGCCACCATGCGCGCGCTTTGTTCGCTGGCCTTCGTTTCCAGCAAAATCTGGTGCATCTGGAAATTCAAGCTGTGCGGCAGCAGTTCGCCCAGCACCGTTTCTTCGTCCGGCTCAAAATCAAAAACATCCGTCGTGGTGCCGGCCGGAAGTTCCTGCGCCGGCGCATTCACGCCGGCGGTCGCGGCGGAAATTTTTCCGATCGGCAGAAACGGAACCGTCGTCGGCTGCTGCGTGAGCGTGTTGATGAAGCGCGGGAACAAAATGTCCACCGCGTCCACTTCGCCCTTCAAAAACATCTGCTGCACGAATTTCGAAATGGCGCGCGCCTCGGCGAAATCCGGCGCGTCCTTGTAGGTGAATTCCGCCGCCAGGTTCCGCTTCGTGCGCGCGACAAACTGCGCCGCTTTTTTTCCCGCCGTGACGAACACCGTCGTGTTCTTGTCCAGCTTCATCGCCTCGCGGAACAGATTGCTGTTCAAGCCGCCGCACAGCCCGCGATCCGTGCTGACCAGAATCACCGCGCGTTTCGCCACCGGCCGCGACTGCATCAGCGGATGATCGAAGCCGACCGTGCGCGTCGCCGCCTCGGCCATGATTTCGTTCAGCAACTGCGCGTAAGGCCGCCCGACGAGCGCGGCCTGCTGCGCCTTGCGCATCTTGGCCGCGGCCACCATCTGCATCGCCTTGGTGATCTGGGCGGTGTTCTTGACCGACTTGATTCGCCGGCGTATGTCGCGCGTGCTGGGCATGAAAATTATCAGCGGTAAGTCTGCTTGAATTCCGTGACCGCCGCCTTCAAGTCCGCCGCGATGGCGTCGCTGATGGCTTTTTCCTTCGAATTTTCGTCGAGCAGCTCCGGCTTGCGCGTGTGGAAATACTCGCGAAAGCTTCTGCTGAAAATCCTTCACCTTGTCCACCGGCACGTCGTCGAAAAAATTATTCTGCGCCGTCCAGAGCACGACCGACCTGCGCCTCGACGGAAACCGGGTCGTATTGCTGCTGCTTGAAAATCTCGACGATGCGCTTGCCGCGTTCGAGCAGCGCCTGCGTCTTCGCGTCGAGGTCGGAACCGAATTGCGCGAACGCCGCCAGTTCGCGGAACTGCGCCAGATCGCCCTTGATGCGGCCGGCCACTTGTTTCATCGCCTTGATCTGCGCGGCGGAACCGACGCGCGAAACGGACAGACCGACGGAAACGGCCGGACGAACGCCTTGATAAAACAAATCCGTTTCCAGATAAATCTGGCCGTCGGTGATCGAAATCACGTTCGTCGGAATGTAAGCCGAAACGTCGCCGGCCTGCGTCTCGATGATCGGCAGCGCGGTGAGCGAGCCGTTGCCGTATTTTTCACCGACGCGCGCGCTGCGTTCGAGCAGGCGGCTGTGGAGATAAAACACGTCGCCGGGATACGCTTCGCGGCCGGACGGACGCTTCAAGATGAGCGACACCTGGCGATACGCGACGGCGTGCTTCGACAAATCGTCAAAAATGATCAGCGCGTCCATGCCGTTGTCCATGAACCATTCGCCAATCGCCGCGCCGGCGAACGGCGCGAGATATTGGTTGGACGCGGAATCGGAAGCGGAGGCCACGACGACAATCGTGTAAGGCATCGCGCCGGCTTCTTCCAAAACGCCGATGACGCGCGCGATGTTCGACTGCTTCTGGCCGACCGCGACGTAAATGTTGTAAATCGGGCGCGTATCCTTGTCGCCGGCGGCTTCGGCGGCCTTGTTGATGCGCGCCTGGTTGATCATCGTGTCCACGCCGATCGTGGTCTTGCCCGTGCCACGGTCGCCGATGATGAGTTCGCGCTGGCCGCGGCCAATCGGAATCATCGCGTCAATCGCCATGATGCCGGTCTGCACCGGCTGGCTGACGGGCCGGCGCTTGATGATGCCGGGCGCGATTTTTTCAACGGGATAAAAGGCGGTTTCCTTGATCGGCCCCTTGCCGTCCACCGGCTGGCCGAGCGTGTTGACCACGCGGCCGAGCAGACCTTTGCCGACCGGCACCTGCAACAATTTGCCGGTGGTGCGGACTTCGGAGCCTTCCTTGATCTTGGTGTAGTCGCCGAGAATGATCGCGCCGACTTCGGTTTCTTCGAGGTTGAGCGCGAGGCCGACGATGCCGTTGCCGAAGTCGAGCATCTCGTTGAGCATCGTGTCGGTGAGGCCTTCGATCTTGGCCACGCCGTCGCCGATTTCGCGGACGGTGCCGACGTTTTGTTTCGCCGTCGCGGTTTTTGCGCCCGCGATCTGGGCTTCAATTTCCTGTAACAAATTACTCATATTCAATTAGTGCTCTAGGCTTGAGGCGCTGGGTTTGAGGTTTCGGCGTTGCTTAACGCCTTGCGCCTCGGGCCTCACGCCTACTTAAAAACTTTGCTGCAATTTTTCCAAACGCGTTTTCACGCTGCCGTCATAAAGGTCGCTGCCGACTTGAATCCGCAGGCCGCCGAGCAGCGCCGGGTTTATCAGATAACTGATGTCCAAGCCGGCGCCGTAAAGTTTTTCCAGACTCGCCTGGATGCCGCCTGCTGTTCCGGCGAAGTTTCCACTGCGTTTTCCACGCGCGCCGTGCGCTTGGCCACATCCAGTTTCACCAGCCGGTGCAGCCGCGACAAAATTTCGACATAGCCGCGCGGTTTTTTTTCCGCGAGCAACGCGACCGCCTGCCGGACGCGGTTCTCGTCCAGCAAGCCGTTCACGAGGCAACTGCGGAACAGTTGCCGGGCGTCGCGCTGGGCTTGTTTGGAAATTTTCATTCCGCGTCGTTGACTGACGCAGGTCAGACCAGATTTGCTTCTGCGTTTCTTCCGCGAGCCGGCGCTGGTCCTCCGGCGTGAGAATTTTGCCGGTGACGGTCATGGTGGTCTGCACCACGAGCCGGCCGACTTCGCGCTTCAAGCGCGGCGAGCATCGCGGCGCGTTCCTGCGCGGCGGCTTCGCGCGCCTTGATGATGATTTGTTCGGCGGCGGTGATGGCTTTTTGCGTTTCCACTTCGCTCACGCGGGCGGCGGCGGCGCGCGCGTCGGCAATGATCTTGTTCGCCAGATCGCCGGCCTCGCGCCAGAATTTTCTGGCGGTCGGCCTCGGTCTGCGCGAGTTCGCGCCTTGATTTTGTCGGCGTTGGCGATGCCTTCGGCGATTTTTGCCTTGCGCGCTTCGAGCATGTTGAAAATCGGCTTGTAGGCCAGTTTCCACAGCACGAACAGCACGATGGAAAAGCTGATCGTCTGCGCGAGCAGCTCAATCCAGCGGATGCCAAGCGTTTCCATACATAAACTTATTTATTGCCGATGACGATCCAGGCGAGAATCGCCAAACCTTCGGCGAGCGCCATGCCGATCAGCATCGTCGTGAAGACTTTGCCGAACGCGCCGGGGTTGCGGCCGATGGCCATGACACCGCCCGCGGCGGCGATGCCGATGCCGATGGCCGCGCCACCGAAGGCCAGACCGATGTGAATATTACCTGTCAATTCTGCGAGCATATGTTTTTCGTTGTTGGTTTCAGTTTCTCGCAACCGTTCGCCGAAAGGTCTCCCGGTCGCAAATTGTTAAATTATCAATGGCCGTGCTCCTCATCCGCGTGCGTGCACAGCGTGCCGACAAACGCCACCACCAGCATCGTGAACACAAACGCCTGCAACAGGCAGACGACCACTTCAAAAAAGTATCCCGGCATCGCCAGCAGCACCGCGAAACACCACGGCTTCTGCGACAGCGCCATCGTCAGCATCGTTTCGCCGCCGAAAATATTTCCGTAAAGACGCAAGGCCAGCGCCACCGGCCGGATGAACAAAATGGAAAACGATTCCATGACGCCGATGAAAATGAACAGCAGCAGCAACAGCGGATAAAGCCATTTGTTGGAGTCCACTTTCACGCCGAAGACGTGTTTGATCACGCCCAACGGGCCGTTGTATTTGCACCGCCCAATACAAGCACATCACAAAAAAGATCCCCGCCATCGCCACGGTCAGGTTCGCGTCCGTCGTCGGCGGACGGAAAAACGGCGTGGTCACATGCTCGATCGCAAACGGCAGCGCGCTGTTTTTGTCGGCGTGGCCCAAGCCGATGCTGCCGACGCCCGGCAACAAATCCGTCAGGTTCGAGATGACGATGAAAATGAAAAACGACATCGCGAACGGGAAAACCCATTTGACCACTTTCGGCTCCAGCACGTTGCCCATCAGAACCTTCCCAGCCTTCAATCAGCGCCTCCATCACGTTTTGTCCGCCGGACGGCACTTCCTTCATTTTCCAAGTCGTGAGCCGCACGATGACAATGATCAGCGCCGCCACAATCCAGGTGCAGACCATCGAATTCGTCACCGGCAGCGGCCCGATGTTGAAACAGTGTCGGCGCGATTTGCGGCACCAGCGGTTCGGCCGCCTTGCCGACGGCTTTTTCCGGCGCAGCCGCAACCGCGTTGGCCGGCGCCGCTGCAACGGGCTGGGCGTCCAAGCTTGCGGACAAAGCCGCAAACAGAACGTCAGATGCAAAAATCAATTTTTCCAAAACGGTTCACAACAAATAATTTCTGCTCACGACACCAATTTCATTCAAGCGGAAAGCATTCGGCATGCCAGAGCCGCAAAAATTGCCTTATCGTGAAAAATTTCACAAGCATTTTTTATAATAATTTTCTTCGGTTTCGAGCTTGGCTTATATCTCGCATCCGTCTACCAGCATACGCCAGCGCAAAGATTCACGGCGTGACATGCCCTGCGCCGCGCAATTTCCGCAGGCTCAAGGCATCATGCCGCTTGGCCAGCCGCACGCCGCGCTCGTCCAGCATCAGTTCACAGTGGAAAAAATCCGGCGGCGTCAAACCCAGCGCCCGGTAAAGCAAAATCTGCCGCGCGGTGCTCACCAGCAAATCCGCGCCGCGCACCACCTCGGTGATTTGCATCGCCGCGTCGTCCACGACGCAGGCGAGCTGATACGCCGGAACGCCGTCGCCGCGCCACACCACAAAATCGCCAAAATCTTTTCCGGCGACAAATTTTTGTTCGCCAAAATTTCCGTCCGTGAACGAAATCGTCTCGCCGTCGGGAACGCGGAAACGCCAACTGAATTTACGATTTGCGATTTCGGATTTACGATTTTCGCCCGGCACGTTCCGGGATAAATCGGCTCGTCATCGTCGTTCGCGTGCGGCGCGCGGGTGGCGGCCTGGATGTCTTTGCGCGAGCAGGTGCAGGGATAAATAAAATTTCCGGCGCGCAATTTTTCCAGCGCGGCGCGGTAAAAATCCATCCGCTCGCTCTGGTTGTAAGGCGCAAACTTCCCGCCGACAGTCCGGGCCTTCGCTCCATTCAAAACCGAACCAGCGCAAATCTTCAAGCATGGCGTCAACGAATTCCATTTTGAAGCGCGTGGCATCCAAATCTTCGTTGCGCAAAATCAGTGCGCCGCCGCGCGCGCGGGCGCGTTCCTGCGCGACCCAGAACGTTCGCGCGTGGCCGAGATGCAAATATCCCGTCGGCGACGGCGCGAGGCGTCCGCGATAATTGGCGCGATTCATTTCCAGACAGAATCAACAGAATCCGGCAAAATTAAATCCGAAAATGATTTTTCGCTGGACGAAGCAGCCGTTGAAGCGGGTTGAACTTTTCTTCGGGCGGATTTCACGGCATCATGGGCGGGTGAAACTGTTGACCGATTGGCTGGCCAGATTACCCGAACGTCCGCGCGCGATTTTCAAAACGTGCGCCTACGGTTTCGTGGCCGGGCTGACGGCGGTGGCGTTTCAACTGGCCATGAACGGCTGCTTTCGCGCCGGCATCGGGCGACTGGCGCATTGCTCGCCCCGCACCTTTCTCTGGAGCAGCTTGGGAGTGATTTTGGGAACGTCGCTCATTTCCGGCTGGCTGCTCAATTCCTTTTGCGCGAGCGCGGCGGGCAGCGGCATCCCGCAATTGAAGGCCGCGTTTTGGAAGGATTTCGGCTTCGTGCCGTTTCGCGTGCTGTGGGTTAAATTCATCGCCGCGGTTCTGCAAATCGGCGGCGGCAGCAGCCTTGGCCGCGAAGGTCCGAGCGTGCAACTCGCGGGCGCGGCGGGTTCGCTGCTGGCGGGCGTGGCGGGCGAGGCCAAACAAAAGCGCCGGCTGGGCGCGGCGACCGGCGCGGCGGCTGGATTGGCGGCGGCGTTCAACACGCCGCTCGCGGGCGTGACGTTTGTGCTTGAAGAATTGATTGGCGATTTGAACAGCCGGCTGCTCGGCAGCGTGCTGATCGGCGCCATGCTCGGCGCGTTGGTGGCGCACGGCATCATTGGCCCGCAGCCGTCGTTTTCACTGGCAGTGCTGGGCGAACCGGCCTGGAATTCCTATTTGCTCGTGCCGCTCGTGGCCTTGGCGGGAACGCTGGTCGGCGTGGCCTTTCAAAAATCGGCGCTCGCCCTGCGCGCGCGGCAGCGGAAATGGTCGGCGATTCCAGCGTGGCTGCGGCCGGCCATCGGCGGTTTGATCTGCTGGGTGCTGGGCGCGGCCGTGTTTTTCCACACCGGCAAGCTCGGCGTCTTCGGCCTCGGCTACGACGATTTGACCGACGCGCTGGCGGGCAAAATCATCTGGCAGACGGCGGTGCTGCTGCTGGTGGCGAAATTCATCGCCACGGTCGCATGTTACGGCCTGGGCGGCTGCGGCGGCATTTTTTCGCCCACGCTGTTTTTCGGCGCGATGACCGGACTGGGCATCGCGGATGCGGCGCAAATGGTTTATCCCATTTCGCCGGAAGGTGTCGCCATGCTGTCCATCGTGTGCATGAGCGCGACGCTCGGCGCGGTGGTGCGCGCGCCGGTGACGAGCATCCTGATCGTGTTCGAGATGACGCATCAATTTTCACTGGTGCCGCCGCTGATGCTGGCGGCGTTGGTCAGCCAGGCCATCAGCCGCCGGCTGGCGCGGCATAATTTTTACGACGCGCTGCTGGAGCAGGACGGCCACGATCTGGACCGCCTGACGCCGCCGCGCGATTTGCGCGAATGGCAAAGCCAGCCGGTCTCGCGCCTGGCCAATCCCAAACCGGTCGTCATCGAATCGCTCGAACCAAAATCGCTGCAGCGGCTCTTTCAAAATCATCCCTACGCGCAATTTCCCGTGGCGCTGGACGGACAGATTCGCGGCGTGCTCACGCGGGAAGAATTTCTCCGGGCAAGCCGTGAAAAGCGGCCGCCGGTTTTGCGCGAAGCCTCGGTCTGCCGGCCCGATTTGTCTTTGCGCGCCGTGGAAATGCAGTTGATCGAATCGGCGACTGGTTTTCTTTTGCTGCAAGTCCGGCCGGGCGAACCGCTCGCGGGAATCTTGACGCTGCATGACATTCTCCGCGCGCAGCAGGCCGCGGCGGAGGAAGGGCATGTTTGAGCTTTGACCAGGCCGCGGGCTGCCGGCAAATTTGATTTTTCAAAATCGGTTGGAGCCTGGCCTTGCGTAAAATCCCGGCGGGAGAGGCAAAATTCCTGAAAAAAGTTATTGCACGGCGGCGCGCAGTTGCTATTATCCACGTCCGCTTTCGGAAAAAACCGGGAGCGGAATTTTATCAACCATTAACAGACAATTGTTCTTTGTATGGCTCAACGTATTAGAATCCGCCTCAAGGCTTATGACTTCCGGGTCATAGACCAGTCGGCCCGCGAAATCGCCGACACCGTCAAGCGCACGGGCGCGCGCGTCGCCGGCCCGATCCCGCTCCCGACCCGCATCGAGAAATTCACCGTCCAGCGCTCCCCGCACTCGGACAAGAAATCGCAGGAAACTTTCGAACAACGCACCCACAAGCGGCTGATTGACATCCTCGATCCGACCGCCAAGACCGTGGACGAATTGAAGAAGCTCAATTTGCCCGCCGGCGTGGACATCACCATCAAAATCTGAGCCGAGCCAACGATTCAAACATTTAACGATTTACGAATTTATGCCACTCGGACTTTTAGGAAAAAAACTCGGTCACACCCGCGTCTATAACGCGCAAGGCGTGTTGATCCCCGTGACGGTCGTGCTCGCCGGCCCCAACCGCGTGCTTCAGGTGAAGACGCAGGCGGGCAAGGATGGATATAATTCCGTCCAGCTCGGCTTCGATGACCAGAAAGAACAGCGCCTGACGAAGGCGTTGGTCGGCCACATCAAGAAGCACAACGGCGTGGCCGTGAAGCGCATCAAGGAATTTCGCAATTTCTCCAAGGACGTGAAACCCGGTGATGTCGTCGGCCCGGCGCTGTTTGCGCCCGGCGATTTCATTGATGCCATCGGCACCACGAAAGGCAAGGGCTTTGAAGGCGTGATGAAGCGCCATCATTTCGGCGGTGGTCCCTCCACGCACGGTCACAAGGGCTGGCATCGTCGCGGTGGCGCCATCGGCCAGCGTTTGTTTCCCGGCACGGTGCTGCGCGGTTTCAAGATGCCCGGTCACATGGGCCAGGTCAGCCGCACCACGCAAAACCTCGAAGTGATTCAGGTGCGCGAGGCGGACAATATTCTCCTCATCAAAGGCGCGATTCCCGGCGCGGAAGGCGATTACGTCGTCATCCGCGAATCCAAGAAACGTCCGAAGGGCTGGAAACCGCCGGTGGCCGCCGCCGGCAAGAAAAAGGCACGAAGGCCGCCAGCCGCGCCGCAGCCAAGAAATAATTAACGAGCCATGAAAATTTCCATTAAAAATACTGCCGGCAAAGAGGCCGGCGAACTCGAAGTGAAGTTCGCCGTCGTCGAAAACGGCAAAGGCACGCAGGCCGTCCACGACGCCGTGACCGCGTATCGCGCGGCGCAGCGCAGCGGCACCGCCAAGCACCAAGAACGCCGGCGAAGTCTCCGGCAGCAACAAGAAGCCGTGGCGGCAAAAAGGCACCGGCCGCGCCCGCGCCGGCTCCATCCAATCGCCTTTGTGGGTCGGTGGCGGTGTCGCATTCGGGCCCCGGCCGCGCGATTTCAGCAAGACCATTTCCAAGAAAACCCGCGCGCTCGCGTTGCGCAAGGCGTTGAGCGAACGGCTCAAGCTCGGCGACGTGATCATCGTGGACGATTTGAAATTGACTTCGGCCAAGACCAAGGATTTCGTCAAGGTCATCAACGCTTTGGAATTGAAGGGCACCACGCTCTTCGTTTCCTGCGGCGAGGAAAACAAGAACCTCACGCTCGCCGCGCGCAACATCTGCGGCGTCACGCTGACCACCAGCGATTCGCTCAACACCTACGACGTGTTGCGCCCGGACAAGCTCGTCTTCACCAAGAGCGCGTTTGAAAAAGTCGAAGCCCGCCTGACGAAAGAATAACATGAACCCTTTTGAAATCATCAAGACCGTGCGCCTGACGGAAAAAGGCACGCGCCAGAGCGAAAAATACAATCAATACACCGTCGTGGCCGACCGCCTCGCGACCAAGCCGCAGATCCGGCAGGCCGTGCAGGAACTGTTCAAGGTCAAGGTCGACCCGCGTCAACACGCTGAACGTCCGCGGCAAGGCCCGCCGCCAGCGCACCATCGCAGGCCGGCAATGCGCCCGAACTGGAAAAAAGCCATCGTCACCTTGAAAGAGGGCGACAAGATTGTTTTGACCTAGGCGTTCAAATTTCCGAAGCAAAAGGCCGGCGATTTTTTCGCCGGCCTTTTTTAATTTTGGACAGCTTTAGTTTTTACGCGGTCTGCAACTCAGCTTTGGATTTGCGCGCCGGAGTTTTTTTTGTTGCCGCCGGTTCCGGCGCTGCGGTCGGTTCGGGCAGGTAGAGATAACGTCCGCAGCTTTCGCACAGTTGCACGTCGGCGTTGTGCATCAGCGTCAGCACCACGTTGCGCGGGACGCTGATGTGGCAGGCGCTGCAAGAAGCCTGGTTGCGGATGAGGGCGACGCCTTTTTTGCCGCGCGCCACGAGCCGGTCGTAATGCGCCAGAATCGGCGGCGGAACTTTGGCGCGCAGTTCGGCGGCCGATTTTTCCTGGCCGGGCGCCGCCTGGCCGTTGATTTCCAAGGTTTGAAGTTGCAGGAGAATTTTGATGATTTCGTTCATAGTCGGATGAAAGTTAAATTCATCCATTGGTGATTATGCTCCTTTTGGCCGGAATTGCTAAACTTCTTTTGTCATTCGCTTGGACAGCTTTTGTCCATGCGGCTTCCGGCAAAATCTTCGTGTCACCTGCCGTTATGAACAATTCGACGTGGCGCGGCGGCGGACGGCGGCTTAATGTCAATGTGACTTGAAAAACCGGATTCTGCATGTGGACGGCGACAGTTTTTTTGCGAGCTGCGAAATCGCGCTCGACGAAAAACTGCAAGGCCGCGCCGTGTGGGTCGGCGGCGGGCGGCGCGGCGACGGCATCGTCATCGCGGCCAATCGCGCGGCGAAAAAATTCGGCATCACGACCGGCATGGCGTGTTTCGAAGCGAAGCGGCTGTGTCCGCGCGGCGTGCTGTGCCGGCCGCACTACGACGCCTACCGCGACCTCTCGGCAAAAATGTTTCATGTGCTGGAACAATACTCGCCGACGCTCGTGCCCATTTCGATTGACGAGGGTTTTCTGGATTTCACGACGATGGATCAGTGTGATCTGGCGCAGCACTTCGCCGGAAAAATATGTGCAGCGAGATCTGCGAGCGCGTCGCGCATGAAATAAAAATTCCCGTGTCCGCCGGCCTCGCCAATTCCTCGCGGCTGGCCAAGCTCGCGACGGACGCGGCCAAGCCGGGCTTTCTTGAAATCAAGCCCGGCGAGGAAAAGGAATTTTTGAAAGACCGTTCCGTGCGCGAGCTTTCCGGCATCGGCAAAAACCGCCAACGTTCGCTGGCGGCGCTGGGCGCGTTGACGTTTGGCCATGTCGCGAAACTGCCTTCAACTTTGCTCAAGCAGAAATTCGGCATCTGGGGCCAGCAGCTCTGGCTGTTTGCGAACGGATTGTGGAACGAGCCGTTACTGCTCGAAGTGAAGGATCGCACGACGATTTCCAGCAACACGACGCTGCCTTACGACGAGCCGGATTACGAGGCGGCGCTGACGTTCGCGTTGAGCGAGACGACGCGGCTCACCGGCCAGTTGCGCCGCGAGCAGTTGCAGGCGCGTGAACTGTCTTTGACGATCCGCTTCGACGATTTTTCCGAAGTGGGCGGCTCGCATCGCTTTCAACACGCGCAGTTTCAAAATTCCATTATCAACGCGGCGCTGGAGGAAATTTTTCGCGGCCTCATGGGCGGGCAGGGCAAGGCGGTGCGGCAAATCCGCATCGCGATGTGGAATCTGTCGCGGCTGGACACGCAGCCGACGCTGTGGGGCCGCACCGGCGAGGAACGCTGGGGCGCGCTCGACGACGCGGCGCACAGGCTGAACGCGCAGTTCGGCAAGACGACGGTGATGACTGGCGCGCAACTGGCGCTGCGCGAGATGGAAGACAGCTTCAAAAATCCCAAGGCGAAATGCCCGTTTGTGCCGCAGCGCGAGATGGTGAAGAAACTCTGGGGCACGGATGCCGACCCGCTGGCGCACAAGGGCGATTGGGAAAAACGGCTGGCGAAGGTGAGCAAGCAGTTGATGTTTCAACATTGAAGCAACCGCGTCGAGGACTTTCATATTCTTTTTGCGAACACATTTGTCATTTGCGAGAATAACCCGTCTTTATAGAAACATTCGAACCCCGCGTCAGGCCGCAGGGATTCAATTTTATGTCCCAAAGCAACCCGAACGAAACTGCCGGTCGCGACCCATCCGCCGAGGATAAAATCGGCCGGGGACGGGCCAGGTTCACTTGGCTGTTATTGGCGGTTTGTCTGATTCAATTCGTCTTGCTGGCGGTGGTGATGTCCGGTCATCGGCGGTTTCCAGATTCCCCGGCCCAGCCGGGCAACCAGCCGGCGCCGGCCAATTCAGGTTCGCCAGAGCTTTATCTTAACGACCGTCCCGGCTTGTGGGGGAATTTGGAATACGCGCGCATTGCGCTGGAACCGCCCAATGAGTTTATTCCGGCCGCCGGCGATTTCTTCGGACCGACCCGCTGGTTTTTTGAAGGTTACACTCCGGCGACGCTGATGGATTTTTTCAGTCAGTGCGGCTTGCCGGCCGCTCAGTATGCCAGTCTCACCAATGCCGCCACTTGGAGTGTGAACCCTGACGGCGTTTGGGTTGCGCCGAGTGACGCACTGGTTTTGGATCTGGCCGAGCCGGCGCGTCAGCGGATTTATTCCGTCTTGGCGAAGAGCCATGCGAACACCCTCAAGTTGTGGCCGTTCAAAGCCCGCACGGACAGTTTTGAAGCCTGGTTTGGCGATGCCGGGTTGAGCGCGGAAACGCTCGCGCTGTTAAAGAAATTGACTTATCACCGGGGAGATTACCTGTGTATTTCCGACATCGGCGTGGTGTTCCCGCGCATTGCCACCGCCGAGGAACGGCGGCGGCTGGTGAAACGGCTGGCCCGCACGTCCACGCTGCTGATGAAATTGCAGATCAAACCGGACAGCGATGTCAAGGCGCTGGCGGACTATTGGGCCACTGGCCCGCGCAGCAAAGACATCGAGGCGTTGCTGGCCTCGTTGACCCGGGTTCCCGGTGGCATGACGATTGACGTGGCGCATCTGCTGCCGCCGTTTGCCCGCAAACGGCTTTACACTTTTCCGCTGCCGCCCACGAATTCCGCCGCCGGCTGGCCGGACTGCAACTGGACGGCAATGAATTTTTTCCGCGATCCACCGGATAACCGGTTTTACGATTTTGATGAATGCGGCAAGGAACTCGATCAGAATTATACCAAGGTAAAACAGGCGGTCTTCGGCGACTTGATTGTTTTCTACCGGCCCGACGGTTTTCCGATTCATATTGTGGTTTATATTGCCGACGATGTCGTTTTCACCAAGAACGGGAACAGCACGTTTCACCCCTGGACGCTGATGAAATGGAACGATCTGATTGAGGCCTACACTTTGGACTATTCGCCGGACTACATCATTTTCCATCCCAAAACGCAGATGGAATAAATCGGGTTCAGGCTGAAAATTTCAATCCCGCTGGCGCACAAGGGCGATTGGGAAAAACGGCTGGCCAAGGTCAGTAAACAGGCGCAGTTTAATCACTGATGGAACAAGCGAAAGTGCTTGCCTGCACTCATGTCAGGGGTGCAGGTCAAGGTTTGGAATAAAGGTGAAGGGGGGTGGGCCTGCAGCTACCACAACCACACCATAATCGCCGCCGCCAGAACTTCCCGAACTCGAAGGATGCGCGGCGATGTAGGAACTCATCTTGCGGTTGAATTCCGCGCCATAGACGCCGAGGCTGTGCAGGATTTGCGGCATGAGGCTGCGCGGATCGTCCTGCCGCTGGCGCTCGCGCAACGATTTTTTGCCGCCAAAATAATAGCGCACGCCAAGCAGCCAGTGGTCATAGCCGTGGTCGCCAATGGCGGCTTCGGCGGTCAGCGCGAGTCCGTTGATGGGCGTTTGATATTCGATTTCACCTTTGCCGAGACTGTCGCGGAAAGCGGTCGTGAAGGATGCGCCGACCCGCAGATTATCAATTGGATAATAATCGGCGGAAACGCGCCCGACGAAACGCGTGGGATTGGTGTCAATGAAGGGCGCGGAGTATTGGTAATCAATGGACCCGACGCCACCAAAAAATCCAAAGGTGAATTGCCGCCAGTAAAGTTCGCCTTCCGCGCCGACTTGAAACGTGTCTATGCTGTCAAAGCCGTCGCGGTAAAGATAGCCGCCGGTGAGTCCCAGCAGTCCGGTGTTGGGATCGCGCCAGAAAAGATGGCCGGCGCCGCCGTAAAAATTCAGATCGGAAATGTGGCTGTAAAGTGCGTCCGCCTGAAAACCAAACTGGCGCGAAACCGGCAACGTGATGCTGCCGCCGAAATTATGGCCCTCGGCGGAATTCATGTTGCCGCCGGCGTAATCCACCTTGCCATTCACTTCCGAGACCGCCGCCGGTTGGCGCAAAGAGGCGGACATCGCAAAATCATCCGGTTTGCCGCTTGTCGCCAAAACCGTCGGCGTCGTTTGGGCTTGCACCGACCCAGCCGCGGCGAGAGCCAGGGCAACTCCGCAACCAGCGGTTAATGAATTTCCCCATCTCATATAAATTTTCAGAATGCTGCGGCCGGTCAATCGGACTGTCAAGCAGCGAACAGCAGCGAACAGCGCCGCTGTGTTCAATGGCCAAGTTTAACAAATGGCGAAGGTGACGGATTTTGTCATCGCGATGACAAGAAATTTCCTGCTGGAAAATGGCGCCGTTCTGCGCCAAGCTAACGGTTCAATTTATGGATGTAAAACTTCCCAAGCTCGGTGAAGGCGCTGATTCCGGCGTCGTCGTCGGCATTTTCGTGAACGTCGGCGACACCGTCGCCAAGGACCAGCCCATTTTGGAACTGGAAAACGAAAAGGCCGTGGCCTCGATTCCATCCACCGCCGCCGGCGTCGTGGAAAAAATCCACGTCAAGGCCGGCGACAAAGTGAGCATCGGCCAGAAGCTGATTACATTGGCTGGCGGAGCGCGCTCCGGCGGCTGCCGCGCCCGCGCCAAAACCTGCCGCCAAGCCGGCGGCGGCCAAACCTGTGGCTGCACCGGACGAGGGCGAGGACGAGAACGAGGACGGAACAAGCTGCCGAAGAAGCACCGCATCCCGTGGCCGCGCCGGTGGCGTCGCCGTCGTTGCGCCGGATGGCGCGCGAGTTGGGCATTGATTTGACCAAGATTCGCGGCAGCGAAGCTGGCGGCCGCATCAGCACGCAGCGACGTTCGGCACTATCTGGCCAAGTTGGCGAAGGCCGCCGCCAAGCCCGCGCCCGCGCCGGCCGGCGCGGCTCCGGCCAAACCCGCTGCCGTGCAGATTGATTTCTCGCAATGGGGACCGATTCTCAAGAAGCCGGTCACGCAATTGCGCAAGGTCATCGCCCGCCGCATGAGCGAAAGCTGGAACACCGTCGCGCGCGTCACGCAGTTTGACGACATTGATTTCACCCGCGTCGGCGAGCTGCGGAAAAAATTCGCGCCGGAATACGAGAAGAAAGGCGTCAAGCTTACGCTCACGCCGTTCGTCTTGAAAGCGGTCGCTGCCACGTTGAAAGCAGCATCCGATTTTTAATTCCAGCCTCGATGAAGTGGCGAGCGAAATCATTCTCAAGGAATACATCCACCTCGGCATCGCGGTGGACACGGATCAAGGCTTGATGGTTCCCGTGCTCCGCGACGTGGACAAAAAATCCATGCTCGATGCTCGCGAAGGAACTGGAGGAGCTCGCCGCGAAGGCGCGCGATCGGAAGATTTCCGCCGACGAAATGAAGGGCGGCACGTTCACCATCTCGAATCAAGGCGCGATTGGCGGCGCGCATTTCACGCCGATCATCAATTTGCCGGAAGTCGCCATTCTCGGCCTCGGCCGCGGCGCGCTGAAGCCTGTCGTGCGCGACGGCAAGATCGAGGCGCGCCTGATGACGCCGATTGCGTTGAGCTACGACCATCGCGTGGTTGACGGCGGCAACGCCGCGCGGTTCACGGTGGACTTGGTGAAGGCGTTTGAGAATTTTGGCGAAGACGCGGTGAAACTTTAATTTTCTATGGACACGATCAAAACGGAAATTGTAGTTGTTGGCGCCGGCCCCGGCGGTTATGCGGCGGCGTTTTACGCGGCGGACCTTGGCAAAAAAGTCATTCTCATCGAGCGCGAAAAACGTCTCGGCGGCGTGTGTCTCAACCGTGGCTGCATTCCCTCGAAGGCGCTGCTTTACGCCACGCATCAAATCGTCAACGCCCGCGAGTCGGCGCATCGCGGCATCACCTTCACCGAGCCGGCGCTCGACTTGGGCAAGCTGCGCGTGTGGAAGGAATCCATCATGGACAAGCTCGGCAACGGCGTGGCCACGCTCGCCAAGATGCGCAATGTCACGGTCATCAAAGGCCGCGCGTATTTTGAAGGCTCGCAGAAATTGCGCGTCGAGACGGAGAACGGCCAGCAGTTCGTCGAGTATGACAAGGCGATTCTCGCCGTCGGTTCCAGCGCGGCCATGCCCAAGGCGTTTGATCTGGGCAATCCGCGCGTGATGAACAGCACCGGCGCGCTGGAAATCGAGGATGTGCCGGAGAATTTGCTCGTCGTCGGCGGCGGTTACATCGGCATGGAAATGGGCACCGTCTATGCCGCGCTCGGCAGCAAAGTCACGGTCGTCGAGGCGCTGGACAACATTCTCGCCGGCGCCGACCCCGACCTCGCGCGGCCCGTCGTGGCCGATCGCGAAAAAGGCGTTCAAGGAAATCCGGCTCAAGGCGCGCGTGTTGAAAATGTCCACTGCCGGCAAGCACATCAAAGTCGAGATGGAATACAACGGCCAGAAGCTCGAAGAACTTTACGACCGCGTGCTCGTCGCCGTCGGCCGCGTGCCGAACAGCGGCGACATCGGTTTGGAAAATACCGGCGTGCAGCTCGACGAAAAAGGTTACGTCAAAGTCAACCAGCACCAGTTGACCGACGACCCGAACATTTACGCCATCGGCGACATCGTCGGCGGCGTCCTGCTCGCGCACAAGGCGCACAAGGAAGGCCGCATCGCCGTCGAGAACATCAACGGCGAAAACGTGGTGAACGAAAACATCGTCATTCCCGCCGTCGTCTTCACCGATCCCGAACTCGCATGGTGCGGCCTGACCGAATCCGAGGCCAAGGAAAAGGGCATCAAATACGAAGTCGCCAAATTCCCGTGGAGCGCGTCCGGCCGCGCGTTGAGCTTTGACCGCACAGACGGCCTGACGAAGATGATCATTGATCCCGACAGCGACCGCGTGCTGGGCGTGGGCATTTGCGGCACGAACGCCGGCGAACTCATCGGCGAGGCGACGCTCGCGATGGAAATGGGCGCGACCGCCGAGGACATCGCGCTGACGGTGCATCCGCATCCGACACTTTCCGAAACGCTGATGGAATGCGCCGAGGCCTTTTACGGCCACGCCACGCACACGTTCACGAAGAAGAAGCCGACTCTTTAACAGCCTGATCAAACTTCTTAGGAGGCAGCATGGTCGGTTTGTTGAAATGGCTTGCTCGAAAAACCAAGGCTGCTGCGAAACCGCATAAAATCAGCGCAATGCTTGACTGTTCTGGAACTGGCTCGAAATTAGCCTGCCATCCGAAGCCCTGGGTGATTGTCCTGACTCCAGGATAATCGTAAATCACCACCACAGGCTGCATCGTAAAGTCCAATGTTGACGAATATGTATAACTCCAAACAGGGGACAGAACGGTGTTTGTAGTAGGCGGAAGCGGTTCACCACTGCCATCAAAAGTAACTTCTGTGAATGTAAAAACGTTGACTGGCTGCCAACTGCTGAATACATAGCCGTCGCCAGGAATGCCTTGCATGGAGTAAGTCTGCCCAACTTCGAGTAACTGCCCATATTGGAGAGGTGAGACGCTGCCCGATCCGTTAGTGAACACTAATAGCGGCGCAGATACAACGCCCTGGGCGTAACTCGGTCCAAAACACACTGCCGCCAGTGTGACCATTGCGATACATGCTAGTTTTTTCATAATCGCGGCAATGCAAACCGGCCCAACCATCAATCTGATTCGCTCACACCGTCATGATTTCTTTTTCCTTGTGGACGATGTGGCCGTCTATTTTGGCGATGTAATCATCCGTGAGCTTCTGCAAATCTTTTTCGGCCTGTTTTTTTTCGTCCTCGGTGATGCCGCTGTCGTGGGCGTGTTTCTTGAACAGATCCATCGCGTCGCGGCGGACATGGCGGATGGAAACACGCCCGTCCTCGGCCATTTTTTTGATGAGCTTGACAAATTCCTGGCGGCGTTCGGTGCTTAGTTCCGGAAATGATAAACGGATCAACTTGCCCTGCACGACCGGCGACAGGCCGATGTTCGCCTTCTGAATCGCCTTCTCGATCGGATGCAGCGCGGCGATGTCCCACGGCTGGATGGTGAGCGTGCGCGGCTCCGGCGTGTTGATGTTGGCGAGTTCGCGGATGCGCATCTGCGAGCCATAAACTTCCGCCACAATGTTCTCGACCAGCCCGGTGGACGCCTTGCCGGTGCGCACGCCGGCGAACTCGTTCACGACCACCTGCTCGGTCTTGATCATTTTCTCTTCCGCTTCCAATAAAATGTCGTCGAGGGTCATAATGCAGGCAGGATAGCAAACTTTCGACGGCGGGTCGAACGAAAATTCGCCGGCTCAAACGGCTTGCGCCAGCACACGAAAGGCGCGGCCCAGGTGTTCTGGATGCGTGAGGGTTTGAAACTGGCGCACGCGGCGGGCGTCCCACCCGGCAAAGGAATTTTCCGCCGCGGCTTTTTGCAAGATGCGCGTGAGGAATTGCGGTTGTGTGCAAAAAATTTCGGTCTTCAATCCGGCGGCCTCGCCGGCTTTTTGGATGGCGGAGAAATTGACGTGCGCCGTCAAATCCTGTTCGCCGGGATGGGCGAGCAAATCGTCGCTGACGCGGTGGTGAAAATACGCGCGCAATGTGCCGTTCGCGCGCGCGGGGGAAAATTGTTCCCCGGCGGCGAAGCCATAATCAATCGCCAGCAGTTTGCCGCGCGCGAAAATTCCGGCGGCGGCGCGCCACCAGTCTTCAACGGCGGGCGAAATCTCAATGGTGTAGCCGTCGGGCAAAACGGCTTCCAATTCCGGCGGACAAAAATTCTGGATTCTGGATTCTGGATTCTGGATTCTGGCCCAGCAAAATTTCCCGCCATCTAGCACCACGCCCCATTCAAACCAGTTTTTCGCTTTCGCGTCCCAGCCGAAGCGGCGGACGGGAAAGGCGTCGAGCAGTTCGTTGCCAAACAAAACGCCAGCCAGTTTTGAGCTTTGAGTTTTAAATTTTAAGTCCTCAAAATCAGAAAACCAGCGGACGTTGGAAAATTTTTCCAGCGTTTTTTTCTGCCATGTTTGCCGGACGGCGGACGGTTCCAAAATCCAGTATTCGATTTTGACGAAAAGCTCCGGCCGGCATTTTTCCAACCAGCCCAAAATATCGGCGGCGAGTTTGCCGTCATGCGCGCCCGCCTCGATGATTTGAAATTTGAAATTTGAAATTTGAAATTCCGCCAGCCATTCGGCGAACTGGAAGGCGAGCAATTCGCCAAACAAACTGCCGACACTGACGCTGGTGATGAAGTCGCCGCGCTGTCCCACACTGTCTTTTTTTGTTTCGTAATAGCCAGTTTCGGGACAATAAAGCGCCAGTTCCATGAAGCGCGCGAAAGAAATCACGCCGCTTTTGCGGATTTCTTCGCGAATGGCGGCGGCGGGCATTTTCATTGCTTGCAGAGCGGTATGGCTTTGATTAGTGTCGCGGTCAAGCGAGAGGATTTATGGCGAAAATTGACGCGTTTTTCAATCTGATGTTTGAGCAGCGGGCTTCCGACCTGCACATGGCGTCGGGCAATCCGCCGATGATGCGCATCCACGGCGAACTCCAGCGCGTGGATTATCCGCCGCTGGAAAGCGATGCGCTCAAGGCCATGCTCTACGAAATCGCGCCGGATTACAAAATCAAACAGTTCGAGGAAACCGGCGACGTGGATTTCGGCTACGAAATTCCGAACATCTCGCGTTTCCGCGTGAATTTTTTCAACCAGAAAAACGGCGTCGGCGCGGTGTTCCGGCAGATTCCCAGCCGCGTGCTGTCGTTCGAGGATTTTGAAAAGCTGGAGGCGCCGCTGCCGCCGGTCTTCAAAAAATTTGCCATGCTGCACCGCGGCCTGGTGGTCGTCACCGGCCCGACCGGTTCCGGCAAATCCACCACGCTCGCGGCCATCGTGGATTACTGCAACCGCAACCGCAAAGACCACATCATCACGCTGGAAGACCCGATTGAATTTGTCCACGAAAGCAAGAACTGCCTCGTGAACCACCGCGAGGTCGGCGTGCACACCAAATCGTTCGCCTCCGGTTTGCGCGGCGCGTTGCGCGAAGACCCGGACATCATCCTCGTCGGCGAAATGCGCGATCTGGAGACCATCGAACTGGCGATCACGGCGGCGGCGACGGGCCACCTGGTTTTCGGCACGCTGCACACGCAGAGCGCGGCCAAGACGGTGGACCGCATCATTGACGTTTTTCCCGCCGACCAGCAGAACAAAATCCGGCAGACGCTTTCCGAAGCGCTGAAAGGCGTCGTGGCGCAAACGCTGTTCAAGCGCTCGGACAAAAAAGGCCGCGTCGCGGCGTTCGAGGTTTTGGTTTTCAACACGGCCGTGGCGAACCTCGTGCGCGAAGGCAAGACCCACCAGATTCAAGGCATGATCCAGGTCGGCAAGAAATTCGGCAACCAGCAGCTCGACGACCATATCATGGAACACGTCCGCATGAAGCGCATCACGGCGGAGGACGCCTACGACAAGGCGCTCGACAAGAAAAAATTCCGCCCCCTGCTGGCGCATCCGCCGGAAGACGACGAAACGATCTGATTTTGATTTATGCGCCGTCCCGAACTGGATCAAATTTTGACGACCATGCTGGCCTCGCAGCCGGAAGTGTCGGATTTGCTGTTCACCAGCGACCGTCCGCCGCAGGTGGAGGCCTATGGCGAACTCAAGCCGGTGGCGCTCGATCCGCCGATTGAAAAGCTCACGCCGTTCCAGATTGAGACCATCGCGATGAACATCATCGGCGACAATCTCTGGCAGATCGAGGATTTGCTGCGGCACGGCTCGTGCGACGCCTCGTATGCGTTGAGCGACAAGGCGCGTTTCCGCGTGAATGTTTTTTCGCAGCGCGGCAATTATTCCATCGTCTGCCGCCAGCTCAACACGAAGATTCCGACGCTGGAACAATTGAAACTGCCGCGAAACGCTCAAGCAGATTCCGCGCGAAAAAACCGGACTGGTGCTCGTCACCGGCGCGACCGGCTCCGGCAAATCCACCACGCTCGCGGCCATCTTGAGCGAGATCAACCGGTCCAAAGCCGTCCACATCGTCACGCTTGAAGACCCGGTCGAGTATCTGCATGTGCATGACCGGGCCACGTTCAACCAGCGCGAGATGGGCATTGATTTTGATTCGTATGCCAACGGCCTGCGCGCCGCGCTGCGGCAGGCGCCCAAGGTGATTCTCGTCGGCGAAATGCGCGACCGCGACACGGTGAAAATCGCATTGAGCGCGGCGGAAACGGGGCATCTGGTGTTGAGCACGCTGCACACCATCAACGCCGGCGAAACCGTCAACCGCATCCTCGGCATGTTCGAGCCGGAGGAGCAGGAGCAGATTCGCATCCGGCTGTCGGACTCGTTGCGCTGGGTGGTCAGCCAGCGGCTGTGTCCGCGCATCAGCGGCGGACGGCACGCGCTGATCGAAATCATGGGTTCCAACCTCCGCACGCAGGAAGCCATCCGCCTGGGCGAAAGCGAAGGCAAGACGTTTTACGAAATCATCGAAGCCAGCTACACCTTCGGCTGGCGGCATGTTTGACCACGCCTGCCTGGAAGCCTACGAGCAAGGGATCATCACGGAGGATAACGCCCTGCTTTACTGCACCAAGCGCAGCGTGGTGTCGCGCGGCATTGACAACCAGAAAAAGTCGCGCGGCGAAATCACCACCGACGTCAGCGCGCTGCGGATGCGGGCCGGCAGCAGTCATGGCGGCAGCGACGAAAACCATCCACCTTGAAATTCAAATGAGCTCACTCCTTCGATTTCGTCAGCAACGAGGACAAGCCGGCCTTGATCGCCTTCTCCACGCCGGAATGGATGGAGGAGGCCAAGGTCGCCTTGCAGGAACTGGGTTACAAGGTTCACACCGCCGCCACGCACAGTGATTTCCTGGTGCGTTTCAGCCAGGCGCATTATCAGGTCGCGCTGGTGGAGGAACTTTTTGGGGCCAACACGCCCGAGGAAAATCTGACTCTCAAGGCGCTCCAGACCATGCCCGTGAACCAGCGCCGCCATGCCACGATTCTGCTCATCGGCAATTCGTTTCAGACTTTCACCCCGATGGAGGCGTTCAAGCACAGCGTCCACGCTGTCATCAATAGCTCCGAACTGTTCCTGCTCAAACAGCTCGTGGAAAAAGCCGTCGCGGACAACAATCTGTTCCTCCAAAATTACCGCGAGATGAAAACCCGCATTTCCAGCGGCGACATCCGTGCTTAAAGCTCGTTCCGGCGGACAAGCCAACTTCCATTCAGGGCGGCACATCTGATTTACTTTCCGTCGCCCGGCTGTTAAAACTTCCCCGTGCTCAATGCCGCCGCCATCTGGAAAAATCTCAATTCGCCGCGCCAATTGTTTCTCATTGCCGGGCCGTGCGTGATTGAAAATGAAAAGCTTTGCCGACAGGTCGCCGCCTCGCTCGTCAAAAACTGCCGGCAACTCGGAATTTTCTACGTCTTCAAAGCCAGTTTCGACAAGGCCAATCGCACGTCGGGCAAAGCGTTTCGCGGGCCAGGCATCGAGGCCGGATTGAAGACGCTCGCCGGCATCCGCGAGGAATTCGGCGTGCCGGTGTTGACCGATGTTCACACGGAAACCCAGGCCGCGATCGCCGGCGAAGTCGTGGACATTTTGCAAATCCCCGCGTTCCTTTGCCGGCAAACTGATTTGATTGACGCCGCCGTGACCACGGGAAAAATCGTCAATCTCAAAAAAGGCCAGTTCCTCTCGCCGCAAGAAATGGGCCGCGTCGCCGAAAAAGCGCGGCTCGGAGGCGGAAAACAAATTCTGCTCACCGAACGCGGCACGACGTTTGGCTACAACAATCTGGTGGCCGACATGCGCTCGATTCCGATCATGAAATCGTTTGGCTTTCCCGTCGTGTTCGACGCGACGCATTCCGTGCAGCAGCCCGGCGGCGGCGGCGACAAGACCACCGGCCAGCGCGAATTCGCGCCCGTGCTCGCCAAGGCCGCGCTTGCCGTCGGCGCAAATGGTTTGTTCATCGAGACGCATCCGCAACCGGACAAAGCCATGAGCGATGGACCGAACATGATTCCGCTCGGCGAGATGGCAACGGTGTTGCGCTCGTTGTTAAAAATTTACGAAGCGGCGAAATAAAAAAAATCAACGTCGAAAAATTTGTAGCGCGCAGTTAAATCGAAAATCAGGCAAGTTTCTAAAATGGGCGACAAACCAAAATATCAAAACCCACTAATTCTCGTTTTTGTGGTTATCCTCGCCTATGTGATATTGCGGTTCGGGTTTGGATTTGCATATTTGGGAACAAAAAACATCGAAGAGAGATTCGATAATCGCCACTTGGCAGACTTTGCAAATAAGCTCAAGGCGACTGACCGCATCGAAGCTACGACGCAAAAATTGTCAAAAGTTGTGAGTTTATCGTTGCGTGGCGCAGATGTTAAACGTGCTGTTCAGGCTGTTTCCGCTGGAAAAGCGGACAGGCAACGATATAAGAACTATTGGACGGAGAAAGTTATATTTTTCGAGGGCACTAACAAACTTGATGAGATTTTGTTGGATGCGGATTTGTTCATGGCTGACGGCAGGCAATATAGAGACCGCACCTATCGGCCAACCTCCAGTGGCGGTAGCGGAATACTAAATGACATGATTTATTTGCCTCTGTTAAACTTGGAGCTAAAGGCTCAAGGTTTGCAAAATGATTAACCAGTTGTCCAACAAACCACTCAAGCCAATGGCGTTGAGCATTCTTCATTTTTGAATTCCATGCCCGCAAAAATTTCCGCCGCCATCCGCAAGCGCGCCGCGCGCATAAAATTATTTCTCTGCGAAATGACGCACTTGATTTACACCGGCAACACGGCTAGGTTTTTCCCATGCAAACATGGCTATCAGACCGGATTCAACTTGATCCGGTGATTTGTCACGGCAAACCCGTCGTGCGCGGCACGCGCGTGCTCGTGAGCAACGTCATCGGGGCCATCGCCGCCGGACAATCGCACGCCGAGATTTTGGAGGATTATCCTTCTATCACCGAGGCTGACGTCCGCGCGTGCCTGGAATTTGCCGGTGAATTGACCGCGATGGAAACCGCCGAGGTGTGACCGGCGAATGAAATTTTTCCTCGACGAAAATTTTCCCCGCACTGCTTCGGGCTTTCTTGAATCCAACGGCCACTCGGTGGCGCACGCATTGCAACATTTTCCGCCCGGCACGGCTGATGCAACCCTGTTTGACTACGCACAAAAACAGCAGGCCGTGTTTGTCAGCACGGACAAGGATTTTTTTCATACAATTCCACTGGCATTTGAACGGCACTGCGGAGCCATCGTTATCACGCTGCGCAAACCGAATCGCGCGGATTTGCTCCGGCGATTGGCCGACGCTTTGGCGCAACTTGGTGAACGCGAATTAAAGAACACAACTTGGTTGGTGACTGAAACCCGAATCCGTAGTCGTCACGCCGAAAGCTGATTTCATTTTATGCCCGCAAAAATTTCAACCGCCATCCGCCAGCGCGCCGCGCGCATCAAACTGTTTTTGTGCGACGTGGACGGCGTGCTGACCGACGGCTCGATTTTCATCGGCGGTGAGCGCGAGTTCAAACGGTTCAACATCCGCGACGGCCTGGGCCTGGTGCTGGCGCGGCGCGCGGGCTTGAAAGTCGGCTGGGTTTCGGCCCGGCCATCGCCGGCGACGAAACTGCGCGCGGAGGAATTGAAGATTGATTTTCTCGTCCAGCAAGGCGACAACATCAGCAAAACCGGCGCGATCGAGCGGCTGCTCGCGCGGGAGAGATTGAACTGGAGCGAGGTTTGTTTTGTCGGAGATGATATCATTGACCTGGGGCCGCTGACGCGCGCCGGATTTTCGGTGGCGGTGGGCGACGCGATGCCGGCAGCGAAAGCGGCGGCGCAGTTCACAACGAAAGCCGTCGGCGGACGCGGTGCGGTGCGGGAGACGGTGGAACTGATTTTGCGGGCGCAGGGAAAATGGCGGCCATTCTTGAAACATTACGCGGCATGAAATCCGGCGCGAAAAATTATTTATTCGTGTCGGCGACGTTGTCTTTTTTTCTGGCGGCGGCTTCGATGGCGCAAACGCTGCCGTCGGGGCTGGGTTACGCGACCAACTTTTCCTCAATGGCCTATTTTGAACCGCCGAATGAGCAACAAGTCAAAATCAGATTGTCGGGAGCGGAGGCGTCGCCGTTGCCGGGCACCCTGTTTGACTTGAAGAAAATGAAAGTTGAAAAGTTCGGTGTTGGCGGCAAGCTGGAGGCGGTGGTGCTGGCGCCGCAGTGCATTTACGCGCCGCTGGACGGCGTGGCGACTTCGGCGGGCCATCTGGAACTCCAGTCGGGCGACGGCAAATTCCGTGTTGAAGGCGACGGCTTTTTGTGGCTGCAAAATGAGTCGTCGCTGGTAATTTCCAACCATGTGCGGTCGGTGATTAAGACCGGAACCTTGAAGTTTTTTGCGCCATGAGAATCTTATTTATTTTATTGCTGGCCGGAACCTGCGGTGTCATCTGGGCGCAGACCAATGCGCCCGCCCAAAATCCATTGGAACAGAAGACCGAAATCACTTCGGACAGCGGACATTTCGACGGAGTTAAAAATCAGATGATTTATCTTGGCCATGTATTTGCGACTGATAATGCGAAATTCAGATTGCATTGCGAGCAGCTCACCGTGGATCTGCCCCCGGACTTCGGACATCCCACCAACATCGTGGCGGAGACGGCGGTGGTGATTGACTTGCTGGACGAAAAGGGACAAACGAATCACGTCACCGCCGACAAGTCGGTCTATTCCTACGGCGTGGCGAACGCGGTGACCAACGAGGTCGTCACGTTCACCGGCAATCCCAAGGTCGAGAATTCGCAATTCACCATGTCCGGGGATTCATTGACCTTGAATCTGGCCACCAGACAGTTTGGCGGCGTGAATTACCGCACGATCTTCAAGCAATCTCCGATTTCGGGCAACGGCACAAATTCCCCGTTGAAACTTTTTTAAAACGGAAACCGCCTGTGAACGAAACGCAATCCAATCCTGACCGGAAAAAAATCGAACCTGCGCCGGCTGCGGCTGTTAACGGCGTCTTGCTCGCCACGGAAAATCTGGTGAAGGAATATCACACCCGGCGGGTGGTCAGCGGCGTTTCCATCAATGTTGGCGCGGGCGAAATCGTCGGGCTGCTCGGCCCCAATGGCGCGGGCAAGACGACGACGTTCAACATGGTGGTCGGGGTCGTGAAACCGGACGCGGGCCAGGTCACTTTTCAAGCCCGCGAAATCACCGGATTGCCGATGCACCTACGCGCCCGGCTGGGCATCGGTTATCTGACGCAGGAGCCGTCGGTTTTTCGCAAGCTGACGGTGGAGGAAAACATTCTGGCGATTTTGGAGACGTGCAAACTGGCGCGCGACGAACGTGAGGTGCGCCTGAAATATCTGCTGGAAGAACTCGATTTGACGCCCATCCGCAAGAGCAAGGCGTATCAGTTGAGCGGCGGCGAAAAACGGCGGCTGGAAATCACGCGCGCCCTGGTGACGAGTCCGAAATTGCTGCTGCTCGACGAGCCGTTCAGCGGCATTGACCCGATCGCGGTGTTCGAGGTCCAGAAAATCGTGCGCCGATTGAGGGATCGCGGCCTCGGCATTTTGATCACCGATCACAACGTGCGCGAGACGTTGAAGCTGATTGATCGCGGCTACATCATTCACAAAGGCCAGGTGCTGGTGGCGGGCAGCGCGGAATTTCTGGCGAACGACCCGCAGGCGCGCGAGATTTACCTCGGCCCGGAATTCAACATGTAAAAATCAGGCGCGAGGCGGTGGGCGCGAGGCGCGAGGAACGCCCACAGCCCATCGCCCACAGCCTAAAGCCTAAAAATTATGGAACGCCAAACCGTCACGGTCGAACAGTTTTTCAAGGAACACGCCGCGCCGTTGCAGTTGAAGCTGCTCGCCGAGGCGTGCGATCTCAAACGCGTCATCCGCGAGCCGACCGTCAACCGGCCCGGCCTCGCGTTGAGCGGGTTCACGCGTTACTTCGCCTACAAACGAGTGCAGGCGATGGGCCATGCCGAGGTGTTTTACCTGCGCGAATTGCGCGCCGAAGAACGCGAAGCGCGCTACGCCTATCTGTTCGCCTACAAAATCCCCTGCATCGTTTTCAGCCGCGGGCTGAAGACGGACAAGGAATTTCTGGCGGCGGCGGCGCAGACGGGCGTGCCGGTTTTTTCCACGCCGCTGGTGACGATGAAATTCATCAACCTCGCCACGCTGGCGCTCGAAATGATGTTCGCGCCGCGCGCCACGGAACTGGGCAGCATGGTGGATATTCTGGGCGTGGGCGCCATCATTCGCGGCGAAAGCGGCATCGGCAAGAGCGAGGCCGTGCTCGCGTTGATCGAGCGCGGCTACAGCCTGGTGGCGGACGATGTGGTCAAGACCATGCTGTTGGACGGGCGCGAAGTGCTCTGCACCAGCGCCGAATTGACGCGCGACCACATGGAAGTGCGCGGCATCGGCATCATCAACGTCGGCGCCATGTTCGGCGTCAAAGCCATCCGCAAGGAAAAAAGCCTCGACCTCATCATCACTCTCAAGCCATGGGAGGAAGTGAAGGACATGGACCGGCTTGGGATCGAACAGGAATTCGTCAAAGTTCTGGGCGTGGACATCCCGCATCTGATCATTCCCGTGCGGCCCGGTCGCGACATCGCGCGGCTCATCGAAGTCGCCGCCTTCCAGATCAAGCTTCGCAAATCCGGCTATGTTGCCGCGGAGGAATTGAACAAACGCCTGATCGCGCACATGGTGGATAAAAAGTCCGCGCCGCCGGCGTCACCATAAATTAAAATGGCGGAAACCGCTCCCACCGGCTAAATTCCCATGAATCAATCAATGAGCGCCAAAAAATCTGACGCCGAGTTTCTCACCAAAGAACTCACCATCGCCAACAAATCGGGCATTCACGCCCGGCCGGCAGCCATGTTCGTCAAAGTCGCCACCCGTTTCGGCAGCGACATCTTCGTGGAAAAGGACGGCGAAAAAATCAACGGCAAAAGCATCATGGGATTGATGATGCTCGCGGCCGGCCCCGGCAGCAAAGTCACCCTGCACGTCAAAGGCGCGGATGCCAACGCCGCCATCACCGAACTCGAAGCCCTCGTCCAGCGCAAGTTTGATGAGGAATAAGGTTTCTTGTCCGTTGCGGACACTCTTGGCGAAGATGCGCAACGGTTTTATCGCGTGATGTGGATGCAATCAAATAAAAACGACCAGCGGCATAATTGTGGAGTGCGGTAACGTGTAGCCGCGTTCCAAATTCCTCAATGCGGATGCAGATGATGCAAAATATGCGGTCGCTCCAATCCGTGCGCGAGCATCAGCTTTTCGTCGGATAATAATTCCACGGTGCGCCCGTCGGCGATGATCTGGCCGTGATCCAAAATAATCGTCCGCGCGCACAGCTCCACCGCCAGCTCCAAATCATGCGTGGCGATGACCTTGGTCGCCAGAATTTCCCGCAGCAACGCCTTGAATTCGCGGCGTCCGCGCGGGTCGAGATCGCTCGTCGGCTCGTCCAAAACCAGCACCGCCGGTTCGCACGCCAGCACGCCCGCGAGACACGCGCGGCGTTTTTCGCCGTGGCTCAAATGATGCGTCTGGCGCTGTTCAAATCCGGCGAGACCGACCTGCGCCAAAGACAATTTCACGCGCGCGGCAATTTCCGTTTCGCCCAAGCCAAGCTGTTGCGGGCCGAACGCCACGTCCTCCGCCACCGTGGAACAAAACAACTGGTCGTCCGGGTCCTGAAACACCAGCCCGACCTGCCGGCGGATTTTTTCCAGGTTGTCCGGCGCCAGCGCCGCGCCGGAAATTTTCACCGAGCCGTCGCCGTTTATTTTTTCCGGCAGCAGCCCGTTCAAGTGCAGCAGCAGCGTGGATTTTCCCGAACCGTTCGGCCCCAGCAGCGCGACGCACTCGCCCCGCGTCACGCGAAAGCTGATGCCGCGCAGCGCCTCCGTGCCGTCGCGGTAACGGTATTTTAGATTCGTGATATCAATCGCGTTCATTTTATTTCCAACCGCGCGCGCACATCGCGTTGTAAATCCGCTCGGCGCGTTCCGAAGCCCGCACAAACAACTGCCCGACCACCGACGCCAGCGCCTGCCATTGAAGCCGCCGTCCACGCGTGAACGTCCGGCTCGCGCGGGCGCGGCGCATCCGCTCCGCCTCGTCCGCCAGCACGAACAAATACCGGTGCATCAGCGTCAGCGTGGTGACGAACAGCCACGGCACGCGGACCCGTTGCAGCACGCGCACCAGTTCCGTGAACGGCGTGGTGTTCGCCAGCAAAACAGTAGTAAGCAGGCACAGATTGGCTTTGAACATCACCACCGCGAAAATCATTCCGCCGCCGGGCTGGAACAACATCAAGCCGGCCACGCCGAGCACCAGCGGCTCCAGCAGCAGCATCCGTTTCAACAATGCCGGCAGCGGAATCTGGCCGGCCACGAGCAACGCCGCCAGAATGACCGCGACCGCCAGCAGTCCCATCAGTTGCGTGCGCGGCAGCAAAACGACCGTCAGCACCAGCGCCAGCGCGCCAGCCAGCTTCCAGCCCGCCGACGCGCGGTGCAGCGCGCTGTGCCCGCGGCCGTGATCCATGAAATGATGGACGCTCATCGGCGGGAATCATTTATTTCGGCTTGACGGAAATTTATCAAGTATTACGGTTTGGTTTGCGAGTAACACCTAACACAAGCCCGGCGGCCGAAACAAGATTTATGCACATTCCCGATGGTTTCCTCGACGCCAAAACGCTCGGCCTCACCGGCGCGCTTTCGGCGGGCGGGCTGGCCGTGGCCGCGCGGCAGGTCAACCGCACGATGCCGCGCAACAAGATTCCGCTGATGGGTCTGGGCGCGGCGTTTGTCTTCGCGGCGCAAATGCTGAATTTTCCCGTGGCCGGCGGCACGTCGGGACATTTGCTCGGCGGCGTGCTGGCGGGCGTGCTGCTGGGGCCGGGCGCGGCGGCGATCGTCATAGCGTGCGTGCTGACGGTGCAGGCGCTGCTGTTCAGCGACGGCGGCGTGCTGGCGCTCGGCGCGAATATTTTCAACATGTCCTTCATCGGCGCGGTGGTAGGCTGTGCGATTTACCGGGCCGTGCGAAAATTTTTGCCCGGTTTGCGCGGGACGCATCACGGCGGTTTTTTTCGCCGCGTGGCTTTCCACCGTGCTGGCGGCGGTGACGTGCGCCGGCGAATTGTCCTTGTCCGGCACGCTGCCGCCGGAAGTGGTTTTCCCGGCGATGATCAGCGTTCACGCGCTCATCGGCATCGGCGAAGGCTTGATCACGTCGCTGGTGATTCTGGCGATTGCGCGGACGCGGCCGGATTTGCTCGAAGCGGAAAATGCCCCGTGCCGCGCGCGGCGCGGGCTTGGAATTTCTCGCGTTCGGCCTGGTCATCGCGCTGGGGCTGGCGATTTTCGTTTCGCCTTACGCCTGTGCGTGGCCGGACGGACTGGACAAGGTCGCGGAGAAATTTGGTTTTGCCGGCCACGCCGCCACGCTCATCAAGACGTGGATTCCCGATTACAAAATGCCCGGCATCAGTTCGGCGGGCATCGCCACCGCCATCGCCGGAGCCATCGGCACGCTCATCATGTTCGGCCTCGCCTGCGTGATCGGGCGCGTGCTGGTGAAAAACGAAGCCGGCCGCCGATAGCCGGACCGATCATAGTCGCGCAGTTGGGTAACACGAATACTTGTCTGCGTAATACCTTTATGCGGCAACAATGTCTCGTGGGAACGAGAAACGTTTCTGATTGTGGCCATGAATTATATTTGACGCTTGCGTCCGGCAGGTCGCCTGATATATTGCAAACGATTTGCATTACTTGAGCCGTCATTTCAAATTGTCCGGCAAGGCGGTCATCGCCTCGTTGCTGGCCGGGCTGGTCTTGTTGCTGGACGCGATGGCGGCGTGTCCTGCGTTGCATGAGACTGATTCACCAGGATGCGGACTGAGCCCGAACACCATTGCGCGGTCACGATGTTCGCCCACGGCCAGGTGGACTCGGCCACGGTGGAAGTTCCGTCGCCCGCGGCATCGGCGCATTTTGGTGGAGACAGACTCCGCCAATTTCGTATTTTCCGTCTTTTCTCCCGGCCATTGAAAATCTTCCCGCTGGCCGCGCTCCGCCCGTTCTGTCCGCGGTTTCTTAAATCATCAGTTTCAGCCGGCGCGGGTCGCGGGTCTGAATTTGTTTCCAAATAAATCTTTGTGGGGCGCCGTGGGCGTTTCACAAGGCGCGAACCGACGTAAAGGTTCGCGGAAGAAGAGTTTGAAAATTATTAACCTGTTTGAAATTATGAAAAATTTTGCAGAGCAGAAAAAATTGAATCGCAGTTTTTATTGGTCGGTTATTTCGCTTGGTGGCATTGTCGGCGGGCGGGACGGTGCGGGCGCAGTCAACCAATGTCGTTTCCTCGGGGAGTTCCACGAACGTGGCGGAACTGGGCAACATCACGGTCATCGGCAAACTGGATCAGGGGCGGGATTTGATCATCCCCGATCTCGGGGCGACGGCATACACGATGAACAAGGCACAAATTCAGTCAGTGCTCGCAGGGCGACAACGCGCCGTTCAACGAAATCATCCTGCGCGCGCCGGGCGTGGCGCAGGATTCGGCGGCGAACGGTGATTTGCACGTCCGCGGCGAGCACGCGAATTTGCAATACCGCATCAACGACGTGCTGCTGCCGGAAGGCATCACGGGTTTCGGTCTGGAACTCGATCCGCGTTTCGTGGAATCCATGCAACTGATCACCGGCTCGCTGCCGGCGGCTTACGGTTTCCGCACGGCGGGCGTGGTGGACATCAAGACCAAGAGCGGCGCGTTTGAGAACGGCGGCACGGCGGAAGTCTATGGCGGCAGCTACGACACGATCCGGCCGAGTTTCGAATACGGCGGCTCGGATGGAAAATTGAATTACTTCATTGACGGCAGCTACGATCACAATGCGCTGGGCATCGAAAATCCCACGACCAGCCACAGCGCGATTCATGACAAAACGGATCAGGAGAAAATGTTTGGTTATTTCTCCTACATCCTCGACGACACCAGCCGCGTGAGTTTCATGGGCAGCGCGTCTTACAGCAATTTTGAGGTGCCGAACACGCCGGGCATGGGACCGGGCAACACTCCGGATCAGACGGGCGATCCGGCGTCGGTTGCGTGGAATGCCCCGGTCACCGGGCTGCCGGCAAATTTCGATTCGTCCACGTTGAACGAACAGCAGCGCGAGCAGAATTATTACGGCGTCGTGACGTATCAAAAATCCGCCGGCGATTTCAACGGCCAGCTTTCCTTGTTGGGCCGTGCCAGCGGCGTGCATTTCCGGCCGGATCAAACCGGCGATCTGTATTTCAACGGCGTGGCAAGCGACGTGGAGCGCAAGCTGTATTCCGAAGGCTTGCAGGCCGATGCCAGTTATGATCTCGGCGAAAAGCACACACTTCGCGGCGGCGGAATGCTGTTGAACGAAACGGTTTTTTCCGCTGCGAATACGACGGTGATTCCGGTGGATCCCACCGCTAACGCCACCGACGGCACCTTCATTCCAATTGGCCAGCCTTTTGCCGTAGCGCAAAATGACCGGCTGCGGGGTTTGTTTGCCGGCGTTTATTTGCAGGACGAATGGAAGATGTTTTCCAAGCTGACCATCAATTACGGCGCGCGGTTTGACGTGTTTAATTCGTCATTCGACAACGAACGGCAGTTGAGTCCGCGCGTGAACCTGATTTATCAGCCGATTCGACTCGAACGACGCTGCACGCGGGCTACTCGCGCTACTTCACGCCGCCGCCGGTGGAAAATATTTCCGGCAGCGACGTGGCGCTGTTCATGACGGCTCACCTCGAACTCAAACACGCCGGCTACTGACCAGGCCGACCCGGTCAAGGCCGAGCGCGCGAATTATTACGACGTCGGCATCAGCCAGAAACTCGCGCCCGGTTTGCAGGTGGGCGTGGACGGCTATTACAAATCCGCGCGGGAGCAGCTCGACGACGGATTGTTCGGTCAGACGCTGATTTTGTCGGCGTTCAATTATGCGAAAGGCGAAGTCTATGGCATGGAATTCACCGCCAGTTACACGCACGGCGGATTTTCCACTTATGCGAACGTCGCCGTCTCGCGGGCGCAAGGCGAAGACTGGAATTCCGCGCAATTCCTGTTCGATCCGGCCGGACGCGGCCTATGTGCAAAATCATTGGATCTCGCTTGACCACGACCAGCGCGTCAGCGGCTCGTTCGGCGCGTCCTACCTTTGGAAGGAAGGCGACCGCAACAGCACGCGCGTCTATGTGGACGCGATTTACGGCAGCGGCCTGCGCACCGACGCCACCGCGCCGGACGGCTCGAACATTCCCAACGGCGGGACGGTTCCGGCTTATTACTCGGTCAACCTCGGCGCGGAACAAAGCTTCAGGCTGCAAAAGAAACAGCTGTTGAAAGCCCGCCTCGACATCGTGAACATCACGGACAACAGCTACGAACTCCGCGACGGCTCCGGCGTCGGCGTCAACGCCGCGCAATACGGCGCGCGGCTGGGTTTCTTTGGTTCGGTCAGCTACGTATTCTGAACCAAAATCAAGTTGGAGAGTTGCGTCTTCCTCCGGCGCAACTCTCCAACAAATTAATTGCCGTTTCACATGCGAAACGCTCAAAAAAGGCAGGGTCCTGATCTTAATCCTGCTCGTCATCGTAATCGTTGACGAGACAGATTAAGATTGCGATGACGATTAGGATTCGGACATTGCCAAAAAATGAAATTTTAAGGATTTGAAGTGAATTCAGCGCCCATTTTGGTCCGCATTCTCACCGCCACTGCCGTTGCTTTGGCCGGCGGCGCGTTGAGCGCGTGGCTGGCGCGTCCGATTTCTGGCTGGCGCTGGCGCTGGCAACCGCCGCCGGCGGATTTTTATATCTGGCAATCCACGCGATATTGGGCGAAATTTTCAAGCATTACAAAGGTCTGGTGCTGGGATATTTCGCCGCCGGTTTTGTTGTTGTCTCGGCGCTGATTTTATTTTTCCATCTCAAAGCCTAAAAACCATGCTATCAAAACAACATCACAAATGGCTGTCCGACCGCGCCGGAGCCGGCGACCCCGCGGCTGCGGCACGGCCACAACCCCCTGACCACCATGCTTAAAATCATCCGCACCGTCCTTTATGGACTCGCCAGCGCAACGGGCCTCGCGGGAGTGCTCGTTGGCGGCGATCCGTTGGTAAAGTATTTGTGGGAAATGCTGCACGATTCCGAATATCGCTACTATTACGACACGCATTACCTCTATGAGCCGGAGATCATTTTGCTGCTCTCGCTGATCCTGCTGATCGGCGTCCGCATCTGTTTCGCTTTGGACAAAGGAATGCGTCCAGCCAATCCGGCGGATGCCGGCCCGCCGGGAAAAGCGCCGGTGACTCCCGCGTCGGCAAACGAAATTTCTCCGGCGGCGGCTGAAACACCGGCGCCGCCCGTGGAAAGCGCCGACGAGAAATTGACACGGTTGCTCAACCCCAAAAAAGATTGACCGATATTTTCGCAAACAAAATGGATGCCGGACCCAACGCGCCGCGTTACGAGTTGAAAGATGATCTCGCGCGCTTGTGCCTGCCGTCAGCCAGCCGCGACGTGAACTTGAAACTCGCGTGGGTGAATTCGGTTTGCATTCTGTTTCTCCTGATTGGCATTGCCGGCGCGCGGCGCGGCGTGATTTTCATCAAACCGGTTCCGCCCATCCGCGTCGAAGTTCCGGTCGTCGTCCAGCCAACGGTGTTGCCGCCGCAGGCCGTCGCCCCAAAACCGGAGCAAGCGGAACCCAAGAGTCAACCGCAAGTTCTTGTCGTCCTGCCGACCACGCCGAACATCAACTTCGGCGTGCCGACCGTCGGCACGCTCGTCGCGCCCGCCGCGCTCGCGTCCGCGCCGCAGCCGCAGGCGATTCCGCTGCACATCGGTTCGGTCAACACCACCGGCGCGGGCGGCGAACGGCCCGAACCGCCGTATCCCAAAATCGCCTTGGAATCGGGCCAGCAAGGCACCGTTGTTTTGTCGCTCACCGGCGACGACGCGGGCAATGTCGTTTCCGTGGACGTGAAGACCTCCTCCGGTTTTCCCGTCCTCGACCGCGCGACGGTGGATTTTATCAAACGCCATTGGCGGCTGCCAACCGACACCAGCACCCGGCTTTTTGAAACCAGCATCACCTACAAACTGTTATTGAATTGATCCCGCAAGGCAGACAACCAAAATAAATCTATGCAACCAATGCTCGCAAACATCGTTCTCGAATTCTTCCTCAAAGGCGGCCCGGTCATGTGGCCGATTCTCATCAGCGCCCTCGTCGCCGTCGCCGTCGTCGGCGAACGCGCGTTCTGGTGGTGGCGCGAAAGCCGCAAGCGCGACCCGCAAAAAATGGAGCAGTTGCTGGCCGCGCTGGAAAATTCCGACGTGCCCGCCGCCAAACAAATCGCCGCCGGCTCGGACGATCCGGTCATCCGCGTGATTCGTCACGGCCTCAACCATGTCGGCCACGCGCACGGCTCGTTGATCGGCGCGCTGCAACTGGCGGCGGGCATCGAGTTGAAACGCGCCGGACGTTTTCTCACGGTGATGGACACGCTCGTCACGCTCGCGCCGTTGCTCGGCTTGCTCGGCACGGTGACAGGTTTGATGCGCGCGTTTCTCAACATCGGCAGCGCGGAATTGTCCGTCACCGCCGTCACCGGCGGCATCGGCGAAGCGTTGATTGCCACCGCGTGCGGACTGGCCATCGCCATTTTTGCGCTGATTCCGTTCAATTATTTTTCCGCCAAGGTGACGCAGTTGCAGTTCGACTTGGAAACGGCGGCAACGAACGTCGAGGTGATGGTCGGCGGCGGCAAAGGCGGGCGACACCGTGCAATTGCAACAGCCCGCAGCGCCGAGCCAGGCCACAAGCCACTGAATTGAGCCACAGATTCACACAGATGAAACACAGATTGAAAACGCAGTGAAACGAATTTGGCGCGAATGAATGTGCTGCCAAACTTTCCTTCGCGATCTTCGCGTCCTTCGCGCGACACCCAATCTGTGTCCAGTTGTGTTTCATTCGCGGCTAAACCAAAATGAAAATTGTTTCTCCCATTCCCAAACGCCGCTCGCGGATTGTCATCATTCCGCTGATTGACATCATGTTTTTCCTGCTCGCGTCTTTCATGATGATCAGTCTGCAGATGAGCAAGACGGAGAACATCAAGGTTCACCTGCCGTCCGCCTCGCAGTCGCGGCAGGATTTCCGGCCGGACATGGTCAACATCGCCGTGGACAAATCCGGCGCGGTCTGGCTGGAGAAAAAGGAGATCTCGCTCGCGGACCTCGGCCTCGTCTTGAGCAATCGCTTCGCGGCCAACCCGGAACTGCCGGTCTATGTCAGCGGCGACCGCGACACGCTGCACGGCGACATGGTGAAGGTGTATGAAACCGCCCGCGCGGTGGGCATTCAAAAGGTCGCATTTATGACTGAAAGCCAGAAATCCAATTTGATGAAAATCCGCACGCCCATTCCTGAAAAAAAGTCGCGGCTGGAGATCATTCCGCTGATTGACATCATGTTTTTTCTGCTCGCGTCATTCATGATGATCAGCCTGCAATTGCAAATCGTCCGCACCGTGAAGGCGAACCTGCCCACGGCCACGCTCGCCACGCCCACGCAAGAAACCCGACATCGTGAATCTCAATGTGAACCAGGACGGCCAGGTTTCCGTGGACGACAAAGCCATCGCCTTTCCCGAATTGTTTACGCTGCTGACGAACCGTTACAGCCTGAACACAAACCTGCCGGTCTATATTACCGGCGCGAAGGATGCCACTCACGGCTCGGTGATGTTTGTTTTGGATTTGGTGAAACGCGCCGGCATCCAGCGCGTCGCCATCGCCGTCAAAGCCGCTTCCGACCAACCCAACCCATGAAAAATTTTCAAGTGAACCTGCTGATTGTCCTCGCGCTTGGTCTTTGCGGCCTGTGCGTCTGGCAATGGTATGAGCAAACCATCCAGCGCGACGAAATCACCGCCATGAACGGCATGCTTTACGAAAAAAACGCCGCCATCCAGGGCTACACCAATTCCCTCGCCACGCTGAATCATCAGGTGAACCAACTGGACGCGCGCCTCACCGAAATCAAGTCCGTCGCCGCGACCAACGAGCAACTCGTCATTTCGCAAAAGGCCGACCTCGCGCAACTGCAATTCGCCAATCTCAACCTCACCAACACCATCGCGCAATACAAAGCCGCCGTGGACACGCTGGAATCGAAATTGAAGGACGCCTACGCCGGCATTGACAAGCAGAATCAATCCATCACGAACCTCATCGCCCAGCGCAACGACCTCGTGCAAAAATACAACGACGAGGTGAAAGACCGGAACAACGTCGTGGCCAAATACAACGAGCTGGCCGAGCAGGTGAAGAAGCTGCAAAGCAGCCAGAAATAGAACGAAGACCTGGCTCCGTCCCGCGGCTTTTCGGCATTCGTGATTGGGACTTTGACTGCCGGCGATTTTTGCCTAAATTCCGTTCAACATGAAAAAAGAAACCGCCACGCGCTTCAGCGTTTCGCTGCCGCCGGCATTGCTGGAACAGCTCGACGACATGACCGCCGCCAAGGGCTACGACAACCGCTCACTGGCCATCGCCGACATGATTCGCGCTCAACTGGTCGAGCACCGCCAGAAATTCGGCAGCGAGGAAATTTGCGGCACGATCACGCTGGTCTATGACCATCACAAAATGCACGTGCAGGAAACGCTGACGGAAATCCAGCACGATCACCACGACGTGATTCTTTCAACGGTTCACGTCCATCTGGATCACCACAATTGTCTGGAGGTTTTGATCGTGCGCGGCCGGGCCGGCGTCATCCGCAAAATTGCCGATGAACTCATCGCCGCGAAAGGCGTGAAGCATGGCAAGCTCACCGTGACCACCACGGGAAAAGATCTGCCGACGTAAATAAAACACAGCGTTCCAAAAACTCTTCGGGAAAAATCTGAAGCCGTCAGGAAAAATGGACTGAAAGCAGGTCATTGATCGTGTCAATCAAAATGGCCGGCGTGCATCGTGATTTGTATAAAACCCGATCGGCCCCCAGCGCCGCCGCCTCCACGCCCTGGTCGGCAATGCTTGCCGTTGATAACACGATGACCGGCAAATCGCTCAGGCCCGGCGTGGCGCGGATGAATTTGATCACCTCCGCGCCGTCCAATTTAGGCAGCAAGAGATCCAGCACCACGACGTCCGGTTTCGTCTGAGACAACATTTTCGCGGCGATCACGCCATCCTCTGCCACGTCAACCAGGAAACCGGCGCGCGTTAACGCAGTCCGATAAATATGAACAATCAGCGCATCGTCTTCGACATGCAGAATGTTTTTCATGCGCAAAGCTCAATCCGGGTAGCCGCCCGGGTGTTTTTGGTGCCAGGCCCAGGCGGTTTTCACGATGTCTTCCAGCTTGGGATACTGCGGCTTCCAGCCCAGTTCGGTGAACGCCTTGTGCGCGGCGGCCACGAGTTTGGGCGGATCGCCCGGACGCCGCGGCTTTTCCATCGCCGGGATTTTCTTGCCGGTGATTTTTTCGCACATCGAGATGACTTCCTTCACCGAATAGCCGTCGCCGTTGCCCAAATTGAAAAAACCGCCTCTTGCCCGGCTGCAAGCCGAGAATGTGCGCCTGCGCCAGATCCTTGATGTGAATGTAATCGCGGATGCACGTGCCGTCCGGCGTCGGATAATCCGTGCCGTAAATCTCCACTTGCGGCTTCTGGCCGAGCGCCACGAACAGCACGTTCGGAATCAAATGCGTCTCGATGCGGTGATGCTCGCCGAATTTTTCGCTCGCGCCGGCGGCGTTGAAATAACGGAAGGCGATGAATTCCAGTCCATAAATCTGCTGATACCACAGCAGCGCCTTCTCGAACATCAGCTTGGATTCGCCGTAAGGATTGATCGGGCGCTGCGGCAAATCTTCCGTCATCGGCACGCGGTCCGGCGGACCGTAGGTGGCGCACGTCGAGCTGAAGACAAATTTCTTCACGCCGCATTCCACGGCGGCGTCGGCGAGCTTGAGCGCGTTGACGAAATTGTTGTGGAAATATTTTTTCGGGTTCGTCATGGATTCGCCGACGAGCGCGAACGCGGCGAAATGCAAGATCGCGTCCGGCTTCACCGACTTGACGGCGTCGAGAATGTTCCCATCCACTTCCGGCTTGGCGAAAATGAATTTCGCGCGCGGATCCACCGCCGAGCGATGGCCTTCCGTGAGGTTGTCATAGACCGTAACCTGATGTCCGGCGTTAAGAAGTTCTTCGGTGCAAACCGATCCGATATAACCGGCGCCGCCGGTGACAAAGACGTTCATGCGGGCAGTATAAGAAATGTTCGCGGAAGCGAAAGTTCAAAAGCAGAACGGCAACACAGATGAAACACAGATTCATCGGCCGTAAAAAAAGCGCACAAAGCGTTCTCTCTCTCTGCCAATGGGCGCGCGAAAATCATTTCGTCGAATTTTCCGCTTCCAAAGTTTTCAGGCCGGTTGAAACCGGCAACCAGTTTTTTGACTTTTTGAAATGCTTTCGTCGAAGCCGTTGGCATTTGCGGTGAATGTGCGCCGGGAAGCCGGCGGCGTCAAAATCAAAAAGCCGGATCTCCGGGTTTGACACTTGCCAGTCATTCCCCCGCGCCGCTAGGATGATCTCATGTTCCATTTGAAGTTCAAGGCGGTTTTAACTCTGCGCATCGCGGCGGTGCTGGCCGCGCTTCTGCCCCCGTTCAATTCCCAAGCCCAGTCCCGGCCGCATCGCTTCGAGTCCGTCGTGCTGGCTTATGAAGCCGCGGACAAAACCAATCCGCCGCCGCGCCATGCCATTCTGCTCGTGGGCGATTCGCAGTTTTACCGCTGGAAGACGGTGCATGAAGATTTGCCCGGTTACACGATCATCAATCGGGGCATTGATTCCTTCGAGATGTCCGACCTGCTTTATTACGCGGACCGCCTGGTGCTGCCGTATCAACCACGCCTGATTGTGCTGCACGTCGGCGGCAACGATGTGCATGGCGGACGCGCCGCGACGAACATTCTGGCGGATTTCAAGGCGTTCGTGGCCAGGGTGCGGGAGAAGCTGCCGCAAGTGCCGATCGCCTTTACGAGCACCACGCCCGGGCCGGCGCGCTGGCCGGAAGCCGCGCAACGCCAGGAAGCGAACCGGGTCATCAAGGACTACGTGGCCACGCAGCCGGGCCTGCTTTACATTGATTTGTGGGACGCCATGCTGACACCGGATGGCCAGCCCCGCCGGGATTTGTGGGTGGCGGACGGCGTTCATCCCAATCATGACGGTTATCTGCTTCGGGTCAAAATCATGCACCCGCTGCTCGGCCCGCCAGATCAACAAAAGGAATGAGGCAGCTTCCATTCCCGCGCGTTGCCGGCTCCACGCATCCGCTCATTTAATGTCGTTTTCCAGCACGATGCGGTAACGGGTCTTGACCGCGCGCAAATGTTCCCAACGCCTCGTGAGATTCATTCTAGGACTGACCCCTTTAAGGACCACCAAAAAACAAGCGAAGCTTTTCCGGCACGAGAGAAACAATGATGCAAATTTTGCATCACTGCAATCACGAACCGGCATTTGCCACAAGGCTCGAGAAGGCGTATTGTGGCGACGTTAATAAAAAAATGAAAAGGAGGCCAGTTGGGTTGATTTGGACCAACCGAACTTTTTTAAAACTAGAAAATTATGAAAACTCAACATTTCTTTATTGATCTGACTCAACGCCCACCCCGGAGCTTTCGCGTTCGTTTGGGCAACTACGTGGTTTTGGCTCGCATGCTCGACAAGGGCCGGGCGACCCTCGCCGGAAAGAATGGCGAGTATAAATACAATTCTCCAACCGACCAGCGCCTGGTGCAGTTTCTTGGCTTCGATCCCGACGCCTTGTTGAAGGAATTGGCAACCGGCAAAAGTGACGGGGAAATCCTTGAATGGGTCCAGGCCCATTCCAAAACCCCGCGCTCTCCGTGGGAAATCGAGGCCTGGTCCGCTTTCATGGAAAAGCGCGGACCGGACAGCGATGCCGAAACACTTGCGTTCTTTGCCGAATGCCTGGGCCAGCTTTCCAAAACCCGCGAAGACGTCAAAACCTGGTTTGAAGCCGGTGAACTCGACGACTACGTCAGCTTTGGAGGAAAAGCGTAAATCTCACATTCTCAAAAATAACCAAGAACAAAAACAAAAAGGAGAAAATATATGAGCAACAACAACGGACAAAAATTAGCGGGAAAAATCGCGGTCATCACGGGCGGAAGCAGCGGCATCGGGCTGGCCACCGCCAAATTATTTGTGCAGGAGGGCGCTTATGTCTTCATCACGGGCCGTCGCCAGGCCGAACTGGAAAAGGCGAAAGCCGAAATCGGCAGAAACGTCACTGCCATTCAGGGAGACGTGGCCGAATTGAAAGATTTGGACAACCTCTATGCGGCGGTCAAATCCGAAAAGGGCGCGTTGGATGTCGTCGTTGTCAATGCGGCCATCGGGAAAATAGCCGCGACCAAAGACGTGACGCCGGAACATTACGACAAAACGTTTAATGTCAATGCGCGCGGAAGTTTCTTCACTGTTCAAAAGGCGTTGCCGCTTTTGAGGAATGGTGGTTCCATCGTTGTGGTTTCCTCAGTCGCCAACGTTAAAGGCATTCCATCTTACGTGACCTACTGTGCCACGAAAGCCGCAGTGCGGTCCTTCGTCCGGAGTTGGGCTGCGGATTTCAAGGATCGTGGCATTCGTGTCAACGCGCTGAGTCCCGGCCCGATAGACACGCCAATGTTGGAAAGGAATGAAGGGTCCAAGGAGCAGGCCGACGCTTTGAAAGCGGGTTTCGCACAAGCGACCATCCTTGGACGAATGGGCCGCCCTGAAGAAATGGCGCGGACGATTCTTTTCCTCGCTTCTGACGATAGCAGCTTCATCACCGGCATTGACCTGCCTGCTGACGGCGGTATGACACAGGCATGACTCCGGGCAATCCTGCGGGGCTGAATGATTTGAACCCCGTTGGGATTCAGGCTGGCGGTGGCGGCGATGAACAACGCGGCGGAACCGCAGAACGGCTCCAGTGGCCAGGTATTGCTAATGGGCAGATATTGCAGAATCAACGGCGCCGGCGCCAACTCCCAACTTCTAATTTCCATCTGCCATTGAATTTGGCAAACCGGGCGGCGGGTGATGTCTTCGAGTCCCCACTCTTCATCGCTGGCCGTCCGGATTTTTTTGATGCGCGGTGGAAGTTCAAAAAGAAATAACCGCCGCGCGCCCGGAGACGCGACGACGGTTTGAAATCCAACGGCGATTTTTAGAACCAGCCTTTTTGCCGGTGACGTAGGTGGCGACGAACTCCTCGTCGCTCTTGGTCAGATAAATAATGCCTTCAATAAAACCGATGATTCCCCCAATACCACAAGTCAGCAAGCTGACCACCAATTGAATGATCCCTTCCTTGGTGTAGCCAAGGTAGAATTTATGGATGCCAAGGCTGCCCAGCAAGATGCCGAAGATGCCGGCCACAACTTTCTTTTCCGATCCAGGAATTTTGTCGCTCATAATTTTTTAGTTTTAGGTTGGGTTTTCTTCAAAGCAGATTTACGGATATTTTTGAAATCAGTCAACCGGATTATTTCCATGGGAATCAGTTGAACTGCCGGTGTTGCCGCAATTTCTCCGCCGTGGGCGGCGACAGCGGCGCGCGGGAATAAACCGGTTCACGCAGCGGCTCGGCGCTGTCCGAACGCAGCGCGCGTTCCAGCCAGCGGACTTTGAGCGGTTCGTCAATCAAGGCCAAGGTGTTCGCGGCCACAGTCGTCTCTTCCTTCAAACCGGTCGCATGGCCGACCCCGACAAAGAAACCGGCGAGCAGCAGCGTCGCTCGGATCAGCGTGCTGCGCGAATAGGTCGTGAGCGCGCAAGGCAGGGCAGGGGATACCGCGCGAAATAGATTTTCAAACACGGGCAGCGTCCACATCGCCGAATTTTTCGCGGGCGAAAAGGCGTCGAAAAAAATGGCGTGCGGTGATGGTGGAAGTTTTAAATTTTGAGTGTTTAATTTTAAGTTGGCCAGCCACGCCGGGAAATCACCAAGGTGAAATTCCCAGGTCACTTTCAATTTGCCATTTTGAAATTCCACATGGTCTTGGGCGGTGGGGACGCTGCGCTGCGGCGTCCGGACAGCGCGGCGCGCTGTCCCTGCCTCCAACAATTCTTCGATTTGTTTTTCATAGCCGGCGACATAGCCGAGCGCGCCGGCGTTTTTCAGCGCGAATTCCAGCGGTTCGGCGGCGTTGTCAAAACTGACGAGGCGCAATTCGCCGGCGATTTCCCGCGTCGCGCGCAACGCGGCGATCGCGTTGGCCGCCGCGCCAAGACCGACATCCCAAATCACAAATTCGCCGGAATGATTTTGCAATCGCTCGCGAATCTTGAGCTGCCGGACGTAAAGCTGTTCCGCCTCCGCCCGCGGGCCGAGGCCGGGGTGCATTTTTTCGCCGTAGCCGGCGGAGAACAAAGTTTTTTCGCCATTGGCAAGCTGGACGAGCTGGTAATCGTTCGACACCGGAATTGATTAACCACGAACGGCGCAAAAGACACGAAAATAAGGGAGTGTCCTGCTTTGGT
>CAVTVR010000016.1:0-32015 GCA_963738225.1 uncultured Verrucomicrobiae bacterium
CGCCTCATCGGCCAGAAGGAAATAAAGTTCCGCGTAGGTCTGGCCGACACAATGGTCGTCGGCGTGGAACTTGCGCGAGCCAAGCTGCCAGTCATTGGTCTCACCCATCGCGCGCATCGCGTCACGATATTTGGCGTCGCCGGAAATTCCCGCCAGCGCCATGAAACCGGCGTAGCCCGCGGCTTGCGTCCAATCCATCGGCGGATGCCGGCTGGGATGGGCCAGTTGCCAATCCGCCACGCGCTGCATCGCGGCGAGCACGGGCAGCGGTTTGATTTCGGACGAAAGGCTGGTGTCCAGCGTCACTTGGCTTGGTGCCAGATTTCCGCCGCCGGGCTGCGCCCGCAATGTTGCGTTGAACAAAAGCAGAATGGCCGCAATGAATCCGGGGCAATGGACAAGGATGTTTTTCATGGTGGTTGGGAACTGAATAACAAATGCCAGCAAGCTTGTCGAAACGATAAAAACAAATGACGTGGTTGAATTTATTAAATCTGCCAAAGAGACACAGAGACCACAGAGGGAAGGTCTGTTTCAAGCTCTGTGCGCTCTGTGACTCTGTGGCTGTTCCATGCGCCGGTTCCCTATTTTAAAAATCTGTGTTTCATCTGTGTGCATCTGTGGCTACTTCAAATCCAGCGGCTTGACCTGGTCCATGTCGTCGAACACCTGGTTTTCGCCGGCCATGCCCCAGATGAATTTGTAATTGCCCGTGCCGCAGCCGAAGTGCAGGGACCAGTTCGGCGATAGCGCAACCTCCTCGTTGTGCAAAAACAAATGGCGCGTCTGCTGCGGCTCGCCAAAAAAATGCGCGAGCACCTGGTCGCCGAGGTCAAAATAAAAATAAATCTCCGCGCGCCGCCAGTGCGTGTGCGGCGGAAAAGAATTCCAAACACTGCCCGGCTCCAGCGCGGTCAGGCCCATCACAAGCTGGCAGCTTTGGATGCCGCCTGGGTGGATGAATTTGTAAATCGTGCGCTGGTTGGCGGTTTCCCGCGCGCCGAGCGCGACGGGCGTGGCGTCGGCGGATTTCATCATCGCCGCCGGATGCGCGGCGTGCGCGGGACAGGACAGAAAATAAAACTTCGCCGGATTCTTCACCTCGTCGCTGCTGAACGAGATGGATTTCGTTCCCATCGGCAGATAAACGCAGTCCAATTTTTCGAGCGGAAAGGTTATCCCGTCCGCGACGACCCGCCCTGCCCCGCCGACATTGATCGCGCCGAGTTCCCGGCGTTCGAGAAAAAAGGCGCGGCCCGTTTCCTTGTGGCTCGGCAATTCGACGGCTTTCATCATCGGCATGACGCCGACGACGACCAGCCGGTCGAGGTCGGTGAAATGGCCGGTGATTTCACCGGGCACAAAAAGGCCGGCGATTTGAAACGTGTCGCGCAATTCCTGCGTGGACAGGCCGATCAAATCCTGCGGACGCGGCGTGCGGCGAATGGAATTTTCAAGCATGACGAAGTTTCGCAAATCTTTTGCCACACGACAAGCCGTCGCCGTTGACGTAGCAGAACCGAAATGTGCTGGACAACCATTTACGTCCAGCGCACCATCGAATTCATGAAACAAGATAGGCCACAAAAATAAGGTCTAATTATTGTTAGGCCACCTATGCCACCAACATTTCTATACCTTCTGGCACTGATGGTTTATTTTGTCGCTGCTTGTGCGGTATGGACGGTGGCGGTTATTCTGGCATTTTCCCATCGCAGACGCGCTCTCGCCAAAAAGATTGCGGCGGGCATGGCTGGTTCGTTTCCCGGAGTTTTCCTTTTTCAGCTTATTTCAGCACCCCTGGTTGCTTTGATTTTATTGGCCATTGCTGGCATATCTCATTTGGGTCAGCCGCCCGACATTATCATCGCTATTCTTGCACCCTTGGTAGTGCTATTTATCATCGGCATTCCAGCAGTTGCATCTTTGCTTGGGTTTTACACCGGCTGGCGAGTTGCTTGGGAGTTGGCAGCAGGTCGTTCGGCGCGTGAGTTCTTGCGGACAGATCGCATCCTTGCGCCAGTTGTCGGCTTCCTTCACAGACGGCTGCCATTTGTGGAGGGTTGGTTATGAGCCGGTGGCCTAACAAGTCGCCGGAGCCAACCGCCGTTGGCGCTGTCAGTTCCGCATTCGCGGTTCACGCCGCGAGTCGGCGGTGGCTCAGCTTTTTTCGTTAGGCCGCTTGCACACGCTTATGAGAACGTCGCACATCATCGGACTAGTAGTGTTTTCAGTTTTTCTATTGCAGACGGTTTCCGGTCAGGGTTTCGTCAATCTCAACTTTGAGTCCACTCACCTCTCAGCCGGTGGCTCACCCACTACGGTTTCCGCTTCAGCAGCTTTCACCGGTTGGAGTGCATTCATCGGAACGAATGCACAATCGAGTGTTCTTTACAACGATGCAACACTTGGCGATTCGAGCGTGGCACTTCTGGCTGGCGGTAGTTACTCTCCGGTTTCAGTATTTGACGGCAGCTTTTCGGCTTTGTTAGTCACAGGCGTTGTTGGCAGCGCATCACTGAGTCAGACTGGGTTGGTTCCAGCGAGCGCAAACTCTATACTCCTTTATGTCAATATGGGGCCACAAATACTAGCCACAAACTTTTCAGTCAGCTTGGGAGGGCAGACGATTCAGATGTTCGCCCTTCAACCCTATGCCAGCTACTCATACATTTTATATGGCGGCAGGGTTTCCAGTTTTGCAGGACAGGTAGCAGACCTTACTCTCACATCACTCAGTTCAGGAGGTGGCGGTGTTAATCCGTTCGCATTTGATGATATCCAGTTTACTTCGTCACCAGTTCCAGAGCCACATACTTTGAGCTTGGTTTGCGTTGGATTTATATTTTTGTGCTATCGAAGGGCGCAACCTAAAAGTTTGATAGTCTGCAAAACCTGATTCCCCTTCGCCACCTTCGCGGCCTTCGCGCGACACCGAATGAAAATTGACACCCTCCTGACGCCGGCGGAACTGCCCGCGCTCGCCCGCCGCGATTTGCGCGCCACGGCGTGCGTGGTGTTCGACATCCTGCGCGCGACCAGCACGTTCGTCACCGCGCTGCAAAACGGCGCAAAGGAAATCATTCCTGTCAGCGAAATTTCCGAAGCCATTGAGTTCAGAAAAAAAATGCCGCACGTGCTGCTCGCCGGCGAGCGCGACGGCGTGAAAATCCGCGCCGCGCAATCCGGCGGCGTTGATTTCGATTTCGGCAATTCCCCGCGCGAGTTCCGCCCGGAAAAAGTGCGCGGCAAAACCATCGTCAGCACCACGACGAATGGCACCCGCGCCTTGCGCGCCTGCGCCGGCGCGAAAATTGTTCTGGCGTCTTCGTTTTTGAATCTGGCGGCGACGGCGAAATTTTTGAACCCGTCGCCGCCGGAAGAAATTTTGCTCGTCTGCGCCGGCACGGGCGAAGGCGCGGCGTTGGAGGATGTGCTGGCGGCGGGCGCGCTGGCGGGACTGCTGGGCGGCGAATTTTCGGATGCCACGGAAATTGCCAGCCGCGCTTTTCTTTCCGCCAAAAATGATCTGACCGCGGTGATTGCCGGTTCGCAAAACGCGCGCCGGCTGCTGGCGATTCCCGAATTGCGCGCGGACGTGGCTTTTTGTTCGCAGCGCGATATTTTCAAAATCGTCGCCGAAATGAAGTCCGATGGAGCCATCCGGCGTTTGTAAATCCGTCCGTGGACAAAAAAGAGGCCGTCCGCTTGGACGACCTGATTTTTTTCCGCAACGGCTATTTGTCCGCGGTGGTTGTCGCGGCGGCGACTTTGGTTTTGCGGACGGCTTTTTTGCGCTTGAGGTAGGCCTTGCGGCGTCTTTTGTGTTCGGTTTTGTTGTATTGTCTGCCCATATATGTTTCTTTACTTTTTTCGCTGGTTGCGATTTGGTGTGCGCACTATGAATTTTTACGCGCGACGATTCAATCTTTATTTGCTGCTGGCGGCGCTGGCGCTGGTTTCGGGTTGCGCCACCGGCAAAAACGATGACAAACAGCCGGCGGCGTTGCGCATCCACATCGAAAGCGACGCCGGCATGGCCAGCAACAGCAAGACCATTTCCGTGCTGCGGTCGGAACCGGTGGCGGTGACCATCGTGACCGAACCGATTTTGACCGAGGCGAACATCGTCGCGGCCAAGCTGATGGAAACGCCGGGCGGATTTGCCGTGGAAGTGAAGTTTGACGAATCCGGCGGCTGGACGCTGGAACAATTTTCGGCGGCCAATCCCGGAAAACATTTTGTCATCTTCGGCCAGTGGGGCGACAAACTGGCGAATGGCCGCTGGCTGGCCGCGCCGCATCATCACCCGCCGCAATGGCCGGCGGCACGCTGGTTTTCACGCCCGATGCCTCGCGCGAGGAAGCTGAACAGCTGGTGAAAGGGTTGAACATCGCCGCCAAGAAAAACGCCGAAGGAAAATCGAAATGAAGCGTCCCCTGCCCGCCGCGCTTGCGGCGCCTGTGTTTGCCGCCGTCACGTTGTCCGCCCAAACGCCGTTCCAGTTTCCCACGGCCAACCACGCGCTTTACGAGCCGGGCCAGGAATTGAAATTTTTCGCGCCCACCGCGCCGGACAAGCCGTGGACGAGCGGCAGCTTCGGCTGCGTGCGCAGCAACGGCTGCGCAGATGCACGAGGGCACTCGACATTCTCCATTTGCACACCGACCGGCGCGGCGAACCGACCGATCCCGTCATGGCCACCGCCGACGGCACGGTGGTTTATGTCAGCACCAAGGCGGCGCTGTCGAACTACGGCAAATACATCGTCATCCGGCACATCGTCGAAGGGCTGGAAATTTATTCGCTCTACGCGCATTTGAGCGAAATCCACCCCGGCATCGCCGCCGGCAAAGCGGTCAAGGCCGGCGAAGTCATCGCCACGATGGGCCGCACTTCCAACACCAGCGAACGCATCGCCAAGGAACGCGCGCACGTCCATTTTGAATTGAACGTGTTCGTGAACGAAAATTTCTCAAGCTGGTATCAAAAAGAATTTTCCCGGCGAACGCAACGACCACGGCATCTGGAACGGACAGAATCTGAACGGCCTTGATCCGCGCGACATTTTGCTGGGCGAACGCGACGGCAAATTCAGCCTGTTGAATTTCGTGCGCAGCCAGACCGAGCTGTGCCGCGTGCTGGTGCGGGCGACCAGCTTTCCGTATCTGAAACGCTACGCGCCGCTGGTCCTGAAAAATCCGCGCGCCGACAAGGAAGGCGTGGCCGGCTACGAAGTGGCGCTGAATTACAACGGCGTCGCCTTCGCGCTCCTGCCGCGCGCCGCCTCGGAAATCAAGGGCGCGGCGAAGTTTCAACTGCTCTCGGTGAACGAAGCCGAATACCGCGCGCACCCGTGCCGCAAGCTGGTGGCGCAGCGCGGCAGCCGCTGGCAACTGACCGACAAGGGCCAGCGCGAATTGGAATTGCTGGTGAATTAAATTTCGGTTGCGAACGCAGCGGGTTGGCCTACGTTTGGCATGTTTCCGCCATGCAACTTCAAACCAACGCCAAATTTGCGCGACCGCATCGCGTCGCCGGTTTTACGCTGATTGAACTGCTCGTGGTCATCGCCATCATCGCCATTCTGGCCGCGCTGCTGCTGCCGACTTTGAGCGGGGCCAAAAGCCGGGCGCAACGGATTTCCTGCCTGAACAATCTCAAGCAACTGGAACTCTGCTGTCATCTTTATTCGGTGGATTACAACGATTTTCTGCCGCCTAACCAGGTGGGCGGATATGTGGCCGCGCCCAATACCACCAACGGTTTGATGAGCGTCACGAACAGCAGTTCATGGTGTCCGGGCCTCGCGCCGGAAGACACGACGACGGCGGATGTGGAAGCTGGAAATCTTTTTCCCTACAACAAATCGCCTGCCATCTACCGTTGTCCGGCGGACCGCTCGACGGTGGACGGCCATCCCGAACTGCTGCGCACCCGCAGTTTCTGCATGAACATCAGCCTGAATTGCGACGTTGCCGTCAGCACCTACCATAAATTCACGGAAATCAGTTATCCGCCGCCCGGCAGCTTGTTCGTGTTCATTGACACGCAGGAGGATGACATTTGGGACGCCACTTTCGGCATTTTTTCACCCGACAGTTTTTGGGCGGATTACTGGCTTGACCTCGCCGCCGACCGGCATAGTCGCGGCGCAAATCTGTCTTTTGCCGACGGCCACGTCGAATACTGGCACTGGAAAGCTCCCAAGATTTTTGAAGGCGCTTGGTGGCCGGCCTCTTCCGAAGCCGACCTGGAAGACCTTCACCGGCTGCAACAATGCGTCAAGCTCGGCGTGGACTAACTCTTGGTATCGCAACCCGCATCGTTTAACCTGCCTCGTGCCGCCTGACATCAAATCCCTGACCCGCGAGGAACTGGAAGCCCAATTCAAGTCGCTGGGCGAACCGGCCTATCGCGTCGCGCAATTGCTCGACTGGCTTTATGCCCGCCGCGCCGCGAATTGGGACGCGATGACGAATCTGCCGAAAAGCTCTGCGCGAAAAATTGCGCGCACAATTTTCGCTGCAAACCCTTGAACTCGCCCGCAAGCAGGGCGCGCATGACACCACGCAGAAATTTCTCTGGAAGCTGGCGGACGGCGCGTTCATCGAAAGCGTTTTGATTCCCGCCAATCCGGCGCTTTACGGCGAGGCGAGCGACCGGCACACGCTCTGCATTTCCACGCAGGTCGGCTGCGCCTACGGCTGCAAGTTTTGCGCGAGCGGACTGGACGGCTGGAAACGCAATCTCGGCGTGCATGAAATCGTGGAGCAGATGCTGGCGGTGGAACAGGGACGAAACGAGTGCGCATGGGCGCGGGAGCTTCGAGGCCGCGAGATGAAGCCGACCCAAAGCCGAGAAGCCCAAAGCCTCGCGCCTCGGTTGACAACCTCGTCGTCATGGGCATGGGCGAGCCGCTGGCGAATTATGATAATTTGATCAAGGCGCTGAAAATCCTGAACGCGCCGTGGGGCGGCGGCATCGGCGCGCGGAAAATCACCATTTCCACCAGCGGCCTCGCGCCGCAAATCCGCAAGCTGGCGGTCGAGCCGATGCAATTCCGGCTGGCCATTTCGCTGCACGGCGCGACGGATGCCGTGCGCAACCGCATCATGCCGGTCAACAAAAAATATCCGCTCGCCGAACTCACCGCCGCCTGCGAGGATTACCAGAAGCTGAAAGGCCGGATGATCACGCTGGAATACATTTTGATCGCGGGCATCAACGATTCGCTGGAGCAAATCCGGCCGCTGGCCGCGCTGGCCAAAAAACTTTTTGCCAAAGTGAACTTGATTCCCTACAACAAGGTGGAAGATTTGCCGTGGCAGCGTCCGAGCGAGGAAGTTTGCGAAGGCTTTCTCGCCGCGCTGGAAAAGCAAAATGTCACCGCCACGCTTCGCCGCGAGAAAGGCGGCGACATTGACGCCGCGTGCGGGCAGTTGCGGTTGAAGACCGAGCGCGAACTGGCTGGAACCTGACTGATCGAAAGAAAAAAACATGAAAATCAAACGCCGTGAGTTTCTCAAAAAATCCGCCATCGGCGCCGGCGGCATTCTGCTCGGCGCGCAGCTCCATGCGGCGGAAAATCCCGCCGACGAAATTCCACGATCCGTATGCGCTCGGTGCCGCTCGGCAAAACGGATTTGAAATTTTCCCGCGTTTGCATGGGCACCGGCAGCCACGGCGGGAACCGCGCAGTCCAACCAGACGCGCAAGGGCCGCGTGGCGTTCCAAAAACTGGTGCGCGACGGCTATGATCGCGGCATCCGGACTTACGACATGGCGGATCTTTACGGCTCGCATCACTGCGTGCCGGCGGCGCTGGCCGGTGCTGCCGCGCGACAGTTACAACGCTCATCTCGAAAATCTGGTGGAACGACGGCGGCATTCCCGAACCGGAACGGCCCGACGCCGACATGGTGGTTGCGCGTTTCCTGAAGGAATTGAAAACGGATTACATTGACCTGTTGCTGCTGCATTGCGTCACGGCGGCAGACTGGCCGGAGCAATTGCGGAAACAGATGGATATTTTGAGCAAGCTCAAAGCCGGAGGGGAAAATCCGCGCGCTGGGGGTTTCGTGTCATTCCATTGCCGCGCTCGAAGCGGCGGCGGCGGAGCCGTGGGTGGATTCCGTTCACACGCGCATCAATCCCTACGGCATGAGCATGGACGGCCCGCCGGAAACCGTCGTGCCAGTCTTGAAAAAACTGCACGCCGCCGGCAAAGGCGTGGTCGGCATGAAGATCATTGGCGAAGGCCGCCTGCGCAACGACGAGCGCGCCGCGATGAATCGGTGAAGTTCGTTCTCGGCTTGGGCTGCGTGCATATCCTCAACGTCGGCTTCGAGTCGGTGGAGGAGATTGATGATTTTGCCGCGCGCGTTCGCAAAGTGCCCCTGGCTGCCTGAAAACAGAGCGTGAACTCGCCCGGGCCGTCTGGTATGTTTCCCGCGTGAAACGGAAACGGAAACTTTTGCCGCTGCCGCAGCGCGCCGCGAAAATGTTGGCGCGGCTCAAGCATGTCCGCGGCCTGAGCGAAGGCGAAAAATCCGTCCACGCGCTCGGCCTCGCGGCCACGCCTGAAGAACGATGGCAACTCGTCCAAAACCACCTGCGCTTGTTCAACTGCTCGCCGCGCTCCAAGCGGAACGCGTAGAGTTCATGCTCGTCGGCATGTCAGCGGCAAACCTGCAAGGCGTCATGGCCTCCACGGTTGACGTGGACATCTGGATTGGCCTGCCGCCCCGCCAATACATCCGCGTGCATAACATTTGCCGGAGGCTCAAGGCCGTGATTCAAAGCGCCAACAAGATTTATCTGCACGACGATACGCCGGTGGATTTTATTTACGAAGTCACCGGCTTGAAAGATTTTCAAACGGAATTCCGCCGCGCCGTCCACCTGCCTTTTCATGGCCTGACGCTGCCAGTGCTGCCACTGGAACGAATTTGTAAAAGTAAAGAGGCTGCCGCGCGCGACAAAGACAAGCTGCACATTCTGCTCATCCGGCAACTGCTGAAAACGGAAAAAGCGGCAAAGCACGTCCGTCGAAAAAAAACAGCAGCCCAAAAAATTGATATTCCATGATCGCCTTGCTTGATTATGGCTCCGGCAATTTGCGCAGCGTCCACAAATCGCTGCTCAAGGTCGGCGCGGACGTGCGGCTTGTCCAGCGGCCCGCGGAAATCGGCAACGCGCGCGGCCTCGTGTTGCCCGGCGTCGGCGCGTTTGACGACTGCATCAACGCGCTGCGCAAACAGGAATTGCTCGAAGCCTCGCGCGCATTCATCCAGACCGGCAAACCGTTTCTCGGCATCTGCGTCGGCTATCAGGCGTTGTTTGAAAAGAGCGAGGAATTCAATTCCTGCGCCGCCGGGCTGGGAATCTTCCGAGGCAGCGTCGTCCGCTTTGCCGAAAAGCCCGGACTGAAAATTCCGCAGATCGGCTGGAACCAGATTGAGATCGCGAAAACAAACTGCCCGCTGTTTCGCGGAATTGAAAACGGCAGTTATGTTTATTTCGTCCACAGCTTCTATCCGCAGCCGGTGGATGCGAGCATCGTCGCCACGCGCACGGATTACGGCAATACGTTTGCATCGTCGGTCTGGCGCGACAATGTTTTCGCCACGCAGTTTCATCCGGAAAAAAGCCAGAAGGTTGGCCTGCAACTGCTGAATAATTTTGTCGAGTTGACGAACCATTGAACCGCGTTGCGCCAAACCAAATGAAGACAAACTCCATTCGCGCCATCGGCTTTTGCGTCTCATGCTTTTGCTTTTTCGCAGTTGCGGCGCAGGGCGCTCCCAAGTTCAAGGTCATTGCCTTTTACACCGGCAAGGATGATCCGGCGCACATCAGCTTTGTGCGCGAGGCGAACCGGTGGTTTCCAAAGCAGGCGGAGAAAAATGATTTTTCCTATGACGCGACGACCAACTGGAATGATTTGAACGCGGAATTTCTTTCGCATTATCAAGTCGTGCTGTTTCTGGATACACGCCCGGAAAATCCTGCCCAGCGCAAGGCGTTTCAGGCATACATGGAGCACGGAGGCGCGTGGCTGGGTTTTCACTTCTGCGCATTTGCCTTGACTCCCTCGGCGGTTCCGCAGAACTGGGACTGGTATCACGAGAAGTTTCTGGGTTCCGGTGAATACGTCAGCAACACTTGGCGGCCCACCGCCGCCGTGTTGCGGGTTGAAGACCGGACGCATCCGGCGACCAAAAATCTGCCGGTGACATTTCAATCCGCGCCGAACGAATGGTATCGCTGGAAAAACGATTTGCGGAAAAACCCGGACATAAGAATCCTGCTGTCCATTGACCCGGCGAGTTTCCCGCTCGGCACCGGGCCGAAGCCTTACGAGATCTGGCACGAGGGATATTATCCCGTGGTTTGGAGCAACACGCGCTACCGGATGATTTACCTGAACATGGGCCACAACGACATGGACTACGAGCACAAGTTCGATCAGACCGGCAAAACCTTGTCTTTCACCTTCGCGAACGAAACCCAGAACCGGCTCATCCTTGACAGCCTGCTGTGGTTGGGCGGCGGATCAAAGTAAATGCCTTCCACCCGCGCCACAGCGGCTGAACCAGCCGATTGCCAAACACAAAACCGGTTTAAGGAATGAGTTGAGGGAAGAAAAGTTTGCCCTGAACCGCCTCCGGAAGGTGGACAAACGGGCATCCACCGGAAAACCCTCCACATTTTAAGCGGTAACTTCCGCTCGTTGCAAAACGTCCACTGGACAAAAGGCACAGACCGATAGATGATTCAACCGTTCAACCAATCTAACTATATGAATAAATTAAAATCCGTCCTCACCATCGCCGCTCTGCTTACCTGCACTTTGCCAGGGCTGGCCCAAAGGCAACGAGTCAGCCCGCATGACACGATCAGTTCCGTCATTGACGGCAACCGGGTGACAATTATTTATGGCCGGCCTTACACCAAAGATCCGCGCAGCGGCGAAGCCCGCAAAATCTGGGGCGGCCTCGTGCCCTTCGGCAAGGTCTGGCGCACGGGCGCGGACGAAGCCACGCTGCTCATCACCCAGAAGCCGATCATGTTTGGCGACACGACGGTTCCAGCGGGTGCTTACACGCTGTTCACGCTGCCACAAGAAGACGGCTCCGCCAAATTGATCATCAACCGGCAGATCGGACAATGGGGCATTGGTCCGGGCACTTACGACGAGAAGCAAGACCTGGCGCGGATTGATTTGAAAAAGGACGCGCTCGAAAAACCGGTGGATCAACTGACAATTGCCATAGCCAAAAATCCAGACGGCGGCGGGATTTTCAAAATGATGTGGGAAAATACGCAATACTCGGCGGCGTTCACCGTGCCAAAATAACACTTTTTGCAAACTGGCCTTATGAATTCATAAAATTCTCCGGCCTTGAACGATGACCTGATCTCCAGCCTGAAGTGAAAAATCGGACTGTTTTCTTCGCCGGTTTGGCAGGAAGTTTGTGCCAGTTGCAATGCGGATTTCGCGTGGCTGTGGCGTGCATGACTATTTTTGTTTTTGCCCGCCCAATTTTCGCCGCCGAGCCGCAAACCAGTTCTGCCGCCGCCATTCTTCAGGAGTTGAAAAATTTTCGCGAGACTGGCCGGGTGCTTTACATCGCCGCGCATCCCGATGACGAGGACACGCAGCTCATCACCTTTCTCGCGCGGGGCCGGCACTATCGCACCGCTTATCTTTCGATCACGCGCGGCGACGGCGGCCAGAACGTGCTCGGACCGGAATTCGGCGAAGAACTCGGCGTCATTCGCACGCAGGAATTGCTGGCTGCGCGCCGGCTGGACGGTGGCGAACAGTTTTTCACCCGCGCGATGGATTTTGGCTATTCCAAGGATTATCGCGAAACGCTGCGCATTTGGGACAGGCAACAGGTTTTGTCCGATGTCGTTCGCGTCATCCGCACGTTCCAGCCGGATGTGATCATCGCCGGGTTTTCCACGAATCAAACGCCCGGCCAGCACGGCCATCACGTCGCCTCCGCCATCCTCGCCGGTGAAGCGTTCAAGATCGCCGGCGATCCCAAAGCGTTTCCCGATCAGCTCACTTATCTGAAACCGTGGCAGCCTAAACGCCTGCTGCAACGTTCCGGCGGCTTCGGCGGACGCGGCGGCGGAACTACGTCCGCTGGTCCGCGTGTGGAAATCAGTGGCAACGATCCGGTGCTCGGAATTTCTTACGGTGAAATCGCCTCCCGCAGCCGGGCCATGCACAAGAGCCAGGGCTTCGGAAATTTTGGCGGCTTTGGCGGTGGTGGCGGAGCGCGCACCTCAAGTTTTATCGTTCTGGACGGCGAGCCGGCGACGAACGACATCATGGACGGCATTGACACCACTTGGTCGCGCGTGCCCGGCGGCGCGGAAATTGGCAAACAGACTGATGAAATCATCGCGCAATTTGACACAAACAATCCGTCCGCGAGCGTGGAGGCATTGCTCGCGGTGAAAAAAAATCTCCCCGCATTCCTGGACAGTCCGCTGGCGAACTTCAAGCGAAAACAACTCGATAAAGTTTTACGGGAATGCCTCGGCCTTTCCGTTGCGACGACCGTGCCGCAGGCGGAAACAGTTCCTGGCGAAGGCTTGAATCTAAGCTTTAATGCGGGCATTAATTCGGCATTTCCCGTTCGCTGGCTGGGAATGAAATTTGCCGGCGACCCGGAATTTCGATTTATGAAAGATTTGACACTGGAAACCAATCGTATGATTTCCCGGTCTTTTGAATTCAGGTTGCCGGCCAACACTCCTTTGAGCCAGCCGTATTGGTTGCGCGAAGAACCGACCGCCGGCATGTTTCGCGTTGCCGATGCCGACGCAAAGCTGATTGGCCAGCCGGAAAATCCGCCGGCGTTTCCGGTCGAATATGTTTTTCGCGTCGGCGACCAAACGCTCGTCGTTGCCGACGAACCTGTTCAATCCGGCACCGAATCCGGCAAATTTGAAGCGCGCCGCGCGCTGAAAATCATCGCGCCCGTTTCGCTGCGTTGTGAGGAGGAAGTCAGATTATTCGCGCCCGGTTCCTCACGCAACGTAACCATCGAAGTCACCGCCGCCCGCGCCGATTTGAAAGGCGAACTTTCACTTGACACACCCGATGGTTGGAAAGTCGCGCCAAAGCAAAGCGAATATTTCATTCGCAACTGCCGGCGAGCGAAAGAAATTTTCTTTCACCATCACCGCGCCGGCACAGGCCGCCACCGCGCAAATCACCGCCCGCGCAAAAATTGGGAACAAAATTTACGACAACCAGCGCATCGAAATCAGCTATCCGCACATCCCGATGCAATTGCTTCAGCCGCCCGCGCGCATCAAAGCCGTCAGCCTCGACCTCGCGATTCGCGGAAAAAAAGTCGGCTACCTTCCCGGCGCCGGCGACAGCGTGGCCGACGCCATCAAGGAAATGGGCTACGCCGTCACGCTCCTCGGCAGCGACGATCTCACCCCAAATCGTCTGAAAGATTTCGACGCCGTGGTGATCGGCGTGCGCGCGTTCAACGTCCGCAACGATCTTGAATCGCACCTGCCCGCGCTGTTCGACGTTTGTTGAAGCCGGCGGCAATCTCATCGAGCAATACAACCGGCCCGGCAACAATTTCAAACCGGATGAATTTGCGCCTTACAGCCTGCGCTTGTCCGGCGACCGCGTCACCGACGAAACCGCGGCAGTGACATTTCTCGCGCCCGATCATCCCGCGCTAAACACGCCGAACAAAATCACCAGCGCGGATTTTGACGGCTGGATTCAGGAGCGCGGCATTTATTTTCCGAACCAGTGGGACGAACATTTCACGCCGATTCTCGCGTGCAGTGACCCCGGCGAAGCGCCGCTCAAAGGCAGCCTGCTCGTCGCGCACTATGGCAAAGGCTATTTCGTCTATACTGGCCTGGTGTTTTTCCGCGAGTTGCCCGCCGGCGTGCCGGGCGCTTACCGCCTTTTTGCCAATCTAATTTCGCTCGGCAAATGAAGTCGCCGCCGCCCGATCCAGCCGACCGACGATAAATCCCCCGGCGTGCCGGGCTTCCGCACCTGGCGCGGCGTTTATCTTTTTGTGTTCGCCATTTTTGTGCTGGTGGTCGCGCTGCTCGCCATTTTCTCGCGCTGGTTCGCATGAACACACTCGACTGGATCGTGCTGCTCGTGACCATGGTCGGCATCGCCGCCTACGGCGCATGGCACACGCGCCACACCGATCACCTTGACACTTATCTCAAGGGCAGCCAGACCACGCGCTGGGGCACCATCGGCATTTCGGTGATGGCCACGCAGGCGAGCGCGATCACGTTTCTCTCCATCCCCGGCCAGGGTTTTGAAAGCGGGATCGGTTTTGTGCAAAATTATTTCGGCCTGCCGCTCGCGCTCATCATCGTGTGCGCGGTCTTTCTGCCGATTTACCGCAAGCTCGGCGTCTACACGGCCTACGAATTTCTCGGCCAGCGCTTCGACGCCAAAGACGCGTCTGCTCGGCGCAGGACTTTTTCTTTTGCAACGCGGCCTCGCGGCGGGCGTCACCATTTACGCGCCAGCCATCATCCTCGCCACCGTGCTCGGCTGGCGGCTGGATTTGACCATCATTGCCACGGGACTGCTGGTGATTATTTACACGGTCACCGGCGGCAGCGCGGCGGTGAACCTCACGCAAAAATGGCAGATGGGCATCATTTTCGGCGGCATGGTCGTGGCGTTTTTCATTTTGCTCGCACGGCTGCCGGCCGGCCTCGGTTTCACCGGCGCGGCACACGTCGCCGGCGCGATGGGCAAACTGCAGGCGGTGGATTTTTCGCTCAACCCTGACAGGCGCTACACGCTCTGGACCGGTCTGTTCGGCGGACTTTTTCTGTCGCTGTCTTATTTCGGCACCGATCAATCACAGGTGCAACGCTACATTGGCGGCGCGGCCTTGCGCGAAGGCCGGCTCGGTTTGATGTTCAACGCGCTGCTGAAAATTCCCATGCAGTTTTCCATCCTGCTGCTCGGCGCGCTGCTGTTTGTTTTCTATCAATTCCAGCCGGCGCCGGTCTTTTTCAACCGCGTGGAATGGCAATATCACGCCACGGGCACAAACGCCGCCGTGTTCCATGCGCTGGAAGAAAAAAATTCCGCGCTGCATGCCGCCAAGCAGGAAAAAATTCAAACATGGCTGCGCGCCAGAAAGCAGGGCGACGCGACCGCGGAATCCACCGCTCGCGCCGCGATGCTCGAAGCGGAAGCCCAATCTGACACCGTGCGCACCGAGGCCAAAACCGCGCTCATCACCGCCGACCCGCTGGCCAACACCAAAGATTCCGACTACGTTTTCATCGGCTTCATGCTCGACCAATTGCCGCACGGCGTCATCGGCCTGCTCATCGCCGTGATGATCGCGGCGGCGCTGGGTTCAAAGTCCGGCGAACTCAACGCGCTGGGCACGACGACCACCATTGATCTCTGGCGGCAGTTCCGTCCGCTCGCCGCGCACGACGAGGCGCGCAACGTGCGCGCCGCGAAATGGTTCACCGCATTTTGGGGATTTGTGGCCATCGCCTTCGCACTGTTCGCGGGCTTTGCGGAAAATCTGATTGAAGCCATCAACATCATCGGCTCGATTTTCTACGGCGTGCTGCTGGGAATTTTTCTGGTGGCGTTTTTTTCCAAGCACGTCGGCGGCACGGCGGTGTTTTGGTCCGCGGTCGCGGCGCAATCGCTCATCTTCGCGCTCTATTTTTTGCGCCACCGCTTCCCGGCGCTCGATTTTTCCTATCTCTGGTATAACCTCATCGGTTGCGCCGCCTGCGTGGTGTTCAGCGTGTTGCTGGAGGTTTTGTTGAGCAACTTCATAACGAAGCGGGCACGCGGATCATGAACCTTTCAACCAAAACCGGGGGAATTCAACGCAACATTGATTGCGTCTTTGCGTCTTTGCGTTAACTCTGTTTCCAAATGAGCGCACCCGTCATTTGTTTCGGCCAGCAGCCCTGCGGATTTTTTCCGAAACGGTTTCTCGTCGCCAAAATTCAGACCGCGCGGCGGCTGCAACAGCAAATCGGCGGCGAAATCGTCTTCTTTTTTCACGACAGCGACCACGATCCGCGCGAAACCAAAACCATTCTGCGCCATCGCAAGACCAATGAGCCGGCCGTTCTCAATTTCGCCTTCACAAACAAAATCCAGCGCAAATTTTCGCCGCTGCACTTTAAAAAAATCGCCGCCGGCTGGCAGGAGAAGACCGATTCTGCAACTGCCGAATTACGTCGGACATCCGCTGATTGACACTTTCAAACAGGTTGCCGCCGCCAACGTCGCTGATTTTTGCCTGGAGATGTATCGCCGCATGGGTCTGCTCGAAGGCATCCGCGTCGTGCGTTCGAGCGATCCGGCGTTCCGCCGCGCCGCCTGCGACATCGCGGAATTTTTCGTGGACGTTCCGCACGAAGGCGAAATCGTCCGCGCCCGTTTGATGGACGGCGTTTTGAAATTGCACGAAGGCGGCGATGTTTTTGTGACGCTGCCGCTGACCGGCGTTCACCAAGGAACAAATCAGCCCGACGCGCGACACGCGACTGCGCTGGATGCAATCCGTGGTGCAATGCACGCATTACATTGCCGGCGCGGGTGAGAAAGATTATCTTCGCCCGGAAGAAACGCCGGAAATCACTTTTGTCACCCGTGACGCCATTGACCGCTCCGATGAAGCCTACACTGAAATCCCCTGAACTCGCGCCGCTGCTGGCCTTCGGCGCGCATCCCGACGACATCGAATTCGGCTGTGGCGGCGTCATTGCGCAGGAAACACAGCGCCGGCCGCGCGGTCCATTTTGTCGTCTGCTCGCGCGGCGAAGCCGGTAGCTACGGCACGCCCAAACAGCGCACCGCCGAAGCAAAAAAAGCCGCCGCGCTGCTCGGCGCCACGATTGAATTTCTCGAACTCGACGGCGACGCGCATCTGGAAGTCCGCGCCGCGCACGCCATCAAACTGGCGGAAATCATCCGGCGCATCCGCCCCGGCATCGTGCTTGCGCCGAGCCTGGTTGAAAATCAGCATCCCGATCACGCGCGGCTGGGCAAGACTGGTGCGCGATGCCTCCCGCCTCGCCCGTTACGGCGGCTTGAAGGAATTGCGCAAACAACCAGCCGCACGCGATCGGCCAGTTGTTTTTTTACGCCGTGACGCCCGAAGCCGAGCCGCGCGACATCACGCCGGTGCTGATTGATGTTTCCGCGCCGGAAATTATTTCGGCCTGGACCGGCCGCGATGCACGCGCACGCCTCGCAAACGTCCGCCCGCAATTACATCGAATTGCAACTCGCCCGCGCGCGGTTGCTGGGGGTGCGCGCCGGAGTCGGACTACGCCATCGCGCTTTTTCCAAACGAACCGCTCGTGTTTGATTCGCTCGCGCAACGCGGGCCGGGGTGCGCGGCGATTTTGACATGGACTGCCAGACCGCCCATTGAAAATCGGCATCACCTGCTATCCGTCCGTCGGCGGGAGCGGCATTCTCGCCTCGGCGCTGGGCGAAGAACTGGCGCGGCGCGGACACGAAGTGCATTTCATCAGCTACGAACGCCCGTTCCGCATGCCGGCGAATGCGCCGCGGCTTTTTTTTCATCCGGTGGTGATCAACGATTACGGGCTGTTCAAATATCCCGATTACACGCTGCCGCTTTCCGTGAAAATGGCGGAAGTCAGCCGCGATCATCAGCTCGACGTGTCTGCATGTGCATTACGCCGTGCCGCACGCCACCGCCGCGATTCTCGCGCGCTCGATGCTGCCGCCGGAACAGCAGCCGCGCGTCGTCACCACGCTGCACGGCACGGACACCACGCTGCTCGGCGCTGATCCGGGTTACGGCCCGGCCATTCATCACGCGCTGACTCACTCCGATGCGGTCACGGCCGTGTCCCATTTCTTGAAGCAGGAAACGCAGCGGGTGCTCGGCTTCGACGGGCCGATGGAAGTCATCCACAATTTTTTTGAGCCGCGTCCGGCCCGGCGTTCGCGCGACGAAGTGCGCCGCGAACTGGGTTTGCGCGACGAGGCGCTGATTTTGCATTCCTCCAATCTGCGCCCGCTAAAGCGGATTGATTTGCTGCTCGAAACCGCCGCGCGCATCCGTCCGCGCGAAAGTCTTCAAGCTGGTCATTCTGGCCGGCGGAAATTTTGCGCCGTTCGCCGCCGACGTGCGCCGGCTCGGATTGGAAGACCGCATGATCGTCCGCGAAAACGTCATGGACATCGAAGATTACCTGCAAGCCGCCGACCTGGGATTGTTCACGTCCGAATCGGAGAGTTTTTGTTTGAGCATTCTCGAAGCGATGTGCTTTGGCTGTCCGAGCGTCGCGCCGCAAGTCGGGGGCATTCCCGAAGTGATGGAGGATCAAGCCAGCGGCCTGCTTGTGCCTTTTGGCAACACCGGTGAAATGGCCCGCGCGGTTGAAACTTTAATCCAGAATCCGTTGCTGCGCGGAAGCCTGGGCCGCGCCGCCCAAACGCGCGCCCGCGAACATTTTTCCGCCAAAATCATCGTGCCGCGCTACGAGGCGCTTTACCGCCGCGCCGGCGCATGACACCGGACGAGGGCGCGGTTAAATTCCCGGCTTATGCGGACGCGCCAAAAAACGCCGCCGCTAATGGTGAATTCCTTGCAATTTTTGAAAACATTTATTGCGCATGGATTAAATTTGAGTAAAAAATAAGTGAACGCAGGCTTATCCGCCGAACGATGACCAGCAACTCAAAGAAAAATACTAATGACCGGCCCGCCGAAACTCTGATTTCCGCGCCGCCGAAACAGGGACTTTACGATCCGCAATTCGAGCACGACGCCTGCGGCCTCGGCTTCGTCGTCAACATGAAGGGCAAGAAGTCCCATCAGTTGGTGAGCGACGCGCTGAAAATTCTCGTCAACTTGGATCATCGCGGCGCGTGCGGCTGCGAAGCGAACACAGGCGACGGCGCGGGCATTCTCATCCAGGTGCCGCATGAATTTTTCGCCGCCGAAGCGCAGCGGCTCGGTTTCCAACTGCCCGCGCCCGGACAATATGGCGTCGGCCAGTTGTTCCTGCCGAAAAATCCCGTCGAGCGTGACGGCGTGAAGGCCGAGTTGGCGCAGATTATTTCCGCCGAGGGCCAGACGGTGCTCGGCTGGCGCGAGGTGCCCACGGATAATTCCTCGCTGGGCAAAACCGCCGTGGCAGCGGAGCCGTTTATGGCGCAGGTGTTCGTCGGCAGAAATCCGGCGATCAAAGACGATCAGGCATTTGAACGAAAACTTTATATTATCCGCAAAGTCGCCGAGCAAAAAATCCGCTATGGCAATTCCGTGGACGGCGGACGCTGGTTTTATGTTTCCAGCCTGTCGGCGCGCACGCTGATTTACAAGGGCATGTTGATGTCCGAGCAGGTGGGGAAATACTATCCCGATCTGCGCAATCCGGCGATGACCACGGCGATGGCGCTGGTGCATTCGCGTTTTTCCACGAACACGTTTCCGAGCTGGGACCGCGCGCACCCGAACCGCTACATCGCGCACAACGGCGAAATCAACACGCTGCGCGGCAACGTCAACTGGATGCACGGCGCGCAGGCCAATTTCAAAACGCCGGTCTTTGGCAAGGAAATCAAAAAGGTGATTCCCGTCATCAACGCCGACGGCAGCGACTCCGCGCAGTTTGACAATTGCGTCGAGCTGCTCGTCATGGCGGGCCGCGAATTGCCGCACGCAATGATGATGATGATTCCCGAGCCGTGGGAAAATCACGAGAGCATGGACACGGAACGCCGCGCGTTTTACGAATATCATTCCTGCCTCATCGAACCGTGGGATGGCCCGGCCTCGATGGCGTTCACCGACGGCATCCGCATCGGCGCGTGCCTGGATCGAAACGGCCTGCGCCCGTCGCGGTATTACGTCACGAAAGACGACGTGGTCATCATGGCGTCGGAAGCCGGCGTGCTGCCGGTCGCGCCAGAGCGCGTCGCGGTGAAGGGCCGTTTACAGCCGGGAAGAATGTTTTTGGTGGACACGCAGGAAGGCCGCATCATCGCCGACGAAGAGCTGAAGAAAAAATACGCCAGCGCGCATCCGTATCAAAAATGGCTGGACGAACATCATTGCCTGCTCGACAGCCTGCCGAAGCCGCAACTGGAAACCGAAGTTTCGCATCGCAAGTTGCAGCAGTCGCAGCAAGCGTTTGGTTACACGTTTGAAGATTTGCGTTTCATCGTCGGCCCGATGGCAAAAGACGGCCAGCAGCCGCTCGGTTCGATGGGCACGGACACGCCGCTGGCGGTGCTCTCGGAAAAACCGCAGTTGCTTTACAATTATTTCAAGCAGTTGTTCGCGCAGGTCACGAATCCGCCGATTGATCCGATCCGCGAGGAAATTGTCACCTCGACGCACACGATGGCCGGCGCGCGTGGAAACATGCTGAACCCCGGCCCGGAAAGCTGCGCGCTCATCCGGCTGGAGCAGCCGATTCTCACCAACGAGGAATTGGACAAGCTGCGTTTCATCAAACGGCCCGGCTTCAAATCCGAGACGCTGCCGATTTTGTTCACCGCGGCGCACGGCGCGGAAGGATTGGAAGCCGCGCTGGAAAAAGTTTTTGACGACGCCGACCGCGCGATCAAAAACGGCGCGAACATTTTGATTCTGTCCGATCGCGGTGTGTCGTCAGAAATGGCGCCGATCCCGGCCCTGCTCGCGGCGGCGGGATTGCATCATCATCTCATCCGCAGCGGCACGCGCGGCAAGATCGGTCTCGTGCTCGAATCCGGCGAACCGCGCGAAGTGCATCATTTCGCGCTGCTCATCGGCTACGGCTGTAGCGCCATCAACCCGTATCTCGCCTACGAAACGGTCGAGGATTTGATCCACGAAGGTTTTCTGACGAACACCGATTCCAAGACCGCGATCAAAAAATACATCAAGGCCGCAATCAAGGGCGTCGTCAAAACAATGGCCAAGATGGGCATTTCGACGATTCAAAGCTATCGCGGCGCGCAAATTTTTGAAGCCGTCGGCCTCAACACCGAGGTCGTGGAAAAATATTTCACCTGGACGCCGACGCGCATTCAGGGTGTCGGCCTGGATGTTATTGCCGAGGAGTCGTTGGCGCGCCATCGCCGGGCGTTTCCGCCTATGTCCGTCAACACGGAATTGGATGCCGGCGGCCAGTATCAGTGGCGCGACGGCGGCGAACAGCACTTGTTCAATCCGCAGACGATTCACAAGCTGCAAAACGCCTGCCGTCTCGGCAGCGAAAAAATATACCGCGAATACGCCGATCTCATCAACGACCGCGCCCAGTCGCTATGCACGCTGCGCGGCTTGCTGGATTTCAAGTTCGCCGAAAAACCGCTGCCGCTGGATGAAGTGGAATCGGTGGAAAGCATCGTGAAGCGTTTCAAAACCGGCGCGATGAGCTACGGCTCGATTTCCAAAGAAGCACATGAAACGCTCGCCATTGCGATGAACCGCCTCGGCGGCCGATCCAACACCGGCGAAGGTGGCGAGGACGCGGAGCGCTACACGTGGACCAACGAAAAAGGCGACTCGAAAAATTCCGCCATCAAGCAGGTTGCCAGCGGACGGTTTGGCGTCACGAGTCATTATCTCGTCAATGCCCAGGAGCTTCAGATTAAAATGGCGCAGGGCGCGAAACCCGGCGAAGGCGGCGAACTGCCGGGCAAAAAAGTTTATCCGCCCATTGCCAAAGTGCGCGGCACCACCGCGGGCGTCGGCTTGATTTCGCCGCCGCCGCATCACGACATTTACTCCATCGAAGATTTGGCGGAGTTGATTCACGATTTGAAAAATTCAAATCGTAACGCGCGCGTCAGTGTCAAGCTCGTGGCCGAAGTCGGCGTCGGCACCATCGCCGCGGGCGTCGCGAAGGCGCATGCGGACGTGGTTTTGATTTCCGGCCACGACGGCGGCACCGGCGCATCGCCGCTCTCCTCGATCAAGCACGCGGGCGGCCCGTGGGAACTCGGCTTGGCCGAAACGCACCAGACGCTCGTGCTGAACAATCTGCGCAGCCGCATTTATGTGGAGACCGACGGCCAGTTGAAAACGGGCCGCGACGTGGCCATGGCCGCGTTGCTCGGCGCGGAGGAATTTGGTTTTGCCACCGCGCCGCTCGTTGTGATGGGTTGCATCATGATGCGCGTTTGCCATTTGAATACCTGCCCGGTCGGCGTCGCCACGCAGGATCCGCGGCTCCGCGCGCGCTTCACCGGCGATCCTGACCATGTCGTGAATTTCATGCGCTTCATCGCGCAGGAGCTTCGCGAAGTCATGGCCAAACTCGGTTTCCGCACGGTCAACGAAATGATTGGCCGCACGGACAAATTGATTCCGTGGAAAGCCATCGCGCACTGGAAAGCGCACGGCTTGGATCTCACGCCGATTCTGCACCAGCCCGAAGCCGGGCCGGAAGTCGGGCGCTATCGCCAGCAGGAGCAGGATCACGGCCTGGAAAAATCTTTGGACGTGACGAAGCTGCTCGATTTGTGCAAACCCGCCATCGAACGCGGCGAAAAAGTGCGCGCTGAAATGGAAATTCACAACGTCAACCGCGTGGTCGGCACGATTGCCGGCAGTGAAATCACGAAGCGGCACGGGCCCGACGGTTTGCCGGAAGACACCGTGCATCTGAAATTCTACGGCAGCGCCGGCCAGAGCTTTGGCGCGTTCGTGCCCAAGGGCATGACGCTCGAACTCGAAGGCGACGCGAACGATTATTTCGGCAAAGGCTTGAGCGGCGGTAAATTGATCGTCTATCCGCCGAAAGGTTCAACCTTTGTGCCGGAAGAAAACATCATCATTGGCAACGTGGCGCTTTACGGCGCGACCGGCGGGGAAATTTTTGTGCGCGGCATGGCGGGCGAACGTTTTGCCGTCCGCAACTCCGGCGTGAATGCGGTTGTCGAGGCCATCGGCGATCATGGCTGCGAATACATGACCGGCGGGCGCGTCGTGATTCTGGGCAAGACCGGACGCAACTTCGCCGCCGGCATGAGCGGCGGCATCGCCTACGTCCTTGACGAAGCCGGCGATTTCGCCACGCGCTGCAACCTGGAACTGGTCGGCCTGGAAAAATTGGCCGACGCCGATGAAATTGAACTGGTCTGGAAAATGATTCAGCGCCATCAGACTTACACGCACAGCGAGCACGCGGCGAAAATTCTCGCCGACTGGAAAAATTTCGTGCCGAAATTCGTCAAGGTCATGCCGCAGGATTACAAGCGCGTGTTGCTGTCGCTCCAAAAAGTCGAGTCGCAAGGCTTGAGCGGCGACGACGCCATCATGGCCGCGTTTGAAGAAAACGTAAAAGGCGGACATTAAGTTTTAAACCGAACCCAAAAGCGAAAACCAAAGATGGGAAAACCCGACGGATTTTTAGATTTTCAACGCGAACTGCCGAAAGACCGCGCGCCGCTCGGGCGCGTGGCCGATTGGAAGGAATTTCACGAGCACATGCCGGAGGCCGACCTGAAAAAACAGGGCGCGCGCTGCATGGATTGCGGCATTCCCTTCTGCCACACAGGCCAGCTTGTCAGCGGCATGGCCAGCGGCTGCCCGATCCATAATCTCATTCCCGAATGGAACGACCTGGTTTATCGCGGGCTGTGGCAAGAGGCACTGGATCGCCTGCACAAGACGAACAACTTCCCCGACTTCACCGGCCGCGTCTGTCCCGCGCCGTGCGAAGGCTCGTGCGTGCTCGGCATCAACAATCCGCCAGTCACGATCAAAAACATCGAGTGCGCCATCGCCGATCACGGCTGGGAAAATGGCTGGATCATTCCCGAACCTCCGAAGAAGCGCACCGGCAAAAAAGTCGCCGTTATCGGCTCCGGCCCTGCGGGACTTTGTGCCGCGGCGCAATTAAACAAAGCCGGACACCTGACGACCGTGTTCGAGCGCGCCGACCGCCCCGGCGGTTTGCTCATGTATGGCATCCCCAACATGAAGCTCGACAAACAGGAAGTCGTGCTGCGCCGCATCCAGCAAATGGAAGCCGAGGGCATCAAGATTGTCTGCAACACGGAAGTCGGAAAAACGCTTCCGGCGGAAAAATTGTTGCAGGAGTTTGACGCGATCATTCTCGCCACCGGCGCGACCAAGCCGCGCGATCTTCCGATTCCCGGACGCGAATTCAAAGGCATCCAATTTGCGATGGATTTTCTCACCGCGAACACGAAGGCGATTTTGGACGGACACAAAAACGGCAATTTCATTGACGCCACCGGAAAAGATGTCGTCGTCATCGGCGGCGGCGACACCGGCACGGACTGCGTCGGCACGTCCATCCGGCACGGCTGCAAATCGCTGGCGCAAGTAGAGATTCTGCCCAGGCCGCCGCTCGAACGCGCCAAAGACAATCCGTGGCCCGAGTGGCCGAAGGTTTACAAAATGGATTACGGCCAGGAGGAGGCTGCCGCGAAATTCGGCGCGGACCCGCGCGTTTATCTCACCACCGCGACGAAATTTGAAGGGGACGCCCACGGCCACGTCCAAGCCGTTCACACCGTGCAAGTCGAATGGACAAGGAACGACAAGGGCCAGTTCATTCCGAAGAACATTCCCGGCACGGAAAAAGTTTTGCCCGCGCAGCTCGTCCTGCTGGCGATGGGTTTCCTCGGACCGGAACAGCTGTTGCTTGAAGCGCTCCAAATCGAACGCGACCCGCGTTCCAACGCCAAGGCTGATTTCGAGAAATACAACACGAATATCCCGAAGGTGTTTGCCTGCGGCGACTGCCGGCGCGGGCAGAGCCTCGTCGTCTGGGCCTTCAACGAAGGCCGCGGCGCGGCGCGCGAATGCGACCGATATTTAATGGGGACAACCGATCTGCCGTAGGCTTTTGCCGGTTACTTGGGAAGTTTCTTCAGCATGGCTCTGGCGCGACGAACCCACACTCGGTCGCGTCGGCGCTGGAAGGCGGGAGCGTGAACATCATCGCTGATGACCTCATTGATTTGAACGCGGGCCAGGTCGGCTTGGTTTTTTGCCAGGTAAATTTCGGCTAGTTGCACCTTGGCGCGAGGATAGGAATGGGTTTCAACCACATGCTGCCAGATGTTCAGCGCGGCCTCCGTCTCGTTCAACGCGGTCAAGGTTTCGGCATAAGCCATCAGCGAATAGCCGAAGTCGTGCTGGTAATTTTCACGGCAAACGGCGTCGAGCAGCGGACGCGCCTCGGCGGGACGATTCAAGCGCAGCAGGCACTGGCCCAGATGGGCGCGGGCGTCAATGTCGTTCGGCTCGCGTTCGAGCGAGGCGCGATAACTTTTCTCCGCCTCGGCAAATCTTCCGCGCTGGAAATAAACGTCGCCAAGCTGGAAATGATGGTAGGCATTGTCCAGGTGATGAATTTTTGCCTGAAGCTGTTGGATCCGGGCACGGCTTTGTGCGCCAGGCAGTTCAAATCCAGTCGTGCCCGCCGGAGCGTTTGCGCGATAAACGAGGAAGAAATACAGGATGGCTGACAGGCCGAAACCGATGAAAATAAAAATCGCCCAAATCCATTCCTGCCGGCGGGCCGCGTCCACAAACATCCAAGCCTGAAACGCAAACACCAGCAGCAGCCAGGGATTGTGAACCAGATAACCCAGGTTGAAAACGTCGGTAATCAGCGAAGCATACATCAAGGCAAACTATTCTGAAGGTTTCAGCCTGACAATGAAAGTTTTTGACTTCACCCAACTGCCGGCTTGTTTTCCGGACGTTTCCCGTTTATTTATTTGCGCCGCTGCCGCTTGAACCCGACGCTCATCATCGTGCCGACCGTCAACGAACGGGAAAATCTCCCGCGCGTGGCGCACAAACTGTTGTCGCTGCCCGTCGGCGTGGACCTGCTGGTGGTGGACGGCAATTCAGCGGATGGCACGGGACAAATCGCGGACGAACTCGCCGCCAAACATCCGCAGATTCACGTCATTCACGAGCAGAAGAAAAACGGGCTGGGCCGGGCTTACATCACGGGTTTCAAGTGGGCGCTGGAGAAAAACTACGAATTCATCTTTGAAATGGACTGCGATTTTTCGCACAACCCGGATGACATCCCCGCGTTTCTGGAAGCGATCAAGCAGGCGGACCTGGTTTTGGGTTCGCGCTATGTCGGCGGCATCCGCGTGATCAACTGGCCGTTGAGCCGCCTGATCTTGAGCCGGTCTGCCGGCAAATATGTTTCGGCGATCACCGGCATGCCGTTCACCGACCCGACCGGCGGCTACAAATGTTTCCGCCGCCGCGCGCTGCAAGCCATCGAACTCGATGCCGTCCGCTCGAACGGTTACAGCTTTCAAATCGAAATGACGCACCGGCTCTGGCGCGACGGCTTCAAAGTTGTCGAGACGCCGATCATTTTCACCGAGCGGGTGGAAGGCAAATCCAAGCTGTCGCGCGGCATCGTGGTGGAGGCGTTCTGGATGGTCTGGTGGCTGTGGCTGCAAAACGGCCTGCGCCGCTGGCCGCGCAAAAAACGCTGACTGTGCTTTACCTCGATTTGGTGGACAAGAGTTGAGGTGATGCCAAAATCGCGGCTCGCCAAAATCAATTCTCGCGCTAAATTTCCGGCGTGGGGCCGCGAACGCCCAATCCTTTCGTGACGCAGGCGCGGAATTTTTTCCGCCGCCACTGGCAAGCTGCGCTGCACTGGCGCGAAAAACTGGTCTTCAAGGAAGAGGCCTTTCATCTCCTGCTGGCCGCCGGCGTAGGGTGCATCGGCGGTTTGGTGAACCTGTTTTTCTTCTATGCGGGCGAAATGGTGCAACGGCTTTTTCTGCCACAGCCCGCGGACCCGGTTCAAGCGGCACTCCTGTTTGCGCCGTGGCAGCGGTTCGCGGTGCCCACGCTCGGCGGGCTGGTGGCGGGACTGATTTTATACTGGGGCTTCCGGCTGGTCGGTCCGCAAGGTTCCAGCGATTTGCTGGAAGCCGTGGTCGCCGGCGATGGCCGGCTGCCTTTCCGCACGGAATCGGTGAAGACCGCCTCGGCGCTGGTGAGCATCGCCACCGGCGCCTCCGTCGGACGCGAAGGCGGCATCACGCAATTGTCCGCGACGCTCGCCTCCAAGCTGGGCCAGGTTGCCAAATGGCCGCCCTATCGCCTGCGGTTGCTGGTCGGGTGCGGCGCGGCGGCGGGCATTTCGGCGGCCTACAACGCGCCGATTGCCGGCGCGGTTTTTGCCGCGCTCATCGTGCTGGGAAATTTTTCCATGAACCTCTTCGCGCCGTTGGTCTGCGCGTCGGTGGTGGCGACGATGGTATCGCGCAGCTTTTTCGGGATTGAGCCGTGGTATCATGTGCCGCCGTTTCCGCCGACGGCCTTGCCGGAACTGCCTTGGTTCATCGTGTTGGGCGTCCTCTGCGGCGGCGTCAGCGCGCTGTTCCTGAAATTTTTGCGCGTGGCGAAGGAACAGTTCAACCGTTTTCCCCTGCCCGTCTACGTGCGGCTGGCACTGGCCGGACTGTCGGTTGGCCTCGTCGCAGTGGCCGGATTTCCCGGTGTCTGCGGCAACGGTTACTATGTCACCAACGCCATTTTGCACGGCGAATATAAGGCCGCCACCGGCGGATTCTCGCAGTTGGGCGGGCTTTTTTTCGCCAAGCTGCTCGCCACGGCCATCACGGTTGGCGCGGGCACGGTCGGCGGCGTGTTCACGCCGACGATGTTTTTGGGCGCGGATGCGGGGGCGTTGTTTGGCATGGCGCTGCACCATTTCGGCTGCGCGACAGGCGTGCCGTCCGGCGCGTTCGCGCTGGTCGGCATGGGCGCGACGCTGGCGGGCACGACGAAATCGCCGTTGCTGGCGATGATCATGGCGTTTGAAATTTCGCTCGATTATTCGCTGATGCCGCCGCTGATGCTGGGCTGCGTGGTGGCGGTGCTGGTTTCGCGGCAGTTGCACGGCGAATCCGTCTATACCGAGCACATGCGGCTCAAAGGGCTGGCGTGGCTGCGGGAAAACGAGCAGGCGGGCGCGGCGATGGACAAGACCGTTGGCGACCTGATGCAGCCGCCGGTTCCGCCGTTGCGCGAAACGGTTTCCCTCCGCGAAATCGCCGACCGGTTTCTGGCCAGTTCAAATAATTTTGTGCCGATTGTGGATGCTCAAAAGCGGCTCATCGGCGTCGTCGCGCTGCACGACCTGAAAGATTTTTTGCATACCAATGAAGACCTGGCCGGCGTGATCGCGCTGGACCTGATGCGACCGCCGCCGAAAAGCCTGACACCCGGCCAGCGGCTGCTCGACGCACTGCCGTTGGTGCTGGAAAGCGAGCTGCGCAACATCCCGGTGGTCAGCACGCGGACGGAAAACCGGCTGGTCGGCTCGCTGTCGCGCGCGCAGATGCTGGCGATTTTCTCCGAAGCCATCGCGGAGAAAAGCAAGCCCACCGGCTGAAAAACCTTTTTTGCCGGCGGTCTGTGCCTAAACTTTCCGCGTGTCTCTCAAAACCGGCGACCAAATTACTCTGACCATCCACGACCTCGCGTTCGGCGGCGAAGGCGTCGGGCGCATTGATGAATTTGTGGTATTCGTGCCATTCGTCATCGTCGGCGAGACCGTCGTCGCGGAAATCACGGAAGTGAAAAAAAAATTTGCGCGGGCGAAACTGTTGCGCGTGGAAAAGCCCTCGCCGGAGCGCGTCGCGCCGGAATGCCGTTATTTTGGCGCGTGCGGCGGCTGCCAGTATCAACACATCGAATACGCGGCGCAGTTGCGGTTCAAGCACAAGCAGATCGCGGACTTGTTTGAGCGGGTCGGAAAAATTTCCCGCGCGGTCGTCGCGCCGGTCATCCCCTGCCCTGCGCCGTATGGCTACCGCAACCGCATCATGATCCGCAGCCAGTGGAACGGCCCGGCGAAAAAGCTGGTGATCGGCTTCATCCGCGCGGACAACCAGTTCGTCGAGGACATCGAGGAATGCAAAATCGCCGAGCCGGCGCTGAACGAACAGATCAAGGAAGTTCGCGCAAACCCGCCGCCCAAAGGCGGCATCAAAGTGGTGCTGCGCGTGCAGCCGGAAAACTGGGAAGTGCCGCCGGATTCGTTTTTCCAGAACAATTTTTTCCTGCTGCCGAAACTGGTGGAGACGGTGCGCGAGTTTTTGAAAGCGGGCGGCGCGCGGCATTTGGTTGATTTGTATTGCGGCGTGGGCTTTTTCGGAATTGAAGCGGCAGACGTGGTCGAATCGTTTGTCGGCGTGGAATACGACCAACTGGCGATCAAGGCGGCGCGGCAAAACGCCGGCGCTACGAAAAATCGAGAACGGCGAATTCATCGCCGCGAAGGTGGAAGAGGTGTTGCCGGAACTGTTGCAAAAATTTTCGCCGGAGAAAACTTCGGTGATGCTTGATCCGCCGCGCAAGGGCTGCTGGCCGGAAACGCTGGAGTTGTTGCGGCAGACGAAGCCGGCGCAGGTGATTTACGTATCGTGCCATCCGGCGACGATGGCGCGGGATTTGAACATTTTGTGCGGCCGGCGGTGTCTTTGAATTGGCGCGCGTGCAGCCGCTGGATATGTTCCCGCAAACCCAGCATGTCGAGTGCGTGGCCGATTTGCGCCGAAGAAACTGAACTTGCCAACGCGCGGTTCTTGGATTCAACTGGATGAAACCCGATGCCGAAAGACAATCAGACTGACCCCAGAAAAAATTTTGTGCCGCGCTTTTTGCCTTGGCTGCTGGGCGGCGGTGATGCTGGTCGTTTACTGGCTCACGATGAACCACTGGGTGACGCTGCTGAACCTCGGCGAGGTGGCGGCGGTTTCGGGCTGGATCTGGCAGCCGCAGATTTTCAACCCGCTGACCTTGCTGGTCACCCTGCCGTTCCGCTGGCTGCCGGCGGCGCACATTCCGCTGGCCTTGAATCTTTTTTCCGCACGTCTGCGGCGCGGCGACTCTCGCCGTGCTGGCGCGTTCGGTGGCGCTGCTGCCGCATGACCGCACGGAAATGGAACGGACGCGCGAGCGCAGCGATTTTTCCTTTCTCACCGGCTGGGTGGCATGGATTCCGCCGGTCGTCGGCGGTGGCGTTTGCGGGATTGCAACTGACGTTTTGGGAACACGCCACCAGTTTCACCGGCGAGAGTTTTGAACTGCTGTGGTTTGCGGTCGATGCTCTGGCAATTGCTGGAATACCGGCTGGACGAGCACGAATGGCGGCTGTTCCTGGCGGCGGCCTTTTATGGCGCGGGCATCACGGAAAACTGGGCGATGATGGCGTTTTTTCCGGTGTTCCTGATGATGATCATCTGGCTGCGCAAGCTGGAATTTTTCAACGTGAATTTTCTCCTGCGCATGACCCTTTGCGGCCTGGCGGGACTGCTCCTGTTTTTGCTGCTGCCGTTGGTCGTCAAGTTTCGGGGACCTATCCGGTGACGTTTTGGCAGGCGCTCAAACCCAATCTGCAGGTGGACTGGCTGGTGATCAGGAGCATCCAAATCGGCCGACGTGCGGCACACCTTGGCATTGATGTCGCTGACTTCCCTGCTGCCGGCCTTCTTCATGGCCATCCGCTGGAGCGCCAGTTTTGGCGACAGCAGCCGGGTCGGAACCAACTTGGTCAATAACATGATTCATTTCGTCAATGCGGTGATTTTTGGCGTCTCGTCGTGGGTGATGTTCGACCCGCCGTTAAGCCCGCTGCAACTGATGCAAGGACTGGGCATCAAACACGCCGGCGCTCACCTTGTATTATGTGGCGGCCTTGTGCATCGGATATTATTGCGGTTATTTTCTGCTGGTCTTTGGCAAAAAGCCCAAGTGCTGACCGGCGAATGCAGCCGACCGGAACCGGCTTTGCCGAAAGGTCTGCTCTGGCTTTGCCCGATCATTGTGGCCGGCACGCTGGCGACGTCGGCGCTGGCGGCGGGTTGCTGGTCTATAAAAACCGCCCGCCATTCGTGCCATCAATGACGACACCCTGCTCAAATATGCCCGGTTCTCGGCACAAAATCTTCCGCATGACGGAGCGATTTTGCTCGTGCGACAGCGAGACTCCCGAGCAAGACCAGCCGTTCCGGCGCCTATCTGCTGCAAGCGGTGCTGGCGCGCGAAGGGCGCGAGAAAAATTATCCCGGTGGTGGACACCCAGTCGCTGAACTGGCCGCCTTACCACCAATATCTGCACCGGCGTTTCCCCCAAATCTGGCCGCAAATGCCACGACCAACGCGGTCGGCTCCATCAGCCCATTGCGCATTTACACGCTGTTAAACCAGTTGTCCAAAAGCAACACCCTGTGCTATTTCAACCCAAGTTTTGGCTATTATTTCGAACAGTTTTACCAGGAACCGCACGGGTTGATTTATGTGTTGAAACCGTTGCCCGAAGACACGCTGCTGCCGCCGGCTTTGGACAAAAACCTGATTGCGGAAAACGAATCGTTTTGGACACGGCGCAATGGAAAGCACTCTGCCGGCGGTTGAAAAAGCATTCCATCCGCCCAATTACAAAAAACAGAAAAATGCCGCCGGCTGGTTGTTGAAACATTTGCATGTGACGGCGGAGCCTAACCCAAACGCGCTCATGGCCGGGCTGCTTTATTCGCGCGGTTTGAATTTTTTCGGCGTCCAACTTCAACGCGCCGGCGAACTGGAAAAAGCCGCCGCCCTGTTCAGCGAAGCGCAGGAACTGAATCCAGACAACGTGGTCGCCAAAATCAATCTCGACTTCAACAAAACCTTGCGGGCCGGCTCGCCCACCGAAGTGCAACTCTCGCGGGTCACGACCGACGAGTTCGGCAAATACCACAATTGGGATGAGGTCTTGACCGCCAACGGCCCGTTTGATGAAACCAGTTTCTGCTTTGAAAACGGAACCTGGCTCATGCAAGGCGGGCTGATGCGGCAGTCGGTCGCCCAATTCAACCGCGTCCGCCAACTCGCGCCGGACAACTTGGCCGCGCGGCTTTTTCTGGCGCAGACCTATGTTTTTTCACGCCTGCCGGATCGCGCCTTGGAAGTTTTGCACGATCCGCTCACGCAGCCGTT